>NZ_JBFAKP010000014.1:0-206242 GCF_040655795.1 Nonomuraea sp. NPDC050310 | reverse complement strand
GACCGAGTCGATCGCGCATCGCGACCAGTCCAGCTCTCCGCGCGAGCCGAGCTCGTCCAGCAGGATCCGGTACAGCTTGGCCCACACCCGGGCGGCGCTCCACTCGGTGAAGCGGCGATGCACCGTCTGCCAGGAAGCGCCGAAGATCGGCGGGAGCTGACGCCACGTGCAACCGCTGGTCGCTACGAACACGATCGCCGCCAAGACCAGTCGGTCATCGGCTCGTCGCCGCCCACCACCCTGCGGGCGCGTCGGCGACGGCGGTACCACCCGCTGAAACAGCTCCCACAACTGGTCCGGAACCAGCCGATCGATGAACGGATCCATGATCAACCCAACGATTGATCACCAAACAAGACACTGTCTTAGGGGCTTCTGCGGGTCTAACTGCTTGACTGAGCGCTTCACGTCTTGACGATCCTGCCCATGGCGATCACATCGTGCTCCGCTACCTCACCTTGGCGGCTGGCCTGCGCTGCGGGCCCACACGAGACCGGTGGGCGAGCGGCCTCTGCGGGCTCCAGCACCTCCTGAAGTGACGCGACTACGCGCGCCTCCGGGTCTGGTGCAGCCCACCGGACCTCACCGAGCGGGAATGCTCGGCCTGCCGTACGTCTAGGCCGATCAGGTGGTTGTGTGGCGGTGGGCCGGTCAGGCACGACTGTTTGATCGTCGCCGACAGACACTGCGCAAAAGGACACGAGGAAAGCTCGTACGTCATCCTTGGAGCATGTCGCGTAGAAAGCCACCGCCCTCTCCAGTCGTGCTACTGATCGCCGGCCTTGGACTCTGCGTGTGTGGCTTCGCTGTTTGGACTATCTTTCTCGTCGCCGGCTTTGCCCTCGGTAGCGTTGGGATTGTCACTCTTGTGATCGTCATCATGACCCTCGGGCTTGGGATCTTTCTCTATACGTGCGCCCGTAGACGTCAATGAGTGCAGTCTTGTCGGCAGGACGGCAAGGGGCATGCCGGAGAACCCGCGAGGCAAAGTCTGCTTGCTTAAGCTTGTCGATAGGCATCTGTTACGACACCGCTAGTCGGCTGTCGACGTAGCTGGAGCCCGATCTCAATTTCTAGGATTTCGCACCGCGCTCGGGCGGACCCTGCCCGCCGTCACCGCCCCCGGCTCCCGATCCTGACCCCGCTGGCCGCCACTGACCAAGTCGTGGCGATGATCCTGGCCGCGCTAACCCATATCCGCCGCAAGAAACCCGGCCGCGATCGTCTTCAACCTGGCGCTGTTCGCCCCGGCCGCCTTTGTGGCCTGGGGCCGCTTCGGCCCGTACGCCCTCAAGACTCTGGAACCGAGCACGATCTTCGAACTCTACGTCTACACCTTCGGCAACCGCCGCGCCTGGCCGACGGCAGCTGCGGTCCTACATCCCAAGCTGGGCGACGCGCTGCAGGCGGCATTCAACCCCTTCTGTTCGCTCTCATAACGTTTTCCCAGCCACTGACCAAGAAGGGATGTAATCGACGAAGGGAGCACGGCCGGTGCGTCGCAGACAGGCGGACATCGCTACGGACGTGGAAGCGTTCGAGGTCTTCTACCGGCGCCACGTCGACGCGATCACGTCGTTCCTCGCCCGCAGGGTCGATGATCCGCACACGGTCGCCGACCTGGTGGCGGAGGTGTTCGTCGCGGTGCTCGACTCCGCCCACACCTACCGGCCCGGGCTGGGCAGCGAGATCGCGTGGTTGTACGGCGTGGCGCGCAACACCCTCTCGGCCGAGCGGCGGCGGGCGTTCAAGGAGACGAGACTGACCGACCGTCTGGGCGGGCGAAGACCGCTCGACTCCGACGACGTCGCCGAGCTCGAGGAACGGATCGATGCGGAGAGCGTGGCCAGGCGGGCTCTCCAGGCCATGGCCGGACTACCGGACGGTGATCGCGCGATGCTGGAACTGGTTGTCATCGACCAGCTCACGGTCAGCGAGGCGGCCACTGCCCTGGGCATCCGGCAGGGGGCCGCCAGGGCCAGGTTGCACCGCGCCCGCCACACGCTGAGGAACGTGCCGGGGATAGCCCCCTTCGTCTTGGAAGGAATGCGATGAACTTCAAGGAGCACGTACTGATGGAACTCAAAGCGGAGATCGTCGCCCGGAACGAGGCTCGCCGCCTGCGTATCAGGAGGCGTCTGCTCGCCGGAGCCGCGGTGGCCGGGATCGCCGCGGCGGCGGCCGTCGCGGTGCCGTTCCTGAACGGGGCGGGGACCCCGGCCTACGCCGTCGCCAAGAACGCCGACGGCACGATCACCCTGAAGATCAACGAGTTCAGGGATCCCGCCCAGGTGGAGAAGGACCTGGCAGCACTCGGTCTGACCGCTGACGTCTCCTACGTCAAGCCCGGCAGCCGGTGCGCCCCCGACCGTGGCGAGACCGACGCCGGTCCCTCGTTCTCCAAGGAGGAACTCGCGAGCAAGGACCCCGAGGTTCGGAAGAGGATCAACGCGGCGATCGACAACTCGCCGAACGGCAAGGCGTTCAAGATGGGCGGCGGCGAGGTGCGGATCAGACCGCAGCACATCAAGCCGGGGCAGACGGCCGTCATGGAGTTCACCGAGAACGAGGACCAGACCTCGGGCCCGGAGAAGCCCAGAGCCCTGTGGCAGTTCAGCGGCTACCTCGTCACCGGTCCGGTCAAGCCCTGCACAGTCATCGACGACCCGTCCTGGAACCAGATGCCCGACCCCAAGACAAACCCCGAGGCGTACCCGCCGGCCGGTAGCTGACTCCCGCCCGCAGCCGCCATCGATCCGCCGGGGCGGGTGGCCGACTGGGCGTAGCCGCCGTGCTCGGCGGCTACGCCTGGCCGCTGTACCTCACATCTGGCGTACGAGGCCAAGGTTGGCATCGCCACGGTCGGGGGCTCGTGACGATGTCGAAGACGCCGGAACCCCAGTGATCGACCTCAGAGCCATCGAGGGCGAAGGAGCCGCAGACGTCTGCTCGGCGGTGACGCCATCGACGCCCTGACCGAGCGTGGCGGCGGCACCGATAACCAGGCGCTCGTCGGCTCTAGATCGCTTTGCCATCGGGGCAGGGTCTCGTCGAAGGGGTGAGCGTGGGTCAGAAGCGCAGGCGAAGTCCCCAGGAAAAGAAGCTGCTGAGCTACACCAAGGACCGGCGCAACAACTACGGGCAGAGCGACAAGGGCTCGCGTAAGAGAATCCGCCGGAACAAGCGGGCACCTCATCGGGCGAACAGGCGCCACGTATCCCAGATTCTCGATGTGACTGTCGGGCCCGTCGATGCCGTAGCAGAGGAGGCCGCCGAGGAGCGGCTTGCCGTCAAGCGTCCCAAGCGATGGAAGAAGTGGCCGGACACGCCGCTCGGCCTGATGGTTCAGCAGCGGCTTGAGGGCAGGGCGGCACGTGACGATGGGCACGGGGCACGGAACGAACGACGAGCAAGGCGGGTAGGCATTCGACTGCGTCGGCCAACGACGGCAGTTGGGAGCCGTCTTCTCCGGGTGTAGATGACCTTCAACAATGATCTGCGGGCGTGGGCCATTGCTGGCATCGCTTCCTGAGCGGCCTACGAGGGTTGGCTTATACCGCGGCGCTCGGTGAGGCACCCGTCCCACGGTCGGCGCTTCAGCGGGGCAGCACCAAGCTGGGGCGGAGGGTGAGCAGGAGGCCGAGGGTGGCGTAGCCGAGGAGGAGGTGGCCGCCGCCGATCCAGCGGGCCCCGTCCTCGCCGGCCAGGATGAGTGCCGGCATGGTCACCGCGAACCAGCTCTCGGCGATCAAGGGCCACCAGCGCAGCGGGCCGCGCCAGCGTCCCGCCACCGCCAGCTTCACGCCGATGACCAGCATGCCGAGCATGGACAGCGGCCAGAACACGTCGAGGATGCCCATGGCCACGTGGTCCTGGGCGGACTCGGGCAGCAGACCGTTCAGCAGCGACCACAGGGTGGCCGGCGCGAGCAGTCCGAGCTCGACCTTGAGCATGGCCCGCGAGACGCGCGAGTCGCCCGTGGCGCGGGTCCGGATCTGGACGGCGAGCAGGGCGAACAGGCCGAGCTGGAAGGCGACCCCGGTCAGGCTGCCGATGCGCTCCTCGACGCCCTCGTTGACCGTGCCGAAGAGGAGGACGCTGGTGGCCCAGGCGAGGGTGCCCCCGGTGAGCGCGAGGCCGAGCAGGCGGACGGCGGCGGGCGTGATGGGTTCGGCGGCGATCGGCTGGTCAGACTGGGGGACGTCGGTGCGGGCCGTGGCTGGGGTGGTGGTGAGCTGCGGGTCCATGGGAGTTCCTTTCTGCGGGCTCGCACCAGGGTCGTGGCCGGTAGTCCCGGGCGGGCAGGGTCCGGTGTCCCGGTTTGTCCTGGGACTGCGGTCCCGGGTGGGTCAGGACGGCTTTGGGATGTAATACGGGGCATGACAGGAACGGGGCGCACCCGGGTGCCGCTCGTGCTGGCCGTCGCGGCGCTGGCCATCGCGGTGTTGACCGTAGCCCTGGACGCGCGGGTGGCGGGCGTGCCGATCCCCGCGGCGGCGCAGTTGGACCCGGGGTGGCCCGCGGCGCTGTCGGGGCTGGCGATGCTCGGGCCCGGCGTGCTGCTGCTGCGCATGTTGCCGCGGCATGCGGTGGCGTGGGTGCTGACCGGCTTCGGGTTGCTGGTGCTGGTCGACGGGATGGCGTCGGCGTGGGCGGCCTACGCCCTTTACGGCGCACCGGGGGCGCCCGGGGCGGCGGGCGCCTACTGGTTCTATTCGCGTTTCGGGGCGGCGATGCTGCTCGCCCTGCCCGTGCTGATCCTGCTGTTCCCGGATGGACGGCTGCCTTCCGGCCGGGTCTGGCGGCCACTGGCGGTGACGAGTCTGGCGTTGACGGGGCTGCTTCCGGCCCTGCTGGTCGTCGCGCCCATGGAGGTGATGTCGCGCTTCCACGGTGTCGCGTTGCCGCCCGAGATCGCGCGGCTGAGCCTGGATCCGCTCGCGGTGCGCCTGCCGTACGCCTGGTGGGAAGTCATCCTGCAGGTGGCCTACGGCTCGATCCTGGTGAGCATGCTCGTGCCGTTCGCGGTGGTGGTGCGGCGCTACCGGGCGGCCGATCCGGAGCGGCGGGCACAGATCAAGTGGCTGATGTGGGCGGCTCTGGTGGACACGGCCGTGCTGCTGGCGCCGCTGCGGGTGCCGCCGCAGGTGCCGTCGGTGCTGATGAGCCTGGCGATCGCGGCCACGTCGGCGGCGGTCGTCGTGGCGGTCGCCAAGTACCGGCTCTACGACGTCGACCGGCTGCTGTCGGCCACCCTGGCGTACGGCGTGCTGGCCGCGCTGGTGGTGGCGGTGGACGTGGCGGTGTTCACGGTGGCCGGCAGCGTGCTGGGCGAGCGTGATTCGGCGCTGGCGGCGATCGGGATCGTCGCGCTGCTGTACGCGCCGTTGCGCGGCTGGTTGTGGCGGGGGGCGCGACGGCTCGTCCGTGGCGGCGGGCACGACTCCTACGCCGCGGTCTCGACGCTGGCCGAGCGGCTGGAGCTGGCCACCGATCCGGACGAGCAACTGGTCGCGGTCGCCTCGACGCTCTCCGAGGCGTTCCGGCTGGCCTACGTGCGGGTGGAGATCGACCGCCCGAACGGCGAGCGTTCCGTGGTCCAGCGCGGCACGCCGCGTGGTCCGTCGGTGTCGCTGCCCGTCGCCTATCGCGGCGAGGTGGTGGGCCGGCTGGTGCTGTGCCGCGCCGACCTGAGCGAGCGCGATCAGCGGCTTCTGGGTGACCTGGTACGGCAGGCCGCGGCGGCGGCGCGGGCCACCGAGCTCAGCGCCGACCTGCAGCGCATCCGCGCCCGCCTCGTGCTGGCCCGCGAGGAGGAACGCCGCCGGCTCCGCCGGGACCTGCACGACGGGTTCGGTCCGAGCCTGGGCGCGCTGCGGCTGCGCATCGAGACGGCGCGCAACCTGGCGGCCACCGCGCCCGCCCAGGCAGACCGGCTGCTGGAACAGACGGCCGCCGACGTCGGCGACGTACTGGCAGACGTGCGCAGACTGGTGCACGATCTGCGCCCGCCCGCCCTCGACGAACTCGGCATCCTGCGCGCCATCGAGCAGCAGGCCGGCCGGTTCCGCTCGGCCGCGCTCGACATCCGCGTCAGCGGCGACGGCCCGCTGGACGCGCTGCCGGCGGCGGTGGAGGTGGCGGCCTACCGTATCGTGTCCGAGGCGCTGGCCAACGTGGTCAAGCATGCCGGCGCCGCGCGCTGCGAGGTCACCCTCGGCGTGCGGGACAGGAGACTCGAAGTGGCGGTACGCGACGACGGCGGCGGCATCGACCCCGGCGTGCTGGCCGGAGTCGGCATGCTGTCGCTGCGCGAACGCGCGGCCGAGCTGGGTGGCGACTGCCAGGTCAGTTGCCCGCCCGACGGCGGCACCCTCGTCGCCGCGCGGCTGCCGATCCAGGAGGCGGCCGGTGCCTGAGGAGACGATCCGCGTGCTGGTGGCCGACGACCACCCCGTCTACCGCGACGGGCTGGCGGTACTGCTCGGCTCGATCCCCGGCATCGACGTGGCCGGGACGGCCGCCGACGGCGCGCAGGCCGTCGAGTACGCCTCGGACCTGCAGCCCGACGTGGTGGTGATGGACGTGCGGATGCCGGGGCTCGACGGCATCGAGGCGACCAGGCGGATCGTCGCCGACAGCCCGCACATCGGCGTCCTGGTGCTGACCATGTCGGAGGAGGACGCCACCCTGTTCGCCGCCATGCAGGCGGGCGCCCGCGGTTACCTGCTCAAGGGCGCGGGCCAGGAGGAGATCGTGCGCGCGATCACGGCGGTGGCCCACGGTGAGGCGATCTTCGGTCCGGCGGTCGCGCTGCGTGTGGCCGAGTTCTTCCAGGGGGTCGCCTCGGCCGGTGATCCGGTGTTCCCGCAGTTGACGCCGCGTGAGCGTGAGGTCCTTTCCCTGGTGGCGGCCGGGCGGTCCAACTCGCAGATCGCCTTGGCCCTGCAGGTGTCGCCCAAGACCGTGCGTAACAACGTCTCCAACATCTTCGCCAAGCTGCACGTCGCCGACCGCGCCGAAGCCATCGTCCGCGCCCGCGACGCAGGTCTCGGCCGCTGACCTCAGCCGGGGTGGGGGCTGAGAGGTCGAAGGTTTCGGCGAGCCATCTGGTCTCGCGCTGGTTGTCTGTGATCTTGCGGATGGCGGTTGAGACGGTGACCGGTGTGACCGTCTGCGGCCAGGGCTTTGAAGGCCAGGTACGGCGGGCTTTCCGAGCTGATCCATGGTCGCTCGGGACGGTTTCCCAGAGTTTCCAGATCGCGAAGAACTCGCCGTAGATGTCGTAGATGACGCCGAGTTTTCGGCGCTTCTTTCGCTCGTCCCAGCCAGCCGAGGGATAGAGGGCGACGCCCAGGTTGGGCAGGGCTTTGACGACTTCGGTCCAGATCGAGCCGGCGTCCATGAAATCTCCTCGGAGTGACTGTCTGAGGGATCGGTGGGACGCGGCGGAACGTTGTCAGGGGATTTGAAGTTGTGGACCTTCGCTTCGGTGAATCATCCGTTCGTGGAGTGGCTGACGGAGGAGCCTCGGCCGAAGTATCGGGAGACGACGAGTTACACCGACCTGCGGACGTTCAACGGAAAGTCGTTTCCGTGGACCTTCTGGCGGCGGCCGTTGCAGGCGATGACGGGCGCGTTCGTGGAGGCGGGGTTCTGTCCGGCGGCCATCAGTGAGCCGCAGACGGCGCCGGGGGCGCCTGAAGCGTTCGCGGGGATCAGTTTCATGTGTTTCGTCGCCCAGGTGCCGGCGGCCTGAACAGGGGTGGGAGAGGTATCAGGGGTGGTGTCAGGGCGGTGACGGTCCCGTATCAGGGGGGTCGGCGAGAGTTGGGCCATCGAAAGAACGGCAGCCGGAAAGGCGGCCGGATCGGCTGACAACTCGAAGGAGCACCACCATGACCGCCACCCTCACCGACCAGGACAAGCTCACCCTCCGCACCGCCGCCTGGGGCGCGGTGTCGCTGATGTCGGCGGCCGGGATGGCCACCTCGGCGCACAAGGTCGCCACGCACGGATCGCTGGCGCTGACCTCGGCGACGGGGCTGGTCGGGCACGTGCTGACGAAGGCGCCGAAGGGCGTGAAGTACGGCAAGACGGTGGCGGACCTGGCGGATGTGGTGCTGCCGGCGCTGACGGAGGCGATGGGGCTGCTGAAGCGGCAGGCCCCGGCCGAGGCGGACAACTTCCGGAGCACGGTGATCGTGGCGATCGAGGCTTCGGCGCAGACGCACAAGGGCGAGCCGAGCCCGACCCTGGCCGACATGGCCCGCAAGATCACCGCCGCCCTGGATGCCGCCTAGCCGAAGTCCCCAGGGTGGCCCCGCCGCCCTTCGTTGAAACCACCCTGAACATCACTAAGGAGACACCCATGTCCGCCATCCAGAACCGTTCCGACCTGCAGCAGGCCCTTCAGGAGATCGTCGACTCCGGCTTCGCCGGGGTGCAGGTGCGGGTGAACGATGAGCACGGTGAGTGGGTCGGCAGCGCCGGCGTGCGGAAGCTGGGCGAGACGGAGAAGCCCTCCACCGACGGCCACTTCCGGATCGGCAGCAACACCAAGACGTTCGTCGCCGTCCTGACCCTGCAACTGGTCGCCGACGGGCAGGTCGGGCTGGACACGCCGGTGGACGACTACCTGCCGGAGTACGGGCTGGACCGCGAGATCACCGTGCGGATGCTGCTGCAGCACACCAGCGGCGTGTTCAACTTCACCGGCGAGCACTTCCCCGACGGCACGATCGCGCCGGGCATCCCGTGGGAGGGGCAGGGGTACGTGGACGGCCTGTCGCACACCTACGACCCCGAGGAGCTGGTCCGGCTGGCGCTGTCCAAGCCGGCGCGGTTCGCCCCGGGCACCGACTGGAGCTACTCCAACACCAACTACGTGCTGCTCAAGCTGCTGATCGAGAGGGTGTCCGGCCGGTCGCTGGCCGAGGAGATGCAGGACCGCATCCTGGGGCCGCTCGGGCTGACCGGCACAGTCGTGCCGGGCGCCTCGCCGGAGATCCCGGCGCCGCACGCCCACGGCTACTACCGCTACGAGGAGGCCGGCGAGTGGAAGCTGGTCGACGTCACCCGGATGAACCCGTCCTGGATCTCGGCGGCGGGCGACATGATCTCCACCACCAAGGACCTGCACATCTTCATCGCCGCGCTGACCGGGGGCAAGCTCCTGCCCGCCGAGCTGCTGGCGGAGATGTACGAGGCGTACCCGCAGATCGGTTACGGGCTCGGGGTGTTCGTGCAGCAGACCGAGTGCGGTGACACCGTCATCACGCACAACGGCGGGTTCTTCGGCTGGGGCGCGCTGATGTACGGCTCGCCCGACGGCCGCACCACGCTGACCGCCTCGCTGACCACCGGCGACGCCGAGCTCGACTTCATCGCCACCGCCCAGGCCTTCCAGGCGGCCCAGCAGAAGCTGGTCAACCTGGCCTTCTGCGCCGGCCAGGCCGAGCCGGCGGCGTGAGCGGGGTCCACGGCAGCCTGGCGGAAAGGTCCTCCCCGATCGTCGGGGAGGGCCTTTCCGCATGCCGTACCGCATGTGGTCGTCACTGCGGGGGTTCGGCACAATTGCTCAGATGAAAGTCGGATTGCTTGGACCGTTCGAGGTCAGGAACCACGACGGGGCCGTGGTGGAGGTTCCGGGGATCCGGCTGCGCGCGCTGCTGGCGGCGCTGGCTCTCGAAGCCGGTCGGATCGTCACCAGGTCGAGGCTGGTGGACTGGATCTGGGGCGAACGCCCGCCCGCGGACGAGGTGAACGCGCTGCAGGCGCTGGTGTCCAGGTTGCGGCGGGTGTTGCCGGACGGGGTGATCGAGGCCGACGCCGGGGGCTACCGGCTGGCCGTACCGCCGGACGACGTGGACGTGATCCGGTTCGAGCGCCTGGTGAGCAAGGCCAGGACGGCAGAGCCGGGGGAGCGGGCGGAGCTGCTGCACGCGGCGCTGGGGCTGTGGCGCGGTTCGGCCATGAGCGATCTCGTCCTCCAGGACAGTGAGGTGTTCGACGCCGCGGTCGGGCGACTGGAGGAGCTCCATCTCGCCGCGCTCGGCGATCGGGTGGACGCCGACATCCGGCTGGGTCGCGGTTCTGAGATGGTGTCAGAGCTGACCGAGCTGGTCGCGAGCCACCCGCTGCGCGAGGGGTTCGTCGCGGCCCTGATGCGGGCGCTGGCCGAGGCGGGACGCGGGAACGAGGCGCTGACGCTGTTCCAGCGCACCCGCGAGCGGCTCGCCGATGAGCTGGGCGCCGACCCGTCGGCCGAGCTCACCGCCCTGCACACCGCACTGCTGCGGGGCGAGCTGGGCGAGCGGACGGAACACCGCAGGACGAACCTGCGCGCCGAGCTGACCAGTTTCGTCGGCAAGGACGGCGACGTCGGCGCGGTCGCCGGGCTGGTCATCAACCACCGGCTGGTCACCCTGACCGGAGCGGGCGGCTCCGGCAAGACCAGGCTGGCCACCGAGACCGCGCGGATGGTGCTCTCCGAGCTGCCGGACGGGGCGTGGCTGATCGAGCTGGCCTCGGTGCAGGCGGGCGGCGACCTGGCCCAGGCCGCGCTGACCGCGCTCGGGCTGCGCGACCAGGCACTGCTCGGCGGCGCACGCGGCGGCGAGCCCATGGATCAACTGATCACCGCGCTGCGCGAGCGCACGATCCTGCTGGTCCTGGACAACTGCGAGCACATGATCGAGGCGGCGGCGGCGTTCGCCGACCGGCTGCTGGGCGAGTGCCGGCGGTTGCGGATCCTGGCCACGAGCCGGGAGCCGCTGGGCATCACCGGCGAGGTGTTGTGGCAGGTCGAGCCGCTCGTGCTGCCCTCGACCGGCGCCGGGGCGGAGGAGATCGGGAGCTCGCCCGCGGTACGGCTGCTGCGCGACCGGGCGGAGCTGGTGCGCAAGGACCTCGGCTCGGACCCGGCCACGCTGGCCGCCATGGCGCGGATCTGCCGGGCGCTGGACGGCATGCCGCTGGCCATCGAGCTGGCCGCGGCCCGGCTGCGCAGCATGTCGGTCGAGCAACTGGCCCGCCGGCTGGACGACCGGTTCCGGCTGCTCACCGGCGGCAGCCGTACGGCTCTGCCGCGGCACAAGACGTTGCGCGCGGTCGTGGACTGGAGCTGGGACCTGTTGACCGAGGCCGAGCGCGGCGTGCTGCGCCGGTTGTCGGTCTTCTCCGGCGGCGCGAGCCTGGAGGCGGCCGAGCGGGTGTGCGGGGAGGACGGGGAGTACGGCGGGGAACTGGTGCTCGACGTGCTGACCACGTTGATCGAGAAGTCGCTGGTGGTCGCGGGCGGCGAGGACGTGCCGCGCTACCGGATGCTCAACACCATCCGGGAGTACGCCGCCGGGCGGCTGGAGGAGGCGGGGGAGAGCGAGCGGATCCGCCGGGCGCACCTGGCCTACTTCACCGAGCTGGCCGAGACGGCCGACCCGCACCTGCGCCGGGCCGAGCAACTGACGTGGCTGGCCGTGCTCGACGCCGAGCGCGACAACCTCAGCGCGGCCGCACGCTGGGCGATCGCCGAGGGCTCGGCCGAGGAGGCGATGCGGCTGGTGGGAGCGGCCGGCTGGTACTGGTACCTGAGCGGCTCCCGCGCCGAGGGCATGGAGCTGTGCGTCCAGGCGGCCTCGCTGGAGGGCGAGGTTCCCGACGAGGTGCGCGCCCTGGCGTACACGCTCGTGGCGATCTTCATCACCGCCGGGCCGGGCGTCGACCAGTACCAGGCCGAGAAGTGGATCCTCGCGGCCCCGCGGTACACGCGGCCCGGGTACCGCAACCCGCTGCTCGGCTTCGTCGCGCCGCTGGAGCGGATGGTGCGGGAGCCCACGAACTTCCTGCCCGCCTTCGACCCGCTGGTGGCCGACGACGATCCGTGGGTGCGGGCGCAGGCCCGGCTCACCCGCGGGCGGTTGCGGCTCACGCTCGGCGGCGACGAGACCGACGTGGACACCGACGCCGAGACCGCGCTGGCGGAGTTCAGCGCGCTGGGTGACCGGTGGGGGACCTCGCTGGCCATGAGCTTCGTGGCCGATCGGCGGGCGATGCGGGGCGAGTTCGGCCGTGCGTGCGAGTTGCTGGCGGAGGCGACGGTGGCGGTGGTCGAGGTCGGTGCGACCGGGGACGCCATCGGGCTGCTGGCGCGGCAGGCGCAGCTTTACTGGCTGCTCGGTGACGAGCGGGCCAGCGCGGCGGCCGTGGCCGAGGCGGAGCGGTACGCGGGTGACATCACGTGGCCGGACACGCTGGCCGAGCTGGAGCTCGCGCTGGCGAAGCTGGCCCGGTGGCGGGGGGAGCCGGAGCGGGTTCGCCGGCACCTGGCCGCGGTGCAGGCGTTGCTGGGTGATGCCGAGCCGAACGACATGGTCAAGGCTCGGAGCATGGACCTGCAGGGTTACCTCGCGGAGGACCTTGAGGAGGCGCGGGCGCACCGGGGCGAGGCGCTTCGGGCGGCGGAGGGGCTTGGGTATCCGCCGGTGCTGGCCGATGCGCTGGTCGGGATTGCCGATCTTGCGATGCGGCGGGGGCTGGACGAGCGGGCTGTCCGGCTGCTCGCGGCGGCTGAGGGGGTGCGGGGGACACCGGATCTGTCGCAGCTCGACGCGGCCAGGATGGCGGCCGAGGCGCGCGAGCGTCTCGGGGAGGACGGGTTCGCAGAGGCGATGCGGGCCGGGCGGGAGGGGGACTGGCGTGAACTGGCTGAGGCCACGCTCACAGCCTGAGGCGGCCCTATATAGGGCATGGTGATGTCGGCCGCCGGCATCGCCGAGTCTGCCCACCGGGTGGGGGTGCAGGGCGGGATCGCGCTCACCTCGGCCACCGGCCTGGTCGGGCACGTGCTGGCCAAGGCGCCCAAGGGCGTGAAGTACGGCAAGACCGTGGCCGAGCTCGCCGATGTGGTGCTGCCGGCGCTCACCGAGTCGGTCGCCCTGCTCAAGCGGCAGGACCCGGCCGAGGCGGACAACTTCCGCGCCACGGTCCTCGTCGCCCTGGACGCCGCCGCCGGCATCCACCAGGGCACGCCCAGCCCCACGCTGGTCGACATGGCCCGCAAGATCACCGAAGCGCTCGACGCCGCGTGACCGGAGTCGCCCCCAAAGCGGGGCGGATCCGGCACGATGGGGCCATGGAAGAGATGTTGCCTGTGATGACCCGCGCGACGGAGAAGACCGTGGACCTGGTTCGCGGCATCCGCGAGGAGCAGTTCGGCGGGCCCACCCCGTGCTCGGAGTACACCGTCAAGGAGCTGATCGGCCACCTGGAATGGGTGTCCGAGGCGTTCGAGTCGATGGCCAAGGGCGGCTCGATGGTCCCGCAGGGGGAGTACGCCGGCGACTTCCCCGAGCGGGCCCGGCGCACGCTGGCCGCCTGGTCGCGGCCGGAGGCGTGGGAGGGGACCAGCCCGGGGCTGGGCCTGCCGATGAGCACGCTCGCGCAGATGTTCCTGGTGGACATGGTCGCGCACGGCTGGGACCTGGCCAGGGCGACCGGCCAGCCGTACGAGCCGGACCCGGAGGCGGTGTCGCGCGCCTGGCAGTTCGCCGGCCAGATGGCCGAGATGGGCCGGCAGCAGGGCGCCTTCGGGCCGGCGGTGGAGGTGCCGGAGGACGCGCCCGTGTTCGACCGCCTGCTGGGCACCATCGGCCGCGACCCGTCCTGGAGACCGTAAACCGCCGCCCTAAAAACCAGGCCGTACGGCGTCAGGTTAGAAGACCGCGCTGGAAGGCCACGGCCACCGCGGCGGCCCGGTCGTTGACGCCGAGCTTGGCGTAGATGTGCAGCACGTGCGTCTTGACCGTCGCCTCGCTGATGAACAGCCGGGCGGCGGCCTCCCGGTTGGTCGTGCCCTGCGCGATCAGCCGGAGGATCTCCAGTTCCCGGGCGCTGAGCGGGTCCGCCGCCGGCGCCCGGACCTGTCCGATCAGCCGCGTGGCGACCGACGGCGACAGCACCGACTCGCCCCGGGCCGCCGCCTCGACCCCCCGGATCAGCTCGTCGCGGTGCGCGTCCTTGAGCAGGTACCCCGTCGCCCCGGCCTCGATGGCCGGCACGACGTCCCGGTCAGTGTCGTAGGTGGTCAGCACGAGCACGCGGGCCGTGCTTCCGGTCCGGGCCAGTTCCTTGATCGCGCTGACCCCGTCCATGCGCGGCATCCGCAGGTCCATCAGGATCACGTCCGGCCGCAGGGCGAGCGCGAGCTTGACCGCCTCACCGCCGTCGCCGGCCTCGCCGAGCACCTCGAAGCGGTCGTCGCCGGTGAACATGCCCCGGATGCCGTCGCGCAGGATCGGGTGGTCGTCCACGATCAGCAGCTTGATCGGCGTGCTCACGCGTCCTCCCTGGCGACCGCCGGGACGGTGGCCGAGATCGCGGTGCCGCCGCCGGGCTCCGACTCGATCTCCAGGCTCCCGGCCAGCCGCGCGACCCGCTTGCGCATCGAGGTCAGGCCGAACCCGCCGCCGTCGGCGGCCCGGTCGAGGGCGAAGCCGACTCCGTCGTCCCGGACGTCCAGGGTGACCACATCTTCCATGTACGACAAGGTAAGCCCGACCCGGCGGGCTTCGGCATGCTTGGCGACGTTCGCGAGCGCTTCCTGGGCGATCCGCAGCAGGGTCTGCTCGACCTCGGGGTGCAGCGGGCGTGCCGTACCCGTGGTGGTCATCTCCGCCGGTACGGCCTGCAACCCGGACCAGCCGGCGACCACCTCGGCCAGCGCCTCCGGCAGCGGGGCCGTCTCGAGCTGCCCCGGCCCGATGGCGTGCACCGAGCGGCGGGCCTCGGCGAGGCTGTCGCGGGCCAGCCGGGCGGCGGTGTCGAGATGTCCCCGCCACTGCGCCCCGGTCTCCTGGGCGTGCGTCGCCGCCTGGATCTGGGCGATGATCCCGGTGAGCCCCTGGGCCAGGGTGTCGTGGATCTCCTGCGCCATGCGCTGGCGCTCGTCGAGCACGCCGGCCTCGCGGGCCTGGAGGAGGAGCTGGGTGTGCAGGACCGCGTTCTCCCGCATCGCCTCTTCGAGCTGGTTCACCATGCGCTTGCGTTCGCTGCTGCGGGCCGCGGTTACGTCGCCGACCAGGCTGAACAGCGCGACCAGCGAGGTGATCGCGGCGATGAAGAACACGTGGGTGAGGATCGCGGGCAGCGTCGGGGCGGGCAGCCCGCCGGTGAAGCTGGTCACGCTGATGGTCGCGGTGGCGGCGATCCCGACGAAGCGCCATCTGCCTGTCAGCAGTTGCCAGGAGGCGATGTAGCCGACGAAGGCGAAGAACCCGGCGAACCAGATGCCCTGGCTGCACAGCGCGGCGATGAGGACGATCAGCCCGGCGACGTAGACCGCGTGGTGGCGGCTGCGGCCCAGCAGGGCGATCCAGGTGGCCGCAACGGCGGCGACGCCGAGCATCAGCAGATGCTCGGCGAGCGTCCGGCCGTCGGTCAGCCAGGTGAGGGCGACCGAGACCGTGAGCAGGAGGTAGGGCACGGTGGCCTGGAGCCGTTCGAGCCGGGCCTCCTGCAGGTCGAGCGAGGTCACGTTACTCCCAGCGGAAGAGCTTGGCGGCGGCGACACTGATGACCACCGCGTACCCCGCCATGATGACCAGGGAGAGCGTGCTGGGGAAGCCACCCGCCCAGACGTCCTGGAGAGCCTGGCGGAAGGCGCCCAGCGGGGTGTATGTCCCGATTTGGGCAAGGATAGCGGGCATCTGGCTGGGCGGCTGGATCAGTCCGGCGAGGTAGGCCATCGGGAAGTAGAGCAGCACGCCGATCCCGTTGGCCGCCCGCCCGTTCGGCGCCAGCGCCGCGATGAGCAGGCCGATCGCGAACATCGCCCCGGTGCCGAGCAGGAAGGTCAGCGTGACGGCGACGGGCGCGCTGGGCAGGTTCGCGCCGAGCACCGTGCCGGCGACCGCGAGCAGCAGCCCACAGGCGGCGACGGCCAGGACGAGCTGCAGGATGAGCTGCACCGCCAGCAGCCGGGCGGGCGGCACCGGGGTGGTGGACAACCGGCGCAGGATGCCGCGCTCGCGGTAGGTCGCCAGGGTGGTCGGCACCAGGTACAGGCCGACGAGACCGACCGCGATGGACAGGGCCATGGGCACCAGCACCGTGTCACCGGGGGCGATCGAGCTCCCGAAGATCACCAGGATGAACAGCGGGATGAGCAGGGCGAACATCGAGCCGGGTTCGCGGACGAGCAGCTTGGTCTCGATGGTGGTGAGCTTGGCGAGCGCGGTCATCTTCGAAGCCTTTCGATGAAACGGGGGGAGTCAGGAGAAGGTGCGGCCGGTGAGGGCGAGGAAGGCGTCGTCCAGCGTGCGCTTGTCGATGCGCAGGTCCGAGACGAGCAGGTTGTGCCGGGCGAGCTGCGAGGTGACCGCGCTGGCGAAGTCCCCGCGGCCGGTGATGACCGTCTTGGCGCCGGTGACCTCGACCGAGGAGACCCCGGGCAGGCCGCCCAGCAGCGCCGGCAGCTCCTCGGCGGTCCCGGTCAGCAGGGTGAAGCGCATCTCGTGCTCGGCCCCGACCAGCCCGGCGGGGGTGTCGAGGGCGACCACGCGGCCCCGGTCGACGACCGCCACCCGGTCGCACAGCTCCTCGACCTCGTCCATGAAGTGGCTGACCAGCACCACGGTCACGCCGCTGTCCCGCACCTGCTTGATCAGCTCCCAGGTGGCCCGCCGCGCCTGCGGGTCGAGCCCGGTGGTCAGCTCGTCGAGGAAGGCCACCCGCGGGTCGCCCACCAGGGCCAGCGCGATGAACAGCCGCTGCTTCTGGCCGCCGGACAGCTTGCCGAAGCGGGCGTTGCGCTTGTCCTTCAGTCCCCAATGCTCCAGCAGTTCGCGCCAGTCGCGCGGCTTGGCGTAGAAGGAGGCGTACAGGTCGAGCGCCTCCCACACCTTGATGTTCTCCGGGAGCTGGGTGTGCTGGAGCTGCACGCCGATCTGCTCGCGGAGCTCGCTGCCTGCCGTACGCGGGTCGAGGCCGAGGACGCTGATCCGGCCGCTGTCGGCCCGGCGCAGGCCCTCCACGCACTCCACCGTGGTGGTCTTGCCCGCGCCGTTCGGGCCGAGGATGCCGAAGATCTCCCCGGCCTCCACCGAGAAGGTCACGCCCTCCAGGACGGACTGGGTGCCGTACTTCTTGACCAGGTCTGCGACTTCGATGACTGCCATGGCAAAAGCATCGCGTCAGAGCCCCGGCTGGCGGATCGCCCCGGCAGCTACCATTCGCCCTGGATGTGGCTGATCGCGTAATCCACCGAATGGTGGATGGCGGAACCGGGGGAGGATGCCGTCGAGAATCTGCGCGAGCTGGTGCGTGAGCGCTTCGGCACCGAGATCGCCCAGCTCGACCGGGTGCACGGCGGCAGCAAGAAGGGCGTCTACCGGCTCACCCTGGGCACCGGCCGGACGGTGATCGCCTACGTCTGGAGCGACGAGGAGAACTACTGGCCGCCCGCCCCGGCCGCCGACTGGGACCCGTTCGCGCACGCCACCGGCTACCGGCTCTTCGAGCGGGCGCACACCCTGCTCAGCTCGCTCGGCGTCCGGGTGCCCGAGCTCTACGCGGGCAACGACGCCGACCTGGCACTGGTCGAGGACGTCGGCGGGCGCACGCTGGAGCGGCTGATCGAGGACGACCCGGCCGCGGCCGGACCGGTGCTGGCCAGGCTTGCCGGCTCGCTCGACCGGATGAGCCGGCACCGCACCGCGTGGACCGGGCCGATGTCCTGCGCCGAGGTGGTTCTGCGGCGGGCGCGGGCCGATCTGGGTGAGGCCGCCGCTCGGGTGGAGCGTCTGGCCGCGGCGGGGGACGAGCTGGCCGCGGTGCTCGGGGACCTGGCGGACGGGATCGAGCCGCGCGCCGAGTGCGGCCTGGTCCACGGCGAGCTGGGCCCCGACCACGTGCTCGTGGACGCCGCGGGCGAGCCGGTGCTGATCGACTTCGAGGGCGTGGTCCCCTTCGACGTCGAATGGGAGCACGTCTTCCTGCGCATCCGCTTCGGCGAGCACTACCCGGCCCTCGCGGTGCCCGGCCTCGACGAGCGGCGGTTGCGGTTCTACCGGCTGGCGCAGCATCTCTCCCTGGTCGCCGGGCCGTTGCGGCTGCTCGACGGGGACTTCCCCGACCGGGCGTTCATGGCCGGGATCGCCGAGCATCACACCGGCCAAGCCCTGGCCGTGCTCACACCCGGCGGGCCGTCCTGGTAGGACGGAAGGCGTGACGACGACTGTGGACGAGCTGGCGAGGCGCTTCGAGGACGACCGGGCGCACCTGCGGGCGGTGGCCTACCGGATGCTCGGCTCGCTGGCCGAGGCCGAGGACGCCGTCCAGGAGGCGTGGTTCCGGCTGAGCCGTACCGACGTGAGCGAGGTCGGCAACCTGACCGGCTGGCTGACGACGGTGGTCGGGCGGATCTGCCTCGACCTGCTGCGGGCGCGGGCGGCGCGGCCCGAGGAGGTCGGCGAGGCGCACGTGCCGGACCCGGTGGTCAGCCCGGTGGACGGGGTGGACCCCGAGCACGAGGCCCTGGTGCGGGACGCGGTGGGCCTGGCGCTGCTGGTCGTCCTGGAGGAGCTGGCGTCGCCCGCCGAGCGGCTGGCGTTCGTGCTGCACGACATGTTCGGGATGCCGTTCGAGGAGATCGCGCCGATCGTGGAGCGCAACCCGGCCGCCACCCGGCAGCTCGCCAGCCGGGCCAGGCGGCGGGTACGGCAGGCGCGCGTGGTGCCGGACGCGGATCTCGCCCTGCAGCGCGAGGTCGTGGAGGCCTTCATGGCCGCCTCCCGGGAGGGCGACTTCGACGCGCTGGTCGAGCTGCTCGACCCGGAGGTCGTGTTGCGCGCCGACTACGGCGCCGAGCCGGTGGGCGCCTCCAAGTGGGTGCGCGGTGCCCGCCAGGTCGCCGCCACGGCGCTCACCTTCCGCCGCCTGGCCGCCTACCAGCGGCTCGCGCTGGTCAACGGCGGGCTGGGGCTGGTGTCGTTGCCCGGCGGCAAGCCGTTCGCGGTGCTGGGGTTCACCGTGGTGGACGGCCGGATCGTGGAGATCGACGTCCTGGCCGACCCGGCGCGGATGGCCGTGCTCGCCCTCCCCGACCTCGGCTGACCCGGGGCCATCAATGTGCACGGTCATCAAATTTTTCACTTGTCCACCAGCTTTTTCCTGCCCAGAGCTCCCGCAAAGCCACCCCGGAGTGCTTAACTCTTAGGAAGGTTTCCTTTTAATTCCTGCTCACCCCCCAGGAGTTGAAGTGCGCAAAACCATGTTCGCCGCCACTGCGGCGGCGACTGGAGCCCTGGTCCTGCTTCCGGCCAGTGCAGCCAACGCCCACGGCACGATGTCCAATCCGCCCAGCAGGGTCTACGTCTGCAAGAACGAAGGCCCTGAGACGCCCAAGTCCGCCGCCTGCAAGGCCGCGGTGGCCGCGGGCGGCACCCAGGCCTATTACGACTGGAACGAGGTCTCCCTGCTCGAAGCGGGCGGCCGGCACCGCGAGCTCATCCCCGACGGCAAGCTGTGCAGCGCCGGGCGCGAGAAGTACCGCGGGCTCGATCTGCAGCGAGCCGACTGGCCCGCCACCAGCGTGCGCCCCGGCGCGTTCACGCTGACCTACCACGCCACCGCGCCGCACTCGGCGAGCAACTTCGAGTTCTACATCACCCGCGACGGCTGGAACCCCACCATGCCGCTGCGCTGGTCGGACCTGGTGCACATCCGCACCTTCAACGCCCAGAACCCGACGACCTTCACCAACTGGACGATCAACCTGCCGCAGCGCTCCGGCCGGCACATCCTGTACTCGATCTGGCAGCGCGTCGTGGGCAGCAACGAGGCCTTCTACACCTGCTCCGACGTGGACTTCGGCGGCCCGACCCCGACCTCCAGCCCCACGCCGACCCCCACCTCCAGCCCGACGTCGAGCCCCACGCCGAGCCCGACCACCAGCCCCACGCAGCCCGGCGGCACCTGGAAGTCCGGCACCGCCTACCGCCAGGGTGACCGCGTCAGCTACAACGGGTCGACCTACGAGTGCCTTCAGCCGCATACTGCCATCCAAGGCTGGGAACCCCCCAACGTTCCCGCGTTGTGGCGAAGGGTCTGATGAGACGTCTAACCGTGGCCGTCCTGCTGCTGCCGGCTCTGCTCGGCGGCTGCGGGACGGCCCAGCCCGCGGCCGAGCCGGTCAACGCCGACGACGTGATGTTCCTGCAGATGATGATCCCGCACCACCGGCAGGGCCTGGAGATCGTCAAGCTGGCCCGCGACCGCGGCAAGCACCCCGAGCTCAAGACCCTCGCGGCGGCCATCGAGACCACTCAGGGCGACGAGATCGCGAACATGAGCGCCTGGCTGCACGACTGGGACCAGCCGCTGGCCGCCCCCACCGACGCGCACGCCGGGCACGACGTGCCCGAGACCGACCTGCGGCAGATCACCGCCCTGCGCAAGTCGAAGACCTTCGACCGCGACTTCCTCCTGCTGCTCATCGCCCACCAGGACGACGCCGTGCAACTCGCCCTCAAGGAGGGGTACGGCGGAGCCAACCCCAAGGTGAAGGCGTGGGCCAAGCAGGTCGAGAAGTCCCGCCTGCAGCAGATCCAGATCATGAAGGGCCTGCTGGAGCAGATGTCCTGACCTCCCCGGCGCGAGGTGGCGGGTTCCCCCGCACGGGGGAACCGCAGACCCGCCCGCCGGTCGTAGCGTCGGCGGACATGACCCCACCGCTTTCCGCCCGCCCCTGGCCGGCGTGGCTGCTGGCCCTGCTGTTCCTCGGCTACGCGGCAGGCAAGGCCGTCTTCGCCGTGCAGGGCCGTCTGGGCTTTCCCGGCGGGCCGCCGGTTTCGGTGGAGGAGGCGGCCGCCTACTTCCTGGAGCCGGGACCGGCGCAGGGGCTCGCCGCGCTCTCCGGCCTGCTGGGGGCCTGCGTGGTGCTGGCGACGGTCACCCCGCCGGGCCGCCGGATCCCTCGCCGGGTGCTGCTCGCCGCGCTCGGGGTGCTGGCCCTCGCGACCGGCGGCGGCGCGGGCATCATGATCCTCGACGGATTCCTCGGCCTGGGCGTCGGCTGGCGCTGGTACCACGGCCTCCTCGGCGTGATGGTGCTCGCCCTGCTGGTCGAAACGGTGCGGAGATACGTGCGCAAGGTCCCCGTGCGTACTATCCAAATCGGTACATAATGGTTGCCCATGGCGCAAGAATCCGAGGACAAGCAGGTCAAGCCCGCCGAGCCGAGCGACAACCTGGTCACCACGCGGCACACCCTCCCGACCGGCGCGGCCTACACCGCGACCACCGGAACCTACGTGTTGCGCGAGGAATCGTTCACCGACGGCAAATTCGACGGGCTGAAGGCCAAGGCGGAGGTCTTCGTCACCTCCTACACCCTGGACGGCGCCGACTCCAAGACCCGGCCGGTCACCTTCGCCTTCAACGGCGGGCCGGGATCCTCCAGCGTCTGGCTGCACCTGGGCGTGCTCGGGCCCCGGCGGATCGTCATGGGCGACGCGGGGAGCCTGCTGCCTCCGCCGTACGGGCTGGCCGACAACGCCGAGACGCTGCTGCTGGAGAGCGACCTGGTCTTCATCGACCCGGTCTCCACCGGCTACTCCCGCGCGGCCGAGGGCGAGCAGGCCGAGCCGTACCACGGGTTCACGGGCGACCTGGAGTCGGTCGGCGAGATCATCCGGCTGTGGACGACGCGGAACGGGCGCTGGATGTCGCCGAAGTTCCTGGCCGGTGAGTCCTACGGCACGCTCCGCGCCGCGGCGCTCGCCGAGTACCTGCAGACCCGGTACTCGATGTACCTCAACGGCCTGATGCTGATCTCCAGCGTGCTGGACATGGGCACGATCGACTTCACCCCCGGCAACGACCGCCCCTACGCGCTCTTCCTGCCGACCTACGCGGCCATCGCGCACTACCACGGCCTGCACGGCGACCGCGAGCTCGCCGACGTGCTGCGCGAGGCCGAGGAGTACGCCGAGCGCGACTACCTGTGGGCGCTGGCGCGCGGCACGCGGCTGAGCGCCGAGGAGCGGGCCGCCGCGGTCGCCAAGGTGGCCTCCCTGTCGGGGCTGTCGGAGGACTACGTCGACCGGGTGAACCTGCGCATCGAGCACATCCGCTTCTTCACCGAGCTGCTGCGCGACCGGCGCAGGACCGTCGGCCGGCTCGACGGCCGCTTCACCGGCTGGGACGACGACTCCGGCCGCGAGCACTTCAGCTACGACCCCAGCATGAGCGCGATCATGGGGCCGTACAGCGCGGCGCTCAACCACTACCTGCACACCGAGCTGGGCTACTCCAACGACCTGCCGTACGAGATCCTCACCGGGCGGGTGCGGCCCTGGTCGTACAAGGAGTTCGAGAACGCGCACGTCTTCGTGGCCGACAAGCTCGGCGCGGCCATGCGGCACAACCCGCACCTGCGGGTGCACGTCGCCTGCGGCTACCACGACGGCGCCACGCCGTACTTCGCCGCCGAGGAGACCTTCGCGCGGTTGCCCATCCCGGCGGAGCTGGCGGGCAACATCGAGTTCAAATACTACGAGGCCGGACACATGATGTACGTCCACGAGGACAGCCGCCTCCAGCAGTCGGCCGACCTCGCCGCCTTCGTCCGGGCGGGCCGTCCCGAGGTCAGCGCCTGACCGAGCGGAGCACGACGAACTTGGGGTCGCCCGCGACGACCTCGCAGTTGCCGAACAGGCGGCGCAGCTTGACGTGGTAGCCGAGGTGCCGGTTGCCCACGACCCAGAGCTCGCCGCCCCGGCGCAGGGCCGCGCGGGCGCCGGTGAACATGCGCCAGGCGGTGCCGTCGGTGACGCCGCGGTGGCTGTGGAAGGGCGGGTTGTTCAGCACGAAGTCCACCGAGCCGGGTGGGAAGCCGGACAGCCCGTCACCCACCACGAACTCGGCCTTGCCGTCGCAGTTGTCGCGGAAGGTCGCCTCGGCGGAGGCGACCGCCTGGTAGGACTCGTCGAGGAAGAGCACCTCCTCGGGCGTCCCGGACAGCGCGGCGGCCAGGCCGACCACGCCGTTGCCGCAGCCGAGGTCGACGACGCGGCCGCCGTCGATCCGCGGCAGGTGCTTGAGGAAGAAGCGGGTGCCGAGGTCGAGGCGGTCGGCGCAGAAGATGCCCGCGTGGTTGGTGACCGTACGCCCGGACAGCACGCCGACGTCGTCCGGCAGCGCGTAGCGCAACGGCCACGGGTTGGCCAGCCGGGGGAGCGCCGGGTCGGGGGTGCAGTGGATCAGCCGCGCCTTGCGCTCGGCGAGCGAGGTCCTGGTGGGACCGAGGATGCGCTCGAACAGCCGCAACGTCGAGGTGTGGATCTCGGTGACCATGCCGGTGCCCATGATCAGCGTGTCCGCGTGCACCGCCGGGGCCAGCCGGGTGAGCTGGTCCTCCAGCAGCGCGAGGCTCTTGGGCACCCGCACCAGCAGCGCGTCGATGCGCTCGGGCGGCGTGTCGCGGGTGGACAGCAGCCGGACGGCGCCCTGGTCGAGGCCGTTGCGGTCGAGGTTGGCGAGCGTGGCCTGCTGGGTGAGGAACGAGTCGGTGATCTGGGTGAGCGGCCCTTGCGCGGCGAGCGCCGTCGCCAGGGCGCCCCAGCGGTCGCCCACGACGGTCGGCGCGGTGACCGGGGGCAGCTCGCGCAGGAGGTACTCGTCGGCCGCGTCCCAGGCGCGCAACTGCTCGCGGGGGTGGTCGGGGAAGCGCCTGAGCTCGAACTCGTTCATCGGTCCCGAGGGTACCCCGCCACACTCACCCCGCCGGACTTGCCGGGCTTCGCGGCCCGGGGCCGATAGCGTCGCTGACATGCAGATTCTCGTCATCGGCGCAACAGGAATGATCGGCTCGCGGGTGGTCGCGGAGGCGCTGCGGCGCGGGCACCGGGTCACCGGAGCGACGCGCAGCGGCGCGGACGGCACGAAGGTCGTCCAGGCCTCCGACCCGAAGGCCGTCGCCGAACTCGCCAAGGGACACGACGCGGTGGTGATGGCGGTCTCGCCGCCGCGCGACGGTTCGGAGCCGGTCGGCCCATTCCTGGCCGACGGCCGCGGCGTGCTCACCGGCACGCACGACGCCCGGGTCGGCCGGCTGGTGATCGTCGGCGGCGCGGGCAGCCTGGAGGTGGCTCCGGGGCTGCCGCTGATGGACACCCCCGACTTCCCGCCCGCCTACCGGGGCGAGGCCCTGGCGCAGGCCGCGCTCCTGGACGAGGTGCGCAAGGAGACCAACCTCGACTGGACCTACCTGTCCCCGGCCCCGGAGATCGGGCCCGGCGAGCGCACCGGCGCCTACCGGCTCGGCGGCGACCAGCTCATGACCGGCGCCTCCGGCAAGAGCTTCATCAGCGCGGAGGACTACGCGGTCGCGCTGGTCGACATCCTGGAGAAGGACCTGGGGGTGCGCCAGCGCGTCTCAGTGGTCGGCTAGCGAACGGGGGGCGGAGGTCGCACCACTACAGTGAGCCGCGTGAATTTCATGGGATTGGTAGTCGGTGCGACTTTCGGCCTGGTTTTCGTGCTGGTGAACGCCGGCGAGCCGTTGCCGTTCTGGCTCGCCACGGCGCTGCAGATCCTGGCGATCGTCGGCTATCTGGCGATGTTCGTCCTGGGCCAGCTCGGCTTGAAGAAGCACGGCCGTCCCGAGGCCGACCCGGCCGGCCGGCAGTCGTACGGCAAGGGGTTCTGGATCACCGTCGTGATCGAGTTCGCGCTCATCTTCGGCGGCCTCTACGCGCGCGCCCAGACCGACCTGCCGCCCGAGACGAACGTGGCCTGGATCGCCTTGGTCGTCGGCCTGCACTTCGTCGTCTTCTGGAAGATCGGCTGGGACTTCGTCATCGCCATCCCGGGCTTCATCCTCACCGCCCTCGGCCTGATCGGCCTGGTCATGGTCTTCACCCCCGCGCTCGCCTGGACGCCGATCGTCAGCGGCGTGCTGGCCGGCGTCGTCCTGCTCGGCGGCACCCTGTCGGCGGTGGCCGACCACTACCGCACCGGGCGATAAATGGGATGACCCTCCCCTCGACAGCCGGGTAACCTGCGCGGGGACCTGGGGAGGGAATTCACAATGGGCCACGTCGAGGTGGGTCATCTGACCTACGTGCTGCCCGACGGCCGTCCGCTGCTCAACGACGTCTCCTTCCGCATCGGCGAGGGCGTCAAGGCGGCACTCGTCGGACCCAACGGGGCGGGCAAGACCACGCTCATGCGCCTCATCGCCGGCGACCTGCAGCCGGTGGAGGGCAGCGTGGCCAGCTCGGGCGGGCTCGGCGTGATGCGCCAGTTCATCGGCTCGGTGCGCGACGGCTCCACCGTGCACGACCTGCTGCTCAGCGTGGCCCCTCCCGCGGTACGGCAGGCGGCCGAGCGGCTGGAGCGGGCCGAGCTGGCGATGATGGAGCGCGAGGACGAGAAGACCCAGGTGCGCTACGCCCAGGCGATCAGCGACTACACCGACGCCGGGGGCTACGACATCGAGGTGCTCTGGGACACCTGCACGGTGGCCGCGCTCGGCGTGCCGTACGATCGCGTGAAATATCGGGACGTGTCAACGCTGTCGGGCGGCGAGCAGAAGCGCCTGGTCCTGGAGGCCCTGCTCCGCGGCCCCGACCAGACCCTGCTGCTCGACGAGCCGGACAACTACCTCGACGTCCCCGGCAAGATCTGGCTGGAGCAGGCGCTCAAGGAGACCCCCAAGACCGTGCTGCTGGTCAGCCACGACCGGCAACTGCTGGCCAACGCCGCCGACCGCATCGTCACCGTCGAGTCCGGGAACATCTGGATCCACGGCGGCGGCTTCGGCACCTACGTCGCCGCCCGCAAGGCCCGCAACGAGCGCCTCGACGAGCTGCGCCGCCGCTGGGACGAGGAGCACGCCAAGCTCAAGGCCCTGGTCAACATGCTCAAGAACAAGGCCAGGTACAACGACGGCATGGCCCCGGCCTACCACGCCGCCCAGACCCGGCTGCGCAAGTTCGAGGAGGCCGGCCCGCCCGAGGTCGCGCCCAAGGACCAGCTCATCTCCATGCGCCTCAAGGGCGGCCGCACCGGCAAGCGCGCGGTCATCTGCGAGCGCCTGGAGCTCACCGGCCTGATGAAGCCCTTCGACCTGGAGATCTGGTACGGCGAGCGGATCGCCGTGCTCGGCTCCAACGGCTCGGGCAAGTCGCACTTCCTGCGGCTGATCGCCGGCGAGCCGGTCAACCACACCGGCGTCGCCCGGCTCGGCGCCCGCGTCGTGCCCGGCCACTTCGCGCAGACGCACTCCCGTCCCGACCTGCTCGGCCGCACGCCGTGCGAGATCGTGATGACCGAGCACGCCCGGCTCAAGAACGAGGCGATGAAGACGCTGGCCCGCTACGAGCTCGCCGGGCGGGTGGCCGAGCAACGCTTCGAGACGTTGTCGGGCGGCCAGCAGGCGCGGCTGCAGATCCTGCTCCTGGAGCTGTCCGGCGCCACGTTGCTCCTGCTCGACGAGCCGACCGACAACCTCGACCTAGCCAGTGCCGAGGCGCTCCAGGAGGGCCTCGACGCCTTCGACGGCACCGTCGTGGCCGTGACGCACGACCGCTGGTTCGCCGAGGACTTCGACCGGTATCTGGTGTTCGGGGCGGACGGCAAGGTGTACGAAGCGCCCGAACCCGTATGGGACGAGAGCAGAGTGGTGCGAGCCCGTTAAAGAGTTGGTACGGCAGGCGCGTGTCCCGCGCTTGCCGTACCAAGAAAGCGGCTACTACCGAATACGTGCGTATCACCGTCCTTGCCCTGGGCCTGCTGTGCCTCGCCGGGTGTTCCACCGGCACCGAGCCGGCGCCCGTCCAGCTCAAGCCGCTCGCCCTCGCCGAGCAGGCCTCGACAGTCGTGAAATCGGGCGACGGTTACGTCGTCAACTGGGCCGGAGTGCTCAGCAACGCCAACCCGTGGCACTTCGGCGAGCACGTCGTGGCCACCGTGGTCGGCCGGGACGCCAAGGGCGCCGAGGTGGTCCGGATGGACCAGCCGCTCGACGCCGTGCCCCCGGGCGGCAAGCTGGCCTTCACCGGCCAGGCGACCGCCGCCGCCAAGCCGGAGAAGGTGAGCATCGAGTACGGCCAGGCGCAGTGGCGGCCGGCCGGGCGCATCGTCTCGTCGTTCAAGGCCTTCCCGGCCTCGCGCGTCCAGACGCTCAAGCAGAAGGACGGCAGCTACCTGATCACCGGCGCGGTGGCCAACCCCTACCGCACCCCGGCGGGCAGCCTCGTCGTCAGCGCGCTGGTGCGCGACAGCGCCGGCAAGCTGCTGGGCGGCGGGAGCACCTTCGTCGACAACGTGAAGGCGGGCTACACACCGCGCTTCCTGCTCACCATCGAGGGGTTGAAGGACCCGGCGGCGGTGGCCAAGACCGAGGTCGTGGTGCGCACCTGGGGCTCGACCGGCCGGCCGTACGAGGAGCTGGCGCTGGGCGGCGCGGTGCCGGTGCACACGGTCAAGCCGACGACCGAGCCGTTCCTGCGCGACCGGGGACGTCAGCCTCTGCCGACGGATCAGTAAGCACGTGACGGCGCGGCAATTCGCCAGCAAATAGCCTGATAAATCAGGCATTTGAATGGTGTGATTGACGCGCCGTACAAATTGCCGACCTCTTTTGTCATTGGCGGAGAAAACGTAGAACTGCAAGTTACCGATCCATTACCGTCTGTCGCATGAATGACCGCGTCCTGGTCGAGGCCCTCCGCTCCCGCGACCCGGGAGCCCTCGCCGCGCTCTACGACTCCCACGCCGAAGGCGTCTACAGCTATTGCTGGTCCCTCCTGCTCAGCGGCGACAGCGCCCAGGTGGCCCTGCGCGACACCCTGATCGCCGCCGAGGCGCACATCGCCAGGCTCGCCGATCCCGACCGGCTCCGGCCGTGGCTGTACGCGCTGGCCCGCGTCGAATGCCTGCGCCGCCGCCAAGCGGTGCCACCGGACCGCGAGGCCGAGGAGCCGCCGGAGCTCGACGACCCCGAGGACGCCGACCTGCGGGTCATGGCCTGGAACGCGGTCCGCAGCCTGGCCCCGGAGGACCGGGAGATCCTGGAGCTGACCGCCACGCACCGGCTGCCGATCACCGAGGTCGCCGCCGTCCTCGGCATCGGGCTGCGCCGCCTGGACGAGGACCTCGACGAGGCCCGCGAGCGGCTCAGGGACGCGATCACCGCCGAGATCCTCGCCCGCAAGGGCCCCTACGACTGCCCGCGCCGCGCGGTGCTCCTCACCGGGTTCGCCGGTGAGCTCACGCCCGAGATGCGCGACCACCTCGTCCGCCACCTGGCCCGGTGCACGCTGTGCGCGCCCCACCGGCTGCGCCAGGTCTCCGCCGCCCGCGTCTTCGAGCTGCTGCCCGGCATGTGGCTGCCCGAGTCGCTGCGGGTGCGCGTGCTGAGCTGCTTCGTCGACCCCGAGCTCGTGCCCTACCGCCGCTACGTGGCGCGCCGTTCGGCCGCCCTGGACGCCGCCGGATTTCCCGGCGCGGACGGAGGGCGGGCTCGGCGGTGGACTCAGGCGCTGGTGGGCTCGCTGGCGGGCGTCGCGGCGCTGATCGCCATCCTGGGCGTCTTCCACTACTTCGGGGCCGAGCCGCGTGCCCTGCCCGGGGTGGCCGGGGGCGCGTTGTCGCCGATCGGGGAGTCGCCCGGCATCCTGCTGCCGTGGCAGCCCGACCCGCTGGACACCGCGCTGCACGTCGAGCCGCTGCCCGACAGCCGCGACACCCGCCCGCTCGGACCCGGCGGACCTGGCGGACCTGGCGGGCTCGGCGGGCCGGGCGGGCCGGTCGTGCCCGTGGCCGGGCCGGGGGCGCGGGCGCCGATCCCGCCCGTCGCGCCGCCCACGGTCCGTCCGGCGCCGACCGCCCGGCCCACCGGCCCGGCTCCCAGGCCGCAGCCCACGACCGCGCCGGCCCAGGGCGAGCCCGGACGGGCGCCCGGCCGCGACCACCACGGCGGCTCCACCCGCACGCCCTGCCCGCCCAAGAAACCCGCCCCCAAGCCCCCCGCCGACCGCCCGACCGACAAGCCCACGAGCAAGCCGACCGACCAACCCACGGTCAAGCCTTCGGACCCGCCCCAGACCCCCACCCCGGCGCCCAGCAATCCCCCTGGCACGACCGAGCCGCCCGCCTCCACCCCCGAGCCGTCGAGCACGTGACCTCGGGCGCCGCCTTCGAGGTCCGGCTCGACCCGCAGCTCGGCGCCCGGGTCTGCCCCGGCGAGCTGCCGCCCGCCCTGGCCGCGCTGGTCCCGCGCAGCCAGCGGGCCGACTGGCCGACCTGGCTCGACCCCGGCCCGCGCATGCTCCGCGACGTGCTGGAACTGGCCCGGCTGCAGACCGCGCGCGGCCTGGCCGTACTGTCCTGGCTGGCCGGGGCCGAGACCCCGGCCGACCTCGGCTGGCTGTGGGCCACCCGCCGGCTCACCGGCCCGCGCCAGGAACGCATGTACGGCGCCGCCGCGGCCGTCCCCGACCCCGTGCTCGGCCTGGTCCTGGCCAACTGGACCTGGGCGCTCGACACCCGGCACGGCGGCCGGGTGATCGCCCCCTACCTCGCCGCGACCGCCTACCCCGGCGACGGCCACCAGGCCGCGCACGCCGCCATGACCCTGCTGCAGACCTACGACCGCCACCCCGAGGTGCGCGCCGCGGTCGCCGCCGCCTGGGCGACCGCCAAGGTCGGCACCGACTGGTGCAAGGCCGCCGAACTCCGCGCGACCTACGGAAGCCCGACCCCGGTCTTCACCTACCCCCGTGGGGCGATCCCGCCGCCGATAGGCGTACGACCCTGGATCGAACGCCTTTTTCGCCTGCGATGATTACAGTGTGTAGTGGTTCAGGTGTGCTCTGTGTGACGAGTGGGCACAGTGAGTCCATGAGCCCGATCCGAGCTGGACTTTTGGCTGCGTGCCTGCTCGTGACGGTCTGCCCCCCGGCCGTTGCCGAGCCCGGCCCATCCGCTGACGACGTCGCCGACGCCCGGCGGGAGGTGCGCAGCCGTACCCGAGACCTGGGGGCGGTCAACGCGCGCCTGGCCGCCGCCCGCGCCCGCCTCGACGCGCTCGCCACCACCGCCGGGCGGCTGGTGGAGGCCTACAACGGGGAGAAGGTACGGCTGGCCCGGGCCGAACAGGCCCACCGCGACGCCCTCACCCGGCTGTCGGCCGCCGAGACCGCGATGGAGGCGGCCCGCGTCGAGGCGGCCCGGCTCGCGGGGGAGCTGTACGGCGGCGCAGACGTGAACCGCCCCTTCGTCGGGATGATCAACACCGACGGCTACCTGCACCGGGTCAGCGTGCTGCAGCAGATCGGCGGCGAGCGCGGCATGGTGCTGGTCCGCATGCGCGACAGCCGGCTCGTCGCCCAGGTGCTGCGCGAGGAGGCCGAACGCGCCCGGCGCGAGCAGCAGGCCGCGGCCGAACGTGCCGCGGCGGCCCAGCAGGCGGCCGAACGCGCGGTCGCCGAGCAGCAAAAGGAGACCGCGGCGCTCAAGGAGGAGCGGGAGGAGCTCGAGAGCGAGCTCGACGCCGCCCGCAGCGAGGCCGAGCGCCTCGAACGCCGCAGGGCGGAGACTCTGGAACGGTCCAGTTTCGGCTACGTGTCGCTGGCCAGCGGTTCGGCGCGCGGGGACCTGGCCGCCAACTGGGCGCTCAGCCAGCTCGGCAAGCCGTACGTGTGGGCCGCCGACGGCCCGTCCAGCTACGACTGTTCGGGCCTGACGATGCGGGCGTGGGAGCGGGTGGGCGTCCGGCTCGACCACTGGACGGGCACCCAGTGGACCTCGGGGCCGCACGTGCCGCTCAACCAGCTCCGCCGGGGCGACCTGCTGTTCTTCGGCTACGTCAGCCGCGACCCCGGCACCATCCACCACGTGGGGATGTACATCGGCAAGGGCCTCATGGTGCACGCGCCGCAGACCGGGGACGTGGTCCGCGTCGCCTCGATGTGGCGACGCGACCTCGTCGGCGCCACCAGGCCGGCCGGTTAGGGCCGGCCCGGCGGGACCGGTGGACTAGTGGTGGCCGTGGCCGCCCTGGTCCTTGAGCCGCTGGAAGGAGCGCACGACCTCGGCCTCGGCCTCGACCCGGCCGACCCAGTTGGCGCCCTCGACCGACTTGCCCGGCTCCAGGTCCTTGTAGACCTCGAAGAAGTGCTGGATCTCCAGCCGGTCGAACTCCGGGACGTGGTGGATGTCGCGGATGTGCTCCATGCGCGGGTCGGTGGCCGGGACGCACAGGACCTTGTCGTCGCCGCCCGCCTCGTCGGTCATCCGGAACATGCCGACCGCGCGGCAGGTGATGTAACAACCCGGGAAGGTCGGCTCCTGGAGCAGGACAAGTGCGTCCAGGGGGTCGCCGTCCTCACCGAGGGTGTTCTCGATGAAGCCGTAGTCTGCGGGGTACTGCGTGGAGGTGAACAGCAGCCGGTCAAGCCTGATCTTGCCGGTTTCGTGGTCCACTTCGTACTTGTTCCGTTGCCCCTTCGGAATCTCAACGACAACGTCGAACTCCACGGCGGTTCCTCCGCTTCACACCCGGACGGGCGTTAATGTCTCATAGGCGAATACGTACTTGGGAGAGATAGATGCGCGAGCGGTGGTTGGCACTCGCCACACTCGCCATGCTCCAGGTCGCGACCCTCGGCGCGGGCGCTTACGCGATCGCGAACGACGGTTTCAACCTGGACGCGATGACGAAACCGGCAACCCGGACCGAGCCGGTCGCCGAACCCCCCGTCGCACCCGTCATCACCTCCGGACCCGTGCTGGCCACAGGCGGTGACGGAACTCTCCCGACTAAGAGTACTTTGGCCAGCGAACTCACCGGCGCGCTGGGTGACAAAGCCCTGGGTCCCCACGTCGGAGCGGTCGTCATCGACGTCGCGACGGGGGAACGACTCTACGCCGCCAACGCCGACGAGGGCGTCATTCCCGCCTCGACAACCAAGATCGTAACGGGTGCCGCCGCGCTCGCCTCCCTCGGGCCCGACACCCGCCTCACCACCCGCGTCGTCCAGGGCCGCACCGCGAACACGATCGTCCTGGTCGGCGGCGGCGACCCGACGCTGGCCGGCCCGTCGGCCAAATCCTCGGGCGCCTACCCGCGCCCGGCGACGCTCGCGACGCTCGCCCAGCGCACCGCCGAGGCGCTCAAGGACAAGGGCGTCACCAAGGTCACGCTCTCCTTCGACGACTCCCTGTTCACCGGGCCGTCCAGCGCGTCCGGCTGGAAGTCCAACTACATCCCCGACGGCGAGGTCGCGCCGGTCACCGCCCTCATGATCGACTCGGGCAAGGCCAACCCCGCCCAGTCGGCGCCGCGCGTCGCCGACCCGTCCCGGCACGCCGCCACCGCCTTCGCCAAGCTCCTCGCCAAGTACGGCGTGAGCGTCGGCAAGACCGTCGCCGCCGCCACCGCGCCCGCGGGAGCGGCCGAGCTCGCCCAGGTCCAGTCCGCCCCCGTCTACGCGCTCGTGGAACGCACCCTGACCCGGAGCGACAACGACGTCGCCGAGGCGCTCGCCCACCACGTCGGGCTCAAGGAGGGCTTCGGCGGCTCCTTCGACGGCGGCATCAAGGGCGTGCAGCAGGCGCTCAAGCGCGTCGGCGTGACCAAGGGGATCGTGGTCACCGACGGCAGCGGCCTGTCCATCAAGAACCGGATCAGCGCCGGCGCGCTCGCCCAGCTCGTGGCCCTCGCCTCCTCGCCCGCCCACACCGACCTGCGCGCCGTCGTCTCCGGCATGCCCATTGCCGGGTTCTCCGGCACGCTCGGCAACGGCCGCCGCTTCACCAGCCCGCAGAGCAAGACCGAGGTCGGCCTGGTCCGCGCCAAGACCGGCACGCTCAACAACGTCAACACCCTCGCCGGCTTCGCCACCACCCGCGACGGACGCCTGGTCAGCTTCGCCTTCCTGGCCGACAAGGTGCCCGTCTACGCCGAACCCGTTCTCGACCGGCTCGCCGCCATCGTCGCGCGCTCCTGAGCTAGCACGTACGGTGGACGGTATGCAGGTGATCGACTGGGATCTGGCCGTCGCTACCGGAACGCGCCTGGTACGCCCAGGCCCGCAGGTGAGCCGCGAAGAAGCCAGGCAAGCTGTATCCGAGCTGCGCACCCTTTCGCGCGAGGCCGAGGGCCACGTCCGGGAGTTCACGCAGATCCACACCGAGACCCCGCCCCAGCCCGCGACCATCGTCGACCGGCCGGGCTGGATCAAGGCCAACGTCGAGGGCTTCCGCGTCGTGCTGGAGCCGCTCACCGAGCGCATGTCCGCTCGCGACAACCCGCCACCCGCCATCGTCAGCGCCGTCGGCTCCCGCATCACGGGCGTCGAGGTCGGCGCCGTCCTGGCCTTCCTCGCCACGCGCGTCCTGGGCCAGTACGAGCTGTTCCTGCCGCCCGACCCCTCCGGCCGCGAGGCTGTCGGCCGGCTGACCCTGGTCGCGCCCAACATCGTCTCCGCCGAGCGCGAGCTCAACGTGCACTCGCGGGACTTCCGGCTCTGGGTCTGCCTGCACGAAGAGACCCACCGGGTGCAGTTCACCGGCGTGCCCTGGCTGCGGGAGTACGTCCGGGGGCAGATGACCGAGTTCCTGCTCGCCTCCGACCTCGACCTGCCCACCCTGCTCGAACGGCTCCGCAACGCCGCCGACACGGTGGCGGACGTGGTGCTGCGCGAAGGCGAGGGCAACCTCATCGAGGCCATCCAGACGCCGGAGCAGAAGGCCATCCTCGACCGGCTCACCGCGGTGATGACCCTGGTCGAGGGGCACGGCGACTACGTCATGGACGCGGTCGGGCCGGCTGTCGTGCCCTCCGTGGTGGACATCCGGGCCAAGTTCCAGCAGCGGCGGGCCGCTGGGGGGCGGGTCGATCGCACGATCAAGCGGCTGCTCGGGCTTGAGCTCAAGATGAAGCAGTACGCGCAGGGGTCGGCCTTCGTGCACGCCGTGGTGGGGAAGGTGGGGATGGAGGGGTTCAACAAGATCTGGACCTCGCCTGAGACGCTGCCGACCATGGACGAGATCTCCGACCCGGACGCCTGGACCCGTCGGGTTGTGGGGACGGACGCGCTTCCGGCCTGACGTTTGGAATTGGGCGGGCTGGGGTTACTTCGGGCACTCTCCCCGTAGCTCCGGCCCGCCGTACCCCCTCGTCCCTGAGGTTCGGGCTGAGGGGACTTTGGATGTTCCTCCGAAATCCACCCCAGCCGTCCTCCTCCTTCCTCTCAAAATCCACCCCAGCCCCATACGGCGGGGCCCGGCACGGCCAGAATGAGCCCATGGGTCCACACCCGGCCGTGGCGGATGTACGGCGAGCAGTGCGGGAGTGCCTGGCCGACCTGAAAGCGGGCGACCTGGTCCTCGTGGCATGCAGCGGCGGCGCCGACTCCCTGGCCCTGGCCGCCGCAACCGCGTTCAGCGCACCGAGGATGAACCTCAGGGCAGGCCTGGTGACGGTGGACCACAACCTCCAGCCAGGCTCGGCCGAACAGGCGAGGAAGGTCACCGACCTCCCCCTCGACGGCCTGGAGTTCGCCGAGATCGCCAACGCCCAGGTGGGCACGGAAGGCGGCCCGGAGGCGGCGGCCCGGGAAGCCCGCTACGAAGCCCTGGCCAAGGCCGCAGACCGGCACGGGGCGGCGGCGGTCCTGCTGGGACACACCAGGGACGACCAGGCCGAAACCGTCCTGCTAGGCCTGGCCAGAGGCAGCGGTCTCCGCTCCCTGGCCGGAATGGCCCAGGTCAACGGCCGCTACCGCAGACCCCTGCTCGCGCTGAGCCGGGCCACCACGGTCGCGGCCTGCGAGGCGCTCGGCCTGACCCCGTGGGCCGACCCGCACAACGAGGACCCGAGATACACCCGCGTCCGGGTGCGCACCACCGTCCTGCCCACCCTCGAACACGAGCTGGGCCCCGGCGTCGCCGAGGCGCTCGCGCGCACGGCCGACCTGGCGCGGGCGGACGCGGACGCGCTCGACGAGTGGGCCGCGACGGCCTACCACGATTGCGCTCTAAGCGATATCCCGACGCTTGCCGTACCCCCGCTGGAAGCCCTCCCGGCGGCGGTCCGCCGGCGGGTCCTGCGCCGGGCGGCGATCGCCGCCGGAGCGCCCGCCAGCGCCCTCACAGCGGGCCACGTCCTGGCGGTGGAGCGGCTGGTGACCGCCTGGCACGGGCAGAAACGCGTTGACCTGCCCGGGGGTCATGGCGTGGTTCGGCGGTATGGCACCCTGGTGTTCGACCAGCCACCCGTCGAGTAAGGAATCCCAGGTGCACGCAGCCGACATGGGCAAAGACCTGGAGAAGGTCCTCATTCCCGAGGACGAGCTCCAGGCCAAGATCAAGGAGCTCGCGGCCCGGATCGACGCCGACTACGCGGGCCAGGAACTGCTGCTCGTCGGCGTGCTGAAGGGCGCGGTCATGGTGATGGCCGACCTGGCCAGGGCGCTGAGCACGCCCATCCAGATGGACTGGATGGCCGTCTCCTCCTACGGCGCGGGCACCAAGTCCTCGGGCGTCGTGCGGGTGCTGAAGGACCTGGACACCGACATCATGGGCCGCCACGTGCTCATCGTCGAGGACATCATCGACTCCGGCCTGACCCTGCACTGGCTGCTGGAGAACCTGAAGTCGCGCAACCCGGCCTCGCTGGAGATCTGCACGGCGCTGCGCAAGCCCGACGCGGTGAAGGTCCCGATCGACGTGAAGTACGTCGGTTTCGACATCCCCAACGAGTTCGTCATCGGGTACGGCCTCGACTACGCCGAGCGTTACCGCAACCTGCCCTTCATCGGCACGCTCGCACCGCACGTCTATAGCGGCGAATAGCGCGGGAACACAAGGCGACCTGACGTACGTTGGTAGGGCAAGGCCAGTGGCGCGGACGGTGCCCCCGTGCGCGCCGCCGGTGTACCTTCTGACACTTAGAGGATTTCCCTCTGGGTAGTCAGTAGGAGCGGCATCCGCCGCGGCCCCCGGTCACCGAGGGTTTTCAGGCCATGGTCAGGAAGGGACGGGCCCGCAAGGGGTTCCGCATCGGATGGATCTCAAGCGATTTACACGTGGGCCACTGCTGTGGATCCTGGGCATCGTCGTGCTGCTCCTGCTCGTCACCTCGCTCTGGAGCAGCGACGGCAATTTCAAGCAGGCCGACACCTCGACGGCGCTGAAGCAGATCCGGGACGGCAACGTCGCGGTGGCCAAGGTGGTCGACAAGGACATGCGGATGGAGCTCACGCTCAACTCCGCGATCCCGGTCAAGCAGAACGACACCCCCACCAACCGCATTCAGGCCTCCTGGGTCACGGGTCAGGGCCCGCTCCTGGTCGAGGAGCTGGACAAGCAGGTCCAGGCCGGTAAGACCAAGAGCTACACCGTCGAGGTCCCCCAGGAGAACTTCCTGGTCGGCCTCCTGATCAGCTTCCTGCCGATCGTCATCATCGTGCTGCTGTTCCTGTTCATCATGAACCAGATGCAGGGCGGCGGCTCGCGAGTCATGAACTTCGGCAAGTCCAAGGCGAAGCTGATCACCAAGGACACGCCCAAGACCACCTTCGCCGACGTCGCCGGCGCGGACGAGGCCATCGAGGAACTCCAGGAGATCAAGGAGTTCCTGCAGGCCCCCGCCAAGTTCCAGGCGATCGGCGCCAAGATCCCCAAGGGCGTGCTGCTCTACGGCCCGCCCGGCACCGGCAAGACCCTGCTCGCCCGCGCGGTCGCGGGTGAGGCGGGCGTGCCGTTCTACTCCATCTCCGGCTCCGACTTCGTCGAGATGTTCGTCGGCGTCGGCGCCAGCCGCGTGCGCGACCTGTTCGAGCAGGCCAAGGCGAACGCGCCCGCGATCATCTTCATCGACGAGATCGACGCCGTCGGCCGTCACCGCGGCGCCGGACTGGGCGGCGGTCACGACGAGCGCGAGCAGACGCTCAACCAGCTCCTCGTCGAGATGGACGGCTTCGACGTCAAGGGCGGCGTGATCCTCATCGCCGCGACGAACCGGCCCGACATCCTCGACCCGGCGCTGCTGCGTCCCGGTCGTTTCGACCGGCAGGTCACCGTCGACCGTCCCGACCTGGAGGGCCGCAAGGGCATCCTCAAGGTCCACGGCCGCGGCAAGCCGTTCGCGCCCGACGTCGACCTCGACGTCATCGCCCGCCGTACGCCGGGCTTCACCGGCGCCGACCTGGCGAACGTGATCAACGAGGCCGCCCTGCTCACCGCGCGGGCCGACCAGAAGCTGATCACGATGGAGCTGCTGGAGGAGTCGATCGACCGCGTCATGGCGGGCCCGGAGCGCAAGACCCGGGTCATGTCGGACAAGGAAAAGAAGATGATCGCCTACCACGAGGGCGGTCACGCGCTCGTGGCGCACGCGCTTCCCAACGCCGACCCGGTGCACAAGATCACCATCCTGTCCCGGGGCCGCGCGCTCGGCTACACGATGACGCTGCCGATGGAGGACAAGTTCCTCGCGACGCGTTCGGAGATGATGGACCAGCTCGCGATGTTGCTCGGCGGCCGTGCGGCCGAGGAGCTCATCTTCCACGAGCCCACCACCGGCGCCTCCAACGACATCGAGAAGGCGACCTCGATCGCCCGCCGCATGGTCACCGAGTACGGCATGAGCGAGCAGCTCGGCGCCCGTAAGTTCGGCTCCGGCAACGGCGAGGTCTTCCTCGGCCGCGAGATGGGCCACGAGCGCGACTACTCCGAGAAGATCGCCTCCACGATCGACGAGGAAGTCCGCCGGATGATCGAGACCGCGCACGACGCGGCGTGGGACATCCTCGTCGAGTACCGCGACGTGCTCGACAACCTCGTTCTCCACCTGATGGAGAAGGAGACGCTCTCCCGCGACCAGGTGCTGCAGATCTTCGCCCCGGTGGTCGTCCGCGAGCACCGCCCGTCCTACGCGGGGTACGGCAAGCGGCTGCCCTCCGACCGGCCGCCGGTGCTGACGCCGAAGGAGCAGTCCGGCAACGGCTCGACCGCGGTGTCCTCGCTCAACCCCAAGGCCATCCAGCCGGGGGACGGCGCGTGAGCGTCGATCAGCCACGGATCGAGAAGGCCGTCCGCGAGATCCTGATCGCCATCGGCGAGGATCCCGACCGAGACGGCCTGCTCGACACCCCGTCCCGCGTGGCCCGCGCGATGACGGAGCAGTACTCCGGGCTGCACCAGACCCCCGAAGAGGTCCTGACCAAGGTCTTCGACGTCGACCACGACGAGATGGTGCTGGTTCGCGACATCGAGGTCTACTCGACGTGCGAGCACCACCTCGTCCCCTTCCACGGCGTGGCCCACGTGGGCTACATCCCCAACGAGAAGGGCCAGGTGACCGGGCTGTCCAAGCTCGCCCGCCTGGTCGACGTCTTCGCCCGGCGCCCGCAGGTGCAGGAGCGGATGACCTCGCAGATCGCCGACGCGCTCATGCGGGTGCTGGAGCCGCGCGGGGCGATCGTGATCATCGAGGCCGAGCACCTGTGCATGACCATGCGCGGTGTGCGCAAGCCGGGGGCCAAGACGCTCACCTCCGCGGTGCGCGGAGACTTCCGCAACAGCGACAAGACGAGGGCCGAGGCGATGGCCCTCATCCTGGGCCGCTGACGCCGGGTTTCGAGCGGGCGCCGGGGACTTCCCCGGCGCCCGCTCGCGCTTTCCGGGGGACCCCGCGTGCTGCCCGGGCTTGCCCGAACGCCTAGGCTTGAGCCCATGATGAGGGGATTGCCAGCCGCGGATCGGTGCCTCGTCATGGGCGTGGTCAACGTGACCCCCGACTCCTTCTCCGACGGCGGCCTCTGGTTCGACGAGGACGCCGCGGTCCGCCACGGGCTCGCCCTGGTGGCGGAGGGCGCCGACCTGGTGGACGTGGGCGGCGAGTCCACCCGCCCGGGCGCGGCGCGGGTCTCGCTGGAGGAGGAGCTGCACCGGGTGGTCCCGGTCATCCGCCGGCTGAGCGCCGAGGGCGTCGCCGTCAGCGTCGACACCATGCGCGCCGAGGTGGCCAGGGCCGCGGTCGAGGCCGGGGCGCTGCTGGTCAACGACGTGAGCGGCGGGCTGGCCGATCCCGACATGCCGCGCGTGGTGGCCGCGACCGGCGTGCCGTACGTGGTGATGCACTGGCGTGGGCACAGCCACAGCATGGACAGCCGCGCGATCTACGACGACGTGGTCGGCGAGGTGCGCGAGGAGCTGGCCAAGCGGGTGGCGATGGTGCTGGCCGAGGGCGTCGACGAGAGCCAGATCGTGCTCGACCCCGGTCTGGGCTTCGCCAAGACCGCCGAACACAACTGGGCGGTTCTGGCGGGAATGGAGCGCTTGCTCGATCTGGGCTATCCGTTGCTGATCGGGGCTTCCCGCAAGCGCTTCCTCGGTAGGCTCCTGGCCGATGCCGACGGTTCGCCGCGGCCGTTCGCCCGGAGCGACGCGGCCACGGTCGCGGTCTCAGCACTCGCCGCGGGCAGCGGCGCGTGGTGCGTGCGCGTGCACGAGGTCGGCCCCAACGCCGACGCCGTGCGGGTGGCCGCGGCATGGAAGCGTGGCGGGGCCTCGGCGAGCGGAGCCCCGACGAGAGTGGAGAGCCCGTGAGAATGGTGACCCCGTGAGGCTGGTGACTCTGTGAGCGTGGACACCCAGGCGGTGGAGACGGTCAACCAGGCGTTCTACACCGCGATCGAGAACGCCGACCTCGACAAGATGACCGAGGTCTGGGCGGAGGACTCCGCCGACAGCCAGGTGAGCTGCGTGCATCCGGGCTGGTCGTTGCTGGCGGGGCGCTCCGAGGTGTTGCGCTCGTGGGCGCTGATCATGGCGAACACGACCTACATCCAGTTCGTGCTGACCGATGTGAAGACCGCCGTGCTCGGCGACCTGGCCGTGCTGACCTGCGTGGAGAACATCCTGACCGCGGGCGACGAGGGCGAGTCGAGCTTCGCCGCCGGCAAGGTGGTGGCCAGCAACGTCTACGTCCGCACGGCCGAGGGCTGGCGGCTGTGGATGCACCACGGCTCGCCCGTCCTGCAGACCGATGACGAGGAGGACGACGAGTTTGACGCTTGATCGCATCACCGTGAAGGGCCTGCGGGCGCGTGGGCGGCACGGCGTGCTGCCCGCGGAACGCGAGCTCGGCCAGGAGTTCGTGGTCGACGCCACGCTCTTCGTCGACACGCGCAGGGCCGCCGCGGGCGACGACCTGAGCTGCACGGTGCACTACGGGGAGCTGTCCGAGGCCCTGGTCAAGGTGGTGGAGGGGGAGCCGGTCAACCTGATCGAGACCCTCGCCCAGCGCCTGGCCGACGTCTGCCTCGACAGCGAGCTGGTGCGCGAGGTCGAGGTCAGCGTGCACAAACCGGCCGCGCCCATCCCCTTGCCCTTCGACGATGTGATCGTGACGATCCGGCGGAGCCGCTGATGAAAGCCGTCCTCGCACTCGGCAGCAACCTGGGCCGCCGCTTCGAGACCCTCCAGGGCGCGGTCGACGCGCTCTTCGACGCGCCGGGCCTCGACTACGTCGCGGTCTCGCCGGTCTACGAGACCGACCCGGTCGGTGGGCCGGAGGCGCAGCGCCCCTACCTCAACGCCATCGTGCTGGCCGACACCAAGGTCGACGCCTACACGTTGCTCGAACGCGCCCAGAGCATCGAGAACGCCTTCGGGCGGGAGCGGGCCGAGCGCTGGGGGCCGCGCACCCTCGACGTCGACCTGATCGCCGTGGCCGACCTCGCCTACGACACCCCGGAGCTGATCCTGCCGCACCCGCGGGCGCACGAGCGGGCGTTCGTGCTGACGCCGTGGGCCCAGGTCGACCCCGACGGCGAGCTGCCCGGTCACGGGCGCATCAGCGACCTGCTGGCGGGGCTCGACCAGACGGGGGTACGGCTCCGCCCCGACCTGCGACTCCAGGGGCCGGCTTGAAGCCCACCAGACCCGCACCGCTCGTCGGCCTCCTGGTGGTCGTCGCGCTGGTGACGTTGCTGCTGGTCCGGCAGTTCTACTCCGATCTGCCGCTGGTGCCCTGGACCGCGATCCCGACGGTGGTGCTGCTGGCCATCGGCGAGTTCGTGACCGGCGCCAACACCAAGGCGCGCATCGCCCGCAAGCCCGACACCAAGCCGGTGGAGCCGCTGGCCGTCGCCCGGCTGGCGGCGCTGGCCAAGGCCTCGGCCTACGCCGGTGCGGTGTTCGCCGGGATCTTCGGCGGGTTCGCGCTGCACACCGTCGGGCTTCTGATGCAGGACACGCCGCGCCGGGAGTTCTTCGTCACGACCGGCTCCTTCGTGGCGTGCGTGCTGCTCGTGTGCGCCGCGCTCTACCTGGAGTACTGCTGCCGCGTGCCCAAGCAGCCCGGCGAGGAACGGGAGCAGGCCTGAGCACCAAGGGTCTGGCCTGGACGGAGCGGGCCGGGGCGGCGCCTGCCGTCCTGCTGCTGCACGGGCTGGCCGGGCACGCGGGTGAGTGGGACGCGGTGCTGAGCGGGCTGGGTCATCGGTCGGTGGCGCTCGACCAGCGCGGCCACGGAGCCAGCGAGCGGCGCCCGGCCGACCTGTCGCACGAGGCGCGGGTGGCCGACGTCATCGCGGTCCTCGACGAGCTGGGGCTGGAGCGGGTGGTGCTGGCCGGTCCCCTTCCCGGACCGGGCGGCGGCGGTGGAGTTCCTAGGCGCGGGTTGGGCCGACGGCCTGGCGAGCACCCCGGAGGGCCTGGTGCCGCGCTTCGACCCGGACGTGATGGTCGCGATGATCGCCGAGCACTGCCGCCGCGACTACTGGGCCGAGTGGGCGCGGGTCCGCTGCCCGGTCACGCTCGTGCTCGGCCAGAACGGCATCATCCCGGCCGAGGACGTCGCGCGCATGGGGATCGAGCCGCACGTCGTCGCCGGAGCGGGCCACGACGTCCACCTGGACGCGCCGGAGGCGGTCAGGTCTTCGCTGGTACGGCTGTGCGCCGCCGTCGCCGGGTGAACAGCGCGATCACCGGCACCGTGCAGATCAGCGGCCCGAGGATGGCGATGGGCCGCTCCAGCCACCAGTACAGGTCGGGCGGCACGTCCCGGCCGATCTGCCCGAACAGCCACCACGAGATGCCCAGCGCGATCGCCATGCCGGTGGTGTGGAAGAGGAAGAGCGGCAGCGCGTAGCGGTTGATCGTCTCGTTGACCTTCTTCCACCGCGGCCGGGCCAGCAGCCGTTCCATGGTCGGCCGCAGCACCTCGACCAGCCCGATCTGGAACATCAGCAACGCCACGATGACGAAGGTGGGCGGGGCCATGTTCGACCACTTGTCGCCGGGCACGCCGACCATCGAGCCGGGGTAGATGCCCGAGTAGACCAGCCCGAACAGCGCGAACAACCCGGTCCAGAGCACCGCGTAGTCGTAGCGCCTGGGCAGGTCGACGACGCGCTGGTAGAAGAATCCGGCCTGGTGCGCCAGCCCCCACACGATGATCATGTTCAGCCAGCCGACCCACTCGACCCCGTAGCGGAGCCGGATCACGTCGACCACCAGCGCCGCGCCGCCCAGCCAGACGAGGGTGAGCACGTCGTAGCGCTTGTGCAGCCAGATCGACACCGGCAGCAGGGCGATGAGCACCAGGTAGACCGCCATGAACCAGAGCGGGCTGAGGATGAGCAGCACCACGCGGCCCATCCACTCCACGTCGAAGACCAGCGTGATCACCACGCCGATCGCCACCCAGACCGCCGAGAGCACGAGAGCGGGTACGGCCAGCGCCTGGATCCGCCGCAGGACGAAGGAGCCGATGCCGACGCCCCTCGCGTGCGCCCGCTCCCACGACAGCAGGTGGACGTGCCCGCCCACGTAGAAGAAGAGCGGCAGCACCTGCAGCAGCCAGGTGAGGATCCACAGGCCCGAGGTGAAGCCGAGCGGGCTGGTCGGCATCGGCCCGTCGGGCTCCCACTCCAGGATGGTGAAGGCCCAGTGCCAGACCACGACCACGATGAGGCTGAGGGCGCGGAGCCAGTCGACGTAGGGGTCGCGTTGGGTGGTGGTGGGGGAGCTCACTTGTCGATGTCACCCACGACGAAGAACATCGAGCCGAGGATGGCGACCATGTCGGCGACCAGATGGCCGGGCAACATCTCGCGCAGCACCTGGATGTTGTTGTAGGAGGCCGCGCGCAGCTTCATCCGCCACGGGGTCTTGTCGCCCTTGGAGACCAGGTAGTAGCCGTTGATGCCCAGCGGGTTCTCCGTCCAGGCGTAGGTGTGGCCCTCCGGCACCTTCAGCACCTTGGGCAGGCGCTGGTTCACCGGGCCTGGCGGCAGGTCGCGCATCCGCTCCACGCAGCGCTCGGCCAGGTCGAGGGAGACCTGGAGCTGCTCGAAGAGCACCTCGAAGCGGGCGTGGCAGTCACCGGCCGTGCGGGTCACCACCTTGACCGGGAGTTCGGGGTAGGCGAGGTACGGCTGGTCGCGGCGCAGGTCGAAGTCGACGCCCGAGGCGCGGGCGATCGGGCCGCTCACGCCGTACTGCATGATCTGCTCGCGGCTCAGCACGCCGACGCCCCGGGTGCGGGCCAGGAAGATCTCGTTGCCGAGGATGAGGTTCTCGATGTCGGGGACGCGCCGCCGTACCTCGGTGAGGGTCTCGGACACCCGGTCGAGCCAGCCGAGCGGGAGGTCCTCCTTCAGCCCGCCGACGCGGTTGAACATGTAGTGCATGCGACCGCCGGAGATCTCCTCCATCACCGCCTGGAGCCGCTCGCGCTCGTTGAAGGCGTAGAAGATCGGGGTGATCGCGCCCAGTTCGAGCGGGTAGGAGCCGAGGAACATCAGGTGCGACAACATCCGGTTGAGCTCGGCCAGCAGGGTGCGGGCCCAGACCGCGCGGATCGGCACCTCCATGCCGAGCAGGCGCTCGGCGGCCAGCACCACGCCGAGCTCGTTGGCGAAGCCGGACAGCCAGTCGTGCCGGTTGGCCAGCATGATGATCTGGCGGTAGTCGCGCACCTCGAACAGCTTCTCGGCGCCGCGGTGCATGTAGCCGATGATCGGCTCGCAGCCGGAGATGCGCTCGCCGTCGAGGGTCAGCCGCAGGCGCAACACGCCGTGGGTGGACGGGTGCTGGGGGCCGATGTTGAGGACCATGTCCTCGGTGGCCAGCTCCTTGCCCACCTCGGCGGCGCCTGCCCCGATGCCGACCACCCGTTCTGTCATAAGCCCCATGCTGCCACCCAGCCCGGGGGTCTTCCAGCACAGGCCTCGGTCAAGGAACGGCAATAACCCGCATTTCGGGTGTAGCGAGGGGGAGGAATGTCTTGATTGGGGGGATTCAGGGATGAAGAAGGTTCCAGTAGACATCGCAGCGCTGATCGCACGGATCGTGCTCGGCGTGATCTTCGTGGCGCACGGCTGGCAGAAATGGCAGAACGGCATCGACGCCACGACCCAGATGTTCACCCAGGCCGGAGTGCCCCAGCCCCAGCTCGCCGCCACGTTCACCATGGTCGCGGAACTGGTCGGCGGCGCTCTGCTGATCCTCGGGCTGTTCGTGCGGGTGGCGGCGCTTCTGCTGCTGGCCGTCACGATCGGGGCGATGATCTTCGTGCACTTCCGTAACGGGATCTTCATCGCCGACAACGGGTGGGAGCTCGTGGGGGCCCTGGGGGCGGGGTGCCTCATGCTCATGGCCACCGGGGGTGGGCGGCTTGGGCTTGACGGGCTCTACCTGGCTCTGCGGCGGCGCAACAAGGCGCGGGACGCCGCTCAGGAGGAGTTGTCCACGGCTCGTCAGGCGCGGGAGGACGCCGAGCGCAAGGCCGCCGAGGCCCGTACCGAGGCCGCCGAGGCCGAGGCGGCCCGTGCCGCCGACCGCGAGGCCCGGCGTGACGCCGTCCAGGAGTCGACCGGGGCCACCCGGGACGTCGCTCGCGACGCCGCCGACGACGCCCGTGACTCCGCCCGCGACGCCCGCCACTCCGCGGCGTCGGCCCAGGCCGCCGAGGAAACCCGCCCCAACACCGTGCCCCAACAGGCCCACGGCCTCTCCGAGGCAGACCGCAGGGACATCGACGCCTTGCTCGCCGACGAAAAGCGCCGCGGCGAATCCTGACCCACCCAACAGCGGGCGGGCCGCACCGGGCCTGAGGCCGGGGTGGTCGGGCCGCGGTGGTTGGGCTGGCCGGACCGGGGATGCCGAGGTGCCGGGCCGGGGTGGCCGAGGTGCCCGGCTTAGGGATGCCGGGTGGCCGAGGTGGCCGGGCTAGGGATGCCGGGGTGGCCGGAGGGGCCGGGGTGAGCAGGCCGGGGGCCGGAGCCGGGGGCCAGGCGGACCCACCGCCCGCCCCCCGCCGCCACCCGATACGGCGAGGACCCCGTGCGGCGGCTGCCTCCCACCGATGCGGCGAGGACCCCGTGCGGCGGCCGCCCTCCCACCGATGCGGCGAGGACCCCGTGCGGCGGCCTGCCTCCCACCGATGCGGCGAGGACCCCGTGTGGTGGCCGCCCGTCCACCGATGCGGCGAGCACCCTGTACGGCGGCCACCGGTCCACCGATGCGGCGAGAACCCCGGACAAGGGCCACCGAGGCGGCGAGGATCCCGCGTGGGGGGTCAGCGGGTGGTGAGGTTGTGGAGGGCGGTGAGGAGGCGGTCGATGTGCTCGTCGGTGGTGCCCAGGCCGATGGAGGCGCGGACGGCTGAGGCGGTGCCGTCCTCACAGCCACCGTCCGCAGTCCCCAGCAGGTGCCGCACGAAGGGATGCGCGCAGAACTTCCCGTCCCGCACCCCGATCCCGTACTCGGCCGACAGAACCTCGGCCACCTCCCGAGCGGTGAACCCGTCGACCACGAACGACACGATCCCCACCCGAGGGTGGTCAGCCCCCCACAGGGAAAGCTCCCGCACCCCGGAAAGGCCCGCGATCCCGGCCCGGAGCCGCCCGATCAGCCGCTCCTCCTCCCGCACGAGCGCCGTCCACCCGGTGGCGGAGAGCGCGTCGCAGGCGGCGGCCAGCGCGATGGCGCCGAGCACGTTAGGGGTGCCGGCCTCGTGCCGGGGCTCGGGGTCGTCGTGCCACTCGATCTCGTCGTTGACCGCCCGCACCGCGCCGCCGCCCTTGAGGTACGGCTCGCCCGCCGCCAGCCAGTCCCGCCGCCCGATCAGCACGCCGGCGCCAAAGGGCGCGTAGAGCTTGTGCCCGGAGAAGGCGACGTAGTCGAGGTCGAGCGCGGTGATGTTGAGCCGCCGGTGCGGCACGAGCTGGGCGGCGTCGACGAGGATGCGCGCCCCGTGCCGGTGGGCGATGTGCGCCAGGGCCGCGATCGGCCACAGTTCGCCGGTGACGTTGGAGGCGGCGGTGACGACCAGCAGCTTGGGGCCGTCGATCCCGGCGAGGGCCTCGTCCACGGCGCGTACGGTCTCGCCGGGGAAGGCGGGCGGCGCCAGCCGTACGACATCGGTCCAGGGAAGCAGCGAGGCGTGGTGCTCGGTGTCGAAGACGACCACGGTGGTGCCTTCGGGCAGGCAGCCGGCCAGCAGGTTGGTGGAGTCGGTGGTGTTCCGGGTGAAGATCACCGCGTCGTCGGGGCGGGCGCCGGCGAAGGCCCGCACGGTGTGCCGCGCCTGCTCGTAGCGGGCGGTGGTGAGCTGGGAGGCGTAGCCCGCGCCGCGGTGGACGCTGGAGTAGGCCGGCAGGGCGGCGGTCACGGCCGCGCTGACCGGCTCCAGACAGGGCGCGCTGGCGGCGTAGTCGAGGTTGGCGTAACTCACCAGCCGGCCACCCTTGACCGGAACCTCCAGGTCGGCACCCAGGACCGCGGGCAACTCACGCGCGCCGGACTCGCCGGGCGAGGCGGCGGGGGAGGTGGTGCTCTGGGCGGGGACAGAGCTGAAGATGCTGAGCGTGGACACGGCGAACTCCTTCGAGGCCTTGGGCCCCGATCCGTCCGTGGAGCCCGCGCTTGCCCGCCACACCTCGTGACGGACCAGGTCCTCACCCGGGGCACCCCGCCGCGGACGCGAGGGTTGCCGGCCAGCAAGCCGGGGCTGTGCGCTGGCACTCATGACCTTCGTCGGAACTATAACCGACACAGGGGCGGAAACCGCAAGTCGCGAACTTTCTCGAGTCGACGATCGTTGTGTGCAGATTGAGCAAGGAGGTACAGAATGCTGGACTGGGTGACCAACCCAGAGATCTGGATCGGGTTTCTCACCCTGGTCGCACTCGAGATCGTGCTGGGCATTGACAACATCATCTTCATCTCGATCATCGCGGGGAAGCTCCCGCCCGAGCAGCGCGATCGTGCTCGGGTGCTGGGTCTCGCCGCCGCGTTGATCAGCCGCCTGGCGCTGCTGCTCGCCCTGTCGTGGGTGATCAGGCTGACCGAGCCGCTCTTCACCGTGCTGGGTCAGGAGATATCCGGACGAGATCTGATCCTCATTCTCGGCGGTCTGTTCCTGCTGGCCAAGAGCGTGCTGGAGATCGGCCACAGCATGGAGCTGAAGGACGGCGAGGGGGGCACCAAGCGCAAGGTCACCTCGTTCGCCTCGGCGATCATCCAGATCATGATCCTGGACATCGTCTTCTCGCTGGACTCGGTCATCACCGCGGTCGGCATGGTCGACGAGCTGGGCGTGATGATCGCCGCGGTCATCGCCTCGGTGATCGTGATGCTCTTCGCCAGCGGCCCGATCAGCCGTTTCGTGGACCGGCACCCGAGCATCAAGATGCTGGCGCTGTCCTTCCTCGTGCTGATCGGCGTCGTGCTGCTCGCCGAGGGCTTCGAGCAGCACATCAGCAAGGGTTACATCTACTTCGCGATGGCCTTCTCCCTGGTCGTGGAGATGCTGAACATCCGGATGCGGAGCAGGCACCGGGCTAAGCAGTAAGGGTCCGCTCGCCGCCGAACAGGCCCGCCGGGTCGAGGCGTCTCTTCGTCTCGGCCAGGCGCGCGCCGTACTCCGGGGTGAAGGCCCGCGCGATCTGGTCGGGCCCGGCGGCGAAGTTGAACGGCGTGTAGCCGGTCGCGGCGGCGCCGAGTCCGGCCGAGAAGCGGCCGCCGAAGTCCTGTACGGCGGCGGCGACGTCCGGCCCGGGCGCGAGGCTGACCGCCTCGGCCACGAACTCGCCCTGGGCGTAGGCCAGCCCGGGGTCGAGCTGCGGCGCGCCGCCGATGTGCCGCACCAGCCACAGCAGGTACGGCTCGGCATCCCGGGGCGAGATGCCGGCGAGGTAGTCGATCGCTTCGTCGCTGAGCCCGGCCAGCATCTCCGCGCGCAACATGAACGGCAGCGGATCGGTCGGGTCGGCGGTGATCTCGTCGATCCGGTTCGAGGGCATTGGCCCGGTGAGGTCCATGACGAGTCCCGGCAGCGCCCGCAGCGGCGCGAGCAGCTCGTCCATGCCCGAGTGGTCGGGTCCGGGGTGGCACAGGCAGATCCGGGCGACCGACTGGCCGCGCATGGGCGGCGGCACGAAGGGCGCGTCCGGCACGTGCAGCACACCCACCGCGGAGGTCAGCTCGCGCGGCACGGTGGCCACCCAGTCGCGGTAGGCGAGGAGGACGTCCCTGGCCAGGTCGGCCGGCCACATCATGGACCCGGCGTAGAGCTGCGCGGCCGGGAACAGCCGGGTGCGCAGCGCGGTGACCACGCCCAGGTTGGGCCCGAAGCCGCGCAGCGCGGCCATCAGCCCGGGGTCGCGCTGGTCGTCGACCCAGCGGATCTCGCCGTCGGCGGTGACGAGCTGGAGTTCGACGATGGCCTGCGCGGCCAGGCCGAAGGGCCGGGCCAGGAAGCCCAGGCCGCCGCCGAGGCTGTAGCCGACGACGCCGACGTCGCTGGTGCTGCCGACCAGGGGCGCCAGGCCGTGCGGGTGGGCGGCGTCGATGACCGCCTTCCACTTGGCGCCGGGGCCGACCAGGGCGGTGTCGCCGTTGATGGCGACGGTGTCCATGCCGGAGGTGACGAGGAGCAGGTCGTCTTCGGTGGCGGGGCGCAGCGCGCCGTGCCCGGTGGCCTGCACGCGCACGCGCAGGCCGCGCTGGGCGGCGAAGTCGACCGCCTCGGCGACCTGCTCGGCGGTCTCGGCGACCGCCACGTAGGCGGGCCGGTGCACGATGGCGGCGTTCCACGCCGCGCAGAGACCCGGATACTCAGAGTCACCGTGCTGGAGTAGGCGAAGTGGCATGCCTCGAGTGTCGAGGCATGCCCGCACCGTCCGCTAGCTGGGAGAACTACGTAGGAGCCGGGTCAGCAGCGGCTCCACCAGCCGGGCGGCCAGCGGTCCGAAGGCGGCCAGCACGAGGACGTAGGTCGCCGCCAGCGGGCCGAGGTCGGGGTGGACCCCGGCGGCCACCGCCAGTCCGGCGATGACGATGTTGAACTCGCCGCGCGGGATCAGCCCGATGCCGGCTCTGACCCGGCCGGCCCGGCCCACGCCGGCCCGTCTGGCCGCCCAGGCGCCGGTCCCGAGCTTGGTCAGCATGCTGATCACCGCGAGCAGGATGGCCAGCCCCGCCACCGGCGGGATCTTCGTCGGATCGGTCTGCAGGCCGAAGAAGACGAAGAAGACCGCGGCGAACAGGTCGCGCAGCGGCGCGAGCAGGGCCCGTGCCTCGTGCGCGAGCTCACCGGACAGCGCGATGCCGACCAGGAAGGCGCCGACCGCCGCCGAGACCTGGAGCTGCTGCGCGAGCCCCGCGACCAGCAGCGCCAGGCCGAGCACCTTGAGCAGCAGCACCTCGGCGTTGGGACTGCTCACGAAGGCCTCGATGAAGCGCCCGAACTTGAGCGAGATGATCAGCACGCCGGTCACCGTCAGCAGCGCGACGCCGACCGAGACCGCGCCCGCCACCACCCCGACGCCGGCCAGCAGCGCGGTCAGCACGGGCAGGTAGACGGCCATGGTCAGGTCCTCGAAGACCAGCAGGCTGAGCACGACCGGGGTCTCGCGGTTGCCGATCCAGCCGAGGTCGGACAGCACCTTGGCGGTGATGCCGGAGGAGGTCATGTAGGTCACGCCGCCGAGCGCGACCGCGGCCACCGGGCCCCAGCCGAGCAGCAGCGCGGCGATCACGCCGGGGGCGGCGTTGAGCACGAGGTCGACGACTCCGGCCAGGGCGTTGCCGCGCAGGCTGGAGACGAGTTCGTTGGCGTTGTACTCCAGCCCCAGGGTGAGGAGCAGGAGCACGACGCCGATCTCGGCGACGATCGAGACGAAGTCCGTGCTGGTGGCCAGGGGGAGAATGCCGCCCTTGCCGAAGGCGAGTCCCGCGACGAGGTAGAGGGGGATGGGGGAGATGCCGAATCGAAGAGCCAGCGCGCCGAGCACGCCGAGCGCGAGGATGATGGCACCGAGTTCGAGAAAGACGATCGCGGTGTGGTGCACTTAGCCTTCCGTCAGGATGTCGGCGACGGCGGCGGTGTTCTCCTCGTCGCCCACCACCACGGCGATGTCGCCGTCGGCGAACACGAAGTCGGGGCCCGGGCTGGTGTGCACCTGCCCGCGCCGCACCACCGCCACCACCGAGGCGCCGGTGCGGGTCCGGATGCGCGCCTCACCGAGGGTTCGTCCCGCGTACGGCGAGCCCGCCGGAATGGGCAACTGCAGGCTGACGAGCCCTTCGATCTCGCGGTGGAGGTCGTTGAGCCGCTGCACGATGCGCGGGGCGCCGAGCAGCTCGACGAGCGCGTCGGCCTCGTCGTCGTTGAGCTGGATCGCCTCGCAGGCCCGGTCGGGGTCCTCGCGCGAGTAGACGATCAGGTCACGGCGACCGGAACGGTGCGACACGACGGCGATGCGCCGGCCCGACTGGGTGTTGAACTCGTGTTTCAGCCCTATGCCGGGCAGGGCTGTCTGCTCGATCTCCACCCTTTTACCGTATCGGGGGACCTGCGTGGTTTCATCTCCGCTGGGTCAACCACCCGAATGCGCCCAGCCCGTGCGGATCGATGAGCTCCGCCTCCTCGCCGGCCGCCGACAGGGCTCGCACGTAGCCGCGCGGATCGTGGTGGGCGAGGTCGATCGGGGGGCGGGTGCCCGTGATGCCCAGCTCTCGCAGGATCTCGCGCTGTGTGGACAACTCTGTGGATATCACGCCCGCTTCGATCCCGGTCGCGGCGCAGGCGTCGAGGGCGACGTGGGCGGTGATGTCGCAGGTCCCGTTGGGTATGGGGGCGACGAGGCGGCCGTCGCGGTAGCCGGCGAGTGATCCACAGGGCGGCCGGTTATCCACAGGGTGTGCATAATCGATGGCGATCGCCTGACCCCTGGCCAGCCGTACCAGCACGGCCGCCCAGGCGGCGTCGCGGGTGCGGCCGATCTCGGCGCGCGCGCCCACCCGGGTGAGCGGCCACCAGCGGTCGAGCCAGGCGCGGTCGGCGGGTGCCGGCGGGTCGCCGAGGCGTTCCTCGCCGGTGTCCGGGTCGACCAGGACCAGCCGTGGGCCGCCGGGGGTGAGTTCGACGACGTCGAGCGGGATGTTGTCGAGCCATTCGTTGGCGATGGCGAGGCCGGTCATCGCAGGGGGCAGGTCGTGCCGCCAGCGGATCTCCTCGGGCAGGCCGTCGGGGCGCGGGGAGAGGTCGACCGCGGTGACCCGCAGGCGTTCGCGCAGGTCGCCGGGTGCGGCGTCGAGCACCCGGCGGGCCAGCCGGCCCTCACCGGCGCCGATGTCCACCAGGTCGAGCACGGCCGGCGAGCCCAGGTCGCGATCGAGCCGTTCCAGGAGCGTCAGGATCGCGCGGGCGAAGGTGTTGGCCGCGCTGACCGAGGTCCGGAAGTGGCTGGACGGGCGCTCGCGCAGGTAGAAACCGGCCTGGCCGTCGAGATCGCCGTAGAGTGCGCGCTCCATCGCCGCCCGCCAGGTGAGCCACATGCCATGACTATCTCATGACACGCGGAGTGCTGAGATGGCTACGCATGGTGATCGCTTTGCGCTAGCGTTACTCGCTGTCACCGGATGGTCGCCCGGCCCGGCCCCCAGCGGGCGCGGTCACACCCGGTGCGGTCCACAGCAGATCCGACGAAAGGAGCCCCCGTGCTCAAGAAGACCGCCGTCGTCGCCGGAGTCCTGGCCCTCATGGCCGTCGCCGCCCCCGCGGGCGCCGACACCACGAGTGGGGACAGCGGCATCCTGTCCGGCAACCAGATCTTCGCCCCGATCACCGCGCCCATCAACGTCTGCGGGAACGCGGTTGGGCTGTTCGGCGTCGCCATCGCCGGCTGCCAGGGCGGCGCCCACGCTCACGTGCACCACTGATACCCCTTGCATCCCTGGCACCACTGGCACCACTGACGGGCGCCGAAGACCCGGCCGGTCATGGACCGGCCGGGCGCACCTCCACGGGTAGCACATCGTCAAACGCGGACGCCGGTTCCAACCCGGAACCCGGGGTCCGCTCACATGCGATGGATCCACTTCCCCTCGTTCGATATTCGATTAGGGGGTGCGATGTTTGTATGCCCTTGTCGGATTTGTCGCTACCTCAACATGCGGCAAAACCCCAGTCACGGCCGATGGACCCGGGGCCGGTTACCCTGGTCGGCATGGAGGCTGGGGATCGGCCGGGTCGACTGTCGGTCGGCGTGCTCGGCACGGGGAAAGTCGGTTCGGCGCTCGGCGCGGCGCTCGCGACCGCCGGGCACCGGGTGGTCGCCGCGAGCGGGGTCTCCGACCGTGCGCACCGATGGGCCGCCGAGCGGCTGGGGGTCGAGCCGGTCCAGCCTGACCAGGTCGTCCGTGCCGCCGACCTGGTGTTGCTGACCGTTCCCGACGACGCGCTGCCCGACCTGGTGGCCGGGCTCGCCGCGACCGGGGCGGACCTGCACGGCAAGATGCTCGTCCACACCAGCGGCGCCTACGGCCTGTCGGTGTTGGAGCCGGCCACCCGTCGCGGCGCGCTGCCGCTGGCCCTGCACCCCGTGATGACCTTCACCGGCCGGGACGACGACCTGACCCGGATCACCGGCGCCTCCTTCGGCGTCACCGCCCCCGACGTCCTGCGGCCGATCGCCGAGGCCCTGGTCATCGAGATGGGCGGCGAGCCGGTCTGGATCGACGACGCCGACCGCGCGCTCTACCACGCGGCCCTGGCCGGGGCGGCCAACCACATGGTCACCCTGATCGCCGAGTCCTCCGAGCTGCTGACCAGGATCGGCGTGGACAACCCGGGCCGCATGCTCGGCCCGCTGCTCGGCGCCGCGCTCGACAACGTCCTGCGGATGGGCATCGGCGCGCTGACCGGCCCGGTCGTGCGCGGCGACGCCGGCACCGTGCGCAAGCACGTGGACGCGCTCATCCTCGCCGCACCCGAGGCGGCCGACGCCTACATCGCGCTCGCTAGGCTCACCGCCGACCGGGCGCTGGCGGCCGGCCTGCTCAAGCCCGAAGCCGCCGAGCGCCTCCTGGACGCGCTGGGAGGCAACATATGGACGTAGCACGCACCGGGGCCGAGCTCCGCGAACTGCTCAAGGGCGGCAGGGTCGCGCTGGTGCCGACGATGGGCGCGCTGCACGAGGGCCACCGCTCGCTGATGCGTCTGGCCCGCGAGCGCGCCGACCAGGTCGTCGTCAGCATCTTCGTCAACCCCCTGCAGTTCGGCCCGAACGAGGACTTCGGCCGCTATCCGCGCACCTTCGACCAGGACCTCGAGGTCTGCGCCGCCGAGGGCGTCGCGGCGGTCTTCGCCCCCTCGGTCGAGGAAATGTACCCGCCGGGCCGCCAGGTCAGCGTCTCGGCGGGGCCGATGGCCACCGTCTTCGAGGGCGAGGTGCGTCCCGGCCACTTCGACGGCGTGCTGACCGTCGTGCTCAAGCTGTTCAACCTGGTGCGTCCCGACGTCGCCGTCTTCGGGCAGAAGGACGCGCAGCAGCTCGCGATGATCCGGCGCATGGTCGCCGACCTCGACGTGCCGGTCGAGATCGTCGGCGCGCCCACGCTGCGCGAGCCCGACGGGCTGGCGTTGTCCAGCCGCAACCGCTACCTGTCGGCCGAGGAGCGGCAGCGGGCGCTGGCCATCTCCCGCGCGTTGCGCGCCGGGGAGATGGAGCGGGCGCCGTCGGCGGTGCTGGCGGCGGCGCGAGCCGTACTCGACGAGGAGGGTCTGGTCCCCGACTACCTCGCGCTGGTGGATCCGGCGACGTTTACCCAGGTGGACGACCGCTACTACGGGCCGGCGGTGCTGGCGGTGGCGGTCAAGATCGGGACTACCCGATTGCTCGATAACGTTCTGCTTGAGCTGTAATCGGCGCGCAAGCCCAAAAGGTCGCGCGGCCAGGCGAAAGGTGAACGAATGCTCAGGACGATGCTGTCCGCCAAGATCCACCGGGCCACGGTGACGCAGGCGGATCTGCATTACGTGGGGTCCCTCACCATCGATGAGGACCTCATGGACGCCGCGGGTCTCCTCCCGGGCGAGCAGGTGCACGTGGTGGACATCGACAACGGCAACCGGCTGGTGACCTACGCGATCACGGGTCCGCGCGGCTCGGGCGTCATCGGCATCAACGGCGCGGCGGCCCGGCTGGTCTCGCCCGGCGATCTGGTGATCATCATCGCCTACGGCCAGATGGAGGACGCCGAGGCCCGCGTCTTCGAGCCGAGGATCGTGCACGTCGACCGCGGCAACCGCATCATCGAGCTGGGCTCCGATCCGGCCGCGGCGGTCGAGGGGACCGTGCGCGGCGACGAGGTGTACGCGCACTGAGCACGAGCGCGCCGATGAGAAGCACGGCCAGGACCGGGCCGACGACGCCGAGCGCGTCGCTCCACGTCCGGTAGGCGGCGGCCTGGGTGTAGCCGAGGGTGACCACGGCGCCCGCCCAGGCCACCGCGCTGGGCACCACCGCCAGCGCGAAGGTCCGGTACGGCATGCCGCCCGCGGCCGAGATCCGCGGCACGAGGGTCCGCCCGGCCGAGCTCCAGTGCCCGACGGCGACCGCCCACCCCCGATGCCGCCCCACCAGGTCCCGGCACCGGTCGAGCAGTCTGACCGAAGGCAGCCCCGTGGTGCGCCCGCGCCAGAAGCCGACGTGCGCACCCGCCACCGTCCCCGCCGCGGCCAGCGGGATCGCCAGCGCCAGGGGCGTGACGCCGAGCTGCGACAGCACGCCGAGGATCAGCAGGATCGAGGTGCCCGGGACGAACAGCCCGGCCAGCAGCCCCGCCTCGACGACCAGGGCGAGCGTGGCCACGCCCAGCACCGCCGGGCCGGGCAGCAGCCCGAGCCAGCCCAGGATGGTCTCGATCATCAGAAGGCCAGCGCCGGACGCGGGGCGGCGAGCCGTACCGGCCGCTCGGCCAGCTTCAGCAGCCGCATCGCGACGACGACGAGCGCCCCGACCGCGAACGCGGCCATGGTCCGCTCGGCCAGCCCGATCAGGAAGCGGTCACCGAAGTAGGTCGAGGCGACGATGAGCCCGCCGGTGACCGTGGCTCCGGCGGCCATGGCGCGCAGGCGGCCGGTCAGGTCGCGCCAGTGCTCGTCGGCGCGCAGGCCATGGGCGAAGGTGAAGGTGGCCGCGATCAGCGCCACGAAGGCCAGGCTCGCCGAGACCCGGTGCAGCCAGCCCGCCGCGCTCAGCTCGACCAGGGTGAACGGGTTGTCGGTGGGCACCAGCGCGGTCACCGCCAGGCCGCCGCACCAGGTGAGCAGGAGCGCCTTGGTCCACCGGCCCATCGGGGCGGCGGCGCGGCGCAGTCCCGCGAACAGCGCCAGCGAGGCGGCCACGCACAGGAAGATGCCGATCGACACCGGCCCGCTGAAGTCCACCGCGGCGAAGTCGCTGATCGTGCTGCCCCAGGCGGTCAGCCGCGAGTCGGCGCCGACGTGCCCGAGGACGGTCATGCCCGCGGTCAGGCCGAGCCCGAGGTAGGCCAGGTGGGCAAGGGGGCGGAAGGAACCGTTCGTCATGGGTTCGACGATCCCCGCAGGCCCCGGGGCGGGTCGCTACCCCCGCGTTCCGACTGATGGTGCACTTTTCTGCACCCTGGAGAGTCCACCCTGAGCCTCTCTCAGGGGCCATCGAATCACCCCATACCCGGCATTACGGTTAGGCGATGTGACCGCCCTCCACCTCCCGGCCAGGCCCCGCCGCCTGCCCTGGTCTGCCCGTACGTGGCTCGACACCCTGCACGCGGTGACCGGGCTGCCGCTCGCGCTGCCCGCCTTCGCCGGGACGTTGCTGCACGCCCTCCTGGCGCTGACCCTGAGCTGGACCGTGTACCCGGCCAGGGCCGTCCTGGGGCGGTTGTCGGCCCGCACGCACGTCTACACCCACCGCCAGCGCGGCCGCTTCGCCGCCTTCCTCGGCGTGGACCTGCCCGCCCCCGCCCTGGAGCCGGGCCGCTTCGCCTGGCGCAAGGCCGAGACCTGGCGGCTGTCGCTCTACCACCTGCTGGTCGCCCCGCTGGTCGGGCTGGCCGGCAGCCTCGCGGTCACCGGGGCCTGGGCGGGCGGCCTGGTGATGGCCACCTCCGCGTTGTGGAGCCCGCAGCCACGCCGCACGCTGCTGGAGCTGACCCCGGCCGGGATCGTCCTGCTCGTGCTCGCGCCGTGGATCGCGCACCTCGTCGTCCGCCTGGACGTACTGCTGGCCCGCCGCCTGTTCGGCCCCACCCTGAGCGAGCAGCTCAGCGTCAAGGTGGAGAGCCTGACGGTCAGCCGCGCCGAGGTGGTCGCCGCCGCCGACGCCGAACGCCGGCGCATCGAGCGCGACCTGCACGACGGCGCCCAGCAACGCCTGGTCTCCCTGGCCATGAACCTGGGCATGGCCCGCGCCCAGTTCACCGACCTGCCGGAGCCGGTGGCCCAGGCCATCGCCGCGGCCCACGAGGAGGCCAAGCAGGCGGTCAAGGAACTGCGGGACCTGGTCCGCGGGCTGCACCCGGCGATCCTGGAGGAGCAGGGCCTCGACGCGGCCCTGTCCGGCCTCGCCGCCCGCGTCCCCCTCCCCGTACGGCTCAGCGTCGCCGTCGAGCGCCGCGCGAGCCCCGCGATCGAGGCCGTCGCCTTCTTCGTCGTCTCCGAGGCGCTCACCAACATCGTCAAGCACGCCGAGGCCGCCCGGGCCGCCATCGAGGTGGTCGGCACCGCCGAGCGCCTGCGGCTGACCATCACCGACGACGGCAAGGGCGGCGCCCGGCCCGGCGCGGGCAGCGGCCTGCGGGGTCTCGCGCAACGGGTGGGCTCCGTGGATGGGATCCTCGACATCGACAGCCCCCCAGGGGGACCGACCACCATCACCGTGGAGCTGCCATGCGCGTAGTGCTCGCCGAAGACTCCGTCCTGCTGCGCGAGGGACTGGTCCGGCTGCTCGGCTCGGCGGGCATCGAGGTCGTGGCGGCGGTGGCCGACGCCGAGGAACTGCTGCGCGCCGTCGACGAGCACGAGCCGGACCTGGTCGTCACCGACGTGCGGATGCCGCCCACCCACACCGACGAGGGGCTGCGTGCCGCGCTGGTCCTGCGCCAGCAGCGGCCCGGGCTGGCCGTCCTGGTGCTCTCGCAGTACGTGGAGGAGCGCTACGCCACCCAGTTGCTGGCCACCGCGACCGCCCGGGTCGGTTACCTGCTCAAGGACCGCGTCGCCGACGTGACCGAGTTCCTGGAGGCGTTGCAGCGCGTGGCCTCCGGCGGCACCGCGCTCGACCCCGAGGTCGTCGCCCAGCTCCTCATCCGGGGCAACAGCGGCCCGCTCGACCGGCTGACCCCGCGCGAGATCGACGTGCTGCGGCTGATGGCCGAGGGGCGGGCCAACTCCGGCATCGCCACCACCCTGGTGATCAGCGAGAGCGCGGTGGCCAAGCACATCAACAACATCTTCACCAAGCTCGACCTCAGCTCCGACGGCATGGACCACCGCCGCGTGCTGGCCGTGCTGCGCTTCCTGGAGTCCGGCAGGTGATCTCCCGAGGCAGGTGGCTGGGCTGGGGCGCCTTCGCCACGGCGGTGGCCCTCCTGCTCGGCTGCTTCGCCGGCTGGCTGTGGCTGGAGCGGCCCCCCGAACAGACCCTCCGCAGCACCGCGACCTACCGGTCCGAAGGTCAGGCGCTGACCCTCGACACCTCCGCCGGGCACGGCCGGGTCGAGATCGCCGCCGGGCGACCCGGCGAGATCCGGGTCGAGCGGACGCTGGCCTGGGACCGGGCCCGGCCCCAGGCGAGCCAGACCTGGCGGGACGGCGTGCTGTCGGCTGCCCGCGCACCGGCCTGGTCTCGCTGCCCGCCCGCTGCGCCGCCGACTACCGCATCTGGGTGCCGCCGGAACTGGCCGTACGGGCGCGGGTCGGCGACGGCGACCTGACGGTCACCGGGCTGCGGGGCGCGCTGCACCTCACCGTGCCGCGAGGCGACGTGGCGCTGAGCGAGATCTCGGGGCCGACGGTCGCGCGGGTGGGGGAGGGCAGCCTGGTCGCGCTCGGGGTGCGCTCGCCCACGGTCGAGGTGCACGGCGACGAGGGGCTGCTGTCGCTGGCGTTCGCCTCGGTGCCGCAGCGGGTGGAGGCGGTGCTCGGCCAGGGCTCGCTCTCGGTGGACCTGCCGGACGAGGGGCTCTACCGGGTCGAGGGCGGGGTCGTCGAGGGCAGCGAGCGCATCGACGTGGCCATCCGCGAGGCCGCGCCGAGCATGGTGATCGCCCGGGTCACCGAGGGCAGCCTGGACATCGGCTGACCGGACGACGGGGGCCTGTGGCAAAGCCGACCCCGGGAAGAGGCGTGCCGGCGAAGGCGTTATCGTCATAGTGACGAAAGGACGCCCATGATTCCCCTGAAGCTCACGGCGCCCGCCCCCGGCTGGACCGTCTCCGCCGACGTCGTGGTCGTCGGATCCGGCGTCGCCGGCCTCACCGTGGCGTTGCGCCGGGCCGAGCTGGACCCGGCGGCCACGGTGCTCGTGGTCACCAAGGACGTGCTCTCCGCCGGCTCCACCCGCTGGGCCCAGGGCGGGATCGCGGCCGTCCTCGACCCGGCCGACAGCCCGGCGGAGCACCTGGAGGACACCCTCGTCGCGGGGGTCGGCCTGTGCGACACGCGTGCCGTACGGGCGCTGGTGACCGAGGGCCCGGACGCCCTGCGGCGGCTGATCGACCGGGGCGCGCGCTTCGACCGCGACGGCTCCGGGGAACTGCAGCTCACCCGCGAGGGCGGCCACCGCCGCAACCGCATCGTGCACGCCGGCGGCGACGCCACCGGCGCCGAGGTGCAGCGGGCGCTGATCGAGGCCGTGCGCGCCCACCCGGCGATCCGCGTCATCGAGCACGCGCTCGTCCTCGACCTGCTCAAGGACGCCGCCGGCCGGACCGCCGGCGTGACGCTGCACGTGATGGGCGAGGGCACGCACGACGGCGTGGGCGCGGTGCACGCGCGGGCGGTCGTGCTGGCCACCGGCGGCATGGGCCAGGTCTACTCGGCCACCACCAACCCGGTCGTCTCCACCGGCGACGGCGTCGCGCTGGCCCTGCGCGCCGGCGCGGTCGTGCGCGATCTGGAGTTCGTGCAGTTCCACCCGACCGTGCTCTGGCTCGGCCCCGACGCCACCGGCCAGCAGCCGCTGATCTCCGAGGCGGTACGCGGCGAGGGCGCCCACCTGATCAACGAGGCCGGCGAGCGCTTCACCGACGAACTGCAGCCGCGTGACGTGGTCGCCAAGGCCATCATGCGCGAGCCGGGCCAGGTCTACCTGGACGGCCGCCACTTCGGCGAGCGGATGTGGCGCGAGCGCTTCCCGACCATCTACGCCGCCTGCCGCGAGCACGGGTTCGACCCGGTCACCGAGCCGGTCCCGGTCATGCCCGCCGCCCACTACGCCTCCGGCGGCGTCCGCACCGACCTGCGCGGCCGCACCTCCATCCCCGGCCTGTACGCCTGCGGCGAGGTCGCCTGCACCGGCGTGCACGGCGCCAACCGGCTGGCCTCCAACTCCCTGCTCGAAGGGCTGGTCTTCGCCGAGCGCATCGCCACCGACCTGCACACCGTACGGCAGGCGCCCGGCGAGGTCGTCGCGGACGAGGCCCCCGGCGGCCTGGTCGACCCGCGCGCCCGCACCAGGATCCAGGCGCACATGAGCCGCGGCGCCGGCGTGCTCCGCTCGGCCGACACCCTGCGCGGCACCGCCAAGGCCCTGGCCGACGCCCTCTGGGCCCCGGTCGCGGTCCGCCCCGGCGTCGAGTCGTGGGAGGCGAGCAACCTGCTCACCGTGGCCACCGCCCTGGTCACCGCCGCCCGCCTGCGCGAGGAGACCCGCGGCTCGCACTGGCGCGAGGACCACCCCGGCCGCGACGACGCCGACTGGCTTGGACACATCGACATCGAGCTGACCCGGGAGGGTTTCCGGATGACCTACGCCCCGCACACGCTGCCCGAGCCGCTCGTCGCCGAGCTGTCGGCCGCCGGGCTCGACCCGGCCGAGGTGCAGGAGGTGATCGACCGGGCCATCGACGAGGACCTCCAGGCCGAAGGCGACGTCACCACTCTCGCCACCATCCCGGACGACCGGCGCGACGTCGCCGAGGTGGTCGCCCGCGCCGACGGCATCGTCGCCGGTCTGGCCGTGGCCGAGGCGGTCTTCGCACGCTTCGGCCTCGCCCGCTTCGAGCGCCTGGCCAAGGACGGCGAGCAGGTGCGCGCGGGCGACGTGCTGCTGCGCGTCGAGGGACCGGTCCGCACCCTGCTGACCGCCGAGCGCACCGCGCTCAACCTGCTCACCCACCTGTCCGGCATCGCCACCCAGACCGGGCACTGGGTCGAGGCCCTCGCGGGCACCAAGGCTCGCGTGCGCGACAGCCGCAAGACCCTGCCGGGACTGCGGGCGCTGGAGAAGTACGCGGTGCGGGCCGGCGGCGGCACCAACCACCGGATGTCGTTGTCCGACGCCGCGCTGATCAAGGACAATCACGTGGTGGCGGCGGGCGGAGTGGCCGAGGCGTTCCGCGCGGTGCGCGAGCGCTACCCCGAGCTGCCCATCGAGGTCGAGGTCGACCGGATCGACCAGATCGAGCCGGTCCTGGCCGAGGGGGCGGCGGAGATCCTGCTGGACAACTTCACCGTCGAGGACCTGGCGCGAGCCGTACGGATCGTCAACGGCAGGGCACGCCTCGAAGCGAGTGGCGGACTCACCTTGGAAACCGCCAGGGATGTGGCGGAAACTGGCGTGGACTACCTTGCGGTGGGAGCGCTCACGCATTCGGCACCGGCGCTCGACATCGCTCTGGACCTACGGGGGCATTAGTGCTGCTCACGATCGACGTCGGCAACACCCACACCGTGCTCGGCCTGTTCGAGGGCGAGGAGGTCATCGAGCACTGGCGGCTGGCCACCGACGCCCGCCGTACCGCCGACGAGATCGCCGTGGTGCTGCAGGGGCTGCTGACCCAGTCGCCCCTGCTGAAACACGCTGACATCTCCGGGATCGCCATCTGCTCGACGGTCCCGAGCGTGCTGAACGAGATGCGGGAGATGTGCCGCCGCTACTACGGCGACGTCACGGCCGTGATCGTGGAGCCGGGCGTGCGCACCGGCGTGCCGGTGCGCATGGACAACCCCAAGGAGGTCGGCAGCGACCGCGTGGTCAACGCGCTGGCCGCCATCGACCAGTACGGCGGGCCGTGCATCATCGTCGACTTCGGCACCGCCACGTCCTTCGACGCGGTCTCGGCCAAGGGCGAGTACGTGGGCGCGGTCACGGCCCCGGGCATCGAGATCTCGGTGGACGCGCTGGCCGCGGCGGGCGCCCAGCTGCACAAGGTGGAACTGGTCCGGCCGCGGTCCGTGCTGGCCAAGAACACCGTGGAGGCGCTCCAGGCCGGGATCATCTACGGGTTCGCCGGCCAGGTGGACGGCATCGTCGAGCGGATGGCCGCCGAGTTGTCGCCCGACGACCCCGACGAGGTCACCGTGGTCGCCACCGGCAGCGGGGCCGCGCTCGTGACGAGCGAGGCCCGCTCGATCGACGTGCACGAGCCGTGGCTGACGCTGATCGGCCTGCGGCTCATCTACAAGCGGAACACCATGTGAGCCGGCGGCGTCACATCTGCTCGTAGGAGTACACGTACTGCCAGTGCTTGGTGCACTTGGTGACGTACTGGCCGTGCTTGTCGGTCTGGCAGACCTTCACGCGCAGCGCCCGCACGTCGTCCTCCTGGAAGGAGTACCACTTGAAGCCGGGGTAGCCGCAGTGCTTCCTGGTGTAGACGGTCTCCCACTCGTGGGAGGCGTCGCCGAAGTAGTTGGCCTGGAACTTCACGTACGCGCACAGGCCGCCGTGGCGGTACTTGCGCGGGTCGAGGTCGTAGAGCCGGCCGCTGACGGTGGTGCTGTTGGTGTCGCCGTAGTCCTGCCAGTCGACCTTGACGTGGCCGAAGGACTTGGCCAGGCCGTTCTTCGACCAGACCGCCCCCCAGTCGTCGTGGTAGACCGGCGGGGTGGTGGTGGCGGCCACAGCGGTGGTCGCGCTCGCCGCGGCGGGGACGGTGGCGGCCAGGGCGGTGGCGGCGGCGGCCGCGAGCAGCCCGGTGGCGATCTTCTTGATCATCATCTCTCCTTGGGCCCTCCCTGAGCCGGCGCCGTGCCGGTCCCCCCTGAGCCCTGTGATCCTTTGATAACGGAGAGTGCTTTCAAGGATCATTCAGGAGACTGACCAACTCTTGCAGTTCGCTAGTCTTGGATGTCGTGGAACTTCCTGAGCAGATGCGTATCCGGCGGGAGAAGCTCGACCGCCTCCGGAGTGAAGGTGTCGACCCGTACCCGGTCAACTTCCCGCGTACCGTCACCAACGCCGAGCTCAAGGAGAAATACACCGACCTGCCGCCCGACACCGCCACCGGCGACCGGGTGGGCGTGGTCGGCCGGGTCATGCTCAGCCGCGTGGGCGGCAAGCTCTGCTTCGCCACCCTGCGCGACGGCAGCGCCGACCTCCAGGTCATGATCTCCCTCGACCGGGTCGGCGAGGAGTCCCTGGCCGCCTGGAAGCGCGACGTCGACCTGGGCGACCACGTCGGCATCGAGGGCGAGGTCATCACCTCCCGCCGCGGCGAGCTGTCCATCCTGGCCGACACCTGGCAGATCACCTCCAAGTGCCTGCGCCCGCTCCCGGAGAAGCACACCGGCCTCACCGACCCCGAGGCCCGCGTCCGGCAGCGCTACGTCGACCTCATCGTCAACGACGAGGCGCGCAAGATGGCCCACATCCGCAGCGCCACCGTGCGCGCGGTGCGTGACTTCTGGCACGAGGAGGGCTACCTCGAGGTCGAGACGCCGATGCTCCAGCCGATCCACGGCGGCGCGGCGGCGCGTCCGTTCAAGACGCACATCAACGCCTACGACATGGAGCTCTACCTCCGCATCGCGATCGAGCTCTACCTCAAGCGGCTCGTGGTCGGCGGCATCGAGAAGGTCTTCGAGATCAACCGCAACTTCCGCAACGAGGGCGCGGACTCCACGCACAACCCCGAGTTCACCATGCTCGAGGCCTACGGCACCTACCTCGACTACAACGACATGGCCGACCTGACCCAGCGGATGTACCAGAAGGCCGTCGTGGCCGCCCTGGACACCACCGTGGTCAACCACGACGGCGTCGAGATCGACCTGGGGCTCAAGCAGTGGCCGCGGATCACGCTCTACGGCTCGGTCTCCGAGGCGCTCGGCGAGGAGGTCACCACCGAGACCTCCCTGGAGCACGTGCGCAAGCTCGCCGACCGGCGCGAGATCCACTGGGACCCGAAGTGGGGCCAGGGCAAGCTGGTCCAGGAGATCTTCGAGGCGCTGGTCGAGCACACGCTGATCCAGCCGACGTTCGTCATGGACTACCCGGTGGAGACCTCGCCGCTGACCCGGCAGCACCGCGACAACCCGCTGCTCACCGAGAAGTGGGACCTCATCGGTTTCGGCACCGAGCTCGGCACCGCCTACTCGGAGCTGATCGACCCGATCGAGCAGCGCCGCCGGCTCACCGAGCAGTCGCTGCTGGCCGCCGGGGGCGACCTCGAGGCGATGCAGCTTGACGAGGACTTCCTGGCCGCCCTGGAATACGCCATGCCGCCGACCGGGGGCATGGGGGCGGGCATCGACCGGATGATCATGGCGTTCACCGGCAAGAACATCCGCGAGACCATCCTCTTCCCGCTGGTCAAGCCCACGCACTGACCCGTTCGCCCGACAGCCGGTACGGCGTGCCGTACCGGCTGTTGTCATGTCGGCGGTCATGACCGGACCGGGGGCCGGCGCCGCCGCGGGAGGCGGGATACGGGCCGGGCGGGAATCCGGGATCGGCTGGGTCGAAACCCGGAGGGGCCGAGGCGCTCATCGCGACCGCACAGACGCCGACATATCGTGAGTAGTTCACATTGTGTGGATCATGTCAATGGCGCTGGTCAAGTGGGGGGATCGGCGACCTTGACGACCTTTCCGGAATGCGTTTACGGTTTCGTCGGGCGAGACGCCGCCGAGGGCTTCTGCTGTGGGGGGAGGCTACGGATGGATTTACTCACCGAAGGCGTTGAGTTGAGCCGCGCTGATCTGGCTCTGCTCGCCGAACTGGCCAAGGGAGTGACCGTGGACAGGGTGGGGCGAAGGCTCGACGTCAGCGGCCGGACCGTACGGCGCCGGCTGCGGGTGATCTGCGACCGGATCGGGGTGGCGACCGCGATCGAGGCGGTCGCCTGGGCGGCGCGTCGCCAGCTCATCTGATCCGACGACCGGGCTCGCGGTGGACCGGTCCGCTCGGCTCGGCCGGCTCAGCCGTCGATGCAGTCGGCTCGGTCGGCTCAGTCGGCGATGCGGACCGCGCCCGCCCACGGGCGGTTGCCGATCGGCGCCAGCCGTACCACGTCGCCCGTCTGCGGCGCGTGCACCATCATGCCGCCGCCCACGTAGATGCCCACGTGGTGCAGGTCGTTGTAGAAGAAGACCAGGTCGCCCGGGCGCAGCTCCTCGCGGGAGATGTGCCGGCCGGCGGTCCACTGGTCGCCGGTGTAGTGCGGCAGGCTGATGCCGACCTGCTGGTAGGCGGCCATCACCAGGCCGGAGCAGTCGTAGGAGTTGGGCCCCTCGGCGCCCCAGACGTACGGCTTGAGCTGCTGGGTGAGCGCCCAGCGGGCGGCCTCGGCGGCCTTGCCCTGGCCGATGATCGGCAGGTCCACCCGGGTCGCGCGGCCCCGCGAGCCGGCCTGGCCCAGGGCGCGGCGGTAGATGGCGCTCTCGACCTTGGCGACCAGCTTGGTGATCTTCCCGCGGCGCTCCTCGAGGTCGGCGACCAGTGCCTTGACCTCCTTGATCTGCGCTGAGGCGGTCCGCTCGGCCTCCTCCGCGGCGGCGATGGCCACGGAGACCTCCTTGAGCTGGTTGCTGTGCTGCTCCTCGATCGCGGAGGTGGTGGCGACGTTGTCGAGGAAGAGCCCGGGGTCGCCCGACTGGGTGAAGGCCCAGGTGCGCTCCAGGCCGCCGGAGATGTAGGAGCTCTGTGCCAGGGAGGCGGCCCGCGCCCGCTTGCCGGCGAGGTCCTGCTGGCGGGTGGAGAGCGTCTTCTGCGCCGCCGCGGCGGTCTTCTCGGCTGTCTTCAGCTTGACGCGCTGCCCGTTGAACTGCTCGCTGAGCTGACCGATCTCGGTGTGCATCTTCTCCGCCCGCGCGGCCAGCTCCTTGAGGCTGGGCTCGGGGTCGGCGGTGGCGGGGCCGAGCGGGAGGGCGAGGCTGAGCGCCGCCAGCGCGGTCGCGACGACGGCGAAACGTCTCCTGCGTTCCGGAGGGCGGGCGTCGCCCGCGGTCTTCTCCCCACGGTCGCGCGTGCGCTTCACCAACCAGCCACCTCTCCTGTTCGGGCGCCGACCGGGTTAGCTGCCGGGTTCGGGCCGGAGTAGCCCTACCAGGCCGAAGACCTGGATTCACCCCCGCGCTCCCGGGGCGGGAGCGCTGTGGTTCCCCGGTTCCCCCGACGAGGGGATTGGGCGCACCCCTTCGCGGGATCTCGAAGGGATATCGACGCTGGACACTAGTGCACGATCAGTTCGTGCTCAACCAGAACTGCCAATTCCGTTGAGGTTTGGCATCCGAAGGATCACGGGCGGATCACGTGCTTGCGGCCATAGCCGGGCATTTTGCGGGGTTTACGGTGGTTTGGTGCGTTCGTGAGCCTGGGGGCGGGAGGGACCGCTCCAAACGTTCGCCACAGGATCATGCCCGGGATACGGCCCAGCCGTAAAGGCGTCGGTACGCTGAAGGGTCATGGAGCAGGTCGCCGAGCCCGTGCTGCACAAGAGGCAGATCACCGTCCGTCGTGCCAGGACCGCCGATGTCCGGACGATCAAGATGCTCGTCGACACCTATGCCGGAGCCGGGCCCCGATTGCTGGAGAAGGCCACCGTCACGCTCTATGAGGACGTGCAGGAATTCTGGGTCGCCGAACATGACGGAAAAGTCGTGGGATGCGGCGCGTTGCATGTCCTGTGGGAGGATCTCGCGGAAATCCGTACGGTCGCGGTGGATCCCGATCATCGTGGACTCGGCGTAGGCCACAAGATCGTGTCAGCGCTCATCGGAACCGCAGTGGAACTGGGTCTGCGCAGGGTCTTCTGCCTGACCTTCGAGGTCGACTTCTTCGCCGGGCACGGATTCCGCCCGATACAGGGAACGCCCGTCTCGCCCGAGGTCTATGCCGAGCTCCTGGCCTCGTATGACGAGGGTGTGGCGGAGTTTCTCGACCTCGAACACGTCAAGCCCAACACCCTCGGTAACACGCGCATGCTGCTGCATCTCGCGGCTAATGACTCGGCTGTTGACCGAGTGGAAAGGTGATTGTTGATACCTATGCCGATACCTTGGGCAGCAGCAAGCATGTGTCCTGACATGTGCCACATGCGAACTCGAAGTGAGGTGACACGGTGAGCACCGGACAGCCGCCGTATCCACAGGATGATCCCGGTGAGAACGACAAGCCCCGGGCTCCCGAATACGGACAGCAGTACCCGGGCCGTGCCCCGGGTGAGGCCGACCCCGACGTGACGGTCGTGGGGTATCGCACTGACGGCGATCCCTACGGTCAGCAGGGGTACGGCCAGCAACAGCCATATGGCCAGCAGCAGGGCTACGGCCAGCAGCCTGGTTACGGTCAGCAGCAGCCTGGCTATGGCCAGCAGGCCCAGCCCGACTACGGCCAGCAGGCCGCTTCGGGTCAGCAGGGTTACGGTCAGCAGCCCGGCTACGGGCAGCAGCCGTCGGGCCAGCAGGGTTACGGCCAGCCCGCCTCGGGTCAGCAGGGGTACGGCCAGCAGGCCCAGTCCCAGCCCGGCTACGGCCAGCAGCCCGGTTACGGCCAGCAGCCCGGCTACGGGCAGCAGGCTCAGCCCGACTACGGCCAGCAGGCCGCTTCGGGTCAGCAGGGGTACGGCCAGCAGGCCCAGTCCCAGCCCGGTTACGGCCAGCAGCCCGGCTACGGCCAGCAGGCCCAGTCAGGCTCCGGCCAGCAGCCCGGTCAGCCGGGTTACGGCCAGCAGCCCTCGGGCCAGCAGTACGGCGCCTCCGGCCAGCAGGGCTACGGACAGCAGTCCCAGCCCGGCTACGGCCAGCAGCCCGACTACGGCCAGGCCGCGGGTCAGCAGGGATACGGCCAGCAGTCCCAGCCGGGTTACGGGCAGCAGCCCACCTCCGGCCAGCAGGCCTACGGGCAGCAGCCCGGTTCCGGCCAGCAGGCCTACGGCCAGCCCGCCTCGGGTCAGCAGCCCGACTACGGCCAGCAGGGCTACGGCGCCCAGCAGCCCTACGGCTCGCCCGGCACCCAGCCCGGCTACGCCCAGCCGCAGTACGGCGCCCAGCAGCCCGGCTACGGTCAGCAGTACGGCGGGGCACAGCAGCCCGCCTACGGCCAGCAGCAGGGCTACGGCGCCACGCCGTACGGCCAGCCGGGCTACGGCCAGCCCGTCGGCCTCCAGCCGCCCGGCGCCCCGGCGCCCCTGGCGGAGTGGTGGCAGCGCCTGGTCGCCCGAATCGTCGACGGTCTCATCTTCGGTGCGATCGCCGGCATCCTGAACGCCCTGTTCATCGCGGTGCTGATCACCTCGTCGAACGCCTGGACGGGCAGCTCCTCGGGATTCCTGAGTGCCACCATCGGCTCGCTGATCCTCTGGATCCTCATCGGCGCGCTGTACATCGGCTACGAGTTCTTCATGACCAAGGCCAAGGGGCAGACCCTCGGCAAGATGGTCATGGGGATCAAGATCGTCCCGGTGGGCCAGGCCATGCCTCCGGGCGGGCTCGCCTCCGACATCGCGCTCAAGCGGGCCGGCGTGACCTGGGGCGGTTACGCGCTCTACGGACTTCCGATCGTCGGTTTCGCCGGGCCGATCCTGGTCCTGGTGAACGCGCTCGCGCAGTTCTGGAACAAGCCGCTCGCGCAGACCTACGCCGACAAGTTCGTGAACACCGTCGTGGTGAAGGTCAAGTAAGGCCGACCGAACAAAACAGGGGCCGGCTTCCCGCCGGCCCCTGTTTCGTACCCGCTCGCCGTACCAAACTGTGAGATATAGCCCTCCGCCCCGGAGAGGTGAGCGCATATGGCGCCCCCGCCGCCTGAGACCAGAGTGATGCCCGCCGAATGGTGGGAACGCTTCACCGCGCGACTCATTGAGGCGCTGGTCTTCGGCGTCCTGTATTACATTCTGTCCCTTCTGCTCTGGCTGTTCTTCCGGTCTGTCGGGTTGCTGGAGGCGTGGGAGGGCCGGCTGCCGGGGTTGTGCGCGTGGGCGGCGGCCGGCGCGGCGTATACCTGGTACGACTGGAGGGCGCTTTCGGGGCGCGGTCGCACCTTCGGCAAAGCGATCATGAGGATTCGGGTCCAAGGGCAGGGCGGGGCCTTAGGGAAACGCTCGCTCCTCTATCCTGGGCTCGCCATGGCGATGGGGATTCCCGTGGTGAATCTCCTCGCTGGAATGCTCGCGTTCGCCGTGGGTCTGTTCATCTTGATCGACAAGCCGCTACAGCGTGGTCCGCACGACAGGCTCGCCGGCACCTGTGTGGTCAAAGACCCTCGATGACGTGGGAAGCGACACATTTCCGGAAATTTCGCATGATCCGGTAAGAAGTCTGGCCGGACTGGCATTAGGCTGAGTACGCAGTGCCCGTGAACCCGAAGGGGAGACGGGGCGCTGGTCACGCTAGGGTCGGGTACGTGTCCGGCGGCGCGTGGTCGCGCCGCTCGTCCGTGGTGTTGCTCGTGCATAAAGCGCACCCAGTGGAGTCGAGGACGAATGCAAGCTGTAACAGACGTATTGGCAGCCCTGCTTCCCCCGGCGGTCGTGGCCGCCGCCTTCATCTATGGGGTCGTGAAGCTCGTCAAGTCGGAGGCCGCCGCCACCCGCGGGCAAACCGCCGCCGATGGGGCCGAGAAGCAGAACTGATCCGCCGCCTCCAGAATCACGCGGGCGCTGAATTGTGTCCGCGCCTTTCCGGGTATATGTTTGGGCAGGCGAATGCAGTAATACTCCGGAAAGGAATGCGTAGATGGCCAAGCAGATCCAGGAGATTCTCATCGATGACCTCGACGGAGGCGAGGCCAATGAGACGGTCGGCTTCGCTATTGACGGCATCTCCTATGAGATTGACCTCAGCGAGGGAAACGCCAAGAAGCTGAGGGACGCGCTGTCGCCTTTCGTGCAGTCGGCGCGGAAGTCGGGCAGCGGCGTCGCACGCCGTCGTGGCGGCCGTGGGAGCTCCCGTCAGATGACCCGCGAGCAGAGCTCTGAGATTCGCGCCTGGGCCAAGAGCCGCGGACTGAACGTCAGCGAGCGCGGTCGCATCGCGAAGACGATTGTGGACGAGTACGAGCGGGCTCACTAGCGGACGACCATGCGCTTATGACGATCGCCTAGAACCCCGGCGGATGCCATAAGCGCATGATCGCGGGTGGATCCGGTTTATTGGACGTTTCTCCGGCGTGTTTGATCACGCCGTGCCGCTCTGCCGTACCCTCGGGTACGGGAGGGGCGGGTGTTCGCCGTCGGCGATCGGCGGGCGCGCTACATTAGGCCTGGCACGGCCTGTGGATCTCGTGATGTTTCTCCGGATCCAGCTAAACATCGTTCGCTTGCGGCGTATCGGGAACACACCACCCTCAGATGGTAGTTGGATGGAGGGTGAACGCCCTGCTCTCGGGGAACGTTCTCTGCTATAGAGCGGCAGAGGGCGCACCTGGAAGCCTGGGCTGGCATGCGGGATGACGGGACCGGCTAGTTGCCGGCCTGGCTGACCGCTCTGTGAGGAGCGACGAGATGTTCGAGAGGTTCACCGACCGAGCGAGGCGAGTTGTCGTCTTGGCCCAAGAAGAGGCCAGGATGCTCAACCACAACTACATCGGTACTGAGCACATTCTTCTTGGTTTGATCCACGAAGGTGAGGGCGTTGCCGCCAAGGCTCTGGAGAGCCTGGGCATCAGCCTCGAGGGTGTGCGTCAGCAGGTCGAGGAGATCATCGGCCAGGGCCAGTCGGCTCCGTCGGGGCACATTCCTTTCACCCCGCGGGCCAAGAAGGTCCTCGAGCTGTCGCTCCGTGAGGCTTTGCAACTGGGCCACAACTACATCGGCACCGAGCACATCCTGCTCGGGCTCATCCGCGAGGGTGAAGGTGTGGCGGCCCAGGTGCTCGTGAAGCTTGGAGCCGATCTCAACCGCGTGAGGCAGCAGGTCATCCAGCTCCTCCACGGTTACCAGGGCAAGGAGCCGGCCGCGGCCGGCGGTCCGCAGGAGTCCGCTCCGTCGACCTCCCTGGTGCTCGACCAGTTCGGCCGAAACCTGACCCAGGCTGCCCGCGAGGGCAAGCTCGACCCGGTCATCGGCCGCGAGAAGGAGATCGAGCGGGTCATGCAGGTCCTCTCCCGGAGGACCAAGAACAACCCGGTTCTGATCGGCGAGCCCGGCGTCGGCAAGACCGCCGTCGTCGAGGGGCTCTCCCAGAAGATCGTCAAGGGTGAGGTGCCCGAGACGCTGAAGGACAAGCAGCTCTACACGCTTGACCTCGGTGCTCTCGTCGCGGGCTCCCGTTACCGCGGTGACTTCGAAGAGCGCCTGAAGAAGGTGCTCAAGGAGATCCGCACGCGCGGCGACATCATCCTGTTCATCGACGAGCTGCACACGCTCGTCGGCGCGGGCGCCGCCGAGGGCGCGATCGACGCCGCCAGCATCCTCAAGCCGATGCTGGCCCGCGGCGAGCTGCAGACCATCGGTGCGACCACGCTGGACGAGTACCGCAAGTACCTCGAGAAGGACGCCGCCCTGGAGCGGCGCTTCCAGCCGATCCAGGTGGCCGAGCCCTCGCTCAGCCACACGATCGAGATCCTCAAGGGCCTGCGCGACCGCTACGAGGCGCACCACCGCGTGTCCATCACCGATGGCGCGCTGGTCGCCGCCGCGCAGCTCGCCGACCGCTACATCAGCGACCGGTACCTGCCGGACAAGGCGATCGACCTCATCGACGAGGCCGGTTCGCGGATGCGCATCCGCCGGATGACCGCGCCGCCGGACCTGCGCGAGTACGACGAGAAGATCGCGAAGGTCCGCCGGGACAAGGAGTCCGCGATCGACGCGCAGGACTTCGAGAAGGCCGCCGCCCTCCGCGACCAGGAGAAGCAGCTCCAGCTCAAGCGCGAGCGCCGCGAGCGGGAGTGGAAGGCCGGCGACATGGACGTCGTGGCCGAGGTCACCGAGGAGCTCATCGCCGAGGTGCTCGCGACCGCCACCGGCATCCCGGTCTTCAAGCTGACCGAGGAGGAGTCGCAGCGCCTGCTCCGCATGGAGGACGAGCTGCACAAGCGGATCATCGGCCAGGACGACGCCATCAAGGGTCTGTCCCGTTCGATCCGCCGGACCCGCGCCGGTCTGAAGGACCCGCGTCGCCCGGGTGGCTCGTTCATCTTCGCCGGCCCCTCGGGTGTCGGTAAGACCGAGCTGTCCAAGGCGCTGGCGGAGTTCCTCTTCGGCGACGAGGACGCGCTGATCTCGCTGGACATGTCCGAGTTCATGGAGAAGCACACCGTCTCCAGGCTGTTCGGCTCCCCGCCCGGCTACGTCGGGTACGAGGAGGGCGGCCAGCTCACCGAGAAGGTGCGGCGCAAGCCGTTCTCCGTGGTCCTCTTCGACGAGATCGAGAAGGCCCACCCGGACATCTTCAACTCGCTGCTGCAGATCCTGGAGGACGGTCGCCTGACCGACGCCCAGGGTCGCGTGGTGGACTTCAAGAACACGGTCATCATCATGACCACCAACCTCGGCACCCGGGACATCTCCAAGGGCATCGGGGTCGGGTTCTCGAAGGCCAACGACTCCGAGTCGAACTACGAGCGGATGAAGGCGAAGGTCCAGGAGGAGCTCAAGCAGCACTTCCGGCCCGAGTTCCTCAACCGTGTCGACGACATCGTGGTCTTCCACCAGCTCACGCCGAAGGAGATCATCCAGATCGTCGATCTGATGCTCGCCCAGGTGTCGGACCGGTTGAAGGACCGCGACATGGGTCTGGAGGTCTCGCCCGAGGCCAAGCAGCTCCTGGCCGACCGTGGTTACGACCCGGTCATGGGCGCCCGTCCGCTCCGCCGCACCATCCAGCGTGAGCTGGAGGACTCGCTGTCGGAGAAGATCCTGTACGGCGAGATCCGTCCGGGCCAGGTCATCAAGGTGACCATCGAGGGCGAGGGCGAGGAGGCCAAGTTCGTCTACACCGGCGAGCAGGCCCCGGCCCAGGTCCCCGACTCGGCGGCCTCGATCGCGGAGCCGATCCAGCAGAACTGACCGTTCTGCTCGTTCTGAGCGAAGGCCCCCTGCTCCGGCAGGGGGCCTTTTCTCATGCCACCTTCGAGCTGGACGCCTTCCAGACGTTGCAGGAGGCGGGGCTGCCGGTCTTGAAGCCCTGGGTGTACCAGTGGACGCGGCTGGCCGCCTTGCCGAAGAGGCCCGACCTGGTGAGCTCGTCCTTCTTCAGCCCGGTCAGCATTACCTTCCACTCCTTGCCGCTGCGCTTCTGGGCCGTCCACACGCTCTTCATGAAAGCCGCGCCCAGGCAGTCCGACAGCAGGGCCGGGCGCCGCCAGACGTTCTCCGCGTCGTCGGACGGGAACTCCAGGTAGGACCTTGTGATGCCGGCGGCCTGCTGCACGAACCGGCCGTAGGCCCAGGTCACCTCCCGCAGGACCGCGTGGTCGTCGCGGGCCTTGATCCAGTCGGACTCGACCTGGACCTGCAGGTCCTTGCAGAACAGCGCGAGCGAGGTGGAGCTTTTCTCGTCGGAGTTGGCGCACTGGGCGTCCTTGACGATCCGCAGCCCCGGGACGTCGCCGTGGTAGAGGGGCTTGAGGTGCGGCCGCCAGGTCTTGTCCAGGCAGGAGACCAGAGCCGTGACGTACTTCTCGGACGAGGCGCGGGTGGTGCCCTTGACCAGTTTCTTGGCGCAGGAGTTGGTGAGCTTGGACCCCTGGAACAGGGGGTTGTCCTTCAGGTCGCCCATGGGGTCAGCGGAGGCCGTACCGGAAAGAGCTACGACGGCTGCGGTCAGATAGATGAACACAGAGGCGGACAGTAGGCCCCAGAACGTCGCTAGGTAAATCCCCGGATGGTCGTGGGCGCACGGGATTGAGATTGTTGGCCGGATCGGCTATCTCGCCACCGGAAGTAGTACTACACTGCGTAGAGCAAGCTCCGCCAAGTCTCGGACAAGTGTCTCACAAGAGCACGCGCCTATGGTGGGGCGTCCTCCCCGGGGAGTAGTAAGCAGTCAACCCAGGGCGGACGCGAAGGTCGCCCTCGAGCCGGGATGCTCGATGCGGGCGAGAACGTCAACAGTCAAAGCCGTGGAGGAATTCGATGCGCCTGCGTCACGAGGACGGAACGCTCGTTCACCTGGCCTACAACGCCGGCGTTCACCCCGCGGAAGACCTGGAGAACCTGATCGCGCACCTGACCAGGTACGCGGTGCCGGTGCGCAAGCGGCTGGGCGTGGAGCGGATGGGCATCGGGCTGTGGTTGTCGCCCGGCGTGGCCGACCACCTGACCGCCGACCGGATCGAGCTGGTACGGCTGCGCCGGTCGCTGGAGGAGCGCGGGCTGGAGGTCGTGAGCCTGAACGGCACCGGCGGGCGCAACCAGGAGGTGCCGGGTCCCGACTGGGCCAAGCCGGAGCGCTACCGCTACACGATGGCTCTGGCCAAGATCCTGGCGTTCCTGCTGCCGGAGGACGTGCGGTTCGGGAGCATCTCCACCATCCCGATCGGCTGGCGGCGCGACTGGCCGGCCGACCTGCACACGATCGCCACGCGCCGGCTGGAGCGGCTGGCCCGCGAGCTGCGCGGCATCTACAGCGTGACCGGCAAGACGATCCGCGTCGGCTTCGAGCCGTGGCCGGGCTGCGTGCTGGAGACCACCGAGCAGGCGCTGGAGCGGGTCGGCGACATCGACTCCGACCACCTGGGTGTATGCCTGGACGCCTGCCATCTGGCCTGTGGCGACACGGAGCAGTCGGGTGAGGCCCTGCGTGGCCTGGCGCTGGCCGGAGCCCCTGTGGTCAAACTGGGGCACGTGCACAACCACACCAACGAATCGCCCGACACCGGGGCGGTGCTGCACGACACGCTCAACGCGATCCTGTCGGGCGCGGTGAACGGCACCGCGCACATCGAGGTCGAGACGCACAACCTGGCCGTGCCGCTCAAGGCCAAGGGGCCGGGCGCGCTGGTGTCGATGCTGGCCGAGGAACTCGACTGGGCCCGCACCAGCTTGACCGGCCTCGGCCTGCAGCTCGCGGCCTGACCTGCGTGTCCCCGGTCAGGTGCTGAACCAGCCGGGGACGTCCAGGCGCCAGGGGTCGGCGGGGGTGACCTTGCGCAGGTCGCTCTCCAGCGCGCGCAGGCGCTCCTCGCCCAGGGTCTCGGCCCAGCCCGCGCGGAGCCGGTCGAAGATCTCCGCCGAGCGCCGCAACGCGTCCCAGCCTCGCTCGCTGATCCGGGCGATCTTCTTCCGGCTGTCCTGCGGGTCGCGCGCGCTCACCACGTAGCCGAGCCGCTCCAGCGTCTCGATCGTCTTGCCCGCGGCCTGCTTCGACACGCCCAGGGTGCGTCCGAGCTCGACCGCGGTGCAGCCCGACCCGCCGATCGCCTGCAGCACGAAGCCGTGCATGGGCCGCAGGTCCGGATGTCCCTGCCGGCCCAGCTCGGCGTGGAGCTCGTCGATGAGCATCCGGAATCCGAGGAAGAGACGGAGTGGCAGCTCGAATCCCGGGGGATCGCTTGACATGATAGACAACCTGTTTGACTATAAAGGACAATGTCTTTGTCTATCTTAGGAGTACGGCATGCTGGTCCGCGAGCAGGAAACCCGTCGATCGGAAACCGCCACCGGCGTCATGACCACCCTGGCCTCGCCCACGCAGGGCGGCTCCGAGCTGTCGTTGTGGCGGGTCGAGGTGCCGGCCGGCGCCTCGGGCCCGCTGCACGAGATCAGCACCGAGCAGATCTGGACCTTCCTGGCCGGTGGCGCGACGGTGCAGCTCGGGGAGCAGGCGCTGACCGTGACCGCGGGGGACACCGTGGTGTTGCCCGCCGGGGTGACGCGCCGCCTGACGGCCGATGAGGAGGCGGGCTTCACCGCCATCTGCACCGCTCCCGGCACCGCCCGGGCCTCGGTGGACGGCAAGGACTTCGGCGTCCCGTCCTGGATCGCCTGAGCCCCGGGTTTTGGAAGGTCAGGCGGGCAGGCGGTAGGTGCCGTCGTCGAGCACCTCCGCCAGCCCGTCGGCGATCAACCCGTCGAGAGCGCGCTCGCGCTGGATCGCGTCCTCCCAGGTCACGTCCAGCGCGGCCTTCGGCACCGGGCCGTGCGCGCCACGCAGGACGGCCAGCAGCCGTCCCCGGCACTGCCGGTCGGTCCCGTCGTAGGTCTGGCCCTTGCGCGGCGGCCCGTCGTGCGGGGGCTTGCCGGCCAGCCGCCAGGCGCACCGGTCGGCGATCGGGCAGTCCGCGCAGCGCGGGGCGCGTGCCGTACAGACCAGGGCGCCCAGCTCCATCACCGCCACACCCCAGGTCGGCGCGCCCACCTCGGGCAGCAACGACTCGGCCAGCCGCCGCTCGACCGCGGAGGTCGCGGTGGGCGGGTACTCCTGGGAGCGTACGGCTCGCGCGAAGACCCGGCGGACGTTGGTGTCGAGCACCGCGTGCCGCCCGCCGAAGGCGAAGCTGGCCACGGCCGCCGCGGTGTACTCCCCGATGCCCGGCAGGGCGAGCAGGGTCGCGTGGTCGTCGGGCACCTCGCCGCCATGCTGCTCGGTAATGGCCACCGCGCACGCGTGCAGCCGCAGCGCCCGCCGCGGATAGCCCAGCCGTCCCCAGTGCCGGACCGCCTCACCGGGCGCCTCGGCGGCCAGGTCCTTGGGGTACGGCCAGCGCTCCATCCACTCCAGCCAGATCGGCAGCACGCGGGCGACCGGCGTCTGCTGGAGCATGATCTCGCTGACCAGGATGCCCCACGGGGAGGCGTCGGGCTGCCGCCACGGAAGATCCCGGGCATTCGCCGCGTACCAGTCGAGGATGGGGGTCTGCAGGTCGGGCACGAGTAAAGACTACGGCGGGTCGCCGGGCGGGCGAGCCGGGATGTGATCCATGCTGTGCGTATGGAGCCGGACACGTTGCGTGGCGATGGTGGAGACGTCTACTGGCGGCGGCGCATGACCCTGCTGGTGGGCGTCCTCGTGGTGGTCGCCGTCGTGGCCTGGGCGTGTTCCGGCGGGTCAGAGGGGCCGAAGAGCCCGACCGCGAGCGGCGCCTCGGCCAGTGCCTCGCCGAGCGCGGACCCCGTGCTGGCGGGCCTGCCGTCGATCACGCCGTCGCCGACGCCGTCACCCACCGTCACCAAGCCTTCGGTGAAGCCCGCCGCCGCGCGGCCGCGCCGTCCCGGCCAGCCGTGTGACCGCAAGGATCTGGTGCTCTCGTTGCAGGGCCGCCAGGAGGTCTACACCGGGGACGCCCGGCCCGGGTTCGTCTACACGCTGGTGAACACCGGCCCGGTCATGTGCACCTTCGATGTCGGGCCGCGGGCCATCGAGTTCCGGATCACCTCCGGGGCTGACCGGATCTGGTCGACCTCGGACTGTGTGGCCGGCTCCGGCGAGCAGGTCGAGCGGCTGGAGCGCGGCGTGCCGTACGTCAAGACGGTGGACTGGGACCGGCGCAGGTCGGGGGAGAGCTGCGGCGGCAAGCAGCCGGTGGCGCTGCCCGGGACCTACGTCGCGGTGGTGGACACGGGGGAGATGCGCAGCCGGAAGTCGGTCTTCCACCTGCGGTAGCGAGGGTTAGACGTAGCGTTCGAGGATGGACGATTCGGCCAGCCGTGACAGGCCCTCTCGCACGCTGCGCGCCCGGGACTCGCCCACGCCCCCCACGGCCTGGAGGTCGTCGATGCTGGCGGCCAGGAGCTTCTGCAGCCCGCCGAAGTGGTCCACCAGCCGGTCGACGACCGTGCCGGGCAGGCGCGGGACCTTGGCCAGCAGGCGGAAACCACGCGGGCTGACCGGGCTGTCGAGGGCCTCGTTACCCGCATAGCCCAGCACGGTCGCGACGGCGGCCAGGTCGAGCAAGTCGCTGGGAGAGAGCTGGTCCATGTCGTGCAGCGACTGGGCGAAGCTCTTCTGCCGCCGCCCGGAGCCCGACGGCAGGTAGTCGCGGACGACGAGCTCGCGCTCGGAGTCGACGCCGGCGACCAGCTCGTCGAGCTGCAGGGACAGCAGCCGGCCGTCGGTGCCGAGCTCGACGACGTAGCCCTCGATCTCGTCGGCGATGCGGCGGACCATCTCCAGCCGCTGGGCCACGGCCGAGACGTCCCGTACGGTGACCAGATCCTCGATCTCCAGCGCGGACAACGTGCCGGAGACCTCGTCGAGGCGGTGCTTGTAGCGTTCGAGGGTGGCCAGGGCCTGGTTGGCCTTGGACAGGATCGCCGCCGACTCCTCCAGCACGTAACGGATGCCGTCGAGGTAGAGGGCGATGATCCGCATCGACTTGCTGATCGCGATGACCGGGTAACCGGTCTGCCGCGCGACCCGCTGGGCGGTGCGGTGGCGGGTGCCGGACTCGTCGGTCGGGATGGACGGATCGGGCACGAGGTGTACGGCGGCGCGCACCACCTGGTAGTCGCCGGAGCGCAGCACGATGGCGCCGTCCATCTTGGCCAGCTCGCGCAGCCCGGTGGCGGAGAAGCCCACGTCAAGCTGGAAGCCGCCGCTGCAGATCTCTTCCACCACGCTGTCGTAGCCCAGGACGATCAGCCCGCCGGTGTGCCCGCGCAGGATTCGCTCCAGACCGTCGCGCAGTTGCGTGCCCGGAGCCAGGGCTGCCAGGACTTCGCGACGGCGGTCATCAAGTGTCGCCACATGGCCCCCGTGTCGCTCTGTTCCATCCTCAGCTTAGCGGGGACCTGCCACCTGGGGGCGGGCCTCCCGCACTTCACTGGTGTGGCGGCACTGTTTTCGCGGGTCGAGCGGGTCTGGCGGGGCTGTGGAGAGGTCAGGTGACGTGGGTGAGCGCGTCCCACACGTTCTCGGCCTCGACGACCTCGAAACCGGGCGCGAACTGGGTCGGGCCGACCGGCACGAGGGTGCGTTGCCGCCCGGGAGCGCCCCGCCGGCCGCCCTCCTCCAGGGAGCCCTTGGGCACCAGCGCCCGGGTGAAGCCGAGCCGCGAGGCCTCGGTCAGCCGGCGCCGCACGTCACGCACCGGGCGCAGCTCGCCGGCCAGGCCGACCTCGCCCAGGGCGATCAGCCCGGCGGGCAGGGCCTTGTCGCCGGCGGCACTGGCCACGGCGAGCATGACCGCCAGGTCGATCGCGGGATCGGTGAGCTTGATGCCGCCCACGGTGGCGGTGAAGACGTCGCTGCCGCCCAGCCGGGCGTTGAGCCGGCGTTCGAGCACGGCGAGGATGAGCTGCACGCGGTAGGGGTCGAGCCCGGCGCTGGTACGGCGCGGCTGCTGGGCCTCGGTGCGGGCGACGAGCGCCTGGACCTCGGCCGGCAGCGGGCGGGTGCCCTCGACGGTGACTGTGACGCAGGTGCCGGGCACGGGCTTGCTGCGGTGGGAGACGAACAGGCCGGTGGGGTCGCTGATCCCCTCGATGCCGCGCTCGTGCAGGTCGAAGCAGCCGACCTCGTCGGTCGGGCCGAAGCGGTTCTTCACCGCGCGCACCAGGCGCAGCCGGGAGTGGCGGTCGCCCTCGAAGTTGAGCACCACGTCGACGAGGTGCTCCAGCGTGCGGGGACCGGCGATCGAGCCTTCCTTGGTGACGTGGCCGACGATCACCGTGGACATGTCGCGTTCCTTGGCCAGCCGTACCAGGTTGGCGGCCACCTCGCGCACCTGCGTGACGCCGCCGGGCACGCCGGTGGCCTGCGAGGTGCCGATGGTCTGCACCGAGTCGACGACCAGGAAGCGCGGCTGCACCTTTTCCACGTGGCTGACCAGCGCCGCCAGCTCGGTCTCGGCGGCCAGGAAGAGCCGGTCGCGGATCGCGCCGATGCGGTCGGCGCGCAGCCGGACCTGGGAGGAGGACTCCTCGCCGGTCACGTAGAGCACCGTCTCGCGCTCGGCGAGCTTGGCCGCGGCCTCCAGGAGCAGGGTGGACTTGCCGATGCCCGGCTCGCCGGCCAGCAGGACCACCGCGCCCGGCACCATGCCGCCGCCGAGCACGCGGTCGAGCTCGCCGATGCCGGTGGTGCGGGCGATGGCGACGTCCGCCTTGACCTGGCCGATCGGGATCGCGGGGGCGCTCGTGGCGCCGCCTTGCACGACGCGGACGCCCTTGGCGGCGCCCTCCTCGTCGACCGTGCCCCACGCCTGGCACTCACCGCACCGGCCGACCCACTTCAGTGTGCGCCAGCCGCACTCGGTGCAGCGGTATCCAGCAGCAGTCTTCGCCATGCGGAGCAGGCTAGCGGCCGGGACCGACAAAGACGGCTCCGCCTGGCCCGGTCCCGAGCCCGTGATGGGCGGCGGTAGGCACGAATACCTGCAGAGCCGTCGTCACGGCCCTCTAGCTGCGGGCCTTGGCGGAGCTACCGCCGTCCAGCGGTCCGGCCCGGCGGCGATCCTGTTCAGGAATCCTTCAGCCGCACCCGCCGACTGTCGGGCGGAAGGGGGGATCCGCACGGACGACGACCTCCGCCAGTGGCGGTCCGCCCTTCCCGGCGCCGAGAAGGAACGCGATCGCGGCCTGCGTGCGCTCTTCGACCGGTTCGATCTGACGTACGAGGACCGCACCGTACCGACTCGCGAGGGCGACGTCACCCTGGGGATCCTTCGTCCTCGGGGCTCGGAGAACCGCACCCTTCCCGCGCTCTACGACATCCACGGGGGCGGGATGGTCCTCGGGACCCGCCATTCGACGCCGGTTCCGGAGCGCGTGCAGTGGGTTCTTGGTCACCCCCGAGTACACCCTCGCCCCGGAAGCGCGGGCGCCACGTGCGGCGATGGAGTGCTACTCGGCATTGGTGTATCTGGCCGCGCATGCTGACGAGTTCATGATCGACCCGTCTCGGATCATCCTCTCCGGGATCTCGGGAGGCGGAGGTCTGGCCGCCGGCGTCGGGTTGCTCGTCCGGGACAACGGGGGACCGTAGCTTCTGGGGCAGATGCTCAACTGCCCGCAGCTCGACGACGGTCACCGGACGACCTCGTCGCAGCAGTTCAGCGCAGCGCGGGGAGCGATCGACTCCTGGGTGAGGGAGACGAACGTCTAGGCGTGGAACGCGATCCTCGGCGAAGGGAACGAAGAGCGGGAGGTGAGCATCTACGAGTCCCCGGCTCGTGCCGACGACCTGCGAGGGCTGCCTCAGACCTTCATCGACGTCGGCGGATGCGGGGTGTTCCGTGACGCGGCCATCGCCTACGCGTCGACGTTGCTCGCCGGCGGCGTATCCACAGAGCTGCACGTCTGGCCCGGCGGCTACACGGCTACGAGAATTTCGCGCCCGAGGCGGCGGTGTCGATCCGGACGCGTGAGGCGCGGGCCAAGTGGCTCGAGCGGGTGCTCGCAGCCGGTCGTGCACGCCCGTAACCCGGCGGCTCGCACCGCTGGACGGGCCTCTGGCTAACGGAGGACCCGGTAGCGAAGGTGGGCCTCGCTCGCGAAGGCCGACGTTTCGAGGCGCTCGAGCTCGATGTGCCGACCAAGGCCGGCGAACAGCGAGATGCCGTCGCCGAGCAGGACCGGCGCGACGTCCAGGTGGAGCTCGTCGACGAGACCGAGCCGCAGGCACTGTCGTGCGATGCTTCCGCCGAGCAGGCTGACCCAGCGGTCCCCGGCCGCTTGCGTGGCCAGCCTGACGGCCTCGGCGATGTCGTCGACGACGAAGGTGTACGTGGTGCCGTCGCGCTCGATCGGCTCATGGGGGCTGTGGGTCATCAGGTAGACGGGAACCTTCAGCATGCCGCCGTACGGGATCTCGCCGTCCTCGATGGTCTGGGTCTTGTTCGCGCCGCCGACCACCGCGCCGATCCGGCTCATCACCGCCTCGACGACGGCGTCGTCCTCGGGGGCAGAAGGCCGGCCGAACATCCAGTCGACCCCGCCGTCCTCCTTCGCCAGGAATCCGTCGAGGGTGATGGTCGCGTGGACGATCACAGTAGCCATGGCCGCTCCTGACTCGTAGAGGTGAGTCAAGCGACTCACCTCTATCACCGTAGACGTGCGCGTCATGGTGAGTCAATGAACTCACCTCTATGAGACACTGGCCGGATGACACGTGGACGCTCCTCGTACCACCGTGAGGTGGCCGCGACCAACCGTGAGGCGATCCTCGGCGCCGCCGCGCAGCTCTTCCTGGAGTTCGGGTACGACCGCACGCCTCTGGCACGGGTCGCCGAGCGCGCAGGGGTGTCCAAGGCGACGCTCTTCAAGCAGTTCCCGACCAAGGCCGAGCTCTTCGAGGCGACGGTGCTCGCGGCCGGCGGATCGCCGACTCCGGAGCCGGTCGAGATCCCGACCGGCGACCTCCACGCGGGCCTGGTGGTGCTGGGTCGCGCATATGCGGAGCTGGTGACCCGTCCTCGCATGGTCGCCCTGATGCGGACCGTGATCGCCGAATCGCCCCACTTCCCCGAGCTGCGCGAGCGGACCTTCGACTTCGGCGCGCTGCCTGTACTGCAGGCACTGGGGCGCTATCTTCGGGAGGCGCACACCGCGGGAAGCGCCGACATCGCTGATCCGGATCTGGCGTCCGCGCAGTTCCTCGGCATGATCGCGTCCGCGATCTTCTGGCCGCGGCTCATGCACGGCACGTGGTCGATCACCGAGGAAGAGCAGGCGCGAGCGGTCGACGAGGCAGCCCGGACGATCGCCGCACGCTTCGCGGCAACTCCCTGACGTGATCGGGGCGGTTGCCAGAAATATGTAGACCGGTCTATTCTCAGGCCATGGGGCAGAAGGGCATGGAGACGCGGAACCGGATCCTGGACGCGACACTGGATCTGGTCGAGTCCGGAGGGTACGCCGCCGCAGGGCTGAACCAGGTGATCGCGACCAGCGGCGCACCACGCGGCTCGTTGTACTTCCACTTCCCCGAGGGCAAGGACCAGCTCGTCGGCGAGTCGATCCGGCGGGCCGGCCAGGCGGTCGGCGACGCCTTCGAGGAGCTGGCCGGGTCCAGCGCGTCCATGGCGGAGTTCGTCGAGGGGATCCTGCGGCATCTGGGTGACCGGCTGGAGGAATCGGGCTGGCACAAGGGGTGCCCGGTGGCCACGGTGGCGCTGGAGATGGCAGCTACCAGCGACCCGCTGCACCAGGCCTGCTCGGAGGTGTACACCTCATGGGCGGCCGCCCTGCGTGAACGGCTCTCGGAGCGGGCGGACGCCGACGACCTCGCGGTCACCGTCCTGGCCCTGATCGAGGGAGCGCTATTGCTCGCCAAGGCACACCGCAGCAGGCGACCGCTGGAGCAGGTCGCCGGTCAGCTCGCCGCTTTGCTCCGCTAGACGGGCCCGCCGCTGGAGGCGGGCCTTCTTTCTGACCTGAAAATATGTAGACCGATCTATTCGGAGGATTCCTCATGGATGCGATGGTTTTCGGAGCGACGGGTTTCCTCGGCCGCTCCCTGGTCGTCGAACTGCTGGCCAAGGGACAGCGGGTGGCGGCAGCCGTACGCAAGGACACCCTCACCCCCTGGCTGCACGCGCAGAACGTCGACACCAGCGGCCTGACGGTCGTCACGGCCGACATCACCCGGCCGCTGTCGGGTCTGCCCCAGGTGCGTGACGTCTACAACACCGCGGGCCGCTACGCGTTCGGCCTCAGCGTGGAGGAGGCACGGGCGGCCAACGTGACCGGCGCGCTCAACGTCCTGGAATGGGCCGCGACCCTGCCGGAACTACGCAGGCTCGTGCACGTCAGCGGCTACCGGGTGAGCAACGTGCACCCGGACTACGCCCACCTGGGCGCCTACGAGGCGTCGAAGGCCGAGGGCGATCGTGAGATGCGCGCCAGGGCCGCTGAGCTGGGGGTCCCGCTGAGCATGGCCAACCCCAGCTCGGTGATCGGTCCTGGCCAGTACATCGGTCTGGGCTCGCTCGTGCGGGATCTGTGGAACGGGCGGCTGCCCGCGCTTCCGGGCGGCCCCGACGTCGTCGTGCCGATCGTGACGACCGGCTACTTCTCGCGGTTCCTGGCGGAGATCCCGGCCTCGCCCGAGGTGGAGGACTACTGGGTGCTCGACGAGTCGACGCCGCCGCTGCCCGAGCTCGTCGGCACGGTCGCCGCTCACCTGGGCGTGCGGGCGCCTCGCCGTACCATCCCGCTCGGCCTGCTGCGCCGGCTGCCCAGGAAGATCACCGGGGCCGACCCTGAGACGCTGTCGTTCCTGTCGGCCGATCGCTATCCGACGGGTACGGCTCGCGCGCTCGCCGCCAGGACCGGTCTGCGGATGCCCCCGGCCGGCCAAGCCCTGCGCGCCTGGACTAACGACCTGGTGGCCGGCCGCTTCGGCGCCGCGCAGCCGTGGCTGAGCCCGTACGGCTTCCGCGACCGCACGTGGACGATGGGCGAGGCACACCGGCCCGCGCAGGTCCTGCTGCACGGGCTGCCGATGAACGCCGACCTGTGGGCGCCGGTGGCCGCTCACCTGTCCGGCCCGATCCTGGCGGCCGACCTCCCCGGCCTGGGCCGCTCGGCCGCCACGGACCAGCCGACGCATGAGTGGCTCGCCGACCTGATGGCCCCGGTCCGGACCCGGCCCGCGCTGGTCGCCCACTCGGCGGCCGCGGGGCCGGCGCTCCGCTTCGCCGTCGAGCATCCCGACCGCATCAGCAAGCTCGTCCTCGTCGCCCCCGCCTTCCTGCAGGCGCCGAGCCCGTGGCTCACCCGCTCGCGCCTGGCCGTACCCATGCTGCGTCGCATGTCCGCGGCCCGCCTGGCCGCCACGCTCGGCCTTCCCGAGGGACCGGAGGTGGCGAGCGCCGCAGCGGACCTGCGCCGTCCGGGGGCGGCGGGCCGGGTGATCGCCGCGATGCGCGCCTCCTTCACTGAGCGTGAGGCGACACTGTCGCTGCTGCGGCGCGTGATCGTCCCGGTGGAGATCCTCGTGGGCTCGGCCGACCCTCTGACCATGGACGTCGACCACCCGATGACCGAGCTCGCCGGCGCTGGGCACTACCCGCAGCTCACCCACCCCGCCGAGCTGGCCCGTCACCTCGAACCGCTCACCGCTCCCACGGCTGGAACGACCGCGAACGTCACGCTGAGCTGAGCAGATCCCGCAGACGCGCGAGCCGTACGGCATCGCCCGCGGCCTTGGCCGGGTGACGGTGGGAGGTTCCGGGAAGTACGGCGAGCATGCGGTAGGGGGCGGCGTGCACCTCAGACGTGGAATGCCGGGCAAGCCCTTTCGCCGGCGAGTGGCTGGCCGCTCGTGCCAGCCATCCCGGCGTCGGTGCGGGACGAGCCGTCAGTCAGTGTCAGCGGGGCGGGCGCCCGCGCGCAGGATGTCGGTCATCTCGTCAACGGCGGGTGCCCGGCCGGGCTTCGCGACGGGGGCGGTGATGGCGACCTTGGCCTGCCAGTCCCAGAACCGGGTGACCGCTCGGATCGAGCGGATGCGGTCGTCGCCCAGGCCCTTGGTCTTGGTGGTCGTGGTGAAGTGCCAGGCGAGCCGGTCCGGCAGGCCGCGGTCGTCGTACAGGTACTGCCACCAGATCTCGTCGGCGCCGACGTTCGGGGTACCCGCCGCCTCGCGGAAGGTGGGGGAGATCCGGTACAGCTCCTTGAAGGTGATGGTTCCGCTGTGGGTGTAGATGCGCTTGCGGCGGCCGGTGGCGCGGTCCTTGATCCACGGGGTGACGTTGAAGCGGTCAGCGGTAGCGATCAGCTTGGCCAGGGTGGCGGGTTCCAGCACGTTGATGATCTGGTCGCCGTACGCCGCGGCGGCCCCGCTGGCGCGCCCGGTGCGAAGCCAGGAGCGGGTCTTGGGCAGCAGGTGGTAGAGCCAGCCCTTCGTGCTGATCATGCGGGTCGTCCCGGCGGATGCGAGCAGACCGGCCCAGTAAGCGTCGCCCTTGTCGGCCTCCTGCTGCATGAGGACTTCGCCCTCCAGGTCCACGATGCGGGTGATCTCGGAGGCCGTGACTCCGGTGGGGCTGAGCTTGAGCTTGCCGGTGCCTCGGAAACCGAGGCCGCCGGTGATCTGCTGACGGGGGGAGTCGTTCTGCCAGAACAGGTCGGTCTGGGCGCCACCCAGGAACTCGATCGTGACTCCGGCGCTGCGGGCCAGCAGGGCGCGCACGGTGGCCACCGGGTCGGGGGCGGCGGAGGCGTGGGCGGTGCCGGGGAGGGCGGTGGCGAGAGCCACGGTGGCGATGAGAGCTTTCATGTCCTGTCCGGTGAGGGGGGTGAAGATCGTCGCTCATTGTGGCGGAGCAGGAGAAAGCCTGTCGATTCTGGGACGAATGTGTTCGTACCGGGCTAAGCGCTCTTCTTTGGACTGCGAGGTCCCCGTCGGACGCGGCTCTTGGGCGGCCATGATGACCTACACCCTCACCGAGGCCAGCGCATCTTAGGGTTTTCTGTCAGGCAGGGCCGCGTACCAGGTGCCGTCATGTTCCGGCCCGGGCAGCCACGCCGGGGGATCGGCCGAACCGAGCGCCTCCTCAGCCCAAGCCAGCATGTAGGCGTCCGTGGCCGCAGGCGGCTGCTGGTGGCCCAGGCCTTCGCACGGTGGGAGCTCAGCGTGCGAGGAGCACGGCCGAGGAGGACACCCGCGATCATGGTCCCTCGGCCACACCATACGGCTGGCCGACCCGTCGTCGGCGGAGGAACGGCCGGTTCTCTGACCGGCGAGGAACCGGAGATCTGCGTGTCGGCAGCTCGGATGTCTGCCACGGGTGCCAAGTCCTGAGCACGAGCTGCCGAGACGACGGAGACTTGGGTGTCGGCCGTGCGGAGATCATCGCCGGAGCTCACGCCACCAGGATAACGATCAGCGCCGGATCCGCCCTGTTTCGCGGCCGTCCGGGACGGACGCCGCTTGCTCGCCATGCGGGGTTCTCAGCTACTCGGTTTGTAGGGCGGGGCGATTCCCCAGCCCCACCGGGGTACCGGGGCCTGGTCCACTGGGGTGGCGCCGGGCTGGGAGTTGGCGAGGGCGAGCCGGGTGCCCCATTCGATGTAGCCCATGAACGCGGCGCGGAACTCCGGGTCGTCCGGCAGGCCGACCGCGTCGGCGGCGTCGGCCAGCAGGCTCACCCAGCGGCGGCGGTGGGCCTCGGTGATCGCCTTGCCGAGGTGCATGCGCAGCATGTGCGGGTAGCCGCCGCGCTCGCCGGTGTAGCGCGCCGGGCCGCCGAAGACCTCCGCCAGCCACATGGCCACGTATCGGGGGTGGTCCGAGTCCATGTGCGCGAACAGCGGCCCGATGAGCTCGTCGGCCATGACCTTTTCGTAGAAGCGTTCGGTGAGCCGTTCCAGGGCCTCGGTGCCGCCCAGCCACTCGTACAGGGTGGGGACGGAGCCGCCGGCGCCGCGCACCGCGGTCGGCTTGTAGTGGCGCATCTCCTCGATCATCCCGATGTACGGGCGGATCTCCGCCAGGAAGGCGGGGAACAGCTCGCCGCGCCTGAATCCTTCGAGGTGGTCCTGGGCCGAGGTCCAGGTGATCCGCAGGGTGTAGCAGGCGGGCTCGTCCACGCAGCGGCTGAGTTCGTAGTCGACGCACTGGGGCGCTTGCGCGAGCAGGCGGGAGGCTCTGCCGTAGGCCTGCTCGAACTCCGCCGAGAGTTCGTCGGGGAGGCGGTAGCGGATGTACTCGACGATCATCGGAGCTCCTCCGGGAGACGGTGATCAAAACCTTAACGCCAATGTGTAATCGTGTAATAGCCCCGTCGCTGAGGAAGGCACAAGCCAGTGCGGAACAGGTCCTACTTCACCGCGGAGGACTTGGCGTGCCAGGTGTCGCACGCGCCGGTGGTGCCGGCCTTCCAGCCGCGTTCCATCCAGGTCACCTGGGTGCGGGGCAGGCCGTGGCTGCGGTCCCAGGAGGCTTCCTGGTCCCAGCGGGCGGTGTAGGCGCGGTAGTCGTCCCAGGGCGCGCGGGAGGGGAACATGGAGTCGTAGAGCGCGCCGAGCGCGACCCCGGCGAAGCACTCGGTCTGCAGCTCCGAACGCCGGTTGACCAGGTCGGCCGCCTTGCGGCCCTTCTTGTCGGCCTGCCAGAAGGCCTTGTCGATGTAGCTCATGTAGCCGGACATCTTCTGGACGTGGTGACCGTACTCGTGGGCGGTCAGGATGGCCAGGTCGATCCGCATCTCGGGCCAGACGTCGTCGGGGCGCACGACGACGGTGAAGCGCTTGTCCTCCTTGAGCCCGGCCAGGTCGCAGTACATGCCGCCGGCGTTCTTGCCCCACTCCAGCCCGCAGAAGCGCGCCGGGGCCTTGCGGACGAAGGTGGCGCCGGGCGGGGTGTAGCGGAGCCCGGCACGGGCGAACTCGCGCTTCCAGAACCGGTCGAGGCAGCCCTTCACCGCGGTGAGGTAGCGCTTCATGGTGTCCCACTTGCGGACCTTGACGGCTGGGGTGCCGCTGCAGGACAGGGTCTTGGCCTTGCTGAGCTTGTTGAGCGGGTTGTGGTCGCGCGCCTGGTCGAAGGCGGGCGGCGCGCTGGGGCCGGGCTGCCGCGGGGCGGTGGCGGCCGCGGCCTTGGCGGGAGCGGCCGTCGGGGTGGGCGTGGGAGCGAGCCCGGAGGCGGCCGGAGGAGCGGTCGCACAACTCGCGAGCAGCAGCATGCCGACCAGCAGAAAGGGGGATTTGCGGAGCACGTCCGCAAATCATGCCATATGTCTGGTTTGTCGGAACTAGTGCTCCAGGCCGAGTTCCTGGACGAGCAGGCGCTTGGGCTTGGCGCCGACGATCTGCTTGACCGGCTCGCCGTTCTGGAAGAGCAACAGCGTGGGCAGCCCGAGCACGCCGTAACGGGCGCCGATGTCGCCGTACTCGTCGTAGTTGAGCTTGCCGATGGTCAGGCCGTACTCCGCCTCGATCTGCTCCAGCACCGGCGCGACCATCCGGCACGGCCCGCACCACTCGGCCCAGAAGTCGACCAGCACCGGCTTGTCGGCCTGGAGCACCTGCTCCTCGAAGTTGTCGGCGGTCAGAGTGATCATGAAATTCTCCTCGTGCAACTGGCTGCGAGCTGGGCGGAGACCTCCGCGCGGCGAAGGAGCAGGGCGCGGATCTCGTCGTCGATCTCGGCGATCTTCCGCCGGTAGACCGCCACCGACTCCGCGCAGGAGCCGCCCGAGGGGTGGCCGCCGCGCAGGCAGTCGACGAAGGGCCGTGTGTCCTCCAGGGTGAACCCGATGGACAGCAGCGCCCGGATCTCCGTGACGAGCTTGACGTCCTCTTCGGTGTACTCCCGGTAGCCGTTGCCGCCGCGCCGGGCCGAGAGCAGGCCGTGCTGCTCGTAGTACCGGAGCGAGCGCGGGCTCACCCCTGCCCTTCGGGCCAGCTCTCCGATCCGCATGCCTCCAACGTAAACGTTGACGCCTGTGTCAAGGTCAAGCGGGTCACAGCGACTGGTCCCGGAAGGCGGTCGCGGACGGGTGCAGGTTGACCAGGTCGGGCGCGGGCCGATAGCCCGGCACCACGCTCAGGTCGAACCCCTGGGAGAAGGCCCGCACCTTGGCCGGCCCCGGCTTGAGCACCAGGGTGACCTCCACGCCCTCGGGGGGCGGGTTGAGGAAGGCGACCCCGCGAGCCCGGCCGACCCGGATGCCCCCGACGGTGAACTCCGCGCCGCCGGTCACCTCCAGGCCGATCTCGTTGCGGCCGCTGAGCCGTACCCGCACGGTACGGCCGGCCGCGGCGCTCTCGTCGGCGAGCACCTTGATCTCCGGAGCCGCCAGCGGAGCGGGCGGCGCGGCGATGGCCGGGGTGTCGCGGCCGAAGAAGTGCTCGGCGTCGACCGGCCCGCCCGCGACGCCCTCGGCCGGCGGCACGCTCCACGCCGCCTTGCCGGTGGCGGTGTCGAGGGCGTAGGCGAGATGCTGCTGCCTCGGGTGGGCGACGTCGAAGCGGTCCACCGCGAGCCCGCCGCCGGTCAGGGCGAGCGCGACCACCGCCGCGAGCGCCGGCACCGGCCAGCGCGCGGTGGCCATCAGAGGCGTGACCAGCAGCAGGAAGAGCGCGAAGGTGGGCGCCGCGACCAGGCCGCCCATCACCAGCCCGAGTCCGAGACCGCTGAGCGCCGAGCCGACCAGCAGCACAGCCCCCGGAGCCAGGCCCAGGGTCAGCGCGGCCACCGCGGGCCAGCTTGAGGGAAGGGCTCCAGATGTCCGGTCGAGGCGGAGCGCGGCCAGCCAGCCGAGCGCCGCGGCCAGCGCCGGCCAGGCGTAGGGGTGGGAGCCGCCCGGCAGGAAGAGCGCCGAGAGCACGCCGAGCAGGGCCACGACGACGACACCGCCCGCGCCCAGCGCCGCTGCGGTCAGCCGCCGTCCGCGCAGGAGCACGAACCAGCCGGCCACCAGCGCCGCCGTGGCGACCAGCAGCGCCGCCTGGTACAGGCCGGGCCGGTAGGGGTCGCCCAGCAGCATGCCCGCGTACTCGGGCCGGATGAGCTCCAGCAGCGGCATGAACCCGGCGGCCAGCCCGGCCGCCCCCGCGACCGGCAGCAGCGCCAGCCCGGCCGCGGCGGCGGTGGCCGGCAGGCTGAGCAGCGCCCGCCGCCGGAGCACGACGACCAGCAGCCCGGCCGCGACCAGGCCGAGGAGCGCCACGGGCAGCTCCAGCCAGGCCGGGTAGCGCACGAACAGGCCGGGGACGTTGAAGTAGACGAGTTCCTGGCCGTTGCGCAACGTCGCCAGATCCGCCGCGCCGAGCGCGGTGGCCAGCGCGAGGGTGTTCTCGCCCATCTGCTGCAGGCTGCCGCGGTCGAGGTGCGCGGGGTCGTCGAGGGGCGTGTGGTAGTACGCGCCGCCTCCGACGATCGCCGAGTCGAGGGCCAGCCAGTTCGCCTGGGTGAAGGCGGTGAAGTCGGTGTCGTTCGGCAGCATCTTCATGATCGCCGCGAAGCCGGAGTCGGCCGCGGGATGCGGTACGGCGGAGCCGTACAGGCTCATCAGCGGCGCGCTCCCCGCCGAGGCGCGGAAGGTGAGCACCGGCCCGGTGACCCCGCGCGCCTCGTTGTTGACCACCACCACGGGCCCGTCGCCCAGCGCCCGCTCGCGGGTGAGCGCCTCGGCGCCCAGCAGGCCGACCTCCTCGCCGTCGGTGAACAGCAGCACGAGGTCGTTCTTGAGCGCGCGCGGCAGCCGCGACGCGGTCTCCAGCATCGTCGCCACCGCGATGCCGTCGTCGGCCGCGCCCGGCCCGGCGTGCACCGAGTCGTAGTGCCCGGCCAGCACCACCTTGCCGGTGGGCGCCGTGCCGGGCCGTACCGCGATGATGTTGCGCGTCCGCGCCAGCGGGATCACGTCGTCGGCCAGCTCGCGCGGGAACTTGCCCACCGCCTCGTGCACCCGCGTCTCGAAGCCCAGCTCGCGCAGCTCGGCCAGCAGGTGCTCACGGACCCGGTCGTTCTCCGCCGACCCGGTCGGCCGCGGCGCCTTCGCGACCGCCTCGACGTGCCGGAAGGCCCGCTCGGCGCTGAACCCGGCGGCTTCGGCCCCCGCGGGCGCCGGCGGCGCGACGTCCCAGACGGTCAGCGCGGCCACGAGCGCCAGCAACACCAGCGCGAAAGAAGCCCTCATGCGGCCAGATTAGGGCGATACATCGCAAAGAGGATCATTCGCGAGGACTATCCGCGGGTCAGCCGAAGGGAGCACATGCACCTAGCCCAAAGATGAGTTTCTTTCCCGAGTTTGATGGACGTTTCATCGGCGTGATGTGTACAGTGACAGACCTTGTTTTGATATTTCGGTTGTTGTCCCATCTCAGGGTGATAAATGCCGGAATGGTGGCCAGCGGGCACATTCATGTCACGACTGGGGGAATCCGCGAGAGAGGATCTTCTTTCGCTCGGTTCGCCCCGGTCTTTCGAGCCGGGAGACACCCTCATCCATCAGGGTGACCGGCTCCGCGACGAGGTGTACCTGCTGCGCTCCCGCACCGGTTCCACCGCGTGCGTCAAGGTCTGGGCCTACCTGGAGAACGGCGCCGAGGCGCTGCTGGGCATCCGGGTGAGCGGCGACGTGGTCGGCGAGCTGGCCGCGCTGCGCGGCACCCCGCGTGTGGCGACGGTCGCCGCCTGCTCGCCGGTGCTGGCCACGGTCATCTCCGCCGAGGCGTTCCGCGCTTACCTGACCCGGTGGCCGGAGGCTTGGAACGCGGTGCTCCGCATGGTGGCCGACCAGCTCGACTGGGCCAACAACCGCAGGCTGGACACGGCGGGATACGGCGTGCCAGCTCGGCTGGCGCGGGCGCTCGGCGAGCTGGCCGAGCGTTACGGGCAGGAACGGCCTCAGGGCAGGGACACCGGTGTCGATCTCACCCAGCTGGAGCTGGGCCGGCTGATCGGTGCCGGGGAGGACGCCGTCGGCAAGGCGGTGCAGGAGCTGAAGAAGGCCGGACTTGTGCGATCCGGGTACCGGCGGCTTTTTGTTACCGATGTAGATGGATTGTCGGATTTCTGGGGCAAAGATTGCCGTCCCGACCGGTAAATCATCAGATTCCGTACTAGTACGACTTTCTGCGGCCGAGCTTCCTGCAAGCTTGCTGCCGCACGGACGATTACCTGGGAGGGCGAAGTGTCGAATGCCGGTTTCCGCCGCGGCCTGATCCTGGCCGTGGACGCCAAGGGCTACGGCAGCGGAACGGACCAGCGGCACGAGGCGATCCAGGCAGGCTTGATCAAAGTCCTGACCGAGGCCGCTGCGGGGGCGGGTCTCGACCGGGAGGCGTGGGCCCGCCAGGGGTCGGGCGACGGCGAACTGGCCATCCTCCCGCCGCACGAGCACGAGCCCGCGGTGCTCGACGACTTCGTGCACAAGCTGGCCACCGCGTTGCGCCGGCACAACGCCGACCTCCGCGACGAGGCCCGGCTGCGGTTGCGCCTCGCCGTCCACCACGGAGCCTCGATGCCCAGCGCCAACGGCTTCGCCGGGCAGGCGGTGGTGACCGCCTGCCGCCTCGCCGACAGCGATGCCGCCCGCGCGGCACTCGCCTCGGCGCCGGAGGCCGATCTGGTCCTCGTCCTGTCCGAGCGGGTCTTCGAAGACACCGTACGGCAGGGCCACACCGCCCACGAGCCGGACGATTTCACCCCCGCCCTGGCTCGGACGAAGGAAGGCGAGGAGATCGCCTGGATCCGCGTCCTGGGCCGCCGGGCGAGCCGCCACCACCTCGACGAAGGGAAGAAGAACGTGAATTCGACGATTGCCGAGACGGCCGAGACGCTCTGGCCGATCATCGCGGCCGGCGGGCTGGAGCGCGTGGGCGCCTACGGCACCGAGGGCATGGTCGCGGCGACCAAGTCCCTGCTGGACCGGCTCCGCGCCTTCCGCAAGCGCAGGGGCGAGCAGGAGGACCCGGCTTCGCGTGAGGAGCTGGTGGAGAGCCTCGAACTGCTCACGGAGGCCGACGCCGACGCCGAGCCGCTGTTGCAGCGGTTCGTGGCGGAGAAGATCGTGGTCCAGAACTTCCGCGGGCCGGTCTTCGCGGAGAACGCCGTCTTCGGGTTCAAGAACTGATGGAGACGGCGGAGCCGGCCCAGGCCGAGGAGCCACTGGAGCCGGTCGAGGAGCCGGAGCAGGACCTCTCCGCGGAGAACGTGCGCCAGCTCAACCAGGGCCAGACGGTCATCAACAACTTCTTCCGCGAGGTGGAGGGCGCCGTTTTCGGCGTCGACAACTCCGGCGGCGGCCGCGCCAGGCGGCGCGGCTCCGGCCCGATCTCCGTGGAGGAGATCACCCGGGTGACCCGGTCCTACGTGGCGCCGGGTTGCTACGCCGAGGCGCGCGAGACCCTCGTCGCCTCCAGAGTCGTCGCGCTCACCGGACCGCAGGGGACCGGGCGGCGTACGGGCGCCATCAACCTGCTGCACGGCCTCGCTGAGCACCTCATCGAGCTTGCCCCTTCGTACACGCTGGAGGAACTGGCGGGGCGCGACTATCGGCAGGGATACGGCTACCTGCTGTGCGGCTGGGCCGGTGCCCGGCTCGACCGCGAGGTCACCGACTTCCACGTGCGCGCCCTGGAGACGCGGATCAAGCAGGCGGACGCCCACCTAGTGATCACGGGATCGCTCTCCTCACCCCCGCCGATGTGGTGCGCCCGCTGGGAGCGTCCGGCGGCCGAGGCCGTGCTGACCGCCTACGGCGTGCCTCCCGAGGTTGTCGCGGAGGCCGCCGCCCTGCTGACCGCCGACTCCTCCATGGCCGATCTCGTGGAGCTGGCCCGGCGGCTGGCCAGTGGCGCGGACTTGACGGAGGCGGTCGACAAGCTGAGCGCCTCCGGACGGCAGCGCGTGGCGAAGTGGTTCGCCGGACCGGCGCGTGACGCCGCCAAGGACTTCGAGCTGGCGGCCATGCTCTTCACCTACGGCCTGCGTGAGCGGGTGTTCGAGGAACTGCTGGCCAGGCTGACGACCGGCCGGGCGGCGCCGGCCGAGGTGGGCGTGGAGAGCCAGGCCGTGGCCGAGAGCAGGCGGGCGCGCTTGACCGGGGACTCGTTGTTCACACTGGAGCAGCAGACCGGCCGGTTCCGCGGGCAGCAACAGCGGCGGCTGCGCTTCCACGACCATGCCTACCGCCGGTACGTGGTCTCGGAGCTGTGGGACCGGTGCGGGCCCGAACTGTGGGAGCCGATCGCCGCCTGGCTCGACACGATCGTCACAGAACCCGACTTCGAGCTGCAGGCGCAGCTCGCGCACGGCATCGCGCTCCTGGCCGCCGAGGACTACGACTATGTGGAGGACCGATTCCTGTTGCCGTGGGCGGGCGGCGGGCGGGGGTGGGCCGGGCAGGTCGTGGCCGCCCACGTGTTGTCCTGGATGTGCCTCGACGACCTGCTGGGCCCGATCGCGCTGAAGACCGCCATCGACTGGACACGCTCGTCGTCCGTCCCGTTGCGCGCCACGGCCGCCTTCGCCTTCAGCGGCGAGCTCGGCGCGCGCTATCCCACCGAGGCGGTCCAACGCCTCGGCGAGCTGCTCGAGGCCGGCGGGCGGGAAGGCGGCTCGGCGCGGGTGGCCTTCGCCCAGCTCTTCGCCACTCTGACCACCGCGACCGGTAACGCAGTCCCGGTGCTGCGCTGGCTCCTCCGCCGGCTGGCCGTCGCGCCCGTCGCGGGCACGTTCACCCAGACGCTCCTGCGCACCGCCGTCGGGGTGCTGGAGATCCGCGACGCCGAGGACGACGGGCAGGACGGGGAGCCCATCGCCGCCAGGCATCTGCGCGAGCGCCCGGCGGTCGCCGAACCGCTGGCCCGGCTGTGGGCCGCGGTCCTGGTCAACCGGCCGCACCGCAAGGCCGCGATGGCCGCGTTCCACCAGGCCGTCTGCGCCTTCGACGAGCGGAGCGAGCGCGACTGCGAGCTGGTCGAACGGCTCTTCGCCGAGCTCGCCAGGGCGTTGTCGGTCCGGGAACGGCGGCTGTTCGTCCTGGATTTCCGTGACCACGTCATGGTCCGCGACAGCGAGCGGGAACGGCTGGCCGTCTTCCTGCGCCTGCTGCACCTTTTCTTCGATGTTCAGGGAGTGAGATGACCTACCCCGTAGTGGAGCAGCGGGAGCTCTACCCGGTCCCCAAGCCCGGCTTCCTCAGGACCGCCCGGCGTTCGATCATGGATCTGCCCACCCCGCTTCCGCACCAGGTGCTCGTGTTCAAGCATGGAGGCTCCTACCAGCGCGGTGACGAGCGGCTCCTGCGCGGCGACGAGCCCTTCGTCGTCGAGGCCAACAGCGTCAGCCTCGTGGACCTCGCCAAGGACCGCGCGGTCGTCGCGGAGATCGGCATCCGGTCGCAGGGCAAGAACGACTTCACCGTCCGTGTCACCTTCGCGTGCACGGTCGTCGATCCCGTCCAGGTCGTGCAGAGCGGGACGGTCCACGTGAGCGGCGCGCTGGCCAACTACCTCAAGAGCAACCAGCGGCTGCTCGGCCTCGGGCTCAAGCACTCGCTCAGCGAGGTCAGCGAGGTGCGGATCCTGGTGTTCGCCGAGGTGAAGTCGGCCACCACCTACTTCCCGCCGATCATCCCCGGCATGGTGGTCGCGTTGTCGAGCGTCGAGGTGCTGACCCCGAGTGCGGTCGCCGAGGCCGAGGCCACCCAGGAGGTGGAGCGGATCAGGGTGCTCGCCAGCCACGACACCCGCAAGGTGCTCCAGGACATCGAACTCGACGAGCAGGCGCACCTCCAGGTCAAGACGCACAACACCAACCGGTTCGAGCACATGCAGCAGGGCAGCGCCCGCGACCACCAGCTCCAGGACGCGGCCAAGATCACCAACTTCATGGAGCAGGGCGGTCGGGCGGCCGACGGGCTGTTCCTGAGCACGCCGAACCTGTCTCCCGAGACGGCCGCTCTATTCGTCCGCGACCGGGCGAACAGCGAGTGGACCGTCGAGCAGCAGGCCAGGCAGGCGATAACCGAGCTGGAGCGGATGCGCGAGCAGCGGGAGCACGAGCTGCGGATCGTCCAGGAGCGTGGCCGGAACGAGGCCATCCGCGCCGCCATCTCGCGGGGCTTGTTCGACCAGACCACCGGTGACGAGCTCCTCAAGACGCTGGAGGAGAACGGCCTGGAGCAGATCGAGCAGGCGCCGGTCGAACCGGCCCACGAGTCGCCCGTCGTCGCCATCGGGTCGGACAACGACCTCCTGATGGAGGAGGACCTGCGTGATTGACGCCCCGGCCCGCCCGATCAACGGCCATCACCGGGTCCCCGAGCGCCGCCGTGCGCGGGTGGTCCCGCTGGGCCGGCTCCTGCGCCGCCTGGTCGGCGTGGATGAGCGGCTGCTCAACGAGGTGCCGCAGGAGCGGGCCCGCTACACCAGCCTCGCCACGATCGTGGTGAGCACGGCGCTCATCGCGGCCTTCTCGCTGTGGAGCGCGGCCTCGCTTCTGCTGCCGGACGTGCCGTGGATCCTGCTCGCCCCGATCGCCCTGGTCTGGGCGGCCATCGTGGCCAACCTCGACCGCTTCCTCATCACCGGCATGCACGGTACGGCAAGCAGAGCCCGATGGGGTGGGTTCGGTGTGCGGCTGCTGATCGCCATCGTCCTGGGGTTGTTCATCGCCGAGCCGCTGACGCTCAAGATCTTCCAGTCGCGCCTCGACCAGGAGATCGCGGCCACCCGCACTGCCGCGCTCGACCACCGGGAGAGCGAGCTGCGCCGGTGCAACCCGCTGGAGGGTCCAGTGCCGGCCGGCTGTGAGGGTGACCTGCTCAACGGGTCGGAGAAGGTGGCTGCCGCCGACGGCACGGTCGGTGACAAGGAGAAGGACGTCGCCGCGCTCACCAGGAAGCTCACCCAGGACCGGCGCGACGTGGCTCGCCTGCGCCGGGACGCACAGCTCGAATGCAACGGCACCGGGGGTGACGGCAGGACCGGGAAGGTCGGCGTGGGACCGAGCTGCCGGCAACTGCGAACCGACCTGGGCAAGCTGGAACGCGCGGTCGACCTGCCCGCCCAGGAGCGCGCCCTGGCGGCGGCTCAGCGCGGCCTCGGCGAGGTCGCCACTGCCAAGGCTCAGGTGCGTACCGAGCGAGCAGCGGAGATCGAGCGTGGCATCGCCGCGAAACTGGCCGAGAAGCGGGCCGAGTCAACGACGATCGGGCTGGCCGAGCGGTGGGAGGCCCTGGGCCGGGTCTCTTCCGAGAGTGGCTTCGTGCTCTTCATGCACTGGCTGCTCCGGATCTTCCTGGTTCTCTTCGACTGCCTGCCGATCATCTCCAAGCTGCTGAACGGCACCACCCGCTACGACGAGCTCGTCACCCGCGAGTTGCAGAGCTCGCTGCGGCGGCACGACGCCGAACTGGCCTTCAACGACCGCAAGGTCGTCGGCGGCTACGAGAACCTGCTGTACGAGGAGGAACAGGCCATCCAGCGCCGCAAGCGCGATGCGGACCTGCGCCAGCGGATCGAGGTCGCCGACCAGGACCGCGAGGCCGAGCGGTTCGCCGCGGGCATCGTTCGGCGGCTGCGGGGAGAATCCGAGCCTCAACCGTAGCGGCGCCACCGCAGCACGTTCGGGTAGGGCAGGTCGAGGCCGGGGGTCTCGGCGGCGGCGGCCTCGGCCACCTCGGGGCTGAACTCGATGCGGAGCACGGCCTCCAGGTCGGCCCGGGTGGCGAAGCTCATCCGCAGGTCGAGCTCCTCGCGGTGCCAGCCCTGCCGGGCCCAGAAGGTCTCGACGCGTTCGGGGGAGTACTGCGGCACGGTCCGGCGGAACCAGCGGCCGAAGGAGCCGCGGGTGGCGTCGAGGTCGATGACGAAGGCGGCGCCGCCGGGCCGCAGCACGCGGGCGAGCTCGGCCAGGCCGGGCTCGCAGCCGGGGCCGAAGAAGTAGGCCCAGCGGGCGACGGCCACGTCCACGGAGCGGTCGGGCAGGGGGAGCGCCTGGGCGGTGGCGGTGTGCACGGTGACGCCGGGCAGGGCGGCGCAGCGGCGGCGGGCGGCGGCGGCCAGGTCGCCGTGCGGCTCGACGCCGATCACCGCACGGGCGTGGACGGCGTAGGCGGGCAGGTGGTAGCCGGTGCCGCAGCCGACGTCGAGGATGGTGGCGCCGTCCCAGCTCCGCAGCTCGCGCAGCCGCCGGTCGGCCACCCCGTCGGGATCGACCGCGCGGTTCTCCGTCTCGTAGACGCCCGGGGTGTTCCAGATGTTCGGACTGGGGATCGCCCCCTTCTGTATGCGTGGCATGGTTCAACGATAGGAGCGAGCGCGGCTTAGGCTGGCAACGTGGCAGACGTCATCCGCGTGCCCAATGCGAAGATCGCATTGTCCACGGCTTCGGTATATCCGGAACGCACTCCCGACGCGTTCGAGCTCGCCGGGCGCCTCGGCTACGACGGCGTCGAGATCATGGTCGGCGCAGACCCGGTGAGCCAGGACATCGACGTCATCGAACGGCTGTCGGACCACTACCAGGTGCCGGTGCTGGCCATCCACGCGCCGTGCCTGATCGTCACGCAGCGCGTGTGGGGTCGCGACCCCTGGGCGAAGCTCGTGCGCGCCCAGCAGGCCGCCGAGCGGCTCGGCGCCTCGACGGTCGTGGTGCACCCGCCGTTCCGGTGGCAGCGCGACTACGCGCGCGACTTCGAGACCGGTCTCGCCCGCATGCGCGACGAGACCGACGTCGTCTTCGCGGTCGAGAACATGTTCCCGCTCAAGGCCAGGGGCAAGCAGGTCGTCCCGTACTCGCCCGACTGGAACCCGATCGACTTCGACTTCCCGAACGTCACGCTCGACCTGTCGCACACCGCGGTGTCCGGCAGCGACGCGATGGAGATGGCGGTCAAGCTCGGCGACCGGCTCGCGCACCTGCACCTCGCTGACGGCAAGGGGGTCACGAACCTGGACGAGCACCTCGTCCCTGGCCGTGGCACCCAGCCGTGCGCGCAGGTCCTGGAGCGGCTGGCCAACACCGGCTTCACCGGCAACGTCGTCCTGGAGATCAACACCCGCAAGGCGGCCAGCCGTACCGAGCGGGTCGACGACCTCGCCGAGGCGCTGGCCTTCGCGCGGCTGCACCTCGCGACGGCCTCATGATCGAACGTGCGCTGGGCCGGGTCTTCGACCGGGTCGCCGACGCCTACGACGCGGCCCGGCCGGGCTATCCGGACGGGCTGTTCGAGGCGCTGACCGAGCTGTCGGGCGTGCGCCTGCCCGGCGCGCTCGTGGTGGACGTGGGCGCGGGCACGGGCATCTCGACCCGCGCCCTGCTGGCGCACGGCGCGCGCGTGGTCGCCCTCGACCCGGGCGCGGGCATGCTGGCCCGGCTGGTCGCGCGCACCGACGACACCGGTACGGCAGGCGCCGTGCTGGCCGACGGCAACGCGCTCCCGCTGCGGGACGGCGTGGCCGACCTGGTGTGTTACGCCCAGTCCTGGCACTGGCTCGACCCCGTCGCCTCGATCGCCGAGGCCCGGCGGGTGCTCCGCCGTACGGGCAGGGTGGCCGCCTGGTGGAACACGCACGACACCGCGCGGGCGGAGTGGCTGGCCGCCTACGAGGCGCGGCTGGCCGAGCTGGCGCCGGAGTACTGGGGCCCGGCGCACCCGGAGTGGCGGGTGCCGTCGATCGCGGCGGTGCTCGACGTCGAGGAGCGCTGGATCCCGTGGACCAGGCTGGTCGGCGTGGAGGAGTTCCTGCTCGACCTGCGCTCGCACTCCTACATGGCCGCGCTGGAGCCCGGCCGGGCCGACGAGCTGGTCGGGCGGCAGCGCGAGCTGCTGCGCGAGGCGGCGACCGACGGCATGTTGTCCGTCCCGGTGCGCGTCTACCTGGCGGTGGGCGCGTGAGCGAGGGCGCCGCCCGGCGGCCGGGGCGCCGGCCGGGTTCGGTGGACACGCGGGGCGAGATCCTGTCCGCGGCCCGCCGGGTGTTCGCGGAGAAGGGGTTCGACAAGGCCACCGTGCGCGGGATCGCCCGGGAGGCGGCGGTGGACCCGGCGCTGGTGCACCACTATTTCGCCTCGAAGGAGGGCATCTTCGCGGCGGCGATGCAGCTCCCGATCAGCCCGGAGGACGTGGTCCCGCACGTGCTGGAGGGGCCGCGGGAGGAGATGGGCGAGCGGCTGGTCCGGCTGATCCTCGGGATCACCTCCGACCCGGAGCGCCGCCAGTCGGTGATCGCGCTGCTGCGCTCGGCGGTTACCAACGACCAGGCCATGGGCATGATCAGGGAGTTCATGACGAACGCCCTGCTGTTCCGTGTCGCCGACACGCTCGGGGTGCCGCGGTTGCGGATGGAGGCGGCCTTCGCGCAGATGTTCGGTCTGGTGATGGGCCGCTATGTTCTGTGCCTGGAGCCGCTGGCGTCCGCGGACGTCGAGGAGCTCGTGGAACTGGTGGCTCCGACGATCCAACGCTACCTTGACCCATAGAGCAATGTTCTAGATGGTAAAGTTACCCGCCAGTAGGAATCCTGGCGGGTACGTGGATGACCGGCCGTCGTACGCTGGCAGCCAACGCAATTCTGTGGGAGGGGCCTCGTGCTCTGGGTAGCGATCGTCGCGCTCGTCATGACCGTCGCGGCGGTGGCCGTCGCCGGTCGCCGTGCGTTGTTCCTCTTCAAGCTGGCCACCTCCGGTCCACCCGCGCCCGAGCGCGTCGAGTACGCCAAGACGCACGTGCCCGAGGAGCTGAAGGCGCAGATCGTCGAGGTGTTCGGGCAGAAGAAGCTGCTCAAGTGGACCGCCTCCGGCGTCGCGCACTTCTTCGTGATGTGGGCCTTCTTCATCCTGCTGACCGTCTACATCGAGGCGTACGGCGGGATCATCCAGGGCGCGATCACCGGCCGGCCCAACTTCCACATCCCGCTGATCGGCCAGTGGTCGGTGCTGGGCTTCCTCCAGGACTTCATCGCGGTCGCCTGCCTCCTCGGCCTGGTCGCCTTCGCGATCATCCGGATCAAGAACTCGCCGAAGACCGAGGGCCGCAAGTCGCGCTTCTTCGGCTCGCACCTGGGCGGTGCCTGGCTCGTCCTGTTCATGATCTTCAACATCATCTGGACGCTCTTCCTGGCCCGCGGCGCCGCCGCGGCCAACGGCAACCTGCCCTACGACGGCGGCGCCTTCGTCTCCCTCGCGCTCGGCGAGGTGCTGCCGGCCAGCGCGCTGCTGGAGGAGATCGCCCTCCTGCTGCACATCGGCTTCATGCTGGTGTTCCTCATCATCGTGGTGAACTCCAAGCACCTGCACATCTTCACCGCGCCGCTCAACGTGCTCTTCGGCCGCCGCCCCGACGGGCTCGGCGCCGCCGAGGAGATGCGGATCGACGGCAAGCTGGTCGACTTCGAGGACGAGGACCTCGACCCGGAGAAGCTGGGCCGCGGCAAGATCCAGGACACCACCTGGAAGGGCTACCTCGACTTCTACTCCTGCACCGAGTGCGGACGTTGTCAGTCGCAGTGCCCCGCCTGGAACACCGACAAGCCGCTGTCGCCGAAGATGCTCATCCTCGACCAGCGCGACCACGCCTTCAAGATCGCCCCCTACCTGCTCCCCGGCGCCGACACCTCGCACGCCGGCCAGGACGTGCTGGCGCTGCTGGAGAAGCCGCTGGTCGGCGAGGACGGCGTCATCCACCCCGACGTGCTGTGGTCCTGCACCAACTGCGGTGCCTGCGTCGAGCAGTGCCCGGTGGACATCGAGCACATCGACCACATCCTCGACATGCGCCGCTACCAGGTCATGGTCGAATCGTCCTTCCCCTCCGAGGCGGGCGTGATGATCAAGAACCTGGAGAACAAGGCCAACCCGTGGGGCATGTCCGAGATGAAGCGGGCCGACTGGATCGAGGAGCTCGACTTCGAGGTCCCGCTGGTGGACGAGAAGCTGCCCGAGGACACCGAGTACCTCTTCTGGGTCGGCTGCGCCGGCGCCCTGGAGGACCGCGCGAAGAAGACCACCAAGGCCGTCGCAGAACTGCTGCACATCGCCGGCGTCAAGTACGCCGTGCTCGGCCCGATGGAGGCCTGCACCGGTGACCCGGCCCGCCGCCTGGGCATGGAGTTCATCTTCAACATGCTCGCCAAGCAGAACATCGAGACGCTGAACGAGGTCGGCGCGAAGAAGATCGTCGCGACCTGCCCGCACTGCTTCAACACCCTGGCCAACGAGTACCCGGCGCTGGGCGGCACCTACGAGGTGGTCCACCACACGCAGTTGCTGGCCAAGCTGGTCGACGAGGGCAAGCTGGTGCCGGTCACGCCGATCGAGGAGAAGATCACCTACCACGACCCGTGCTTCCTCGGCCGCCACAACAAGGTCTACAGCCAGCCCCGCGACATCATGTCGAAGGTGCCCGGCGTCCAGACCCAGGAGATGCACCGCCACAAGGACCGCGGCTTCTGCTGCGGCGCCGGCGGCGCGCGCATGTGGATGGAGGAGCGCATCGGCAAGCGCATCAACACCGAGCGCGTGGACGAGGCGCTGACCACGAATCCCGACACCGTCTCCACGGCCTGCCCGTTCTGTCTCGTGATGCTCGGTGACGCCATCAACGAGAAGAAGAACGGCGGCGAGGCCAAGGAGTCGCTGGAGGTCGTGGACGTGGCCCAGCTCCTCATCCGCTCTGTCAAGTCCTGACAAGGCCGCAGGTCAAGCCCGAAACGTGGCATCCACATAACGGGAAAATCACGGTAACCTCAACGTCGCACAGCTTTCATCGACGGGGAGGGGGCTGCGGATGCGCGTCGTCGTGACGGACGCGGAGGTCACCCTGGCCGACGTCCTCTCGCTGCGACTCGCCATCGACCAGCCCCTCCCCGCCGGAACCAGCCTGGTCCTGCGCCACCGCGCCAGCGGCGTCGAGCGCGAGATCCGGCTGGGACCGCTGGAGACGGCCAGCCTCGCGGTCTCCCTCGCGCCGCTCGGCCTGACCGCCGGGCGGTGGGACGCCTACCTGCGGCACGAGGACCGGCGCACCCGGATCAAGAGCGTCGACCCGGGCTTCTCGCTCGACCACCTCGACGCCTACGCGCTCTGCCGGCGCACGCTGGCCTACCGCTCCTACCGCACCCGCAACGGCTTCCTGGCGTTGAAGATCGACGACGCCTCGCCCGCCGCCGAGGTGCGGGCGGTCTGGTTCCGCGAGGGCCGCTTCGAGGTCACCGGGCTGCTCGCCTACACCGGCCTCGACGACGACGACGCCCGCCACGAGGCCAACCTGGCGCTGCACCGGCGGCAGGCCACCATCCGCACCGCCGCGACCGTGCAGGGCATCCGCTTCCACGCCGCCGTCTCCCTGGTCGACGTGGTCGCCGACGAGCACGGCGTCTGGGAGCCCACCCTGGAGGTCGAGGGGGTGCCCGGCGCGCTGCGGCTCAGCGCGCGCCTCGACGACATCGACGGCAAACGCCGCCGCGTGCACTACCCGGCCGCGCGGGTGGACGGGGTGCCGGTACGGCCCAGCTACACCGCCGACGACGAGCTGCGGATCGAGGTGGGCGGGTGAGGATCACCCTGGTGCTTCCCTCCGCGTACGGCATGCGAGGCGACGTGCGGGCCACGCTCAACCTCGCCGGGGCCCTGGCCGAACGGCACGACGTCGAGGTCATCAGCATCAGGCGGTCCAAGGACAAGCCGTTCTTCCCGGTGGCGGCGAACGTGGAGATGCGGACGCTCATCGACGCCCGGCCGGGTGTCCGGCACGTGTTGCCTCGCGGGCAGGTGCGGACGGAGGTGGCCCTGTGGCGGACGTTGCGGGCGCTCCGGAGTGACATTCTCATCACCACCCGGCCCGCCCTGTCTGTCCAGGCCGCCAGGTACGCGCCGCGTGAGACGCTCCGGATCGCCCGGGAGTGGGGGCGGCCTGCCGTACCGGCTCCGGTGGTGAAGCACTACCCGCGGCTCGACGCGGTCGTGACGGCCGGGGAGTCGGCGCGGGCGGAGTGGGGACGGCTGCTCGGGGAGGGCCCCGCCGTCCACGCCATCCGCGACGCGCTGCCGGTCGCGCCCTGGCCCCGCTCGCGGATGGACAACCGCATCGTCGCCGCCGGCGGGCGGTGGGTGCCGGTGAAGGCCTACGACCGGCTGATCCGCGCCTTCGCCGTCGTCGCCGACAAGCGGCCCGACTGGCGGTTGCGGCTGTACGGCTCGGGGCCGGAGGAGTCGCGGCTGCGGGCGCTGGTCGCCGAGCTCAACCTCCACAACCACGTGTACTTCATGGGCGTGACCTCCGACCTGGCCGGCGAGTTCGCCAAGGCCTCGATCGTGGCCAACACCTCCCGCTCCGAGGACCTGGGCATGACCCTCCTGGAGGCGATGAGCTGCGGGGTCCCGGTCGTCGCCTTCGACGGGGCCCGCGGGCCGGCCGAGTTCGTCGCCACCGGCTACAACGGGGTGCTCGTCCCCGAGGGCGGCAACGAGCCGGAACGGCTCGCGCTGGGGCTGCTGGCGATGATCGACGACGAGCGGCGCAGGCGGTCGCTGGCGGCGGGCGCGATGGAGACGGCCCAGGCCCACACCCCGGTGCAGGTGCGGGAGGAGTGGGAGAAACTCATCGCGGATCTACGCTGAAGTTGCCGGTACCTTGGAGTCATGCATGGGTACAGCGGAGACAAGCAGGCATACCTGACGCGGCTCAGGCGTATCGAGGGCCAGATCCGTGGCCTGCAGCGCATGGTGGAGGACGACTCCTACTGCATCGACGTGCTCACCCAGATCTCCGCTGCCACGCGGGCGCTCCAGGCGGTCGCGCTGGGGCTGCTGGAGGACCACATCTCCCACTGCGTCGCCGACGCCATCAACTCCGGCGGGCCCGAGGCGGACGCGAAGGTGAAGGAGGCCTCGGCGGCGATCGCCAGGCTGGTCCGGTCGTAGGACTGACTAGTTATTCGTGACCCGCTGAGAACCACTGTCCCGGACCCCTGCGGAGCCCGGGACTAGGTCATGTTGATTGGTTCTCATCGGCTTGCCGAAGTCCGCAATCCGAGCGCGTCGTCGAGCTCGTCCAAGGTCAGCCGCCGCTCGCTGATCGCTACGGCGGTGAGCACCTCGGCGTAGAGCGCAATCTCGTCCAACGCGACACGGTCATGGACCCGAGAGTCCAGGTCGTCGTGCCCCACCGCGTCGTCCTTCCTTCCGCAGCCCACACCCTCATCGAGGTTACGGCGGGGGGCCTTGCGGCGACATGGCCCATCGGAGTCATTCCTTTCTGCGCCGCGATACCCCCATCAGGATCATTTCCCGAATCTGAGATCACAATTCGGCGAATGCGCTATTGGTCTGCGTGATAGGGCGATATAGGCGGAGTAAGGGTGAAATAGCGGGATTAGTGGTTTACGTGGGGGTCGTCGCGCTCGTGGACGATCCGCTCGGCCATCGCCGCGGGGCCGGCGAACCGTCCCGGCTCCTCCTCCACCAGGCGGCACCAGGCCAGGGCCGTGGCGTAGGCCGCGCCCAGGATCGCCGCCGCCGTGGCCCGGTCCGGGGGCTCCAGGGCCTCGATCTCGGCCGGGGGTTTCCGGTACGGCGGAGCAGGCCGTACGGTCGCCCCGGTGCCGGACCTTTCGGCGACCCCGCTGCCGGACCTTTCGGTGGTCCCGGTGCCGGACGGCGAGGCGGCCCCGGTGCCGGACGGCGCGGCGGCGGCCCAGCTTCGGCCGGTCGCTCCGCTGTCCTCGGTTCGCGGATCCCACGCCCCGGTCCGCTCATCGGGCTCAGGCTGCCACGCCCCGGTTTGCGCGCCGGCCTGGGGGCCGGTGTGAGGGTGCCATGCGCCGGTCTGTTCGGCGGGCTCGGGATGCCAGGAGCCGGTCGTCGGGTCGCTGACCGGGGCGATCCTGGTGGGGGCGGCCGGGAACGAGGCCGAGCCCCACGCCTGCCCCGAGGGCGCGGGCTTGAGGTGCGCCCGCAGCCGGTGGTCGAGCCAGGCGGGCATCCGGGAGCCCGGATCCGGCAGGTCGGCCAGGAAAGCCGCGGTCAGAGGCAGCGGAGCCGGGGCGAAGGCCAGGGTTTCGGTCAGGTCGTAGAGCGCGTGCCGGAACGCCTCACCGGGGGCCCGCTCGCCCAGCAACGCCCGGTCGAACCGGGCCGGACACCGGGCCAGCCACGCCTGCAGTACCGCATGGTCACCCAGCAGCGCGGCCCGGTCGTCCAGGTCGGGCCGCCGCAGCAGCGGGTCGAGGATCGCCACGAGCGCGTCGGCCCGCGGCAGGAAGCGGGGATCGGCCGCGAGCGCGTGCGCGGTGTCGGCCATGAGCGCGACGAGCCGCAGCGCGGCCCGGTGCTGGTCGGCGCGGACCCGTTCGGCGAAGAGCGTGGCCAGCGAGAGCAGCGGCGTGGCCGGCAGCCACCGCACCCACTCGTCGCCGGGCAGCGGACGGCCGAGGTACTCGCCGAAGATGGTGATGAGCCGCTCGTTGCCGTCGAAGGCGGGCGCGTAGGCGCTCCACATGACGGCCCCCCAGATGGCCGCGACCGTGCCGGGCACGTCGGAGGCGAAGACGTCGGCGAACGCGGTGAGCGGGAAGGTCTCGCACGAGCGGCGGCCGTTGGCGCGCAGCAGGACCCGGATGTGCTCGGTCAGCGCTTCGGGCACGTCGGGCCCGATGAAGCCCTGCACCGAACCGGTGGCGGGCACGCAGTCGGGGCCGCTGGGGATGAGCGGGGGGATCACTGCGAGCGCGGGCTGCGGGACGCGGGTGGCCGGGCAGCCGCGCGGCGGCGGGGCGAGATGCCAGCGGCCGTCGGAAGGGTCCTGGACGTGCCAGCGGCCGTGCGCGCCGTACAGCCAGCGGGCGCCGTCGGGCGTGACCAGGATGCGGGCGGCCAGCGCCTGGGCCTTGGCGGGCACGGACAGCCCCGGCCAGCGCGGGTCGAGGACCATCGCGCGAGCCTCCGCCTCGGCCTCGGCGAAGGGGTCCCAGGCTGGTGCGTGCGGGTCCCTTTGGTCGGGCATGGCGGCAATGGTACGCGGGCGGCGCCTGCCGTACCCGAGGGTGGCGGGGAGCTACGGACGGGACCGCGGGTTACGGACCGGCCCATGGTGCGGGCAGAATGTCCGATATGCGGGTAACGGTGCTGGGAACGGTGGCCATTGTGGGAACGGTCGCCGCCTGCGGCGCCACGCCGGCGGCGCAGGTGACGCCCACGCCCTCCGCGTCGCCGAAGGCGCTGACGCTCGCCGCGGCCACGCCGCCGGACCCGGGCGGCGAGGTGGGATCGGCCTCCGGAGAGTTCGAGAGCCCGGCCGAGATGGCCGTCTGGAACCGGCTCAACCTGACCGAGGGCCACCTGAACCGGCTGTCCACCCTGGAGATCACCGGCGGCCAGCTGAAGCTGGTGCCGAAGACCTCGACCTGGTTCGACGGCTTCCGCGGCCCGCTGGTCTACCAGGAGTTGGCCGGCGACATCGTGCTGCACACGCGGGTCAAGGCGGAGGGGTCGAAGGGCGGGCGGCCCAAGCAGAAGTTCTCCCTCGGCGGCGCGATGCTCCGGGTGCCCGGCTCCGACGCCAAGCCGAACTGGCTGTCGGTGACCGTCGGCACCGGCGACACGCCGGGGCGGGTCGAGGTCAAGGAGACGCTCAACGGCAGCTCCAAGCCGCAGGAACTGCCGGTGAAGGACGGCTGGGTCGAACTCGTGCTGGCCCGCTCGGGGCCGGTCGTGGTCGCCTTCTACAAGGAGGAGGGCGGCGCCTGGAAGGTCGGCCGGCGCTGGCTCCGCCCCGACCTGGCCGAGGTCGAGGTGCTGCAGTGGGGCGTGACCGCCTACACCGACTGGGACAGCCTGGGCACGCTGAAGAAGGACGCCGCCAAGGCCAACACGACGGAGATCAAGGGCAGGCCGGACCTGAAGCTGAGCGTCGACTTCGTCCGGTTCCTGCGCCCGCGGCTGCCCGAGGGCGTGGACGCCATGAACCCCGCCGCGGTGCCGGACGACGTGCTGATCAAAGCGCTGACGCCTGCCGGTGCCTGAGCGCCTTGGCCATGTAGGTGTCGGGGGTCCGCGCGAAGATGGCGCGGTCCTCGTCGGTCAGCTCGCGCACGATCCGGCCCGGCGTGCCGGCGACGAGCACGCCCGCGGGGATTTTCTTTCCCGGTCCGACCAGGGCCCCAGCAGCGACAAGAGTGCCCGCGCCGATGCGCGCGCCGCCCAGCACGATTGCGCCTATGCCGATCAGGGCACCGGTCTCCACATGCGCGCCGTGAACCATGGCCTTGTGGCCGAGGCTGACCCGCGCCTCCAGGACGGCCGGCTGCCCGGCGTCGGCGTGCAGGCAGCAGAGGTCCTGGACGTTGCATTCCTCGCCGACGTCGATGCGTTCGTCGTCGCCCCGGAGAACGGAGCCGTACCAGATGCTTGCGTTACGCCCAATCCTGACATTCCCGACTACGGTAGAACCTGGGGCTATGAACGCCTCGGGGTGAATGTCGGGTACGGCGTCGCCGTCCAATGCTGCGATGTACACCTGGGACATCGTATTTCCTCCCCTGTCTGACCCGTTCCGGTTGCGGAGTCGGTCAGATGGCAGGAAAGTCGTATCCCAGACGTCACCTAGCCACAACCCCCAGTGATCCTCCCGCCTCACGCAATAGGTACTCTCCATGACGAACCAGCACGACATCCTTCCCGAACTCATGCAAGAGGACGCCTTCGAGGTCGCGATCCGCGGCTACAACCGTCGTCAGGTGCATGACCACATGCTTCGTACCCGCAACCAGATCAGGGACCTGGAGGAGCGGCTGGCCAGAGCGATCGACCAGGCCGAGCAGTCGCGCATCGAGCTCGCCGAGGCCCGGCGCCGCATGGTGGAGGCCCCCCAGAGCTACGACGACCTGAGCCCGCGCCTGGCGCAGATCCTCAAGCTCGGCGAGGAGGAGGCGGCGGCCAAGCGCGCCGACGCCGAGACGGAATCGGTCCGGCGCGTCGAGGCGGCCCAGGCCGAGGCCGAGCGGCTGGTCAGCTCCGCCCGCGAGACCGCGGACAAGATCCTCACCTCGGCGCAGGCCGAGGCCGAGCGCCGCGTCAGCGAGGCCACCGAGGCCGCCGAGCGCATGCTCGCCCAGGCCGGCGCCGACGCCGAAGAGACGCTCACCACCGCCAGGGCCGAGGCGGAGGAAGGGGTGCGCGAGGCTCGGGCCGAGTCCGAGCGCATGCTCACCTCGGCGCGGATGGAGGCCGAGCAGCTCGTGGAGAGCGCGCGCAACGAGGCGGACGCGGCGCTGGCCAGTGCGCGGGCGGAGGCGGACAGCACCCTCACCACGGCGCAGCAGCGGGCCAGCGCGCTGGACGAGCACACCGGGCGGCGGGTGGCTTACCTCACCGACACGCACGGGGAGGTTGTGCGGCGGTTGAGTGAGATCAGTGTGGTGCTGGCGGATCTCATGGACAAGGAGGCCATGGCCGGGGAGTTGATCCCTGGGCAGCCGCAGGTTGCGGCGGTTGAGGCGCCTGTGCAGGTGATCATCGCTGAGGTGGAGGACGAGGAGGACGAGGCTACTTTGGATCGGATTCCTCAGTAGTTTTCGCCGACGTTCCTTGGCCGTCGGACAGGGTCATGCCCCACCGCCCGATCTTCTCGCCGCATTGGTTGTGGTGGGCGGGCGGGGGTGGGGACGGCCTGCTTCCGGCCGCATCCACGCGACCGCTTCCCGGTCGTCGGCTCCCGGTCCGTTCCCCGCGGCCCGCTCGTTCCCCGTTCCCCGCTCCCGGCTCGTTCCCCGCGGCCCGCTCGCTTACAGTTCCCCGCTCCCGGCTCGTTCCCCGCGGCCCGCTCGCTCCCCGTTCCCGGCTCGGTCCTCGCGGCCCGCTCGCTCCCAGGTCCCCGCGACTCGATCCTCCGGCTGGCTCGCGTCGCGCGGACGCTCTCGCCCTCCTTCCTTTGGCCCGCCCCTTGCGGCGGGCTTCCTTAAGTCCCCACGGGTCCCCGGTCGGTGAGGCCCGGTCCCGGCAAGGTCACGGGTCCCGGGGAGCGGGTTTCTGCTGGTGGGTGGCAGGGGAGAGGGGGACAAGCGGAAGCACCCGCCCCCGATAGGGTCGGATGCTTCCGCGTGGGAGCCCGGTGCCGGAGCCGCCGAGACGCTGGACCCGGCACCGGGCGACTAGGGGCCTCGCCGTTGAGGCGTATGTGGAGCGGTCCATCAGGGGTCTGCGACCCCGGCCCGCCTTTCCTGGTCGACGAGTTGTTCGCGCAGCCCGTCGGGCTCGTCGGCGTCTATGGTCATGGCACATCCCGCCTCGCGCTGCACTGCGTTGAGCGGGTGGTGCCGGGTGGCCCACCAGCGGCCGGCGTCGCTCCGCCAGATGGTCCAGTGCGGGAACTCCCGGGCGATCTCGGCAAGATGCCTATCTAGGGACATCTCTCACCCTTCCCGGGCCAGCTTCGGGTCGTTCCCTGCCCTCTCTAGGAGACTGCACATCTCTAGAGAGGACAAGATCCGCCAAGGCTAGGTCAACCTACCGCTTGACAGTCAATCTTGATCTATGCGTCAAAGTCGTACTGGAGTACATAAGCCGCCGCATCCAACACCATCTCGTTGAGCTCGACGGGGATTCCTCGGACGGTGTAGGCGGTGCGGAGGACGACGATGACCGGCGTGCCGCCGGGCAGGTCGAGCAGGAGCGACTCGCGCGGCTGGGGCATGCGGGCACGCACCTCCTCGGTGAAGTGCGCGGGCGGCATGCCCAGGTCGCGGAGGCGCGCGTAGGCGCCACCGGGTCCGGTGTCGTCGAGCGTGATCGCAGACCCCTCCACCAGGTCGGCGGGATAGTAGGAAGTGGCGAGCTGGACAGGGCGCGCGTCGACGGAGTACCGCCGCCGCCTGACCCAGACCTCGCGGGTGTCGAGCAGGCTCGCCGTTTCGAGCGATGCGGGTTCGCGGATGACCTCCACCTCGTCCACGGTGAACGGGCGTCCTCTGGTGTCCGCGTCCCAGATGGACTGCCCCTGTCCCCACTGTTCGCGGGACAGGCGGCGGGAGCCGTGTCTACGGATGGGTTTGAACAGGCGCACATAGACCCCCGAGCCTCGTTTGGGTACCGCCAGCCCTTCGTTGATCAGGACGGAGAGCGCCTGCCGGGCCGTGGCGCGGGCGACTCCGTATTCGGACATGAGCGCGTTCTCGCCCGGCAACTTGTCCCCATCGCGTAGCTCGCCGGCCGAGATCCGGGCACGGAGCTGGTCGGCGATGCGACGGTAGATGGGAGGCTCGTGAGGTACCGGGGATTCAGACACGTTCGACCACCCTCTGTCACCAACCGGGTTTGGCGTCTCCAGAGAACTTGCCCCGTCTTGTCCACGATCGCACAGATACGCAGGTTGGTCGCGTGCTTCTTTTGAGTGGATCGTGCCCGTGTGGCGATCTACGGGGGTTGTTGCCGACCGTTACCTTGGAACGATCCCGGCCGCTATTGGCCGCGCCCACCAGCGGCGCGTAACCAGGGCAGCCAGTACGGCTCCCGCCGTATTGATCACCACGTCGTCGATCGACGACAGCCGGCCGAGCCGCAGGCCGTACTGAAGTGTCTCCAAAAGGGCCGACCCGAGGGCGGCCACGAGCGCGACGCGGGCGAGCGAAGCGAAGCGCGGGGAGCGCACGGGGAGCAGGGCGCCGAGCGCGGCCAGGACCAGCAGGTTGCCTCCGACCTGCACGAACACGGTCTGCCACGGAGCGGTGGCGAGCTGGGCGAGGTCGTGGAAGGGGATCAGGCTGAGGCCGCTCGGGCCGGCGGCAGGGGTGAGGATCATCCAGACCCAGGGCACGGTGCCGGCGACGATGCCGACGTCCGCGATCGCCGTCCGGGCCGGGGCGGGGTGTCCGCGGCCGCGCCGGACCCGCGCGATCACGATCATGGCGAGGACGGCCAGCGGAACCGCCAAAGCTCCCGCTGTCACGATATTTCCCCACCTGTGGAAGGTCTCGCTCACCGGACCATGGTGAGGGTACGGGAAGGTGGCTCGCCAGACAGGGTGAGCGAGGGCCTCGTGCAGGTTCCGTGCAGCCCCGGCGACTGCCGGGCGTCAGGTGAGGGAGGCGCGGAGGAAGTCGAGAGCGACCGGCCACACCCGGGCGGCGGCCTCCGGTTGGTGGAAGGCCGGGTCCTGGTGGTTGTGGAAGGCGTGCCCGGCCTCCTCGTCCACGTAGACCGTGACACCGGGCCGTCCCTCGGCCGCCTTCTCCGCCATCCGCACCCGCTCGCGCGGGATGTACGGATCGCTCCCCCCGAAGGCCAGGAAGACCGGGCAGCGGATCTGTTCGAGCAGGTCGAGCTGGTCGGGCACGAGCGAGCCGTAGAAGGCCAGCACGCTGTCCACGGCCACGGTGGCGGCCAGCGTGAAGGCCAGCGAGCCGCCCAGGCAGAAGCCGAGCGTCCCAGCCTTGCCCGTGGTCAGCGGCCGCAGGTGGGCCAGGGCGAGCGCGCAGTCGGTCACCCCTTTGGCGAAGTCGAACCGCGCGGACAGGGCCAGCGAGGCGGCGAGGTTGTCGGGCCCGGGCTCGGGGGCCCAGCCGGGCTGCAGCCGCCAGAACAGGTCGGGGACGGCGACCACGTACCCGCGGCCGGCCAGCTCGGCCGCCACGTCACGGAGGTAGGAGCTCACGCCGAAGATCTCGTGCGGGATGAGGACGCCGGGTCCCGTGCCGCGCTCCGGGAACCACAGGTGCACGTCGAAGGCGCCGTCTCGGGTGGTGACCTGGTCCGTGCGTGTCTGCATGGTGCCAGCATCCCCCGCCGCCCGGCCCGCTTCCAGCACGCGTTTCAGAGCGAGCGGGCCATCGCGCGGGAGACGCCGAGCGCGGCGGTCTTGACCGCGGGAGCCAGCCGGGTGGGGTGGAAGCGGGCCAGCGGCACCGAGACCGACAGCGCGGCCACGACCTCGCCGTCGGTGAAGATCGGCGCGGCGATGCAGGCGCCGCCGAGCTGCGACTCCTCCCGTTCGTAGGCCAGTCCGGCGGCCTGGATCTGCCCGATGGCCTCCTCCAGCCGCTTCGGGTCGACGATCGAGTGCGGGGTGAGCCCGCGCAGCGGCCGGGCCAGGACCTCCTCGATCAGCTCGGGCCCGGAGTAGGCGAGCAGCGCCTTGCCCACCCCGGTGCAGGTCAGCGGCAGCCGGCCGCCGACGCGGGAGGGCAGCGAGAAGGACTCCCGGCCGCGGATCTTCTCGACGTAGACGACGTCGAGCCCGTCGCGGACGCCGAGGTGGATGGTCTCGTGCGTGGCCTCGTACAGGTCGTGCATGAAGGGGAGGGCGGCGTGGCGCAGGTCCCGTTCGAGGGGGACGATGCTACCGAGCTCGAACAGCCGCCGGCCGAGGTAGTAGCCCTCCTCCCGGCGGGTGACGGCGCCGATCTCGATCAGTTCGGTGAGCAGCCGGAAGGTGGTGGTCTTGGGCAGGTGGCAACGTTCGGCGACGTCCATCAGGCGCAACGGCCCCCCGGTGGGGCGGAAGGCGTCGAGGATGAGCCAGGACTTCTCCAGCATGGACAGGTTCCGCGACATGGAACGCATTGTTGTCCATAACCGGGCAAAACCTCTATATCCATATGTATGAGGAGAGACGGTGTTTGAGCAGATAGCCCATTTCATTGGCGGTGAACTGGTCGCCGAGGGCACCCCCTTCCCCGCCTACGACCCGGTGACCGGAAAGCAGATCCGCGAGGTCCACGTGGCGGACCGCGACGTGGTCGACCGCGCGGTCCGCGCGGCCCGCGCGGCGGCTCCGGCCTGGGCGGCGCTGCCGATGGCCGAGCGGGCGGCGTGGATGCGCCGGCTGGCCGACGGCATCGAGGCGCGCTTCGACGACCTGGTCGACGTGGAGATCGCCGACACCGGCAAGCCGGTGGAGCAGACCAGGACGCTCGACATCCCCAGGGGTGCGGCCAACTTCCGGTCCTTCGCCGAGATCGCCGCCCAGCGGCCGTCGAACGCCTTCCACCTGCCCGGCGTGCTGAGCTACACCGTCCACCGTCCGCTCGGCGTGGTCGCCGTGGTCGTCCCGTGGAACCTGCCCTTCCTGCTCATGACCTGGAAGCTGGCCCCCGCGCTGGTCGCCGGGAACACCGTCGTGGTCAAGCCGTCGGAGAACACCCCCGGCAGCGCCGCGCTCCTCGCGGAGATCTGCCGCGAGATCGGCCTGCCGCCCGGTGTGGTCAACATCGTCTACGGGTACGGCGCGACCGGCGGCCACCTGGTCGAGCACCCCGGCATCGACGGGGTGACCTTCACCGGCTCCACCCGCACCGGCTCGACGATCATGCGCGCGGTGGCGGACCGGGTGAAGCCGGTCTCCTTCGAACTCGGCGGCAAGAACGCCGCGCTGGTCTTCGAGGACGCCGACCTGGACAAGGCGGTCGCCGGCACGCTGCGCTCGGTCTTCACCAACGGCGGCCAGGTCTGCCTGTGCACCGAGCGGGTCTACGTGCAGCGCTCGATCTTCGACGAGTTCGCGCGCCGGCTGGCCGCGGGCGCGGGCGAGGTCTACCGGCAGCCCATGATCTCCGCCGAGCACCGCGACAAGGTGCTGTCCTACTTCGACCTGGCGCGCGAGGAGGGCGGCGAGTTCCTGACCGGCGGCGGCGCGGTGGCCGGCGAGTCCGGCTACTACGTCGAGCCGACCATCGTCACCGGCCTGCCGGAGAGCTCCCGCTTCAACACCGAGGAGATCTTCGGCCCGGTCTGCCACCTGCGCCCGTTCGACCCCGAGGACGAGGCGGTCGAGCTGGCCAACAGCAGCCAGTACGGCCTGGCCGCCACGGTGTGGACGACCGGGCTCGGCCGCGCCCACCGGGTGGCCCAGCGCCTGGAGGCCGGCCTGGTCTGGGTGAACACCTGGTACTTGCGCGACCTGCGCACCCCCTTCGGGGGCGTGAAGCTCTCCGGCATCGGCCGCGAGGGCGGAACGCAGTCGCTCGACTTCTACTCCGAGCCCACCACGATCACCATGGAGCTGACATGACCGACACGTGGTCAGAGGCGGTCGACGCCCGCACGGTCGCGGCCGACCGGCTGCGGGAGGCGGCCCGCACCGGCAAGCCCTGCCCGCCGGTGCGTGACCTGATCGGCACGGCCGCCGAGGGGTACGCGGTCCAGGAGCTCAACTCGCGGCGCGCGCTGGAGGAGGGCCGGCGGCTGGTGGGCCGCAAGATCGGGCTGACCAACTTCGCGGTGCAGAAGCAGCTCGGGGTGGACTCGCCGGACTTCGGGCTGCTCTTCGCGGACATGGCCTACCTCGACGGGCTCGCCGTGCCGTACGAGCGGTTCCTGCAGCCGAAGGCGGAGGCCGAGGTGGCTCTGGTGCTCGGCCGGGACCTGGAGGGCGGCCCGTTCACCGTGGCCGACGTGATCGGGGCGGTCGACTTCGTGCTCCCGGCGATCGAGATCGTCGACTCGCGGATCGAGGGCTGGGACATCACCCTGGCCGACACCATCGCCGACAACGCCTCCAGCGGCGCGTTCGTGCTCGGCAACACCCCGGTCGAGCTGCGCGGGCTCGACCTGCGGCTGGCCGGGATGACCATGACCAGGAACGGCCTGGAGGTCTCCACCGGCGCGGGCGCTGCCTGCCTGGGGCACCCGCTGAACGCCGCGGTCTGGCTCGCCGACACCCTCGCGCGCAGCGAGTTCCCGCTGCGCAAGGGCGACATCGTGCTCACCGGCGCGCTCGGCCCGGTCGTGCCGGTCGAGCCCGGCGACGTGTTCGAGGCGGAGATCGACGGCCTGGGCTCGGTGCGGGCGGTGTTCTCCCGATGAAGATCGCGATCATCGGGTCGGGCAACATCGGCACCGACCTGATGTTCAAGGCGCTGCTGTCGAAGCGCGTCGAGGTCGTGGCCATGGCCGGCATCGACCCCGACTCCGACGGCCTGGCGCGAGCCCGCCGGCGCGGCCTGGCGACCACCCACCACGGCGTGGAGGGCCTGGTCGAGCTGGACGGCTTCGGCGAGATCGACGTCGTCCTCGACGCCACCTCCGCCGGCGCCCACCGGCACAACTGGGCGGTGCTCCAGCCGTACGGCAAGCGGGTCATCGACCTGACCCCGGCGGCGATCGGCCCCTACGTCGTCCCGCCGGTCAACCTCGGCGAGCACCTCGACGCCCCCAACCTGAACATGGTGACCTGCGGCGGCCAGGCGACCATCCCGATCGTCGCCGCGGTCGCCTCGGTGGCCCCGGTGCGGTACGCGGAGATCGTCGCCTCGATCGCCTCGAAGTCGGCCGGGCCCGGCACGCGGGCCAACATCGACGAGTTCACCGAGACCACCGCCCGGGCGATCGAGCGGGTGGGCGGCGCCGAGCGCGGCAAGGCGATCATCATCCTCAACCCGGCCGAGCCCCCGCTGATCATGCGGGACACCGTCTACTGCCTGGTCGAGGAGTGCGACGAGGGCGCGGTCAGCGCCGCCGTCGCGGAGATGGTGGCGAAGGTCCAGGAGTACGTGCCGGGCTACCGGCTCAAGCAGGACGTGCAGTTCGCCAGGATCGGCGACGACGAGCCGGTCTGGACGCTGGTCCCCGGCGCCAAGGGCGGGATGAAGGTGAGCGTGTTCCTGGAGGTGGAGGGCGCGGCCCACTACCTGCCCGCCTACGCCGGCAACCTCGACATCATGACCTCCGCCGCCCTGCGCACGGCTGAGAGGCTGGCATGACCACGATCTACGTCCAGGACGTCACGCTGCGGGACGGCATGCACGCCATCCGCCACCGCTACACCGTGGACCAGGCGGCCGAGATCGCCCGCGCGCTCGACGAGGCCGGCGTGGCCGCGATCGAGATCGCGCACGGCGACGGCCTGGCCGGCGGCAGCTTCAACTACGGGCCCGGCGCCCAGACCGACGACGAGTGGATCGAGGCGGTCGCCGGCGCGGTCAAGCGGGCCAAGCTGACGACGCTGCTGCTGCCCGGCATCGGCACCGTCGAGGACCTCAAGCGGGCTGGGGCGCTGGGCGTGCGGTCGGTGCGGATCGCCACCCACTGCACCGAGGCCGACATCTCCGCCCAGCACATCGCCACCGCCCGAGAGCTGGGCATGGACGTGGCGGGCTTCCTGATGATGTCGCACATGACCTCGCCGCAGGAGCTCGCCCGCCAGGCCAAGCTGATGGAGTCCTACGGCGCGCACTGCGTCTACGTCACCGACTCCGGCGGCCGGCTGACCATGGACGGCGTGCGCGATCGCATGCGCGCCTACCGGGACGTGCTGGAGCCGGAGACCGAGCTCGGCATCCACGCCCACCACAATTTGGCGCTCGGCGTGGCCAACTCGGTCGTCGCGGTCGAGAACGGCTGCGTGCGGGTGGACGCCTCGCTGGCCGGCATGGGCGCGGGTGCGGGCAACTGCCCGATCGAGGCGTTCGTGGCGGTGGCCGACCTGATGGGCTGGGAGCACGGCTGCGACCTGTACGCCCTGATGGACGCGGCCGACGACCTGATCAGGCCGCTGCAGGATCGGCCGGTCCGGGTGGACCGCGAGACGCTGACCCTGGGCTACGCGGGCGTGTACTCCAGCTTCCTGCGGCACGCCGAGTCCGCCTCGGCCCGTTACGGCGTCGACACCAGGGCGATCCTGGCCGAGGCCGGGCGGCGGCGTATGGTCGGCGGGCAGGAGGACATGATCGTGGACATCGCCCTGGACCTGAGCTCGGGGGAGCAGTCGTGACAAATCCTGAAACGTCGCTGGCCGAGCGGCTCGACGAGGCCACCCGCACCGCCAAGCCGATCGCCCAGCCCGAGCCCGGCTTCGACGCCTACGCCGTCCAGGACGAGCTGATCGGCCTGCGGCGCAAGCGCGGCGAGCGGCAGACCGGGGTGAAGCTCGGCTTCACCAGCGAGGCCAAGCGCGTCCAGATGGGCGTGCACGACCTCATCCTCGGCCGGCTCACCGACGCCATGGTGATCCCCGACGGCGGCACGGCCGACCTGTCGCGCTACATCCACCCGCGGGTCGAGCCCGAGGTCGTCTACCTGGTCGGCCGCCGGATCGAGTCGGTGGCCGACGCCCTGCTGCCCGGCGCGGTCGCCGCGGTGGCGGCCGGCATCGAGCTGATCGACTCGCGCTACGAGAACTTCCGCTTCTCGCTGGAGTCGGTCGTCGCGGACAACACCTCGGCGGCGGCCTACTGCGTCGGCGCCTGGCGGGCCTACGATCCCGCCCAGTGGAACCTCGGCGTGGTGTTCGCGCTGGACGGGCGGCCCGCGCACGCCGGGTCGACCGGCGCGATCCTCGGCGATCCGCGCCGGGCGATCGTCGAGGCGGCACGGCTGGCCGTACAGGCGGGGCAGGTCATCGAGGAGGGCTCGATCCTGCTGGCCGGCGCGGCCACGGCGGCCGAGCCGCTCAAGCCGGGCACGCACGTGCGGGCCGAAGTCCAGCACCTCGGCTCGGTGTCGCTGAGGGGGGCCTGATGCTGGCCGTACCCAGAGGGCGGTTCCCGCACGTGAAGCGGGCCGGCGACTTCCTGTTCGTCTCCGGCACCAGCTCGCGGCGGCCCGACAACAGCTTCGCCGGGGTCGAGGTGGACGAGCTCGGCACGACCGACCTGGACATCCGGGCGCAGACGCGGGCGGTGATCCAGAACATCGGCGAGATCCTCAAGACCGAGGGGGCCTCGCTCGGCGACCTGGTGCAGGCGACGACGTACCTGGTCAACATGAACGACTTCAAGGGCTACAACGAGGTCTGGGCGGAGTTCTTCGACGAGACCGGGCCGGCTCGCACGACGGTCGCGGTCCACCAGCTCCCGCACCCGCACCTGCTCATCGAGATCCAAGCCATCGCCTGGAGGCCGCAATGACGATCCCGCCGCTCGATTTCACCAAGTGGATCGACGAGCACGCCCACCTGCTCAAGCCGCCGGTGGCCAACAAGATCATCTTCGAGGGCGCCAACGACCTGATCGTCATGGTCGTCGGCGGGCCGAACGCGCGCACCGACTTCCACGTGGACCCCTACGAGGAGCTCTTCTACCAGGTCCGCGGCAACATGCACGTGAACGTCATGACCCCGGACGGGCCGGACACCGTACACATCCGCGAGGGCCAGATGTGGCTGCTCCCGCCCAACCTGCCGCACTCGCCGCAGCGCCCGGAGCCGGGCTCGATCGGCTTCCTGGTGGAGCGGGTCCGGCCGGAGGGCGTGCTGGAGAAGTTCCAGTGGTACTGCCCGGACTGCAACGCGCTGGTGCACGAGGTCGAGCTCCAGGTGCGGGACATCGTCCAGGACCTGCCGCCGGTCTTCGAGGCGTTCTACGCCGATGAGAAGGCCCGCACCTGCGGCGCCTGCGGAGCGGTGCACCCCGGCAAATGATCACCGACATCCACACCCACTACGTGCCCAAGGGCTGGCCCGACCTGGGCTGGCCCGGGGCGCCCCGGCTGCGCGTCGACTCCGAGCGCGAGGCCATGATCCTCGTCAACGACCGGGACTTCCGGAAGATCGGCCACGAGTGCTGGGAAGCCGAGGCCCGGCTGAGCCGGATGGACGCCGACGGCGTCGACCGCCAGGTCGTCTCGCCGACCCCCGTCTTCTTCGGCTACGACCGGTCCCCGGCCGAGGCGGCCCGGGTCGCGAAGGTCTTCAACGACCTGGCCCTGGAGATCTGCGCGCCCAGCGAGCGGCTCATCCCGTTCTGCCAGGTGCCGCTCCAGGACCCGGACCTGGCCTGCGAGGAGCTCGACCGCTGCCGCGAGCAGGGGCACCGGGGCGTGGAGATCGGCAACCACGTGGGCGACCGCGACCTCGATGACGAGGGCGTCGTCCAGTTCCTGCAGCACTGCGCCGAGACCGGCATGCCGGTCTTCGTCCACCCCTGGGACATGCCGACCGGTCCACGGGTCGCACGGTGGATGGCGCAGTGGCTGGTCGGCATGCCCGCCGAGACCCATCTGTCGATCATGGCGATGGTCCTCGGCGGGGTATTCGATCGGGTGCCGCCCTCGCTGCGCATCTGCTTCGCGCACGGGGGCGGTTCCTTCGCCTTCTGGCTCGGCCGTTTCGAGAACGCCTGGCACCGTCGCAACGACGTGATCGGCACCTCCGAGCACCCCCCGTCCCACTACCTCGACCGCTTCAGCGTCGACTCCGTGGTCTTCGACGAGCGCTCGTTGCGCCTGCTCGTCGACGTCCTGGGCGACGAGCACGTGCTGCTGGGCTCCGACTTCCCCTACCCGCTCGGCGAGACGCCAGTGGGACAAGTGGTGCGAAACGCGGGGTTCCTTTCCGGTACGGCACGCGCGAGGATCCTCGGAAACAACGCTGAAGTCTTTCTCGGAGAGCTCCCATGAGATATGCGGTCCTCGCTTTGCTGCTCCTGTCGGCCAGCGCCTGCGGCGGTGGCGCGATGCAGGGCGCGCAGGACGACTCCACGGTCAAGATCGGCGCGATCATCTCGCAGACCGGCGTCTACTCGGCCCTCGGTGACGACATGGAGGCCGCGATGCGCCTCTACCTCACCGAGAAGGGCGACAAGCTGGGCGGCAAGCGGGCCGAGCTGATCACCGCGGACGACGCGGGCAACCCCGAGACCGGCCAGCAGAAGGCCAAGCAGCTCACCCTTGAGAACAAGGTGGACGTGATCACCGGTCTGATCGCCTCGCCGGTCGCGGTGGCGGTGGCCAAGGAGGCCGCCGCCCAGAAGACCCCGGTGGTGATCGCCAACGCCGGCGCCGACGCGCTCGGCGGCCCGGGCGTCTTCCGCGTCTCCTACACGAACTACATGCACGGCTACGCGGCCGGCAAGTACGCCGCCGAGGCCTACGGCAAGGACGGCGCGGTGCTGATGGGCGCCGACTACTCCGCCGGCACCGAGACGCTCAAGGGCTTCGCCGACGGCTTCGCCAAGGCCGGCGGCGCCGCGCCGATCAAGCAGATCCTCACGCCCTTCGGCAAGACCCAGAACTTCCAGCCCTACCTCAGCCAGATCCCGGCCGAGGCGAAGTTCCTCTACGTCTTCTACGCCGGCGGCGAGGCGATCACCTTCGCCAAGAACTTCAAGCAGTTCGGCTACGACCAGAAGGTCAAGCTGCTGACCTGCCAGAACATCACCGACGAGGACGTGCTCCAGGCGATCGGCGCCGACGCCGAGGGCATCACCAGCGTCGGCCTGTACTCCCCGGCCCTGGACAACGCCGAGAACGCCGCCTTCGTCAGCAAGTGGAAGGCCAAGACCGGCAAGAACCCCTCGGTCGTGGCGCTGCAGAGCTGGGACGCCATGCAGCTCATCGACAAGGCCGTGGCGGCCGGCGGCGACCTGTCCGAGGCGCTGGCCAAGGTGGGCGACATCACCAGCCCGCGCGGCACCTTCAAGCTCGACGCCGACAAGCACAACCCGGTCCAGAACTGGTACGCCCGCACCTACGAGGGCGGCGCGAACAAGGTGATCGCCACCATCCCGCCGGACCCCGCCTCGTGAACCTGCTCGTCACCGCGTTCGACGGCATCGCCTTCGGCGCCCTGCTCTTCGTCCTCGCCGTCGGGCTGACGATGATCTTCGGCCTGCTCGACGTGCTCAACCTCGCGCACGGCGCGCTCTACATGGCCGGGGGCTACCTCGCCCTGCTGATCATCGGGGAGGCGCCGGTCTCCCTGGCCGTCTTCATCGGCGTCGCGCTGCTGGCCGTCGTCGCCGGGCTCGTGCTCGGCGGCGGGCTGTCGGCGGCGATCCGGCCGCTGCGCGGACGCGGCCACCTCGACCAGGCGCTGCTCACCATGGGCCTGGCCATCCTGCTCTCGGAGTTCCTGCTGCAGAGCGTCGACCGCGGCTTCCACAGCCTGGCCGCGCCGATCGGGCTCGACGGCAGCATCGCGGGCAGCTACCCGGCCTACCGGGTCGCCGTGATCGTCGCCGGGCTGGCCATCGCCGGCGCCACCTTCTGGGTCTTCGAGAAGACCCGCGCCGGGGCGCTGGTGCGGGCCGCGGTGGACGACCCCGAGATGCTCGCCGCCACCGGCGTCAACGTCAGGCGCGTCCGGCTCGGCGTGGTGCTCGCCGGATGCGCGCTGGCCGTCTTCGCCGGCGTGCTGGGCGGGCCGCTGCTCAACCTGCGCGCCGGGCTCGACACCGAGGTGCTCGTGCTGGCGCTCATCGTCATCGTGGTCGGCGGGCTGGCCTCCATCCGGGGCGCGGCGCTCGGCGCGCTGCTGATCGGGCAGGTGCAGACGCTCGGCGTCGCCCTGGTGCCGGAACTGGCCGCCTACCTGCTGTTCGCCGTCATGGCGGCCGTGCTGCTCTGGCGGCCGGCCGGGCTGTTCGGGAGGACGGCATGAACCCCAGGATCAAGGGCGTCGCCGTCGCCGCCGTGCTGGCGGTCATGGCGGTCATGCCGTACGTGCTGGACCCCTACCGGCTCGACCTGCTCAGCGGCGGGCTGGCCTACGGGCTGATGGCCGCCAGCCTGGCCTTCCTGGTCGGGCACGGCGGGCTGCCCTCGCTCGGGCACGCCGCCTTCCTCGGCGTCGGCGCCTACGCGGCCGGCCTGACCGCCAAGCACCTCACCGCCAACGCGCTCGGGCAACTGCTCGTCGCCATCGCCGCGGGCGTGGTGTTCGCGCTGCTCACCGGCTGGTTCGCGGTGCGCACCAAGGGGTTCTTCTTCCTGATGTTCACCCTGGCGATCGGCGAGATCGCGGTGCAGGCCGCGACCCGCTCCACCCGGGTGACCGGCGGCGACAACGGGCTGTCCGGCATCCCCAAGGCCGAGCTGTTCGGGCTCGACGCGGTCGTGCCGTACGTGGCCGCCTTCTACTGGTGGGCACTGGCCGTCGTGGCGCTCGGCTTCGGCGCGCTGGTGCTGCTGCGCAACAGCCCGCTCGGGCGGGCCGTCGCGGGCGCGCGCGAGAACGAGGCGCGGATGGCCGCGCTCGGCTACCACGTGACCGGCGTACGGCTGGCCGCCGTGGTGATCGCCGGCGCGGTGTGCGCCGCCGGGGGAGCGCTGGTGGAGCAGAAGGACACCTTCGTCGCCCCCACCCACCTGGAGATCGGCGTCTCGGTGCTGCTCCTGGTGATGGTGCTGCTCGGCGGGCGCGACTCGCTGGCCGGGCCGCTGGTCGCGGGCGTGGCGCTGATCGTGCTGCGCGCGGTGACCTCGACCGCGCTCGGCGACAAGTGGCTGCTGGTGGAGGGGGCGCTCTTCGTGATCTGCGTCTACCTGCTCCCCGGCGGCCTGCAAGGACTGTGGAGGCGCCGTGCTCAGGCTGCATGAGGTGACGATGCGCTTCGGCGCGCTCAACGCGGTGGACGGCGTCTCGCTCACCGTGGCCGAAGGCGAGCGCCGGGCGCTCATCGGGCCGAACGGCGCGGGCAAGTCGACGTTGTTCGCGACGATCGCCGGCTCGCTCCGGCCGACCGCCGGGACGATCGAGTTCGCCGGCCGGGACGTCACGAAGCTGCCGGAACACCGCCGGGCCCGGCTGGGCATCGCCAGGACCTTCCAGCACAGCAGCCTGTTCACCGGGCTGACCTGCGAGGAGAACGTGGCGCTCGCGGTGCGGTCACGGCAGGGCGTGGGCACCAGGATCTGGAGCTCGCCGGCCGCGAACCTGCGCACCAAGCAGGAGGCGGCGCGCTTCCTCGACCTCATGGAGCTGCGGGCCGGGACCCTCGCCGGCTCGCTCTCCCACGGCGAGGCCCGACGCCTGGAAGTGGCCATGTCCCTGGCCCGCGACCCCCGCCTGCTGCTGCTCGACGAGCCCGCCGCGGGCATGTCCGCCGCCGAGAGCGCCAAGTTCGCCGAACTGATCCAGGTGCTCGACACCACCCTGCTGATCGTGGAACACGACCTCGACGTGGTCTTCGCCGTCGCCTCGCACGTCACCGTGCTGGCCGCCGGCCAGGTGATCGCCGATGGCGCGCCCGCCGAGATCCGGGCCTCGGAAGAGGTCGAACGGGTCTACCTCGGCACGACGAAGGAGATCTGGTGCTGACCGTCGAAGGGCTCACCGCCGGGTACGGCGAGGCCCAGATCCTGCACGGGGCCTCGATGACCCTCGAACCGGGCAAGGCCGTCGCCGTCCTCGGCCGCAACGGCGTCGGCAAGACCACCTTCGTGCACACCCTGATGGGCCTGGTCAAGCCGCGTTCCGGCAGCATCACGCTGGACGGCGTCGAACTGGCCGGGCTCGACACTCGCCGCATCGCCCGGCACGGCGTGCGCATCGTGCCGCAGGGCCGCCGGGTCTTCCGCTCGCTCACCGTCGAGGAGACGCTGGCCATCTCCCGCAGCCCCGGCGACTGGACGGTCGAGCGGGTCTACGACCTGTTCCCGTCGCTGGCCGCCCGGCGCCGCCACCGGGGCGACCAGCTCTCCGGCGGCGAGCAGGAGATGCTCGCCATCGGCCGCGCCCTGCTCGGCAACCCGCGGCTGCTGCTGCTCGACGAGCCATCCGAAGGGCTCGCCCCCAAGGTCGTGGAGGAGCTCGGCGAGGTGCTGGCCGGGCTCGACGGGCTGTCGGTCGTCATCGTCGAGCAGAACCTCCACCTGGCGGTGGCGGTCGCCGACGAGGTGCGGTGCATGGTCAAGGGCAGCTTCGTCTACCACGCCACCACAGCCGGGTTCCGCAAGGACCCGGCGGCTGCGAAGGAGTATCTGGGTGTTGGATCGTGAGGCCTGCGCCGCGCTGGACGCGGCGGATCCGCTGCGCGACTTCCGCGAGGAGTTCGTGTTGCCCGAGGGGGTCGTCTACCTCGTGGGCAACTCGCTGGGGGCGCTGCCGCGCCGTACCGCCGAGCGGGTGGCCCGCACGGTCGAGCAGGAGTGGGGTGGGCAGCAGGTCGGCGGCTGGAACAGCGCCGGCTGGTACGCCCAGCCGTTGACCACCGGCGACCGGCTGGCCCCGCTGATCGGCGCCGGGCCGGGTCAGGTCGTGGTGGGCAACACCACCTCGATCGCGGTCTACCAGGCGGTCTCCGCTGCGCTGCGGCTGCGCCCGGACCGGCGGGTGATCGTGGTGGACCGTGCCATGTTCCCGACCGACAACTACATGGTCGAGGGCCTGGGCGAGCTGCGCGACTTCTCCGAGGGCCGCTTCGACGACGCCGCGGTGGTGCTGCTGTCGGAGGTGGACTACCGCACCGGCGCCCGCTACGACGTGCCCGAGGTCACCCGCCGGGTGCAGGAGGCGGGCGCGCTCATGGTGTGGGACGTCTGTCACAGCGTCGGCGCGCTCCAGGTAGATGTCTCGGCCGCCGACTTCGCGGTCGGCTGCACGTACAAGTACCTGAACGGCGGGCCGGGCGCCCCGGCCTTCCTCTACGTCAACCCGCGCCACCACGAGCGCGCCGAGAACGTGCTGTCCGGCTGGTACGCGCACGCCGAGCCGTTCGCCTTCGAGCCGCGCTTCCGCGCCGCCGAGGGCATCCGGCGCTTCACCGTCAGCACCCCGCACGTGTTGTCCTTCGCCGCGCTGGAGGCGGCGCTCGACATCTGGGAGCGGGTGGACCTGGCCCAGGTCAGAGCCAAGAGCATGGCCCTGACCTCGCTCTTCGTGGACCTGGTCGGCGACTCGCTGGAGCTCGCCTCGCCGCGTGAGGCCGAGCTGCGGGGCAGCCAGGTGAGCTTCTACCACCCGGACGGCTACCCGGTGATGCGGGCGCTCATCGACCACGGGGTGCACGGCGACTTCCGCGCGCCGGACATCCTGCGCTTCGGCTTCGCGCCGCTGTACACCCGCTACGTGGACGTCTACGACGCCGCGGCCACGCTGGCCGAGGTGCTGGACAAGGAGCTCTGGCGCGACAGCCGCTACGCCCAGCGCCTGGCGGTCACCTGAGCCGGGCGGCCGTCGTGGCCGCGTCCTTCAGGTGCCGGCGGAAGTCCTGGGGCCGGGGCTTGGCGGCGGCCTCGTCGGCGTGGGCGTAGACGAACACCGCGCGGTCGCGGCGGGCCACCACGGCCCGCTGCCCGTGCAGGCTGACCTGGGTGCCCTGGTAGCCCTGCGCGGCGATCTTGAGGCCCTCGTCGCCGACCTGGGCCGGGGTGGCCGTCCAGACCAGGTCGCGTCCCACGCCGCTGCCGTCGTCCACCCGGGCGCAGCGCCGTAGCGCCCGGCGCAGGTCGTCCATCGCGCGCTCGGCGGCCTTGGCGTTCCGGTAGAAGGCGACCTCCTCCAGTTGCGCCGCGGCCGGGCCGTGCAGGACGGCCTTGCGCACCGACGTCCGGCCCTTCGCCCCGAGGCGGGCGTCGGCGCACGGGTTGACCCACTGCGCGCCCCGCGCCTTCCGTGACACCTGCCACTTCTCCCCGCCGTCGAGCTTGATGACCGGCGCGGGCGCATCGGCCCGCTCGTAGATCAGGAACCCGTCCGGTACGGCTGCCGCCAGCGTCGCGGCGGTCAGGACGGTGGCGATCGTGAACCCCATGATGTGCTCCCCGTGGTGCCTGGGTGGTGCCTGGGTGGTGCTGTTCGTTGAGGTCTGACCCCTGGAGCACGGTCAAGGGTTGGCCAGTGTCTGGCACTCGTGGCCTTTCGGATAGCATGCTTCCTGCCCACAAGGCACCTTTTGTTGTTGTTTGCCCGCGTTCCGTGTGGCCTGCACACCCGCGGGTTCCTCGGAGCGCGCCCCCAGCTCTTCCGGGAGACCCCCGCGTGCTCGCTTCACCCGCCCACGTGGCGTTTCGTCGTGGACGTCCGTCATGCTGCTGACCTTCACGGTCACCGCCCTGGTCATGATCATGATCCCGGGGCCGGACGCCGCGCTCATGATGCGCACCTCGATCTCGCACGGCCGTGCCGCCGGACTGCTCACCATGCTGGGCGGCCTGCTCGGACTCGCCCTGCACGCCTCGGCCGCCGCCGTCGGCCTGTCCGCCCTCCTGGCCGCCTCGCCCACCGCCTTCGCCGTGTTGCGCTGGCTCGGCATCGCCTACCTGCTGTGGCTCGGCTTCCAGGGCCTGCGCTCGCGGGGCAAGCTCCCCGCCGAGGCCGCGCCGGACAGGCCGAGGACCGGCCGGCTGGGGTACGTCCGCAACGGGCTGCTGTCGAACCTGCTCAACCCCAAGGTGCTGCTCTTCTTCGTGACCTTCCTGCCGCAGTTCATGGAAGGTGCCTCGGCCGCCCTGCTCTCCGCGATCTTCGCGGGACTCTACGCGGGGTGGTTCGTGCTCTACATCCTGGTGGTGGACCGGCTGGGCGCGCTGCTGCGCACTCCGCGCTGGCAACGCCGGATCGAGCGGATCACCGGCGTGGTCCTGGTCGGCTTCGCCCTCCGCCTGGCCGTGCAGTAGCCGTTCGCCTCCGGGCGGTCAGGGCTGGGCGTCGAGCAGTTTGATCGCGCGTTTCGGGGCGACCTGGCGGTAGCTCTCCTCCACCCAGTCGAGCAGGATCTCGGTGTCGGGGAGCTTGCTCAGGAACGGGACGGTCACCCAGCCGGCCTTGCCCAGGCCGTAGCCGGTCGGGGCGGCGCCCTCCACGGTCAGCGCGTGGCCGTGGGACTCGCTGACCAGCTTGACGGTGAAGCTCGGCGCGTAGCGCTCGTCGGAGCCGTCCATCCCCAGGAAGACGAAGACCTTCTTGCCGACCTTGACGACGGTCTCGCCCCACGGATGATCTTCCCAGGCCTCCGGAAGGCCCAGGGCGAACTCGAGCAGTCGCTCTCTGGCGTCCATGGCTATGGAGGCTATCGAAGGGCACCGACTGTTTCCGGGGCCGACACTCGTCCAGAGTGGGTGGGTATGACGGTCGATGAGCTGATGGGGTTGCTGGCCGCGTGCGAGGACGCCTGGGACGCGCCCGACCGCAGCGGTGACCCGGTGCCTCTGCTGGATCACGGGCTTCAGGTGGCGGCCGTCCTGCGGGAGTGGGCGCCGGACGACCTCAAACTCCAGGTGGCCGGGCTGGTGCACGATCTCGGGCACCTGCTGTGTCCGGGGGACGAGGCGGGGCACGCCGCCGCCGGGGCGCGGGCTGTCGGGCCGTTGCTCGGGCGTCGGGTGGCTGCGCTGGTCGAGCTGCACGTGCCCGCCAAGCGGTACCTCGCGGCGGTCGAACCCGGGCGGGGGTTGTCGCCGGAGAGCGCGCGCACACTCGCCCTCCAGGGTGGGCCGATGTCACCCGCTGAGGCCGCCGCTTTCGCCGCCTCGCCGTACGGCACGGCCGCCGTCACCCTCCGCCGCGCCGACGACCTCGGCAAGGTCATCGGCCTCACCCGCCCCCCACTGGCCGAACTCACCACCTGGCGCCCCACGATCGCCCACCTGGCCGCACGCCCCCACTGATCCCCCAAGGTCCACCTGTGCCCCGACGGGCCTCCCACCGATCCACCAAGGTCCACCTGTGCCCCGACGGGCCTCCCACCGATCCACCAAGGTCCACCTGTGCCCCGGAAGGTCGGTGGGTGGGGCGCGGCCGGGTCACCTGGGTCGGCGAAACTCCGCCAGCCGAGCCTCGATCACCGAACGGATCCGCTCGCGAGCCTCCATCCGAGCCACCCCCGACATCAACAACGAGTCATACTCCGTATCCAAGTGCCGAACCGAAGCCACCACAGCCAGGGTGATCGCGTTCTCGTCCAGCGCCCGCCCGGCGGCGGTGCGCCCCACCCGCCCACTGCCCCGCTGAGCGGCGTGCCGGGCGATGTCGAGGGCTCGGTCCTCAGGACACCCCGGAAACAGCCGAGCGATCTCCCCGGCCATCCGCGCCTGGAACTCCTCGTCCTGCCCCGCCCGCCGCTCCCGGTCCCGGTCGCGGCGGCGGAGCCGTACCTCCTCATCAGCCAGGCACTGCTCCTCGGCCCGAGCCAGCGCACCCTCCTCGACCAGCACCCCGATCCGCCGGTAGAGCTTGCGCCGCCGGTCATACCGGACGACGACGGCCGACAGCCCGCTCTCCTTCTTGGCCCGCCGGCTGAGCGCCGCGTCCCCGGCGGGCAGCAGCACCAGGTGGTCGAGGTCGGCACAGGTGAGGCAGTGCGGCTGCTCGTCCTCCATGACCAGGTAGGGCCCGCTCTCCCGGCACGAGGCACAGGTGAACGGCTGGTCGGGGACGACCGCGACCAGGTCGGGGACCTTGCTGCGGCTGGCGGTGAGCCGTTTGACCTGCGCCTCGCCGAGGTCGGGGGAGAGCCAGTGCACCCGGAAGGGCGCCTGGTCGCCGGAGGCGGTGAAGCGCAGTTCGCGCCGGTCGCGGGCGCCGGACAGGTAGGGGAGCTCGACCGCCCGCAGTCCCTTGGCCTGGGCCCACTCGCGCAGCACCGCCAGCGTGGTCAGCAGCCGCTCCTCGTCCACGGCGGCGAGTTCGGCGAGGGTCGCGGCGCGTCCCTGCCGCCACTGGTCGAGGTGGCGGGTGTGCAGCCAGCGCAGCCCGGCCACGACGTCCACGAAGGCGACCTGCTTGCGGGTGGCGAGGACGATCTCGGCCGCCGAGGCGACGCGTCCGGTCAGATTGGGCCTGCTCACCACCCAAGCTTGCCGCAGCTTCACGCCCCCGCCCACCACAACCCCGATTCACTGCTCGCTCCTGAGGAGCCGGATGAACGCCTTGAGCCCGGTGATCACCTCGTGGTTGTCGGCCATGCCGTTGACCGTCTCGGCGAAGCGCTGGGAGATCCCGTTGACCTTGCGCTCGGCGTCGTGCACCCGGCCCTGGAGGATGGCCAGCTCGGTGCGGAGGTCGTCGTTCTCCCGGCGCAGCCGGTCGAGTTCGTGGCCGTGCTCCTCGACGGCCGCCCGCATGCTCAGCACGTCGTCGCGCGGGAAGGTGACCTCGCGGGTGAGCTCGCCGACCCGGCCGCGCAGGTGGCCGAAGTAGGCGACCGCCGGGCGGAACAGGGTGCTGAGCAGGTAGAACCCGGCGAAGTAGTAGCCCACCTCGCTGCCGGAGAAGAAGCTGATCACGGCGACGACCAGGGCGGACAGCACGTGCCCGCCGATGGCGAAGCGGAGCATCCGCGCGGCGATCCGCCGGGCCTCGGTCTCGTGCCGTTCGGGGACGGCGATGCCGCGCTCGCGGGACTCGCGCATCGCCCCGACGGCCCGGAGCGCGCCGAAGTAGAGGTTCCAGGGCACGATCAGCAAGGTGATCAGCCAGGCGAGGCTGAGGAAGCCGAGGGCGAGCGAGAGCAACGTGGCGAGCGGCACGTCGAGGAAGACCAGCAGCCAGATGGCGAACAGGGCGACGACTACCGTGACCGGAAATATCCAGACCTTCATGACGACGAGCGTTCGCCATGACCCCCGCCCCGCACGAGCGTCCCCGTACTCAGCCCGCCATGAGTAGCGCCCCCGGCTAGGGGTGGCGGCGGAACAACCGCCGGAACCAGGGGGTCCGGGCGGCCTCCGGCTCTTCGGCCCCGTCGAGCGCCGCCAGGGCCTCGGCGGCGGTGGGCCGCAGGCCGGGCGACTCGGCGAGCATGCCGAGCACCACCGGCGGCGGCTCCTCCAGGTAGCGCTGGGCGATCACCCCGGCGGAGTAGACGTCGCACGCCGCCGTCATCAGGTCGGGCCGGTCGCGCGCCTCGGGCGCCACGTACTGCACGTCGAGCACGTTGCCCAGCTCGTGCGCCACGGTGTAGGAGCGCGGACCCGGCTTGGCGTAGTCGAAGCCGGTCAGCAGCGCCCGCCCGGCGTCGGTGACCAGCACGCTGGCCGGGGTGAGCGCGCGGTGCACGACGTGGTGGGCGTGCGCGTGCGCCAGGCCGGCGAGCATGTCGCGCACCACCTCAAGGCCGACCCGGCGGCGCAGGTGCAGCGCCTCGCCGTGCACGTCGTCCAGCACGAGCACGAAGCGGCTCTCGTCGTCGATGGCGAAGAAGTCGCGCGGGCGCACCACGTTGGGGTGGGCCGGGAGGCCGGCCAGCGACTGGTAGGCGTTGGCGATGCGCTGCAGCTCGGCCGTGCGGGAGGCGCTGTCGGCCATCGGGTCGGCCTGGTAGACGCGCAGCAGCACGGTCTGGCTGCCCGGCAGGGTGGCGTTGAAGGCGCGGTACTCGGTGACCTTGGCGTCGCCGCCGAGCTCCTCCTCGACCTCCCAGTGGCCGAACCGGGGGGCCGCGGTGCTGCGCCGTACCATCGCGTTGAGCGCTTCGAGGATGTGCGTGCGGTACGGCGTGGCATCCGGGCTGCAGCCGCGCCGCACGCGCGTCACGTCGCTCAGCACGTCGATTAAGCCCGGCAGGTCGGTGACGTTGGCCCGGTCGCGCCCGTCGTGGTCGATCAGCCGGGCGTCGGGCGAGGTCAGCACGACCAGGCTGTCCACGTAGACCCGTTCGAGGTCGCGGTGCTTGGCGACGAGCAGGCCCTTGAGCGCGCGGGCGGTGCCGCGGAGCTTGGCGGCCGGCGAGCCGTAGGCGGGGCTGCGCGCGGGGAACCACCGCATGCCGGAGGCCTCGATGCGGCCGCGGGTGCCCTTCACGTCGACGACGACCAGCGAGTGCGCGGTCAGCACGAGCAGGTCGACCTCGAAGACGTCGTCGCCGCGTGGCACCTCGACGTTGTGCAGGAGCAACCAGTCGTCGGGCGCGTGGTCCCGCAGGTGGGCGATCACCTTGCGCTCGGCGTCGTTGACCGGCCGTCCGCCCCCGACGATCTGTGCCATGCGGATCATCTTCGCATGCTTTTGATTGACAACATGTTGTCGTTATGACAGTCTATTGTCATGAACACGATCTACCACGCGATTTATGACTCGATGGCCGACTGGGAGACCGGGCACACCACAGCCCACATCCGCAACGGCAACTTCCAGAAGGAGCCCGGCCGCTACGAGATCGTCCACGTCGGCCTGACCCCCGGACCGGTCGTCACCATGGGCGGCCTGCGCGTCACGCCCGACGTGACCGTCGCCGACCTGGTCCCGGAGGACGCGGCGCTGCTGATCCTGCCCGGGGCCGCGCTCTGGGACGAGAGCGCGGAGCTGCAGCCGTTCGCGCTGCTCGCCGGCGGCCTGCTGGCGGCCGGGACGCCGGTCGCCGCCATCTGCGGCGCCGTCGCCGGGCTCGCCCGCGAGGGGGTCCTCGACGGGCGCGACCACACCGCCGCCGCCCTGCCGTACCTGCAGGCCCAGGAGGGGTACGGCGGAGCCGCCCACTACATCGAGGCCGAAGCGGTCACCGGCGGCGAGCTGATCACCGCCGGCCCGACCGCCCCGGTCGACTTCGCCCGCGAGATCTTCGCCAAGCTCGACCTCTACACCCCCGAAGTGCTGGACGCCTGGTACCGCCTGTTCAAGAACAGCGACGCCAGCGCCTTCGAGGTGCTGATGGCGGCGTGAGCGACCAGGCGGACCTGCTGTCGGAGGCGGCGCTCACCGTCTACCGGCTCAACGGCCAGTTCCTCAACCTGGGTGACGCGCTGGCCAGGCCCGCCGAGCTGACCGTGGCCTGGTGGCAGGTGCTGAGCGCGGTCGAGGCCGAGCCCATGTCGGTGGCCGCCATCGCCCGGCTCAGAGGACTGACCCGGCAAGGCGTGCAGCGGACCGCCGACCTGCTGGTGGACAAGGGGCTGGCCGAGTACGCGGTCAATCCCGCCCATCGGCGGGCCAAACTGCTCCGGCCCACGCCGGAGGGGCTGGCGGCCATCGCGCAGATCGAGCCCGGCCTGACCGCCGCGGCCGAACGGGTGATGGCCGTTCTGGGGCCGGGCGGTCTGGAGGAGGTCATCGCGGCCCTCAAGCGGCTGTCGGCCACCCTCGACCGGCTCACTGGGTGAGGGCGCGCGCCAGCCGGTAGGAGTCGCCGTCCTGCCAGACCAGCCACTCGCCCGCGGCGTAGGCCCGGCCGGGCAGCTCGACGCTCCGGCCGGTGACCGGGTCGTGCACCACCGACTTCCAGCCGACCTCCAGCTCCAGCGCGGTGTAGGCGATCAGCCGGTCGCCCATGGTCAGCTTGGCCTGCGGCACGGTGGTCTGCTGGACGGTGACCGGAGTGGCGGTCGGCAGCTTCACCGGCACCGTCGTGGGCGTCCAGGTGTCGCGCGGGGCCGTGCGCAGCGTCCGGTCCACGACCCAGGCGAACGTGCTGCCGTTGGCCGCGGCCAGCCAGTCCTTGCCGGGATCGGCCATCGTCACCGGGGGGACGCCCTCGGGCAGGGGCCGTTCGGCGACCTCCCGGCCGGACTCCACGTCGACCTGGCGGACCACCCGGTCGTTCGACTCCTCGGCGACGAACAGGTCGGGGTAGGCGAAGGCGACCGCGTGCCCGGAGGAGAAGCGGCCCTGCCCGGACACCGTGGTGCCCTTCGCGCAGCCCTTGGCCGTCCACGGCTGCCGCATCGGGTCGTTGGCGGCCACCCAGCCGTGGCTCACCCAGAACGGTCCGGCCGGGTCGTAGCCCTGCGGGGACGGGTCGCTGGTCGCGCCGCTGGCGTCCTGGCAGGACAGCGGGTAGGCCGACGAGGCCCCGGCCCACAGGCGCAGGCCGCCTTCGCCCGTGCCCAGCACCTGGGCCGCGGCGTCCGTGACCGGCTGCAGCTCCTGGGTGTGGGGGCCGGCGGCCCAGACCTTCTTGTCCTGGTCGGTACGGCCGAGCACGCTGCCGTCCTCGCCGATGACCTCGGGGAAGAAGGTGGTGCCCTCGGGGGTGCGGGGCGGGAGGGCGATCGAGCCCGGCAGGTCCACGAGGTCGGCGATGCCCCCTGCGGAGGCGGCCACCGTGGTCCTTCCGGGGTCGGACGCCTGCCGTACGGTCAGGGGGATCGCCACCGCGAGGGCCAGCACGCAGGCGCCGGCGGCGACGGCGCGGCGGCGGCGCCTGCGGGTGACGACGCCCGCGTGCACGCGCCCGGCCAGACCGGCGGGCGGCCTCGCCTCGCCCGGCCCGGCCAGCACCTCGCCGAGCCGCGTCTCCAGGTCATCCATGGGGGCCTCCTGCTCTCTTGTCGTCTCGGGCGCTCGTGAAACGTGGGCTGCTCATGTGGGCTGGCGCTTCAGGTCGGCGCGGAGGCGGGCCAGGGCGCGGGAGGCCTGGCTCTTGACCGTCCCCCTGCTGCAGCCGAGCAGGTGGGCGATCTCCTCCTCGCTGCGTTCCTCCACGTACCGCAGGACCAGGACGGCCCGCATCCGCGGCGGCAACTCCGCGATCCGCGCCGCCAGCCCCGCGTCGGAGTCGACCCGGGCCAGCGCCCGGTCCTCCGCCGCCGACTCGGGCAGATCGGCGGTGGCCAGCTCACGCCGGCCGCGCCGCCAGCGGTTGGTCATGAGCCGCAGCATCGTGGTCCGGACGTAACCCTCCGGGTCGTCCTTGCGCAGGACGCGGTTCCAGCGCGTCCCGGTCCTGGTCAGCGCCTCCTGGACCAGGTCCTCGGCGTCGTGCCGGTCCCTGGTCAGGACCATGGCGTAGCCGAACAACGCGTCGAGCCGCGCCGCCACGAAAGCCTCGAAGGAGTCATCCACCTCCCCAAGGACACATCAGCTTCGTAAAAGGTTGCCAGCTTGCTTATAGTGACCACTTGCTCGCGCTTAGTGCATTCTGGGGGCATGGCACCTCTCCCTCCCCCGATCGGCGTGCTCATCGCCGAGGACATGCACCTCATCCGGGGCGCGCTCAAGGCGCTGCTCACCGCCGAGGCGGACATGCGCGTGGTCGACGAGGTCGACAACGGTGACGAGCTGGTCAAGGCGGCCTTACGGCACCGGCCGGACGTGGCGCTGGTCGACATCGGGCTGCCGGGCACCGACGGGCTGACCGCCGCCGCGGCGCTCCGGCGCGAGCTGCCCTCCTGCCGGACGGTCATCCTCACCGGGCTGGCCACCCCCACCGCCCTGCGCCGGGCGATGGCGGCCGACGCCCAGGGGTTCATCGTCAAGGACGCCAGACCCGGTGACCTGGCCTCCAGCATCCGCAAGGTGGTGCGGGGGGAGCGGGTGATCGATCCTGAGCTGGCGGTGTCGGCGTTGAAGGCGCCGGAGAACCCGCTGACCGCGCGGGAGCTCGACGTCCTCGGGGTGGTGGCCGAGGGCGCGACCGTGGACGACGTCGCCGACCGGTTGTGCCTGTCGGGCGGGACGGTGCGGAACTACATCTCGCGGATCCTGATGAAGGTCGGCGCCCGGACCCGGGTGGAGGCGGTGGAGATCGCCCGCGAGGCGGGGTGGCTCTGGCCGTCGACGGTCAGCCGCTTCGGCCTGCTCCGCTGGCGAGCCCGCCGCTGACCACCAGCGGGCTGGTCAGGTCGAGGCCGGTGTGGGTGGCGAGGAAGGCGAGCAGGTCGGCGGCCAGGCCGGCCCCCCTGCTCGCCGCCCCGCCGGCGTGGCCGGTTTCCCACTCGCGGCGCAGCAGCACCGGCCCCGGCCCCGCCGAGGCGTGCTGCAGGGCGGCGCACATCTTCCGCCCGTGCAGCGGGTCCACCCGCGTGTCCCCCTCGGCGACGGTGAGCAGCGTGGCCGGGTACGCCACCCCTTGCCGCACCCGGTGGTACGGCGAGAGCCCCAGCAGCCACCCGAGCTCGACCGGATCGTCGGCCGTGCCGTACTCCTCCCGCCACGCCGCCCCCATCCCGAACCGCTCGTACCGCACCAGGTCGAGCACGGCCGACGAGCACACCGCGGCCGCGAACAGCTCGGGCCGCCGGGTGATCGCCGCCCCGACCAGCAGCCCGCCGTTGGACTCCCCGCACGCCCCGAGCCGGTCCGGCGTGGTCCAGCCCCCCGCGACCAGGGCCTCGGCGGCGGCCACGAAGTCGGCGACCGAGTTGTGCTTGAGCTCGCGCCGCCCCGCCTGATGCCAGGCCGAGCCGCGCTCGCCGCCACCCCTGACCCCGGCCAGCGCGAAGACCCCGCCCGCCGCCACCCAGGCCAGGATGTAGCTGGAGTAGGCAGGCGTGAGCGGCACCCCGAACCCGCCGTAGCCGTACAGGATCGCCGGCCGCGGCCCCGAGTCCCCGCGCCGGGACAGCACCAGCAGCGGCACCCGGGTGCCGTCGGCCGACGGGTACTCCAGCCGCTCGGTCACCACCTCCCGCGCCGCGGCGCCCTGCGGCCCGGCCAGGCTGCCCTCCTCGTAGTGCAGCAGCGTGACCGGCGTGACGTGGTCGGTGTAGGTGAACCACGCCTCCCGCCCCCGCGTGCTGACCGCCCCGATCGACCCCGCGCCCGGCAGCGGCAGATGCCGCACCAGCTCGCCGGTGCCGAGGTCGTGCACGCTCAGCTCGGCGATGCCGTCCCGCAGCCGGGTGACCAGCAGTTCCCGCTCCAGCAGCGCGAACCCGGCCAGCACCGCGCCCTCCTGCTCGCCGACCAGCTCGCTCCACTGATCGGGCCGAGCCGGGTCGGCCACGCACAACCGCCCGAACGGCGCGTCCCGCTCGGTCAGCACGTACAACCGCCCGTCACGCCCCACCGCCGCCGCGGTCCGCTCCGTTCCCCCTTCCTGTACGGCAAGCGTTCGCGACCCCCACAGGTCCACCACCCGGACGTCCTGCCGCCCCTCGGACGAGGCCGAGACGACCAGCCAGCGCCCGTCCTCTCCCAGGGAGAGCCCGTAACCGGCCTCCTCGTCGGTGATGCGGATCTCGGTGCCGCCCAGCCGGCGCAACCACACCTGCCGCCCGCGCACGTAGTAGAAGGCCCGCCCGCCCGGCAGCCACGCGACAGGGGAGTAGCGGCACCCCTGCACCGGCCCGTCCACGACCTGCCCCGACTCGGTGTCGGCGACGTACAGCACCGAACGCTCGTCACCGCCGCGCGAGAGCTGGAAGGCGACCTGGCGGCCCTCCAGATCGGGCTGCCAGGCGTCCAGCACGGTCGCCCCGGTCGGGTCGAGCACGTTGGGGTCGATCAGCGCCACGCCGTCCCGGTACAGGACGGCATGCTCCTGGCCGGCGGCGCGGCGGAGCTCGAACCGGTGCTCCCCCCGCCACATCGGCGCGCTCACCTCGTCGGCCGCCAGCTCGTGCAGCAGGGCAAGGGCGGCGTCCCGGCCGGGCATCGCGGCGGCGCGGGCCTGCCAGAGCTCGTCCTGGGCGGCCAGCCAGGCGGCCGTGGCGGGGTCGGCGGGGTCCTCCAGCCAGCGGTAGGGGTCGGCCACCTCGTGACCGTGCAGCGATTCCACCAGCGGGAGCCGGTGGGCGGGCGGGTAGGTCATGAGATCTCCGCGGGTGTCCAGCGGCCGACGAGGTCCGCGTAGAGCGGCGAGCCGGCCAGCAACTCGGCATGGGTGCCCAGCGCCACGCCCGTGCCGTCCATGACCAGCACGCGCTGGGCGCGCAGCGCCGAGCTGAGCCGGTGGGCGATCACGATCAGCGTGCCGCCGCGGGCGGCGAAGGCCTCCTCGGCGCGGGCCTCGGCGGCGGGGTCGAGGTGGCAGGTCGCCTCGTCCAGGACGACGATCCGGGCGGGGGACAGGTAGGTGCGCACGAGCACCAGGAGCTGGCGTTCGGCGGGGGAGAGCCGGGCCGGGTCCACCTCGTCGCCCAGCCGGTCGAGCAGCTCCTCCGCGCCCAGCGCCCGTGCCGCCTCGCGCACCGGCCCGGTGCCGAAGTAGGCGAGGTTCTCGCGTAGCGACCCCTTGAAGACGTAGGCGTCCTGCGGGGCGAGCGTGCGCCAGGCCGGGTCGAGCAGGTCGGCCCGGGCGCCGCCGACGCGCACGTGCCCGGCGTCCGGCTTGAGCAGGCCGGTGACCAGGGAGGCCAGGGTGGACTTGCCGATGCCGCTGGGTCCCACCACCGCCAGGTGCTCGCCCTCGCGCAGGTCGAGGTCGAAGCCGTCGAGCACCGGCGCGGCGTGCGGCCCGTAGGCGAACCGCACGCCGCGCAGCCGTACGCTGCCGTCGCGGCCGGGTTCGGGCAGCACCGGCGGGGGCTCGGGCGGTGCGGCCTCCAGCACCCGGCTCAGGGCCACGCTCAGCCGGACCGCGCTCGCGCCCAGGTTCTCGACCAGGCTGCCGAGCGCGGGCACCAGCGACTGCGTGACGTAGGCCAGCGCGCCCAGCACCACGCCGGGCTCCAGCCGGGGCGCGGCCAGGAGCACCAGCACGACCGGGGCCCAGCCGCCGAGCGCCAGGGCGATCGTGCGAGCTCCGGTGGTGCGGGCCAGCCGGAAGCCCGCGCGGGCCTGGGCCCCGATGTGGGCGTCCAGGTCGGCCTCCACCCGGGACTCGGCTCCGGCGGCGGTGATGTCGCGCAGGCCCCCGACGACCGTGGTGACCGCCTCGGTGGTGCGCTCGTCGGCCAGCAGGTAGGCGCGGTGCCGCCTGGCCAGGGCGGGCAGCGAGGCGGCGAACAGGCCGAGGCCCAGCAGGAGCGGCGGCACGATCAGCACGAGCAGGCCGGGCGCCAGGGCGGCCAGACCGGCCAGTACGGCCAGCACGCCGAAGACGAAGGCGCGGATCACCGAGATCACCGCGGCCAGGGCGTCGCGGGCCAGCTCCACCTGGAGGTTCACCCGGGCTACCGCCGCCGTGCCGCCCGTGCGGAGTGCGCCTCGGACCAGCCTGTCCAACAGCCGTTCACGGAAGGGCTCGACGATGCCGGCGACGACGAGGACGACCTGGCGGGCGCCGAACGCGCCCACCACCCAGGCCAGCCCCAGCACCCCGAGCCAGGCCAGCCCGGTCCCCGGCCGTCCGGCCGCGAAGCCGTCGTCCACCGCCCGGGCCAGCGCCAGGCCCAGCCACAGACCGGGCAGCGCCTCCACCAGCGACCACCCGGCCAGCGCCCCCAACCGCCCTCGCACCGCCCCCCACACCAGCCCCCACCGCCCGGCGGGCGCACCCTCTGGAGGACAGGAGAGGATGGGCCGGCGGGGGGTCGGGGGTTCCTCCGGCGGCCGGCCGGGGATCGGGGGCTCGTCCTCCCGATGGCCGGGGGCGGTGGGGCGGCTCATCCGAAGACCGCCCGGTAGGCCGGGTCGTACCAGAGCGCCTCATGCCGGTCGTACCCCCGCACCCGGCCCCCCTCCAGCCACACCACCCAGTCCGCCGAAGCCGCCGTCGCCACCCGGTGGGTGACGACGACGCGAGTCCGCCGCTCGGAGGCCAGCGTCTCCGCCACCCGCCGCTCGGTGAGCAGGTCAAGACTGGAGGTGGCGTCATCGAGCACAAGCACCCGCCGAGCCTGCGCAAAGGCCCGAGCCAGCCCGAGCCGCTGCCGCTCACCCCCCGACAGGGGCACCTGAGCCAGAGGCGTCCGATACCCCTCGGGCAACCGCTCGACGAACCCGTCCGCACAGGCCTTGCGCGCCGCGGTGAAGGGCTCCCCACCCCCGAGCGCCACCGTGTCCAGCACCGTAGACCCGACCAGCGCAGGCCGCTCCCACGCGACCCCGATCCCCCGCCGCAACGCCTCCCGGCTCAGCCGCGGCAACGGCACCCCGTCGAGCCGTACCTCCCCGTGCTCCGGGTCGGCCAGCCGCCCCGCCAGCGCCGCCAGATGCGACTTGCCCGCCCCGGACCGCCCCACCACCGCGACCAGCTCACCGCCCGGAATGACCAGGTCAAGCCCGTCGGCCTCCCGGAACTCCAGGGTGCCGGGCCCGGTGGGCAGGGGACGCGTGCCGTACCGCAGGCTGGGCTCGGTGGACAGCGCCGCGACCCGCACCGCGGCGGCGCGCGCCCGCGCGAGCCCGGCCACCTGCCCGAGCCCCGACCCGAGCGCACTGCCCAGCACGACGTAACGGGCCGCGGCGTACAGCTCGCCGACGGACAGGTCGCCAGAGGCCAGCCGCAGCCCGCCCACGCAGAGCACGGCGATCTCCAGGAGCGGCACGACCAGCCCGGCCCGCATGCCCGCGTCGGCGTTGGCCCGCCAGAGGGCGAGGGCGTGCTCGCGCAACGCGGGCAGGACCCCCAGGACACGCTCGGTCTCCCGGTCGGCGGTCCGCGCGGCGGCGATGGTGCGCGCCCCGGCCAGCGCGTCGAGCAACCGTCCGGCCAGCTCGGCCTGCGCCTCCTGGTAGTCGCCGGAGACGCGGGCGGTCACGCGCAGCAGGGCGCGGAGCACCAGGGCGATCACGGCCAGCCCCGCCAGCAGGGCGAGGGCCAGCCAGAAGTCGATGAGGACGAGCATCACCAGCGCGCCCGCGGAGGGCACCAGCAGGCTCAGCCCGGTGATCACGGAGTCGGGGACCCGGCCGACCTCCTCGGCGTTCACGCCGATCCGGGTGACCAGGTCGCCTTCGGTGTGCCGCCGCGTCATGGCCGGCCCCACTTCGAGCACGTGCCGTACGGCTCGCCGCCGCACCCAGGCGGTGGCACGGGCGGCTCCGGCGCCGGAGGACCAGGCGGCCAGCGCGTCGCAGGAGACCAGGACGGCGGCAGTGGCGGCGGTGAGCGCGAGCCAGGAGGTGTCGCCGTCGACCGCCTCGCCGATCAGCGCGGGCAGGGCGAGCACCGCGGCGGCCGACAGCAGCGAGCTGAGGGCCAGGACGACCGTCCACGGTTGGCGGAGGGTCTGCCGCACCAGGGCGTCGGCCGCGCGCACGGGGGACCTCCTTCAGAACAAGACCGCTGCCCGGCGTGCCGGGCAGCGGTCTTCCAGCTCAGTGGCAGAGGGTCAGGCTCAGGTTGCTGGGCCGGTAGGAGTGGCAGAACAGCACGGTCAGCGTGCTGCCGCCACCGCCGCCGTGACCGCCGCCGGGAGCCTCCAGGGTCTGCAGGTCGAGAAGCACCATGACTTACTCCTTCTGTGTGTTCGGTGTACCGGTGGGTTCGAGGAAGGGCAGGTCGGCCCCGCTGAGTGCGAGCAACACTCCGGCGGTCCCCGTGGCCAGGTCCATGGAGAGCCGCATCAGTTGCGTGCCGGGGAAGGCCGTGCCCCCGGCGTACGGCAGTGCGTGCCAGTCGAGGCCACGCACCAGGTCTCCAGTGGGTCCGCCCAGCGTGTGCTGGGCGGCGAGCAACCCAGCGCGGCCGGTGAACAGGCCGGGCTGGACGAAGTAGCCGCCTCGGGTGACCAGGCGGGCGTCGGCGAGGGCGAGCTCGAACTCCTCGTCCGCGCGGTGGCGGAGGTAGCGCGCCAGGACGAGCGCGATGCCGATGGAGCCCTCGTCGAGGTAGGGCAGGGTGCGCCAGCCCTGGTTGACCTGGAGCGAGCCGTCCGGCCCGCGCACGCAGCGGCGCAGGTCCTGGCGCAGCGCGGTGGCGGCCAGGTCGAGCAGGCCGGCGTCGCCGCCGCGCTCGTAGGCGTGCAGGAAGAGCAGGGCCACGCCCGAGGAGCCGTAGAAGAGGCCCGCCCGGGGGTTCTCACCGCCGCTGATCTCGGGCACGTCGGCCGGGCCGCCCAGCCGCTCGGCGCAGAGCGCGACCACCGGGCCGGCGTCCAGGCCGAGGCGCAGCCGGGTCAGGCCGATGCCGGCCAGGCCGGAGAACAGGTCGAGGCTCTCCTCGCCGGTGACCGGCGGCAGCAGGTCGAGCGCCTCCTGCCGGTGGCCGAGCAGGTCGAGCACGTAGGCCACGCCGTGCGCGCCGTCGTAGAAGCCGGGCGGGAGGTCGTCCTCCCGTGCCCGCCTTCGCAGCCAGGTCACGTGCTCCTCGGAGCAGGTCAGCTTCGCGGCGTGCTGGGCGTAGAGCACGCCCGCCGCGCCGTACGCCAGGCCGATGCCCCCGCCCGGCTGGAACTGGGCGATGTCGCCGGGGAAGAGCCGGTCGCGGCGTTCGGGGGTGGCGCTGGCGCGCAGGGCCCGGTCGAGGTCGAGCGGGCGCGGGCCGGGCGCCAGGACGGCGACCGCCTCGGCGAGGAAGGCGGGCGGCACCGGGAAGGCGCCGGCGATCAGGTCGGCGAGGTGGTGGGCCTTGGCCCGGTCGAGCCCGAGCATGATCGTGGTCTGCGGGGCGAAGAGGTTGAACCGCAGGCAGGCCAGCGCGTAGCGGTCGATGTCGAGGCCGAGGGTGCCGCGCGGCGGGCAGTAGGCCGGGTTGGCCAGCGCCGGCGGCGCGTTCTCCGCGGCCAGGGAGGAGACCTCGTAGTCGATGAAGACCACGCGGCCCTCGGGGGTGATCAGGATGTTGTTGGGGTGCAGGTCGCCGAAGACGACGCCGCGCTCGTGCAGGGTGGACAGGGCCGCTTCGACGCGGGCCGCGAGGTCCAGCGCCCACCCGGTATAAGCCGAAATATCGTCCGAAGTGGTGTTGGTGCGGGCCAGCGGGAACCGCTGCACGATCTGCCGCTGCAGCGGGTTGCCGTCCACGAACTCCAGCACGATGAAGTCGTGCTCGCCGAGCGTGAAGTGCTCGATCAGCCGCGGCGCGGCGTCCAGGCCGGCCAGCCGCTCCAGGATCGCCCGCTCGTGCGCCAGCCTGGTCACCGCGTCGCGCTCGGCGGCGTCCAGCCCGGCGTGCGGGCGCGCCTCCTTGAGCACCACGCGCTCCCCGCTCCGCCGGTCGGTGGCCAGGTAGACCCCGCCGCCGTTGGAGAAGGCCAGCACGCTCTCGATCTCGTACGGCAGGGCCTCCGTGGTCACGGTGTTGCGCGCGGCCAGGTGCGGCTCCAGGAAGCCCGGCAGCTCGACCCACGGCGGTAAGGCGAACCCCGGCCCCCGGTCGTCGGGCACCAGCCGCCCCTGCGGGTCCTCGATCGCCATCACCTTGCGCCCGTTGGCGCCGGTCATCTCCCGCGGCAGGAAACCGCCGTAGCGCACGTAGAGCGGGCCGTCGCCGTAGCGCAGGTCGCTCAGCACGTATGGCCCCTCGACCCCGGCCAGCAGCGGCGACAGCTCGTCGAGCACCGCCTTGAGCTGGACGTCGTCCTTGGGGTAGACGGTGGCCAGCTTGCCGCTGGCGCCGCGGTCGGCCGCCTTGGAGTTGAGCATCGTCATGACCGGCCGGCTGCGCAGGAACTTGAACGGCACGCCCTGGCGCACGCAGTAGTCCCAGAGGATGCCCAGCGCGTGCTCGGCCTGGTCGGGACGGGCCGACAGGTGGATCTTCCAGCCCTGGCCCGGGGTCCGGTGGTCCTCGGGGGCGTAGTGCATCCAGGTGTCGGTCGGGTGATGCCGCCAGCCCGGAGGTGTCTCCCGGGAGCAAACCGGAAAATCCTCTTTTATCCCAGAAAACGTGTCATAAAAGATGGGATCGGCAAGGCAGTGAAGTTCGTATGGTTCAGACACCTTGCCTCCTCAATTAGTGCTTGCACGGGGAATACTTACGGATAACCCGAGCTGTTCCTAGTGACAAATTCCATCGGTCACTGGTGAGCAATGCACTACCGAACGTGACGGAACGCGTGCTCTGCGGGTACCTCGGCGGTGAGCCGGAAGGTCCCGCTGCCGGTCGTGGTGGCCATGACCCGGCCGCCGAGCTCCGCCGCCCGCAGGTGGAGGTTGTGCAGGCCGTGCCCGCCCCGGACGGCCGGCGAGGTGTCGGGGGCGCCGTCGTTGTCGACGGTCAGCCGGATCCACTCGTCGTCGGCGGTGACCTCGATCGAGCAGGCGGTGGCCTTGCTGTGCCGCAGCAGGTTGGTCACGCCCTCGCGCAAGATGGTGCCGAGCAGCGCGTTGACCTCGGGGGACAGGGCTTCCTGCGGCAGCCGTACGGTGCAGGCGGCACCCATGGCGCCGAGCACGAGGCCGGCACGGGAGGCCTCCCCGGCCAGCGAGACGCGGTGGTAGGCCGCGGTCAGGTCGCGCAGTTCCGCCGCGGCGGCCTGGACCGCCTCGACCAGCGCGGTGAGCTCGCGGTGCAGGTCGGCGTCGCCCTTGGCGCGCCGGCAGGCCAGCTCGCCGCGCAGGGCGGCGAGCAGGAGCCAGTGACCGACCAGGTCGTGGGCGTCGCGGGCGAAACCCTCGCGCGCCCGAGCGACGATCTTCGCGTTCTCGCGGGCATACCGGCCGCGAAGGAAGGGGATATGGCGGAGCATTGTCCTACCATCGCGGGAACAAAGCCGCTCCGCCGGTAATTCCGGCGAATATCGCTAAGTGCGGGCCGCCATCTCGTGGTGCCGGATCACTTCCTGAATGATGAAGTTGAGAAACTTCTTCGCGAACTCCGGGTCGAGCTTGGCCTCCTTGGCCAGGCCCTGCAGCCGCTCGATCTGGTCGGCCTCGCGGGCCGGGTCGGCGGCGGGCAGGCCGTACTCGGCCTTGAGATGGCCGACCTTGCGCGTGCACTTGAACCGCTCGGCCAGCAGGTGGACCAGCGCCGCGTCGATGTTGTCGATGCTCTCTCTGAGTTCTTGCAGGTCCGCCAGGTAGTCGTGGTCCAAGGCCGCTCCTTTTGTCCGTGAGCCCCCTCAAGGATAGGGATCACGGACGCCTGAGGTAACGGCCGGTCAGGCTCTCGGCCGAGGCCGCGATCTGCGCCGGAGTGCCGGTGGCCACGATCCGGCCGCCCGCCGGGCCGCCGCCCGGGCCCATGTCGATCACATGGTCGGCGTTGGCGATCAGGTCGAGGTCGTGGTCGATGGCCACGATCGTGGCGCCCGCGGCCAGCAGCCGGTCGAGCACGCCGAGCAGCGTGGCCACGTCCCGCGGGTGCAGGCCGATGGTCGGCTCGTCGAAGACGTACAGGGTGTGCGCCTGGCGCGAGTTCAGGCCGCCGGCCAGCCGCATGCGCTGCGCCTCGCCGCCGGACAGGGTCGGCGTCGGCTCGCCCAGCCGCAGGTAGCCCAGGCCCACCTCGGCCAGCGACTGCAGGCTGGGGGAGGGGAAGCGCTCGACGGCCTCGGCGACGGTCAGGCACAGCACCTCGGCGATGGTGAGCCCGTCGACGGTGATCTCCAGGGTCTCCGGGTTGTAGCGCGCCCCGTCGCAGGCCGGGCACCTGAGCGTCATGTCCGGAAGGTACTGCACGTCCAGCGCGATCTCCCCGAGCCCCTCGCAGGTGGGGCACTGGCCCGGCCGCAGGTTGTAGGAGAAGCGCCCGGCGTCCCAGCCGCGCTCCCGCGCCTGCGGCGTGGCGGCGAAGCGGTCGCGGATGCCGTCGAAGGCGCCGGAGTAGGTGGCCGGGGTGGAGCGCGAGTTGCGGCCGATCGGGGTGGCGTCGACCTCGACGACCCGGCGGATGCCGGCCCGTTTGAGCCGCGTCACCTGGGGTGGGTGCTTGCCGGTCAGGGCGGGCACCAGGCTGTCGAGGATCAGCGTCGTCTTGCCCGAGCCGGAGACGCCGGTGACGAGCGTGAGGCGGCCCACCGGGATGCGGGCGCTCACCTGGCGCAGGGTGTAGAGCTCGCCGACGCTCACCTCGACGTGCGGGGCGTCCGGGTCGACGGGGAGCGCCTGCCGTACCAGCACGGGGGCCTGGCCGGACAGGTACGGGCCGGTCACCGAGGCCGGGTCGGCCTCCAGGTCGGCGGCGGTGCCCTGGACCACCACCGTGCCGCCCGCGCGGCCCGCGCCCGGGCCCATCTCGATGAGCTGGTCGGCGTCGCGCAGCAGGGCCACGTCGTGGTCCACCATGACCACCGAGTTGCCGTTGTCCACCAGCGCGCGGACCACCTCGCGCAGGCCGTCCACGTTGGCCGGGTGCAGCCCGACCGAGGGCTCGTCGAGCACGTAGAGCATGCCGGTGGAGCGGCTCTGCAGGGTCGAGGTGAGCTGGATGCGCTGGCGCTCGCCGGTGGACAGCGTGCCGCCCGCGCGGTCCAGGGTCAGGTAGTCGAGGCCGAGCCGGACCAGCGGCTCGACCGCCTGGTCCAGCTCGGCGGTGAGCCGCGCGGCGAGGGGCGCCAGCTCCGCCGGCAGCGGTCCGGGCAGCGCGGCACGGAGCTCGCCGAGGGTCAGCTCGCTGGTCTCGGCGATGGTCCGGCCGTCGACCAGGCTGGTCAGCGCCTCCGGACGCAGCCGGGTGCCGTGGCAGGCCGGGCAGGTGCGCACGGTCAGGAACTTGCGCAGCCGCTCCCGCCCGGTCTCCCCGGCCGTCTCCAGCGAGTTGGTGATCGCCAGCCGGGCGTTCTCGTAGAGGGCGTTCAGCTCGGCCGACCGCCCGGTCTTGGTGACCGGCACGATCCGCCGGCGGACGGCGGGGCCGTTCATCACGATCTCCCGCTCGTGCTCCGACAACCGCTCGAACGGCACGTCGGTGCGCACCCCGAGCGCGGCCACCACCTGCGGCATCAGCCCGCGCATGCCCACCCGCCACGACCGCACCGCGCCCTCGTCGATGCTCAGGGACGGATCGGGCACCAGCGCCTCGTCGTCGACCTCCTCGATCTCCCCGAGCCCGCCGCAGACCGGGCAGGCGCCGAGGCTGTTGAAGGCGAACGACTCGGCGCTGGGCACCTTGAAGTGCACCCCGCACACCGGGCAGTCGGTCTCCTCCGCGCGGCTCCAGGCCAGTGAGGGCGGCAGCCGGTGGCCGTTGGGGCAGACGTGCGAGCCCAGCCGCGAGTAGATCAGCCGGACCACGTTCAGCACCTCGGTCATCGTGCCGACCGTGCTGCGCCGCCCCGGCGCCGGCGGCCGCTGCTTGAGGGCCAGCGCGGCCGGCAGGAAGTCGATCCGGTCCACGTCCGGGCGGGCCGCCTGGCTGATCCGCCGCCGGGTGTAGGTCGCCAGGCCGTCGAGGAAGCGGTGGTAGCCCTCGGCGTAGAGCACGTTCATGGCCAGCGAGGACTTCCCCGAGCCGGACAGCCCGGTCAGCGCCACCCACGACCACAGCGGGACGTCCACGTCGAGGTCCCGGAGATTGTTCGCGCGGGCGCCGATCACTTTGATCGCGTGCGGGAGCGGATTCACCTGGCGAACCATGCCCGCCGGCCGCCGGATCGCATCCTCAGGGCGGTCAAAGATCGGCGGATGCTTCCGTCATCTCCCGAAGGCGTGCTTTCTGCCGGGACGCTCGGCCGCCGGCGAAAGGATTGAGCAGGTTTTTGTGCCGGACATACAACAGGCCGGTCTTGAGTATGCACGCCACTCGGCAGGATTCATCGGGCGGGCGTGGCGATCAACGTATTGCACCCCGCCGGCCACCTCTTATGCCCCTCAGGGGCCGCCGGCTCATCGAGCAGCGACTTTATCCGCTGATTGGCGGCGGCTCCTTGGACGGAAGGGTATCGACAGTGTCTTCACTACTGCATTCATTGCGTCGTGTCTTCTTGGTCAATATGGCCGCGGCGACGCTGGTCGCCGCGGTAGGCGTACCCGGAGCCCTCGCGGGCGGTCCCGCCGCGAAGGCCGGGAAAGGCCCCACCTGGACCATGGTCAATTCGGCTGAGCGCGCCACCGGCACCACTCCCTCGGGAATCACGGTGACCGTCGGCAAGAAGCTCGCCCCGGGCACCCGCGTGGCCAAGGCCGAAGTGTTGCGCGCCGATCACAACGCCCCGGCCGACGAATATCTGGTCCCGGTCAACGCCAAAGCGGTCGCCGGATTCAGCGACCTTTACGAAGGTTTCAAGGTACGGCCGAACGGCTGGAGCGACGTCGCCACGCTGACCTTCACCTTCTCCCGCCCGGTGCGCAACCCCCGCCTGCACGTGGCGGGCACGGGCGGCGCCGTCGGCGACCGCGCGGGCAACCGCGAGGAGTACTGGAGCGGCCTCCGGCTGACCGCGGCCAGCCCGGCCCGTCCCGCCTTCACCAAGGTGGCGGGCTTCCCCGGCTTCACGGTCGGCGAGAAGGACATCGTCCCGACGTCCGTCGCGGGCACGCGGGAGACCACCTGCGGCGTGGTGTACATGTGCGGCACCGCGCAGATCGGCGGCCTGGTCAGCAGCTTCACGGTGGACCTGCGCGCGCGCAACGTGCGGCGCGGCCAGCCGGCCGGTGACCCGCTCATGTGGGGCGTCTTCCGCGTCACCTTCGACGAGGACGTCTCCGACGCCCCCGCCGGGTACGGCGCGGCCACCCACGTCATCTCCGACCAGGCCATCGGCGGCGACGTCAGCGCGGACCTCGGCAGCCGGGTCAGCCCCGCGCCGCGCAGCCTCAACGGCACCGACGCCGACGACGCCGCCCTCGTGCTGCCCGCCGGTGGCTTCGAGGCCCGGCCCGGCCGGCCGATCCAGCTCGCCGTGCCGGTGCGGGCCGCCTCGTCGGCCACCCTGGCCGGCTGGCTCGACCTGGACGGCGACGGCCGCTTCCAGCCCTCCGAGCGGGCCGCAGCCACCGTGGCTCCCGGCGCCACCCGGGCGCTGCTGAGCTGGACGCCGCCCCGCACCGTCCGGTCCGGCGCCACCTGGCTGCGGCTGCGGCTGGCCGGTGACGCCGCCGACGTGGTCAACCCGACCGGCTGGGCCGACTCGGGCGAGGTCGAGGACCACCGCGTCGCGCTGCAGGTGCCCGGTGTGCGGCTGGCGCACTCCGCGACGCCGCGCAAGGCGCGCAAGGGCGAGGCCGTCACGCTGGTCACCACCGTCACCAACACCGGTCGTACGGCGATGCCGTACCGGCTGACCATGGACGCGGCCGGCCTGGTCGACGACGCGCGCTACCGGGCCTTCAGCCCGCTGCCCACCAGCCGCGCCGGCTCGAAGCTGACCTGGTCCGGCACCCTGGCGCCCGGCCAGACGCAGCAGATCCGGGTGCGCGCCATGGTCAAGCGCGGCGAGGCCGGTGACGGCAGGCTGCGCACGTCCTGGACCGGCGACAACGTCGTCGCCTGCGTCGCTTCCGGTCCCGGTTGCGGTCTCGCCGTCCCGGTGCGCTCGCGCCGCTCGGCCTGACCTGACCCAGCCCGGCACGGCCCCCTTCCGGGGCTGTGCCGGGCCTTCGCATGTGAGCCGGTTCGGAAAGAGCCTTCGCTTTGCGAGCCGGTTCGAGAAGAAACGAGGTTCTTCATGACCTGGATGGCACTCGCCCTCCTGCTCGGGCTGGTCACCGTACCGGCCGACGGCCCGGGGGACGGGCCGGGAGCCGGTTCGCGCGACCGGGCCCGGACGACCTACGTGGTCGCCCTGCGCCGCGCGCCGGACGGCGACGCCGGCCGCGTCGGTGATCAGGCCGCACGGCTGGCCAGAAAGTACGGCGGGCGCATCCACCACGTCTACGCCGCCGCCCTGCGGGGCTTCTCGGCCACGATGACCCCGGCCCAGGCCCGGCGGCTGGCGGCCGACCGGAGGGTGGCGAGGGTCGAGCCCAACCGGGTCTTCACCGCCCGGACCGCGGTGAGCCGGGCGGGCTCGGTGGCCCCGGTCACCTCCTGGGGCCTCGACCGGGTCAACCAGCGCGGGTTGCCGCTCGACGGGCTCGCGCTGCGCGGCGGCAGCGCCGCCGGGGTGACCGCCTACGTCATCGACAGCGGCCTGCGCACGACGCACACCGAGTTCGGCGGCCGGGCCAAGCACGGCTTCGACGCCATCGAGTCCGACTCCGTCGCCCAGGACTGCTTCGGCCACGGCACCCACGTGGCCGCCACCCTGGGCGGCGCCACGTACGGGGTGGCCAAGGACGTGGGGCTGGTGGCCGTCCGGGTGCTCGACTGCGACGGCACCGGCACCACCGCCGACATGGTGGCCGGGATCGACTGGGTGACCAGGAACGCCACCCGGCCGGCCGTGGTCAACATGAGCCTGCAGAGCGGCCGCAGCCGGGTGATCGACCGGGCCGTGCGCAGCTCGATCGCGTCGGGCTTGCCGTACGTGGTGGCCGCGGGGAACGGCGGTCAGGACGCCTGCCGGGTCTCCCCGGCCTGGGTGCGTGAGGCGATCACCGTCGGGGCGAGCACCAGGACCGACACCAGGGGCGCGTTCTCCAACCGGGGCCGCTGCCTGGACCTGTTCGCGCCGGGCGCGGAGATCCCGTCGGCCTGGAACAACGACGACAACGGGATCCGCACGGCCAGCGGCACGTCCATGGCGAGCCCGCACGTGGCCGGCGCGGTGGCGCTTCTGCTGGGCGCCCAGCCGCAGGCGACGCCGGCCCAGCTCCACCGGAGCCTGCTGAGCGCCGCCACGATTTCGGACTTTGATGGCGGTTCGCCGGGTCGGCTGCTCTATATCGCAGATTCTGATGACAGGCGATAAATGCCCGATATGCCCAGAGAATGTGACGGCATTTCTTTGGGCAACCACAGAAAGTCCGATGGGCGAATAAATGCCGCTCGCGCATCGTCAGGGAATCCAGAACGGTCTTTGACTTTAGCCAGGGTTAATCCGGTGGAATTAGTCGCGGCGGCACGGCAGAGTAGTAGCAGGTGGTGCAGCGGCCGAATTCCCGGGGGCCCTCGCCGCCAACCCAATCGTTCACTGGAGGAAGTTAAAATGCTTCGTCGCATTGTCATCGGTGCGCTCGCCGCTGGGGCCTTCCTGGCCGTCTCGTCCACCGCTGCGTCCGCGGCCACCTGGAGTGGCGGCGACAACGAGGACAACGTCGGTAACTACAAGAGCCCGGCGTCGATCGTGGTTCCGATCGCCAACCACGCCGTGAACGGCAACGAGGTCGACGTGCTGACCCTCGCCCACCTCGAGCGGATCAACGCGAACGTGCTCACCAACGACACCGCCATCGTCGACGCCGAGAACGTGGACGGCTGAGGCTCTCAGATCCACCGGCCTCGTACGAGGTGACCGGCTCCGGGACGGCGTGCGTCGTGCCGCCGGCCCGGAGCCGAGAACAGCGGCCGGATTCGCTCCGGCCCGCCCGCCCGAATACGCCATGACGGGCGAACGAGTAAGCAGCACTTTTCTTCGGTAAACCGAAGAAGGATCATGGCTAATAGCGCCTGCGGCACTGTGCCAAGGAAACCAGAACGGACCTTGACGCTAGTGTGGCCGATTTCGATGGAATTGGCCCGCGTGGCGCGGCAGAGTAGTCCTGCGTGGCGTGGCAGCCGAATACACGGCGCTGCGCCCCAATCCAATCGTTCACTGGAGGAAGTTAAAAATGCTTCGTCGCATTGTCATCGGTGCGCTCGCCGCTGGGGCCTTCCTGGCCGCCTCGTCCACCGCTGCGTCCGCGGCCACCTGGGGTGGCAGCGACCACGAGGACAACGTGGGCAACGCGCACAGCCCGGCGTCGATCGTGGTTCCGGTTCTGAACCACGCGCTCAACGGCAACGAGATCGACGTTCTGACGATCGCCCACCTCGAGCGCATCAACCTGAACCTGCTGACCAACAACACCGCCATCACCGACGTCGAGAACGTGGACGGCTGAGACCAGTCCAGCGCTTCTCACGTCTGTGCTCCGCCGGTCGGCTGACCGGCGGAAGAAGACGATCTGACAGGTGAGTGGCAGACGGGCACTCTCCCTCACCTTCGTCAGACTTTGCCCCTGAATCGGGTCTCAACTACCGAGACTCCGAATCAGGGGCAGTTTCATGTCCCCACCCGGTTCGCGGCGCACCCCGGTCCCGGTCAGCCGCTTTCCGCGCCACAGCGGGGCCTTTCTGGGCCGCCACTCGGTGGCCGCCGGGCGCACGATCCCGGCCAGGTCCTTGCGGTCGATGCGCTCGACCCGCACGACGGTGCCGGTGAACGGCGCCACCACCATCCGGTCGGCGTCCACGGCCACGCCGACGTGATCAGGACCCTCCCGCCTGGCGTTGGTCTCGAAGAAGACCAGGTCGCCCGGCTGCAGGCGGCTCCGCGCCACCCTGGCGCCCGCCCGCCACTGCTGATAGGTGGTCGAGCCGATCCGCACGCCGGCCTGGGCCCACGCGTACTCGGTCAGCCCGGCGCAGTCGAACCCCTTGGTACGAGCCCCGCGCCCCATGCCGAACGACGGCCCGGTGGCTCCGCCGCCGCCCCACGAATACGGCGTGCCGATCATCCTGACCGCGGCCTGGGCCGCGATCTCCCCGCGGGCGAGCGCCGCCGCCTGTGACCGGGCCGCGGCCTGGGACTGGGCGGGAAACGAAAGCGGGGCCGTGCAGACAAGCAGCAGGGCCCCGCTGGTGATGAACATTCGTTTCATGGCACGCAAAGTGCCCGCTACCGTCTTCTGACAGCCCCAACGGGGATCTATGTCTCACCCGGGGCCGGGCCAAGCCCCGCCGGGGCTCAGGGCCGGGGGACGGTCGCGTCCAGGTCGCTCAGCGAGGCCAGCGCGACCCCGTGCGCCGTGGGGCTCTTGGGCCGCATCACCACCGAGCCGTCGGTCACCGGCGGGAAGACGCTCAGCGTGGGCAGCCGGCCCTCGACCGGGGAGGTCGCGACCACGTCCGGGCCGTGCACCTCGGTCCCGGCGTTCCCGATGGTGTCGGCCGCGCACGGCAGGGCGGGGAAGAGCAACCCGGCGCCCAGCACGAGCGCCACCAGGCGGACGGCCCTGGCGGCGCGGAAGGGGGAGCGGTTCCGGTTCAGCGGCATGACGGTTCTCCTGTTCTTGGACGAGGCGCGGTGGCGAGAGGACGGACGTGGTCACCCCGCAACCCCGTGACCCGCTCGACCAGCGCGGGCGCGAGGGTGGCGGCGGCGAACCTGGTCCCGTGGACGAACCGCATCAGCGGCCCGAAGGTGGGTGCGGCGGCCAGGCCGACGAAGAACAGCCCGGTCGCGGACGACTCGAAGCGGCGGCTCAGCAGCGGCGCGAACCGCTCCTGCAGGATCGAGGCGCGCAGCGCGGGCGCGAACAGGTCGAGCCGGCGCAGGTCGACCGCGTAACCGGTGGCCGCGATGACCCGGTCGGCGTGCACGCGGACCTGGCCGCCGCCCGAGCGTTCCTGCAGCGTCAGCTCGACGCCGTCGCCGGCCCGCCGGGCCTCACGCAGCCGCGCGCCGAGCGTCGTGGTGATCCCGGTGAAGCGCTCCTTGAGCCACCACGACCCGGCCGGCCCGAGCGTGGTCCGCACGATGCGCCGCCGCATCGCGGCGGGCAGGAACGGCACCACCGAGGGCCGCTCCGACCACACCCAGGACCGCAGGCCGGAGCCGAGGCCCGACTGGGGAGCCAGCACGCGGGACACCAGCGAGCGCTTGCCCACCGGGTCGGCGTTCCAGATCAGCTCGGGGCCGCGGGCGATCAGGTGCGGCTCGGCGCCGGCCTCGCGCAGCAGGCAGGCGGTCTCGATCGCCGACTGCCCGGCGCCGACGACCGCCACCCGCTGCCCGGCGTACTCGCTCAGGTCGTGCACCTGGCTGCTGTGCGTCAGCAGCGGCTCGGGCAGCGGCGCCAGCGCCTTCGGTGTGCGCGCGAAGGGCAGGAAGCCGACGGCCATGACGACCGTGCGGGCCCTGACCTGCTCGCCCGAGGTCAGCGTCAGCAGGAACTCACCGTCCTGCCGGTCGACCAGGCTCACGTCCACCGGCGTGATCCGGTCGCCCACGGCCTTCTCACCGAACCAGCGGCCGTAGTCGACGAACCGTTCGACCGGAGTTGGCTGGTAGGTGGCGTACGGGAAGTCATGGGCCTCGCAGTACGTCCCCAGGGTGTACTCCCCGGCCGGGTCGGCGAGGTGGGAGGCGAACGGCTCGGACTTCAGCAACATGCCCACCGGCATGTGCCGGGCCCAGGCGTACATCGGCCTGCCGAAGACCTGGGTGTCGAGCCCGGCCTCGATCGAGTAGGCCGCCGCGGACAGCCCGTACGGGCCCGCTCCGACGACGGCTACGTCGACTGTTGTCATTGCCATGGCATCCTCTCAATCGTGCGGCCGGCGGGGCGGCTGCTTTCTGCGGCCCTTGAGCGCGCGGAGAAAGGTGTGCTTCACCATTCCGACGAAGGGCTCGAAATCATCGCTCGCGTACCAGGCGAGTTCGTCGGCCTGGCGGAGCGAGGCGAGCCAGCCGCGGCCCTTTCCGGAATTCGTGCCGCGCGCGCGCATCAATTTCCGCAGCAGGTCGTAGTTCTCGACCAGATAGGTGCGGTCGTAGTGCGGTGCACCCACGTCGAGCGGCTCGCCGGCCAGGTCGAGGTAGGCGGCGCGGATCACGTCCATCCCGCCGGTGTCGCCGAACAGCCGGAACTGCGCGCCCACCCGCGGATTGAAGTCCAGCAGGTAGTGCCGCCCGTCCCGGGGGTCGTAGCGGAAGTCCAGGTCGAGCACGCCCGAGTAGCCCAGCGCCTTGGCCAGCGTCCGGGCGGTCTCGTCGATCTCGGGGTTGGGCAGCCAGCGGCCCAGCGTGGTGATCCCCGCGGTGGGCGGGTAGGCGCGTTCCTTGCGGCCGGTCCCGGAGAAGACGCAGGAGCCGTCGCGGAAGTAGCCGTGGAAGAACCAGTCCGCGTCCGGCCGCGGCGCGAGATGGCGCTGCAGCAGCAGCTCGCCCGGCTCCAGCGCGGCGAGGTCGGCGACGGCGGCCAGGTCGGCGGGGGTGCGGACGACCATCGTGCTGCGGAAGCCGTGCTCGCCGGTGGACAGCCAGGGCCGCGCCCACTTGGCCATCAGCGGGTAGCCGAACGGCGCGGCCGACACGTCCGCCGCGTTCTCGATGACCCGGATCTCCGGATGGGGGATGCCGTGCTCCGCGCAGGTGGCGGCCAGGGTGTGCTTGTCGGCCACCCGGGCGGGCACGTCGGCCGCCGGGGCCGACACCAGGAAATTCGGCGCGAGAATGGCGGAATGGCGGGCGATATAAATGGCGGTGATATCGTCCATCGGCAGCAGTACGGCGGGCCTGCCCATTCTTTTCGCCGTGCTGCGCAGCGTCGCGAGAAAGCTCTCCTCGGGGGTGGGCGCGCTCGCCCACAGCGTACGGCTGGCCAGGTAGCGCGACTGTGCCACGGGTCCGTGCGGCGCGGCCAGCACGGCGTGCACCGCGACGTCCATCCGGCCCAGCGTGCGAATGGCCGCGAGCGTTCCGTGGTGAAATGGATTGCTGTCCATGCGGACCAGCAATGCAGGTGCCCGGGGGTCGCTATTGCGGGGCGCGTGATTCACCGGTCATTCATATCATGTCATCAATGAAATTCTTTCCATGGCTTCGCTATTTCTCTTCCCTGTTTCCCCAACACTCCGCGCGGGTATGGGTTCAACTAGTTGGCAATGCTATCAAGTCGGGCATCCTGCGCATTATTCAGAAAAGCCGCTGGGCAGATTTTTATGTTGTTCTGAAGCCGAAAGCGGGAAGGGGAGTCCACAGTGATGCACTGTCACGCAGGAATGTGAGTCAGCTGGATGAGTAGGCAAAAGTTCTCCGGACTTCGAGTCCGGGGCGCGCTGGGGGCAGCCTTTCTCCTGGTCGCCGTCGTGGCCGTTCGGCCCTATGCGGAGGCCGAGCCTGCGCTGCGCAACAACGTCCAACCGAAGGCGGCGCTCGGCGTCTTCACCGGATCCGATGCCCGGGGGACCTCGCGTCTGCCGGAGTTCGAGCGCTGGCTCGGGCGGGAGGTCACCGTCGGCCGCACCTACATCCCGGGCGAGAACTGGGCGGCCTTCCTCGGCCCCGACTTCATCCTCAAGCCGTGGACGAAGTGGCGGGCCGAGAAACCCGGCCGCATCCTGGCCATCAACGTGCCCATGGTCGCGCCCAACGAGGGCGCCCTCGACGACACCACCGTCTCGGTCCTGCTCAGCGCGGGCGCCAACGGCGCCTTCGACCTCACCTACCGCCAGCTCGCCGCCCGCCTGGTCGCCCAGGACGCGGAAGACTCGATCATCGTCCTCGGCTGGGAGATGAACGGCACCACCTACTCCAGCCGCTGCGGGCCCAACCCGACCGCCTGGAAGCAGTACTGGCGGCGCATCGTGGCCGCGATGAAGTCGGTGCCGGGACAGAACTTCCGCTTCGACTTCACCGCCAACCGCGGGCGCGACGCCATCCCATGGACCGAGTGCTACCCGGGTGACGACGTCGTCGACATCATCGGACTCGACAGCTACGACCAGCCGCCCTCGCAGAGCTTCCAGGAGTACATCGACCAGCCGTACGGCCTGCGCCATCACGCCCAGTTCGCGGCGGCGCACGGCAAGCCGATGTCCTTCCCGGAGTGGGGGCTGTTCCGCTACGGCGACCGGCCCACGTACGTGAAGCAGATGCTGGAGTGGATCGAGAAGAACAACGTCGTCTACCACTCGCTGTCGGACTACTGCCCGCACGGCGTCTGGCTCTGCTCGGACAACCCGCGCTCCTCGGACGGCTACCGCAAGGTGCTGCGGCAGATGTTGCCGCCCATCCCGACGCCCAGCCCGTCGCTGACCGGCAAGCCCGGCCCGACCTCGACGCCCAGCCCGTCACTGACCGGCAAGCCCGGCCCGACCTCGACGCCGGCCGGCCCGAGCGTCCCGTTGCCCACCGGCGTCCTGCCGACGGACCTGCCGACCCATCTGCCGACCGATCTGCCCACCGGCCTGCCGACGGACCTGCCGACCAAGCTGCCCACCGATCTGCCGACGGGGCTGCCCACCGGCGTGCCCACCGCGCTGCCGGTCACCCTGCCGCCGACGAGGCAGGCGGCCGCGGCCTCGCCCGAGCCGACGACCACCCCGGCCAAGTCCGGGGCGCCGCGCGCCACTCCGACCGCGTCACCGACCGCCACCCCGACCGCGTCACCGACCGGCACGTCGAGCGCGTCGCCGCGGCCCGCGACGCCGTCACCGACCGCCACACCCACCTCGACGGCGACACCGACGTCAACGGCGACGCCGACGTCGTCACCGTCAGCGTCTCCGTCGCCGTCCGGCACGCCGGCCACCGCCGCCGCGGCGCTCCCGCTGCGGGATGGACAGTCACCCACCCCGAGCCCGGTCGCGGTCGAGGTTCAGGTGAGCAGCGGCCTGGTCACCTGGGTGATCACCCTGTGCCAGAGCCTGCTGAGCCTCGTCGCCGGCCCGCCGGTCCCGGCCGACCCGGCCGCCGACCTGCCGATCGGTGACGAGCTGCCGAGCCCGGCGATCAACAACCCGCCGCTCCCGTAGCGGCGACGTCGAGGGTGAGACGCGCGAGGCGATCCATGGTCGCCCGCGCGTCGAACTCCTTGCTACGCGCCGCGGCCACCTGACCCTCCTCCCACGCCAGGGCCGGTACGGCCAGCCGTACGGCGAGCTCGCGGCCCAGCGCCACGTGATCGCCGGGGGCGACCAGGGTGCCGGCGGTCGCGGGCACGACCTCGTCGAGGCCGGGGATGGCGAAGCCGACCACCGGCCGGCCGCTGGCCATGGCTTCGAGCGCGGTCAGCGGCAGCCCCTCCCAGCGTGACGGCATGACCGCCACGTCACAGGCGGCGTACCACGGCCGCACGTCGGCCGAGGCCCCGGCGAACAGCACGCGGGGCGGCGCGACCGCCTCCAGCGCGGCCCGCAGCTCGCCCTCGCCGACCAGCACCAGCAACGCGTCCGGGCAGGCGTCCAGCACCTGGGGCCAGGCGCGCAGCAGCAGGTCCTGCCCCTTCTGCTCGGTGATCCGGCCCACGCACAACGCGACGCGCGCCCCTTCGGGCAGGCCGAGCTCGCTCCTGGCCCGCAGCCGCGGCTCCTCCCCGGCGGGGGTGAAGCGGTCGAGGTCGACGCCGTTGCGCACCACGACGAGGCCGGTGTCCAGGCCCTGCTCGGCGCCCGCGACCGCTTCGCCGTCCCCCACGCACAGCGTCGCGGCGGCCCAGCGGGCGGCGGCGCGTTCCCAGGCGACGGCGGCGCGCGTCATCGCGCCCCGGCAGGCCAGCCACGACCAGCCGTGCGGCTGGAAGAGGGTGGGCCGGCGGCCCCTGAGGACGAGCCGGCCGACCAGCCCGGCCTTGGCGGAGTGCAGGTGCACCACGTCGGGGTCCACCTCGGCGACGATGCGGCGCAGGGCCAGCGCCTCGGGCAGGCAGCTCGGCCCGGGGGAGCGGGCGGCCTCCCAGGCGACGTGGGCGACGCCGTGCTCCCGCAGGCCGGCGGCCAGCGGGCCGTGCGCGGGGGCGGCCACGGTCACCCGCCAGCCGCGCCGCGACTGGTCGGCCGCGGCGGCGCCCACGTAGACCGCGACACCCGCCTCGACGGGCTGGCTGACGTGCAGGACGGACAACGGAGGGTGGGTCATGGCACGGCTTTCACTGGTCCGAGGGGGTCATGGCACGGCCTTCACTGCTCGGCCGGGGCGGGCGGCTGCCCGGCGAGGGCGGGGAAGCGGGCCTTGATCGTCCGGGCGGCGTGCGCCCGCAGCCTCACCGCCGCGGCGTAGGCGCTCGCCGCCGGCGTCCTGGCGAACAGCAGGCGCTGGTTGTCGACGGCGACCGCGCCCCACTTGGCCTTGTGCGGCTCGCCGCCGCGCAACATGCTCACCTCGCGCAGCCCGCGCTCGTGCGCCTGGCCCAGCTCGTGCTGGACGATCATGGCGAAGGTGTCCACCTGGGTGCGCAGCCAGGGGTCGGTGCCGTAGAGGTAGCCGCCGGCGAAGTCGGTGCCGACGATGGAGAGGTTCGCCGCGACCAGCCGCTCACCCACCCTGAACTCGGTCAGCGCGGCCTGCCCCGCGCCCACGAGCCGGACCGCGGAGTGCACCAGGTGCTCGCGGAAACGCGGCCGCAGGTGCTCGGGGTTGATCCCGCGTCCCGACCACTGCAGGTTGTGCAGCCGCAGCAGCTCGTCCATGGCCGCGGGCACCTGCTCGGGCCGGACCGCGGTCGCCCGCACGCCCAGGTCGTCGATCTTGCGCAGGTGCCGGCGCAGCTTGCCCGCCGACCGGCCGCTCATCGCCGCCACCTGGTCCTTGAGCGGTACGGCAGGCATCGACAGGCAGCACGAGGCGGTCATCCGCCAGCCGTTCCGTGGCCAGCAGGCGTGCAACCGCTCCACCGTGGCGCCGGGCCGTACCTCGGGGAAGTCCATGGCGTCCCACCCGGGCACCCGCAGCAGCTCCTCGGCGGCGGCCGGCAGGAGCGTGCCGGACTCCTCGTCGTCCACGAGCACGTCGGTGAAGTCCGACAACGACTGGCCCAGCGGGCTCAGCACCCGGCAGCCCCAGCGCCAGGTGCGCACGAGCGGCAGCGCGGCCAGCAGTTGCTCCTGCCGGCGCAGCACCAGGACGCGCAGGCCGTGCCGCCGGCCGTACTGCTGCCACCAGGAGGCGAGCCAGGCGTGCGACTGGAACGGGGTGGCCGCGTTGCAGCGGGCGTAGAGGTCGTCCCAGGCGGGCCCGAGCGAGCGGAACTCGGCCGGGTCGGCGAGGAGGGTCGGGTACCAGCCGAGCGTGCTGCCGCGGCGGATGTCGGGCCTCATGCCTCGACCGGCCGCTTCTCCGAGCGCTCACGCGCGCGGGCGGCGGGCTCGTCGTGCGACTTGCGCCGCGACGGCGGGGCGACGAGGTAGAACAGCCCGCCGACCAGGAGCCCGGCGGCGCCGCCCACCGCGACGTTGATCAGCCGGTCCGGCCCTGAGGGTTCCTCGGGCGGCGCGGCCTGCGACAGGCTCGCGATGCGGACGCCGGTGTCGGCGGCGTGCAGCCCGGCGTAGGTGATCAGCGCCTGGGCCAGCGCGTTGGCCTGGAGGGAGGCCTGCGTGGGCTGGGGCGCGGTGGCGGTCAGGCTGATCAGCGGGGCGTCGGGCGAGGCCGAGACCCGCACCGACCGCTGGAGCTGGCCCACCGTCCGGGCGGGCAGGCCGGGCCGCAACGCGGTGGTCATGATGCCGGGCTGGGTGGCGATGCGGGTGAAGGCCTGGGCGAAGTTGGTGGTCTGCTCGATGTTGGAGCCGCTGCCGGCGACCACCACCACGTAGGCCTGGGCGGTGTAGACGCGCTCGGTGAGCGCGGTGTACAGCAGGCCCAGGCAGACGCCCATGATGACGGCGCAGCCTTGCGGCCACCACCGCCCGATGGCGGCCGATACCTTTCGGGTCAATCTCATCGTCGCTCTCCCAAAGCCGTCGTCGATCGGTGTCTCTGCTGGTGCAGGCGCAGGTACAGCTCTTCTATGCGGGTGACGTGGCGGTCGATGGCGTAGTGCTCGACCGCGTGCGGGGCGGGCAGCCGCGGCGTGCCCGAGGCGGCCAGTTCGCCGATGGCCTCGCGGTAGGCGGCGGGGTCGGCCGGCAGCCGGCGGGCGCCCGGCGCCGAACCGGGGGGCAGCTCGGCCAGGGCCGGGCACGCGCCGTGGAGCACGGGCAGCCCGGCGGCCAGGGCCTCGACGACGGCCAGGCCGAAGGTCTCCTCCTCCGAGGGGGCGGCGAAGACGTCCATGGCCGACAGGAGCGCGGGCACCTGGCTGGACTGGCCGGTGAGGATCATGCGGTGCGCGATGCCGAGCTCGCGGGCCCGCGCGACCAGCTTGGCCCGCTCCGGCCCGTCGCCGACCAGCAGCAGCACGGTGTCGGGCAGCGGGGCGACCGCCTCGAGCAGCACGTCGAAGCGCTTGCCGGGCTCCAGCCGGCCCACGCCGCCGACCACGGTGAGGTGCGGCGGGATGGTCAGCCGGCTGCGCGTGGTGGTCCGCGCGGCCGGGTCGAAGCGGAAGGCCCGCGGGTCGATGCCGTTGGGGATCACCTCGATCCGGTCGGCCGGCACGCCCCAGCGTTCGAGCCGCCGCGCGGCGGCCGAGGAGACCGCGACCGTCACGTGCCCGAGCCGTTCCCCGGCGCGGGCCAGGGTGCGGACCGAGCGGGTGATGGGCCGGCCCTCCAGGTGGTGGTCGCCGATGGAGTGCTCGGTGGCCACGATGGCGCTGACCCCGGCCAGCCGGGCGACCAACCGCCCGTACAGCCCGGCGCGGAACAGGTGGGCGTGGACCACGTCGTAGCCGCCCTCGCGGACCAGCCGCCACAGCGGGTTCAGCACCCGCAGGTCGCGGTTGCCGGACATGCCGAGGTGGTGGACCGGCACGCCCAGCTCGCGGATGGCCTGACTGATCAGCCCCGGCCTGGTCAGCGCGGCCACCTCGGCGGTGACGCGGTGGTGGGCGACCAGGTCGTGGAGCTGGCGTTCCGCGCCACCGGCCTCCAGGCCGGTGATGACGTGCAAGACCTTCATCGGCCCCACTTCCACTGGTGCAGGAGCCGCTTGGCGGTCACCCGGAGCCAGCGGTCGCGCTCGCCGATGTGCGTGCGCGGCAGGCAGTGGGGATCGGCGGCCGGCGGCTTGATCCCGCAGGCGTAGCCGTAGCCGGCGGCCCGCACGGCCTCGACCGCGTCGGCGTCGGCGTGCCCGTAGGGATAGGCCAGGCCGGTGACCTCCTCGCCGAGGATGGCCTCCAGCTCGGCCCGGCTCGCCTTGACCTCGTGGTGCAGCTCGGGCGCCGGGGCGCCGGCCAGCGAGCGGTGCGTGCGGGTGTGCGAGCCGACCTCCATGCCGTGCGCGGCGACCTCGCGCAACTGCGCGGCGGTCATCAGCGGCTTGCGCGGGCCCAGCGGGTCCCAGTCGTTGTCGCCGCCGAGCCGTCCGGTGACCGCGAACACGGTGGCGGTGAAGCCGTGCCTGAGCAGGATGGGTACGGCATGCACCGCGAAGTCGGCATAGCCGTCGTCGAAGGTGAGCCCGACCAGCCGCCCCGCCTGCCCGGCCCGCTGGGCGCGGAGCAGCTCGCGCATGCTCACGCCGCGCAGGCCGCGCCGTACGAGCCACGTCATCTGGGCGGCGAACCGCTGCGGCTTGACCGTGATGAGGTACGGATCCTCGTCGAACTGGTCGACCGAGTGGTACATCAGCACTTGCTGCCGGGTGGGACTGACCATCACGCTCCCCCTTCGCGTAGCCTCAGCGCCGAACTGAGATCCCGTCTTGAACCGGCGAGCAGCGCCGCGAGCACGAAGACCGCCGTGGTGAAGAGCGCCTCGACCGGGACGAGGACGATCAGCGGCAGGTCCGGCGCGAACGGGCGCAGCGACAAGGACAGGCCGGCGGCGAGCGCGCCGGCCATGAGGAACCGCAGGCTGGACCACGCCAGCGCGCCCATGGGCAGCACCAGCAGCGGCTTCCTGAGCCCGCCCAGCAGCAGGCCCGCGGTCAGCGTGATGCCCGCGGCGTTCGCCAGCGCGACCCCGCCGACGCCGAGCGGCCCGGCCAGCAGCGGGGCGGCGACGCCGGTCACGACCAGGCCGGCCACCATCGCCAGCGCGGGGTACCAGCCGGGGCGCGGTGCGCAGAAGAAGATCCGGCACACCACGCCGACCACGGCCTGCCCGAGCAGCCCCAGGCAGTACAGCCGCATGCTCCACGCGGTCGCCTCGGTGTCGGCGGCGGTGAACGCGCCGTGCTCCAGCAGCAGCCGCACCACGTCGGGCGCGTGCGCGACGAGGATGGCGGTGGACAGCACCACGATCACCGTGGCCACCCGCAGGTCGGCCAGCACCCGCCGGGCGGCGGCCTCGTCGTCCCGCGCGGCGATGCTGCGCGCCAGCGCGGGGAAGGTGACGGTGGCCACGATGAGCGAGGCGATCATCGGCACCTGCGCGATCTTCTGCGCGTAGTTGAGGTGGGAGATCGAGCCCGGCGGCAGCGAGGAGGCGACGAACCGCTCCACGAAGACCTGCGCCTGCCGGATGAGGGTGAAGGCGGCGATCGGCACGAAGACCGCCCACGACAACGAGGAGGCGGCCGCCCGCACCGGCCGGCCGATGTGCCGGAACAGGGCCGGGAGCTGGATCAGCGCCATGAACACCCCGCCCACCGCCACGCCGCAGGCCACCGAGAAGATGCCCCAGCCGGCATGGCCGAGGCCGATGGCGGCGATGATGGCCGCGTTGTAGGCCAGGTAGATCGCGGCCGGCGGGCCGAAGATCTTCTGCGTGCGCAGCGCCGCGCTGCAGTAGCCGGCCACCCCGAAGCCCAGCACGGTGATCGCGGTGATCTGCATGCAGCGCACGGCCAGGTCGTGCTCGCGGATCCCCGGAGCCAGGCCGGGCGCGATCCAGGGAGCCGCCAGCGCGGTGATCGCGGTCAGCGCCATCAGCGCGAGCACGGCCTTCGGCAGCGCCGACCAGACCGCGTCACGCAGCGACGTGCCTCGTTCGACCTCGCGGCTGAAGTGCGGGATGAGCAGGAACGACAGCGCGCCCTCGATCAGCAGGGGCGCGGCGGTCTCCGGGATGGTCCAGGCCACCATGAAGGCGTCGGTCCCGGCGCTGGCGCCGAAGACCCCGGCGACCAGCAGGTCGCGGATGAAGCCCGAGGCCGAGCCGGCGATCGTCAGCACCATGGTCACCCCGGTGGCGCGGGCGACCACCCCCCGCTCGCGTCGGGGGGCCGATCTGCGGGAGTTGAGCAGGGTCATACCGTGGTCGCCCCACAGGTTGGTCGGGCGGCGCCGGATCTCGGGCCTTCGGAGCCGGTGGCCCAGGAGACGAGCAGGCCCAGCATGATCGACATGATCACCGTGGGGGCGCCGCCGATGTCGGCGTAGACGAAGTCGGTGAGCTGCCAGACCAGGAAGCCGGCCGCGCACAGGGCCGCCGCCCGGGAGGGGCCGGAGCGGGTGCGGATGCCCCGCCGTACCGACCAGATGATCAGGGCCGCCCAGAACAGCACGAAGGCCGACAGGCCGAGGAGGCCCTGCTCGCTCAGGACGAGCAGGTACATGTTGTGCGGGGAACGCAGCTCCTGGCGGTGGAAGCCGTTGACCGGGTCGGCGGTGTCGCTGCTGGCCGAGACGTGCAGCGGCGCGTAGGTGTCACGGAACTCGGCGAAGCCGCGCGGCCCGACGCCCAGGGCGGGCCGGTCGGCCCACATCGTGACCGCCGTCTCCCAGAGGCCGTAGCGGTCGTTGACCGACTGGTCGGGCTGGGAGGAGACGTCGGCGATGGAGGCGGCGCGCTGCTTGAGCGTCGTCGAGCCCCAGCCGGTGGCGAACATCAGGAGCACGACCAGCGCCCCGGCCGAGACCAGGGCCAGCACCTTGCGCCAGCCGGAGAGCACGACCATCACCGCGCCGGCCACGAAGCAGGCCAGCCACGCGCCCCGGCTGAGCGACAGCACGAGCGCGGCGACCAGCAGGACCGAGGCGAGCACCGCGAGGATCCGGCCCCGCCCGCGCATCGAAAGCGCGATGGCCAGGGCGATGATCAGGCCGTAGCTGACGACGGTGGCCATGCCCATGACGTCGACCGCGCCGAAGGTGCCGACCGCCCGGATGTCCTGCCCGCCGTAGGAGGCGCCGGTGCCGGTCGCGGCCTGCCAGCAACCGAGTACGGCCTGCACCAGGGCGGCGGCGAGCACGGAGCCGGCCACCAGCCACCGGTCGGTGCGATCACGCACCACCACGGCCACGGCGAGCGGGATGACCACGAAGATCTGCAGGAAGCGGACGAACCCCGGCAGGGCGGCGAAGACCTCGGGCGAGGCGATCGTCGCGGCGGCGACCGCCACGGCCGGCAGCGCCAGGAGCAACACCCGGCGCGGCAGCCGGCGCCGCTCGCGCAGCGCGACGACCGCCGCGCCCAGGGCCAGGCCGCCCGAGGCCAGGTCGGCGGGGGTGACGGTGAACGCGGCGTCGAGCTCGGCGCGTTGCTGGGGGGCGCACACGGCGGCGATGGCCAGCACGGCCAGCAGGCTGGGCCGCGCCCAGCGGGCACGTGGCGGCGCCGGGGCGGCCCGGCGTGGCTCGGCGTCGAGCACTACGCGCCGCCCAGCCGCAGGACGCAGCCGACGGTCCGGAGCGCGATCCGCAGGTCGAGGCCGAAGGACCAGGCCTCGATGTAGTAGTTGTCCAGGCGGGCGCGCTCCTCGATGGAGGTGTCGCCGCGCAGGCCGTGCACCTGCGCCCAGCCGGTGATGCCGACCGGGACGCGGTGGCGGCGGTCGTAGTGCTCGACCTGGCGGGAGAACTGCTCGACGAAGAAGGGCCGCTCGGGACGCGGGCCGACCAGGCTCATCTGCCCGATGACGACGTTCCAGAGCTGCGGCAGCTCGTCGAGCGAGGTCTTGCGCAGGAAGCCGGCGATCGGACCGCTGATCCGGTTCTCGCCGACGGTCCAGCGGGTGGCCGAGTCGTGCGGGCTGCACGGCTTGAGCGTGCGGATCTTCAGCATGTCGAAGGGCCGGCCGTTCATGCCGACGCGCCGCTGGCGGAAGAGCACGCCGGGGCCGCCCTCGATGCGCGCGGCCAGCAGGCAGAGCAGCAGCACGGGGGACAGGGCCAGCAGCGCGAGCGACGCGATCGCCGAGTCCATCACCCGCTTGACCAGCCATAGCGGGCGCTGCTGGGCGCGGGGGCGCATCGGGACCAGCGGGAAGCTGTGCAGGTGCCGGTCGGGGACGACGAAGTCGTGGGCGAGGTCGTCGGGTGCGGGCGCGAACAGCACGTCGCAGCCGGTCTGGCTGATCTGCTGGAGCAACGTGCGGGAGATCGGCGGCCGGCCGGCCACGATCACCGTGCGGACGGCCGAGCGCCGGAGCATCGGGACGCACGTGTCGAAGGTGGCCAGTAGCGGCAGGTCGTGGTCGTCCTCGCAGCCGGGCAGGCCGTCGCCGATCAGCCCGACCGGCTCGACCCGGTACTCCGGGTGCTGGAGCAGGGCCTTGGCCAGCCGCGCGCCGTGCTGTCCCGAGGACAGCACCACCGCCTGGCGCGGCGCCCGGCACCGCGCCACCAGCCGTCCGGCCACCTGCCACACCGCGGTCAGCAGCCAGCCGAGCGCGGCGTACGCGGCTCCGGCCGCCAGCCATGTCACCGAGGGCGGCGGCGGGGCCGCGGCGAACCACCAGGCCTCCAGCATGAAGGTCACCAGTCCCGCCACCGGCGCGACCGCGGCCCGCCGCCCGAGTACGGCCCGCAACCCCCAGGCCAGCACCACCGCCGCGACGAGGTTGGTCACCGTCCAGCCGGACAGCGCCGCGGCGGCCGGCAGGCACAGGGCCTCCCGGCCCAGCCCGGCGAGCGCGGTGGCCGGACCGCGCAGCGACAACGGCCGTCGCCCCGGCCCGGGCGCGGGGGAGTGCTGCACAGGGGCCGTCGTCGCGCGTTCGGCTGTCGGTTCGCTCGTCCCAACAGCTACGGCCATCTGTTGCCTCCAAGATCGCGGTCGCACACGGCGCTGCCGGAATCGGGTCTCGGCAGGGTGGGAGTCGTGGGTGGGTGCTGGTGCTCGGCGGGGTGCGATGGAGCGCAAGAATGGTGTTCATTCCGCCCCAGAACGTGGAGATGGTATCGGCGCGAGTAGCGCTTTCCGCTGGTGGACGACTCGTGCGGCGGCCAGGCATGGGCAAATCTTTCGGCAGCGCCCCGATCTTTGAATTAGGCGTGCCTTGCTGAATACCGCCCGTGCGTTGTGTTGCCGCGAACCCGGACAAGTCTCCGGTACCCGGCAGGCCCGCTCTATTGGTAGCCATCGCGACATGCCGCACCCGGATGACCGGCTGATACGTGCTTCGCCGATGAATGTCCGCATTATGCCGCGTAGGAGGTCCGTGCGGGCGACGCAATCTTCGTGTGCTATTAACCGGTCGTCGATGGCAAAGCCTGGGTCCCCTTAATCTAAGAGCGATGGTTGGCTGCGAACGGGCAGTGATACAACCTTTCTCAGTAGCTCGGCTGCGATAGCGCTTTGTGTGGTGTCCACGGCGCGCGTATCGCGGCTTTCGGAGTAATCGGCGCGCAGGTCATGCGAATTCGCGCCGCGTCCGATCACAGGCCCGAAAGGCAATCATGAATCGTGTAATCAAAAGCACTGCCATGGCAATGGCGTGCCTGGGAATGGCTGCTGCCCTGGCCGGTCCGGCCATGGCCGCCCCGGCCGGGTCCGACCCGCTCGGCGGCCTCCTCGGCAGCGCCACCAAGCAGGGCGGCGGCGGTGGCGGTGGCCAGAGCCCGCTGCAGGCGCTCACCGGCCCGCTGCAGTCGCTGACCTCCGGCGGTCAGAGCCCGCTGAGCAGCGTCACCCGCCCGCTCCAGGGCGCCGGTCCGCTCCAGGGCGCCGGCCGCCCGGTCCAGGCGCCCGCCGCGGTCGAGGCGCCCGCCGAGATCATGCCGCAGAGCGCGCCCGTCGCCGACCCGCCCCTCACCCAGGCGGTCCAGTTCGCCGGCCTGACCCCCGGCGGCACCCCCGTCGCGGCGCTGACCGGCGCGGCCTCCGCCCCGCTGGCCTTCACCAAGATGAACAGCAAGCGCGTCATGACGGTGGAGTACCAGCCGAGCGAGTTCCCGAGCGTCGTCGGTGAGGTCGCCAACCGCTCCGACCGCGTCCTGCACGGCCCGGGCCTGGGACAGGTCACCGAGTCCGTCCTGCCGCGCGTCATCGACCGGACGGCCGTCGAGACCGAGCCCATGTCCGCTTCGGTCTCCCAGGCAGCGAGCGGTGTCGACACCGAGGACCTGCTGGTCGGCCCGACAGAGGCGGTTCGCCACACCCTGCCGGAAGAGGTCGCCGCCGAGCTGGACCCCGTGCTGGGCGCCCCGTTGACGCAGCAGCACGCCGCTCGGGCGGGTGACGTCCCCCTCGACGGGATCGCCCCGCTCGTCGAAGGCCCTCTCTCCTCCGCGCCGGCTCTGCCCGGCACCGGGGGCGCCCCCGCCGTTCTGCAGGACACCCTGGAGAACGCCGGTGGGACCTCCCAGGCCCTGACGAAGCTCACGCCGAGCCTCTAGCCCGGCCCCGGCCTGAGCGCGACCGCTTTGGTCGCGCGGGCCTCCGCAAGTCTCGTGGACGGAGCTGGCTGGCTCCGGTCTCTGAGTCCTGACGCCCGGTACTCCGGCGGGGCCTCGGCCCCAGTGCCCCCGGTACGACCGTGGCGCTCGCCACCCGAAGCTTCCTGAACCCCCGTCCGGCGAACGGTGCCTTCGCCGGGTGTGGACCTCGGGAACGGGACGGCTTTCAGGAAGATCCGCCGGTCGACGGGCCGGCGGCGGATGATCACGCAGACCACCGGGCGCAGTGATGGTGCCCGCTTCACCGTCGCCCGGGGTCTCGTGTCCGTCCAGGTACAGGAAGATCGTCCATTTCGTGGGATCTCGTATACCGCTCCACAGGTGAGAAGGCGCTCGGCCGGCGGGTATTGCCGATCAAGGGCCGATGCCCCTGAGTGCGGGCGATCCACCGGGAGCGGACGGCATGCGATTCACCTTCAACGGCACCATCCTGGCCATGACGCTTCTGGCCGTGACCTGGCTGCACCCGCCCGGCGTCCTGGCCGCCGGCGAGACCGACCCGGCGGAACGCCTGTCCTCAGCCGGTCAGAGCTTCTCGGTCGATCTGACCTCCGCCGGTGAGAGCCAGCACAACATCGACCACACCACGCGCGGCCTGCGCCTGCCCGCCCTGCCCGTTGACCTCGCCGGGGAAGAGGGCGCCCGCCACGGCTTCTACGTGAGCGCGGCCTTCGGGACCACCGCCCCCACCCACCGGGTCCGTCCGGTCCTGTCGGCGCAGATCCCGCCCGGCAGCGACGTCCTGGTCGAGATCCGTGGCCAGACCGCCACGAACCGCTGGACCGAGTGGCGTGAGTTCGCCCGCGACGCCCCCGAGGTCGTCCTGCCGAGGTCCGTCGTGCGGCTCCAGGCGCGCATCACCCTGGAGCGCCACACCGCGTCCGGCCCCGGCCCCGAGGTGCACAGCCTGCGCCTCCTCGTCGACCCCGCCCGCACCGGACCCACTCCTGGGCCCAGTGCTGTACCCACCCCCACGGCCACCCCCACGGCCACCCCCACGGCCACCCCCACGGCCACCCCCACGCCCCAAGTCGCCCCCGACCTGCCGCTGACCAGCCGGGTCTACGCCACCCGCATCGGCCAGATCGGCGACAAGACCGCCAACGGCCACACCATCCGCAGCACCGACCGTTTCGCCGCCCTCCCGTCGCGCCGCGCGCTCAACGCCGGAATTCGCGACAAGGCGTACGAGGTCAAGATCTGCTACGCCGCGACCAGCCGTTGCGCCACCGCGCCCATTTGGGATGTCGGCCCGTGGAATATCCGCGACGATTATTGGAACGGTCCCCATGTCCGCGAGATGTGGCGCGATCTTCCGCAAGGAAAACCGCAAGCTCAGGCCGCCTATTTGGACGGCTACAACCAGCGCCGCGACGACCGCTCCCGCCAGGTGCGCAACCCGGCCGGCATCGACCTCGCCGACCGCCTCTTCCTGGACGACCTGGGGATGACCACCAACGACTGGGTCATGGTCACCTACCTCTGGACGGGCGACGACGAAGCGCTCGTCTAACCGCCCTGTACGGCCAGCACTCCCCAAAGAGATCGCAAAGCCGGCCGTCCGCCCCCGCCGGACGTTCTAGCGTTGCTGCGTGGCCCCCCAGCCATACCTGGACGGCCTGTTGCCGCCAGAAGGGAGCCCGGTGCCGCGCCGGGCTCCCTCTTCTTTTGCCCAGGGCCCGCCGCGCCGGCAGAGGTGTCGGCGAGGTGGCTCCCAGGTGTCGTAATCGCGACATGTCAGACAAATGGCAGGTCTGAGCGCTGGCGGCTCGCCCGTCCCATCGCTCACCCTCGTGTCCACAGGTTGTTGATGCGAGAGGTCTGCCCCCCATGCACTGGTCCGCACATGTGGCGGCGGTGGGAGTTTCCACCGCCGCCCTGCTGAGTCCCGCGCCGGTCGCGGTGGCCGAGGCGGCGCAAGCCGCACCCTTCGACGTGCACCGCGTGACGCTGGTCACCGGCGACGTGGTGACCGTACGGCAGGCGGACCAGGGCCGGCGAGCGGTGGAGGTGCGACCGGGCCCGGGCCGCGAGCGGATGGGCTTCCACACCACCGAGGAGGACGGGGAGCTCCGCGTCGTACCGGTGGACATGGTCCCGCACCTGGCCGCCAAGCGCCTGGACCCGGCCCTGTTCGCGGTCAGCGACCTGATCGAGCAGGGCTACGACGACGCGAAGACCAGCAAGCTGCCGCTGCTGCTGCTCAACGAGAGCAAGGGCGAGAGCTTCGCCGCCGCCTCGGGCACGCCGCTGCCGAGCATCGGCGGGCGCGCGGTCCAGGCCGACAAGGCCACGATCGGCAAGCTGTGGAACCCCTCCGCCCTCAGCCAGGGCGCGGCCAGGATCTGGCTCGACGCCAAGGTCAAGGTCGCACTCGACCACAGCGTCCCCCAGGTGGGCGCGCCCGAGGCGTGGCGGGCGGGCTTCGACGGCAAGGGCGTGAAGGTCGCCGTCCTGGACACCGGCGTGGACGCCACCCACCCGGACCTCGCCGGGCGGGTCAAGCAGGCGGAGGTGTTCACCGGCGAGCCCAGCGCGGCCGACGGCAACGGGCACGGCACGCACGTCGCCGCCACGATCGCGGGCGGCGACGGTAAGAAGGGCGTCGCACCGGGCGCCGAACTGATCATCGGCAAGGTGCTCGGCGACGACGGCTCGGGCAGCACCTCCGGCGTCATCCAGGGCATGGAGTGGGCCGCCGCCTCGGGCGCCTCGGTGATCAACATGAGCCTGGGCGGCGAGGCCACCGACGGCACCGACCCGCTCAGCCAGGCGGTCGACTCCCTGACCGAGAGCACGGGCGCGCTGTTCGTGGTCGCCGCAGGCAACGACGGCCAGTCCTACTCGGTGGGCAGCCCCGGCGCGGCCACCTCCGCGCTGACGGTCGGCGCGGTGGACCGCAACGACGCCGTCGCCGACTTCTCCAGCCGCGGCCCGCGCCTCGACGACGCCCCCAAGCCGGACCTCACCGCGCCGGGCGTCGCGATCGTGGCGGCCCGCGCGGCGGGGACGTCGATGGGCCAGCCGGTGGACGAGCGCTACACCGCCGCGTCCGGCACCTCGATGGCCACCCCGCACGTGGCGGGCGCCGCCGCGATCCTCAAGCAGCGCCACCCCGACTGGCGGGCCGACCAGATCAAGAACGCGCTGATCGGTTCCGCCCGGATCGTGGACGGCCAGCTCGTCGACGACGCCGGCGCGGGCCGGCTCGACGTGGCCCGCGCGCTGCGCCAGGGCGTGACCGCGACCGGTTCGGTCAACCTCGGCAAGCACGAGAAGGGCGGCTCGACCGCCGCCGAGGGCACGATCGCCTACCGCAACGGCACCGACGCCCCGATCACCCTCGCGCTGTCCAGCACCCTGCAGGGCGTGGCGCTCAGCGCGCCGAGCGTCACCGTCCCGGCCGGCGGCACCGCCGAGGTGCAGGTCCGGGCCGACCTGGCCGCCCTGCCCTACGGCCGGTACGGCGGGCACGTCGTGGCCACCGCGGGCGCCGAGACCGTGCACACCACGATCGCGCTCACCTGGACCGGCCCCCAGCACACCGTCCGCTTCACCGCAGTCGACGCGGCGGGCAACCCGACCGGCGCGGACACCATCTCGATGTTCGGCGCCACCCGCCTGGACGACCTGCTCACCTGGCTGCCGCAGGACGGTCTGACCGTGGAGGTCGCCGAGGGCACCTACATGACCCAGGTGCTCAACCTGGCCGGCGGCTGGGGCCGCATGCACCCGCGGGACGGCCTGGTCGTCATCCCGGAGCTGAAGGTCGATCGCGACATGGAGGTGCTGATCGACTTCCGCAAGACCACCCCGGTCACGGTCAAGGTGAGCGAGCCGGCCGAGCAGGTCGGCATCTTCACCTACTTCACCCACCGGGCCTACGGCTCGCGCAAGATCTCCCAGGGCGTCATGAACTTCGACGTCATCGAGGGCCTCAACGTCTCGCCCACGCAGCCGGTCGCCGAGGGCAGCTTCGAGTTCGCCTCCCGCTGGCAGCTCGTCAAGCCCAAGATCACCGCGAAGCTGGCGGGGGAGACCTACCCGATGGGCCTGTGGGGCGGCTCGCCCGCGGTCGACGGCCGGCACCTGTGGCGGCTCGTCGAGGGCACCAGCGGCGTACGGGGCAAGACCGCGATCCTCGACGCAGCCACCATGAACTGGGAGGATCCCGCGGGCGAGGCGGCCAAGGCGGGCGCGACCTCGGCGATCATCGTGCTGACCCCGGACAGCGCGTTCTCCCGCGGCTGGAACCCGGCCAACATCCACCAGCCCATCCCGCTCCTGGTCATGGCGAACGACCACGGGCAGCGGCTGCTGGAGCGGGTCAGGAAGGGCCGGGCCCTGCTCGACGTCACCGGCACGATGGCTTCGCCGTACCTCTACGACGTGTGGCAGGTCTCCAGCGGCCGGGTGCCGGAGCGGATCGTGCACGAGGTCAGCCACCGCAACACCGCGCGGGTCGACACCAGGTACCACGACGCGGGCGGCTTCGGCTGGGCCAAGGAGCAGCGTTTCGGCTGGCGGCCGTGGCAGGCGTTCTCGCTGGGCAACACGATGGAGACGCAGCGGGTCGTCAAGGCGCCCTCCAGCCGCACCGAGTACGTCAGTGCGGACGGCTCCGTCTGGCAGCACCTGGTCAACCACCAGTACACCTGGGACGACATGAACCGGCTGCGCGACGGCCTGACCGAGGCGCCGCGCAGCTACCAGCCGGGCGAGCGGGTCAGCGAGGGCTGGCACGGCCCGGTCGTCCGGCCGGCGATCCCCGCCTGGCTGGCGCAGCCCACCCGCAAGGACGACACCTTCGACATCCGCGTCCCCGAGTTCGTGGACGCCTCCGGCCACGTCTCCCGGGCGGGCGTCGACAACGACACCGTCTCGGCCCGGTTCCTGCGGAACGGGGTGCTCGTCGAGGAGCGCGACGCCGCCTGGGGCGCCTTCCCGGCGGTCGCCGAGGAGGCGGAGTACCGCCTGGAGCTGTCCACCAAGCGCACCTCGGAGGAGTGGACGACCGCGGTGGCGACCGAGACCGCCTGGACCTTCCGCTCCAAGCGGGGCCAGGAGGCGGTGCCGCTGCTGCAGCTCGACTACGACGTCCGGCCGGGCCTGCTCGGCCTCGCCGTCCGGCACCTGCCGGGCGTCAGCGTCAAGGACCTGCGGCTGGAGGTGTCCTACGACGCCGGCGCGACCTGGCGCCGGCAGCCGGTGCACCGGCTCGGCGACGGCCGCTACACCGCGATCGTGCTGCGCTCCGGCCCGTCGCTGCGGGTCAGCGCCACCGACTCGGCCGGCAACCGGGTCACCCAGACGGTGATCAGGGCGTACTGATCGTCACAGCCAGTTCTCGCGCGCGGCGTGCCAGGCCAGTTGCATCCTGGTCTGGGCGCCCGCCTGTTCCATCAGGTGGGTGATGCGGCGCTGGACGGTCCGTTGCGACACCTTGAGCTGGGTCGCGATGGACTTGTCCGGCACCCCCGCGACCAGCAGCGACAGCAGGTAGAGGTGGTCGGCGTCGAGCGGGCTGTCCGGCCGGGTGAGGCTGACCGGGGTGGCCCGCTCCCACAGGCTCTCGAACAGCGCCTTGAGCGCGTCGAGCAGGCTGCTGGGCCGGATGAGCGCGGCGGTGAGCTGGGTCAGTCCGCCGGTGTGCTGGACCAGCGGGAGCACGCCGAGCTCGCCGTCCGCGATGATCATGCGGACCGGCAGCTCGGCCGCCGCCCGGGCCTGCTCACCGAGCTTGATGCCCTCGGCCAGGTTGACCAGCATGCCCGGCTCCTCCAGCAGCGCCCGCTCGTACAGCACGCGGTAGCCGACCCCGCGGCGCAGCGCGGCGAGCTCCTCGGTGTTCTCCTCCGAGGTCATCGCCACGTGCCCGGCCCGGCAGAGGCTGACCACCTCGTGCCGGGCGTTGTCCTGGAGCAGCCGCAGTTGCTCGCGCAGCGCGGTCCTGCTGGTGATCACCTCGATGAGCTGGGTCGCCTCGCGCCGCCGCGAGTGCGCCAGGTACTCGGCGGTGAGCTGCTCGACCGCCTGCCGGGCCCGGTCGACCTCCTCCTGCCGGCGGTGCAACCGGGCCGCCAGCGCCACGTCCGGCGCGACGGCCACGAACCGCTCCTCACCCGGTACGGCTCGCGCCAGCCCCTTGGCCAGCAGGGCGGCCAGCGCGTGCCGGGCGCTCTCGCTCTCGATGCCGAGGACCTCCGCCAGTTCGGCCGGCTCGACCCCGGCGCTCCTGATCAGGAGCCGGTAGGCGGCCTCCTCCTCGGCGGTCAGTCCTGCGGCGCTGAGCAAGGTCGTGCTTTGGGGTAGTTTGCCCGGTAAGTCGAGATCACCGGGCCATTCTAGAGACCGCCGCCGCGGCCGCGGGGAACGGCACCGGCGAGGAGGCCCCCGTCACCAGCCGCTTCGGCTGTCCGGTGCCGTCGGCGGGCACCGACCAGACGTCGCCGGCCCTGCCGTACAGGACGGTCTTGGTGTCCAGCCACGCCGCCTGGTCGTCCACGTTGGCCGGCTCGCCCAGCGGGGTCTGCCGCATGGTGGCCAGGTCGAGGACGTGCAGCCGCCAGTCGCCGCCGGGCATGCGCTTCTTGAAGGCCAGCCGGGTGCCGTCCGGCGACAGCGACGGGCACTCGACGTTCTGCGCCAGCGTCTTGGCCCGCCAGTTCGCGTAGTCGCCCTCCACCAGGTAGGTGCGGCCCTTGGTGGAGACGGTGGCGTAGAAGCGGTTGTCGTCGGCGGCGAAGCTGACGCCCCAGTAGTTGACGTCGACCGAGTAGTACCGCTTGCCGTCCAGGAAGAGCGGGATCTCCTCCATGTTCGTGACCAGGTAGCCGGTCTTGGTGTCGAGGATCCCGGTCCAGGTGGAGAAGCCGCCGCTGTTGTAGGAGTCGCCGGTGACGAAGACGGTCCAGGAGATCATCCGGCCGCTGGCCGAGACGCGGGCCCGGCTGGGGATGCCGGCGATCCGCACCCGCCGCACCTCGCGCATGTTCCGGTCGAGGACGAGCGCGAAGGTCTTCGGCACCGCGCCCGGCTCGACGACCAGGCAGACGCCGGTGTCGGCGGCCCGGTAGAAGCGCTCGCAGCGGCGGTCCGTGCCGGTGATCAGCCCGGAGGCCGCGTCGCGCACCAGGAGGCCCTCCGGCGCCCCCGCCACCGGCCCGGAACGCCACCACGCGTACCCGGTCACCCCCAGGCCGAGCAGCAGCGCCGCCAGGCTGACGATCAGCACCCGTTTCATCCCAGCACCGTCCAAGCCAGACCGAAGAGGATCGAGGAGAGCATGCGCGCCACGGCCTGCCCGGTCTGGACCCACGCCAGCCCGCTGGCCCGCGTCGCGTCCGGCAGCAGCGGGCCGACCGCCGCCATCAGCACGCCGTCGGTGGCCGCGTAGAACAGCCCGAGCAGCACCAGCACCGCCAGCGGCGAGGCGTTGACCGCCAGCAGCACGTACAACAGGGCCAGCAGGCCGTGCCCGGCCAGGAAGACCCGCATCCGGCCGAACCGGTCGGCCAGCCGCCCGACCGGCACCGCCAGCAGCAGGTAGGCCAGGGCCGTGCCGAGCGGCAGCAGCGGGAAGAAGGCGGGCTCGACCCGGTCCTGGAGCAGCAGGTAAATGAAGGAGTCGCTGAGCGTGACCAGCCCGAACAGGCAGGCCAGCAGCAGGATGCGCCGGAAGCGGCGGTCGGTGGGCAGGCGCAGCGAGGGCCGCGGCGCCGGGGGCGGGGTGACCGTGGCCAGAGTGGCGACCGGCCCGGCGGGCACCGGGACCGGGACCCGCGCCGGAACCGCGTCGCGCACGTAGAGGACCAGCAGCACGACGCCGAGCGCGCCGAGCGCGAAGCTGGCCACGAAGACCAGGTCGTAGGCGCCGCCCAGGGCCAGGAGCCCGAAGGCGGCCAGCGGTCCGAGGAAGGCGCCGACGGTGTCCATGGCCCGGTGCACGCCGAAGGCCTGACCCTGCTGCCCCGGCTCGGCGCTGAGCGAGATCAGCGCGTCGCGCGGGGCGGTGCGCAGGCCCTTGCCCGCCCGGTCCACGGCGACCGCCGCGCCCAGGGCGGGCACCGAGGCGCCCGCCGCGAGCAGGCCGAGCCGTGACAGCGCCGACAGGCCGTAGCCGAGCCCGGCCACGAGCTTGCGCCGCTGCCAGCGGTCGGCCGCGTACCCCGAGGCCAGCCGTACCAGCGCGGTGACCCCGAAGTAGAGCCCGTCCACCAGCCCGAAGGCCAGCGGGCTGAGCCCCACCACGAGCACCAGGTAGTACGGCAGGACCGCGGTGACCATCTCGGAGGAGATGTCGGTGACCAGGCTCACCGCTCCCAGCGCGACCACGTTTCCGGGGACGGCCAGGAGCAGTCTGAGCCTGGTCAGTTTCGCGGTGGCGACGTACATCAGTGGCAGGAGTAGGTCGGGCTGGAGTCCTTGACCGAGCCGTCCAGGCCGATGAGCTGCGTCTGGAAGGAGTCGGTCCCGAGCGTCAGCTTGACCACGCCGTAGGTGTCGGTCAGCCGCTTGAGGCTGTTGGGCTGGACGTTCTCGATGGCGTACGGCGAGGCGCCGCCGGTGCCGCCGATGATCGACACGATGCCCTGGCTGTCGGAGCCGCCGTTGGCGTTCTGCGGGCCGAACCGCTCGTAGTGGTGGTCGTGCCCGCCCAGCACCAGGTCGGCGCGGGCGTCGTAGAGCGCCTGGAAGGTGGCCCTGGCGACCGGCTGGTTGCCGTGCTCGCCGGAGCTGTAGAGCGGGTGGTGCCAGTAGGCGGCGATGCACTTCTTGGTGTTCGCGGCCAGGTCGGCCTTCAGCCAGTTGAGCTGCGTGCTGCCGAAGTCGTTGGAGTCGAGCGCGACGAAGTGCCAGTTGCCGTGGTCGTAGCTGTAGTACGGCTTGCCGTTGGGGTAGGCGATGGCGCCGAAGTAGGACTTGTAGCCGGCCAGCGAGCCCGCGGGGTCGTAGGTCTCGTGGTTGCCGGGGGTGGGCCGGGTCTTGTTCTTGAACCTGCCCCACGTCTTGTCGTAGTAGTTGCGGAAGTCGGAGATCAGGGCGTCGTCGTACTGGTTGTCGCCCATGGTGATCACGAACTCGGGGTTCATCGACTCCACGAGGGTGGCGGTCTTCGGGTGGATGCAGGAGCTGGAGCTCGCGGTGCACTGCTGGGCGATGTCACCGGCCGCGGCCACGACGAAGCTGCTGCCGCCGCCGGTGTCGGGGGCGATGTCCAGCTTGTCGATGTTGGGTCCGCCGACCGAGCTGGTGGCGGTGGCCCGGATGGTGTTGGCGCCGGCGTTGAGCGTGACCGTGGCGCTCTGGACGGTCCAGTTGGTCCAGGCCCCGGTCGGCGGGAAGGTCAGGCTGGCGGCGTTGGAACCGTTGACCGTGACGGCGACCGGCCGGTTGCCGGTGGTGGAGTTGTTGGCGTAGCGGAAGTCGAGCCGGTGGGCCCCGGCCGCGGCCGCGGTCACCGTCCACTCGATGTAGCCGCCGGTGGTGTTGACGTAGTCGACGAAGCCGGTGCCGGTGTAGCCGGCGTGCTTGGTGTCGATGATCGCCTGGGAGATCGTGGCGTTCTCGGCCTGGTAGCTCGGGTCGGGGGTGGTGCCGCCCTCGCCGTAGACCTCCATCTCGTACAGGGAGTAGCCGTAGGAGGTGCCGCGGGCCGTGCCGTACATGCGGACGTAGCGGCCGGCGCCGCTGACGGTCACCTCGTCCACGCCGCCGTCGCCGGTGCTGGTGGAGTAGGCGTCGGTCCAGGAGGAGCCGTCGGCGGAGAGCTGGATCTTGTACGTCTTGCCGTACGCGGCCTCCCAGTTGAGCCGGACGCGGGTGATCTGGCGGCTGGCGCCCAGATCGACCTGGATCCACTGCGGGTCGCTGCCCTCCAGCGAGGCCCAGCGGCTGGAGGTGTCGCCGTCGAAGGCTTCGCCGGCTTCGAAGCCGGAGGCTTCGATCGAGGAGGCGGTCGCGGGCTTGCCCTGCGAGAGCAGGGTCTCCGCGGCGACGCCGTTGAGGCTGGGGAAGAGCAGGAACAGGGGTAACAGGAATCGTGTCATGAAGGTTCCCGGGGGTGCAGGCGGCGTGGACCTGAGGGCCGGGGCAGCTCGACAAGCTGAGCACGTCACGTCCGGAGGGACGCCGCGCCAAGCCCTTCACTGGGCATCATGCAAGCCCTGCCGGGGGGTGTCAAGAAAGTTAGGAAACGTTCCTAACCTCTTAAGCCGGCGGCAACCGCGCTCTGGCCAGGCGAAAGATTGGGCCTTGTATGGTTCGGTAAGGCCGCTTACTCTCCGCTGAGAGTTAGGAATGTTTCTTAACTAACCGGGAGTGTCCTCGTGAAACTCTTCATGGCCGTCGCCCTGGCGTTACCCCTGCTGGCCCCGGCCTCGGCCGACCCGCTGGTGTCGCGAGGCAAACCCGCGGCCGCCTCCTCCATCGAGGCCAGCGGCTTCGAGGCGGGCAAGGCGGTCGACGGCAGCACCACGACCCGCTGGGCCTCGCTCGAAGGCGTGGACCCGCAGTGGGTGCGCGTCGACCTCGGCTCGGCCCACACCATCAGCCGCGTCCGCCTCAACTGGGAGGCCGCGTACGGCAAGACCTACAAGATCCAGACGTCCAACGACGCGGCCACCTGGTCCGACGTCTACTCCACCAGCAGCGGCGACGGCGGCGTGGACGACCTGACCCTTTCCGGCGCCGGCCGCTACATCCGCATGTACGGCACGCAGCGCGGCACCCCCTACGGCTACTCCCTGTGGGAGTTCGACGTGTACGGCGCCCCCGCCGGCGGCGGCGACACCTCGCCCCCCACCGCCCCGGGCAACCTCCGCGCCACCGGCACCACCTCCTCGACGGTGAGCCTGGCCTGGGACGCCTCCTCCGACAACGTCGGCGTGAGCGGCTACACCGTCTTCCGCGGCGGCACCGAGGTCGCCACCGTCACCGGCACCAGCCACACCGACACCGGCCTGACCGCCTCGACCGCCTACGCCTACACCGTCCGCGCGAGGGACGCCGCGGGCAACCTCTCGCCGGTCAGCAACGGCGTCACCGCCACCACCCAGGCCGGCACCGGCGGGGTCGCGGTGCCCTTCGGCAGCCACACCCGGCCCTACGTGGCGGGCATGCTGAAGCCGACCGGCGGCCAGTCCGCCCTCGACGCCCAGGTGGTCGACTACTACAAGCGGTGGAAGGCCGCCTTCGTCCGGCAGAACTGCGGCAACGGCTGGTACCAGGTCTACTCCCCGGACGCCGACCACGACTACGTCGCCGAGGCCCAGGGCTACGGCATGGTGATCGTCGCGACCATGGCCGGAGCCGACCCGGACGCCAAGAAGATCTTCGACGGCCTGGTCAAGTGGAAGCTCGACCACCCCTCCTCGATCAACCCCGACCTGCTGGCCGCCGAGCAGAACAGCTCCTGCGTCAGCGTCAACGGCACCGACGCGGCCACCGACGGCGACATGGACGTGGCCTACGGCCTGCTCCTGGCCGACCAGCAGTGGGGCAGCTCCGGCGCCTACAACTACAAGCAGCTCGCGATCCGGCACATCAACGCCATCAAGAAGGACGAGGTCAACCCCTCGACCAACCTGATGAAGATGGGCGACTGGAGCACCCCGGGCGGCGAGCACTACTACATCAGCCGCACCTCCGACTGGATGGCCTCGCACTTCCGCGCCTTCAGGAAGGCCACTGGCGACTCCGCCTGGGACACCATCCGCAACGCCCACCAGAACCTGATCACCACGCTGCAGAACAACTTCGCCTCCAGCACCGGCCTGCTGCCCGACTTCGTCATCAACACCAACTCCACCCCGAAGCCGGCCGCCGGCGAGGTGCTGGAGTCGCCGAACGACGGCAACTACTACTGGAACGCCTGCCGGGTGCCGTGGCGGATCGGCGACGACGCGGTCACCAGCGGGGACGCCAAGTCCCTCGCCCAGGCCCGCAAGCTGAACACCTGGATCAAGAGCAAGACCGGCGGCGATCCCGGCAAGATCGCCATCGGGTACAAGCTGAACGGCACGCAGCTCGCCGGCGGCAGCTCGCCGGCCTACTTCGCGCCCTTCGCGGTCGCGGCGATGACCGACTCCGGCAGCCAGGCCTGGCTCGACGCGCTCTGGAACCGGATGGTCGCCACGCCCATCGACAGCAGCAGCTACTTCGCGGCCAGCATCCAGCTCCAGGTCATGATCACCGTCACGCACAACCACTGGGTGCCGTAGCTTGCCCTAGCTCCGTTGAACGGAGTACGTTGATCGCCATGCCGAGACGATCAACGGAAGTCAGCGAGCCGATGTACTTCGTGCTCGCCGCGCTCCTCGACGGCCCCCTGCACGGCAACGCGATCGCAGGACAGGTCATCGCCCTGTCCTGCGATCGCGTCCGTCCGTCGATCAGCACCCTTTACGGCATCCTCGAACGCCTCACCGCCCAGGGCCTGCTCAGCATCGACCGCGAGGAGGTCGTGAGCGGCCGCAACCGGCGCTACTTCCGGATCACCGACCACGGCCGGGCGATCACCGCCGCCGAGGCCGAGCGCATGCACCAGGCCGCCGGCGTGGTCAGGGGCCGCCTCGACCCGGGCCGCACGTGACCACCGCCGAGCGCTGGTACCGCCGGCCGCTGAGCGCCTCCCGGGCCAGTTCCTGGCAGGCCTCCAGGGTGTGCCCGGCCAGCGCCTCGCGCACCGCCGGGAGCGCGACGGCCGACATGGACAGGCTGGTGACTCCGAGGCCGGCGAGGATCGGCGCCAGGCGGGGGTCGCCCGCCGCCTCGCCGCACACCCCTACCGGCTTGCCTGCCGTACGGCCGGCGGACGCGCACAGCTCGACGAGCCGCAGCAACGCGGGCTGGGCCGGGTCGAGCAGGTCGGCCAGGCCGGGGTGCTGGCGGTCGGCGGCGAAGGTGTACTGGCCCAGGTCGTTGGTGCCGATGCTGAGGAAGTCCACCTCGGCCAGGATCTCGGCGGCCAGCAGGGCGGCGGCCGGCACCTCGATCATCACCCCGACGCGGGCGATCCCGGCGGCGCGGGCGCGCTCGGCGAAGGCGGCGGCCTCGGCCGCGGTGGCGACCATGGGGGCCATCACCGACGGCTCGGTTCCGGTCGCCCGCGCGGCCTCGGCCAGGGCGGCGAGCTGAGTGTCCAGCACCTCGGGCCGGAGCCTGTCCACGCGCAGCCCGCGGATGCCCAGCGCCGGGTTGGGCTCGTCGGGGAGGTCGAGGAAGGGGAGGGGTTTGTCGGTGCCGGCGTCCAGGGTTCTGACGACCACGTCCGGGCAGGCGCGGAAGACGGCGGCGTAGGCGGCCACCTGCTCGTCGAAGCCCGGCGTGGACCGGCGGCCGAGATAGAGCAGCTCCGTCCGGAACAACCCCACCCCTTCGGCCCCGGCCCCGAGGTCTTCGACCTCCAGGTCCGCCGCTGAGCCGATGTTGAGGAGGAGCTTGACCGGGTGCCCGTCGGCGGTCCGGCCCGGGCCGCGGCTGCCGGACAGCCGGGTCCGCTCGGCGGCGGCCTCCGCCTGGATCCGGGCCACCTCACCCGGCTCCAGACCCGCCACGACCTCGCCGCTGCCCCCGTCCACAGCCACCAGCGCCCCCTCCGCCAGCCCCAGCGCCCCCTCGCAGGCCACCACCGCAGGCAGCCCCCGTCCACGGGCCAGGATCGCGGTGTGACTGGTGGGCCCGCCCTTCTCGGTGACCAGCGCGAGCACGTCCCCGCTCAGCCCGGCGGTGTCGGCGGGGGAGAGGTCCTCGGCCACCAGCACGAACGGGTGCCCGGGATCCGGCACCCCCGGCATCGGCAGCCCGAGCACCGCGGCCACCGCCCGGTTCCGCAGGTCGTCCAGGTCGGCGGCCCGCTCGGCGAAGTACCCTCCAGCGGCCACGAGCGCCTCGCGGTGCGTCGCGAAGGCGGCGTCGAGCGCGTGCGCCGGGTCGAGCCCTTCCTTCACCAGGTCCTCGGCCGCCTCCCGCAGCATCGGGTCGGCGGCCATCATGGCCTGCGCCTCCAGGATCTCCCCAGCCGCACCCCCCGCCCGCGCGGCCCGCGCCTCCAGCTCATCCGCCACCGCGGCCAGCCCCTCACCCACGGTCCTCTCCGAATGGGCCGTCCCCGGCGGCGGCAGGACCGGCGGCGCCGCCATCCGGACCACCGGCCCGGCCGCCCGCCCCGGACTCACGCCGAGCCCCCGCAGCCCCCGATCCACAGCGCCCGCGACGTCAGTCATCGGAGGCGTCCAGATCCCGTCCCAGCAAGGCGGCCAGCGCGTCCAGCGCCGCCTCCCCCTCGGGCCCGTCCGCCGCCCACAAGGTCACCTCGGTCCCCTGCCGCGCCCCGAGCGACAACACCCCGAGCATGCTGGCGGCCGGCACCTGCTTGCCCGCCCCCACGCTGATCTTCACCGCCACCCCGAGCCGCTGCGCCTCCTGGACGAACAGCTTGGCCGGCCGCGCGTGCAGCCCCGACCGCGACCCGACGGCCACCGTACGCTCCGCCATCTCCGCCTCCTACGGCTCGATCGTGACCTTGATGGCCTCGCCCCGGCTGACCAGGTCGATCCCGTCCAGCACCCGGTCCAGCGGGAGCCGGTGCGTGATGAGATCGGCCACCGGCACCTGTCCCGAGGCGATCAGCTCCAGCGCCTGCGCGTTGTGCGCGGGGCTCGACCCGTTGGCCCCGACGATGGTCAGCTCGCGGTAGTGCACGAGGTTGGAGTCGCAGGCGATGATCGGGTCGTCCTTGGGCAGCCCGCCGAAGAAGCTGATCCGCCCCTGCCTCGCCGCCATCCGGATCGCCTGCTCCTGCGCCTGGCCCGAGGCGGCGGCCGTGATGACCACGTCGGCGCCGCGCGAGCCGGTGAGCTTGAGCACCTGCTCGACCGCCGAGTCGTCGATCACCGCGTCGGGCTGGACCAGGTCGGCGGCCATCGCCAGCCGTTCCTGGTTGACGTCCACGAGGAAGACCCGGTTCGCGCCGCGGGCCCGCGCCAGCCGTACGTGAAGGCAGCCGATCGGGCCCGCGCCCATGATCACCACGTCGTCGCCCTCGCCGACCCTGGCCAGTTCCTGGCCGTTCAGGACGCAGGCGAGCGGTTCGGCGACCGACGCCTCGGCGTAGGAGACGCCGTCGGGGATGCGGTTGACGCCGCCGACCGCGACGACCTTGTCGGGGATCGCCATGTACTCGGCGAAGCCGCCGTCGTAGTCGTAGCCCATCGACTCCTGGTTCGGGCAGACGGTGAGCCGGCCGCGCCGGCAGTCCGGGCAGGTGCCGCAGGGGATGGCGGCGATCACCTGGACGCGTTCGCCGCTGCCGACCACCTCGCCGGCGATCTCGTGACCCAGCACGCGCGGCGGGCGGAGCCGGTGGTGGCCGTGGCGGAGGATCTTGGCGTCGGTGCCGCAGGTCGAGCAGTTGCGCACCCGGATGACCAGGTCGCCCTGCGGCCGCGGCGCCTCCTCCAGCCGGATGTCGCCGGGGGCGTGGAAGCGGGCGACCTTCACGTGAGCTCCTTCAGGACGGTGTCGACATCGGTGGCCTCGCGCAACGTGCGGGCGCGTTCGGGATCGAGCAGGACCTCGGCGAGTTCGGCGAGCAGCGCCACGTGCCCGTCGCCGCGGGCGGCGATGCCGACGCACAGGGTGACCCGCTCGCCGTCCCAGTCGATCCCGGCGGGGAAGCGCAGCACGCAGAGGGCGTCGCGCAGCACGTGCTCCTTGGAGACGCCGTGCGGGATCGCCACCTGCTCGCCGACGTAGGTCGAGATCGAGCGCTCGCGCTCGATCATCGCCTGGACGTACGGCGGAGCCACCGCGCCGATCTCCACCAGCACCTCGCCGCAGCGCACGATCGCCTCGTCCCGCGTGGCCGCGCTCTCGTTCAGCAGGACGGCACGCGGCTCCAGAACCTCACGCACCGACGGTCCCGCCGTTCTTGATCGCGTCGATGACCTTGGCGACGGCCGGGTCGCCGAGGAAGATCTGGAACGGGACGACCACCTTGCCCGGCGCGGCGGCCCGAGCCCGGGCGGCGAGCCCCGCGTGGGTGAGCACCACGTCGGCGTCGGCGGGGATGGCGTTGACCGGGGTGTGCTCCACCTCGACGCCGGTGCCCTTGAGCTGCTTGCGGACCGTCCCGGCCAGCATCACGCTGCTGCCCATGCCCGCGTCGCAGGCGATGACGACCTTGCGGATGTCCTTGCTGTCGATGCCGCTCACGCGGAGGCCTCCTCTGCCTGCTGCTGCTCCTGCAGCTTCTTCTCGCCTCGGCCGAAGCCGAGCAGGATCGCCGCCACCACGAAGGTCACCGCGGTGGACAGCAGGATCCCCAGGCCCACCCCGAGCCAGCCGCCGCGCGGCGTGACCGCCAGATAGGCGAAGATGCTTCCCGGCGACGGCGGCGCGACCAGGCCCGCTCCGGTGATCATGAAGATGAAGACGCCGGTCGCGCCGCCCGCGATGACGGCGAGGATCAGGCGCGGCTTCATCAGCACGTACGGGAAGTAGATCTCGTGGATGCCGCCGAAGAAGTGGATGATGATCGCGGCGGGGGTGCTGGGGCGCATCGCCAGCGGCCCGAAGACCATGAAGGCCAGCAGCAGCCCGAGGCCCGGCCCGGGGTTCGACTCCAGCATGAACAGGATCGACTTGCCGGTCCTGGCCGCCTCGGCGACGCCCAGCGGTCCCAGCACGCCGTGGTTGATCGCGTTGTTGAGGAAGAGCACCTTCGCCGGCTCGATCAGCAGCGAGGCCGCGGGCAGGACGCCGTTGTCGATCAGCCAGCCCACCGCGCTGCCGGCGGAGTCGGTGACCGCCTTGACCACCGGGCCGATGCCCCAGGCGCCCAGCAGGGCCATGCCGCCGCCCACGATGCCGGCGGTGAAGTTGTCCACCAGCATCTCGAAGCCGGGCTTGACGCGGTTCTCGGTCGCTCCGTCGACCAGCTTGAGGACGTAGGCGGCGAGCGGACCGATGATCATCGCGCCCAGGAACATGGGGATGGTGGCGCCGACGACCAGGCCGATCGTGGCCACCGCACCGGCGACCGCGCCGCGCTGGCCGTGCACCATCCGGCCGCCGGTGTAGCCGATGAGGATGGGCAGGAGGGTCGAGATGATCGGGCCGACGAGCTTGGCGAAGTCCTCGTTCGGCAGCCAGCCGGTGGGGATGAACAGTGCGGTGATCAGGCCGAACGCGATGAACGCGCCGATGTTCGGCATGATCATCCCGGCTAAGTAGCCGCCGATGCGCTGGATGGTGGCCTTGGCGCCGGTGCCGGTGACCGGCGGGGTGTAGGTGTCCGCCATGGTTACTCTCCCAGGGGGATGGAGGGATCTACGGGGCGAAGCCGGACTCGGTCGCGGCGGATGTCGGCTGGGCGCGGCATGCGGCTCCCGGGCAGCCCCACGGCCGCCGCGGCCCAGGCCAGCCCTTCACGCAGCCCGTCTTCGAGTGCCTGCGGCCGTGTCCCACCTGAGGGGGACCGGCCGGGTGTCGAGGTGGTGGCGGACAGGGCGGCCAGGAAGCCGGCCAGCAGCGCGTCTCCCGCGCCGACGGTGCTGCGGGGCTCGTCCACCCGGCACTCGCCGTACCAGACCCCCTGCTCGGCCACCAGCAGCGCGCCCCCCGCCCCCAGGCTGGCCAGGACCGTGCGCGCCCCGGCCGCCCGCAGCTTCTCGGCCGCCTCGACCGCGTCGCCCAGGCAGTCCACCGGCCCCCCGGTCGCCTCCGCCAGCTCGTCCCGGTTGGGCTTCACCAGCGCGGGCCCCGCCGGCAGTACGGCCAGCAGCGCGGGCCCGCTGGTGTCCACGGCCACCTGGATCCCCGCCCCGCTGAACCGCCGGCACAACCGCGCGTACACGTCGTGCGGCACCTCGGGCGGCAGGCTCCCGGAGGCGACCACCCAATCTGCCGAGTGCGCGGCGGCCAGCACCGCCTCGGCGATGGTGTCCAGCTCCGCGGCCGACAACGGCGTCCCCGGCTCATTGATCTTGGTGACCGTGCCGTCCGGCTCGGCCAGCGTCACGTTCGACCGGGTCCGGCCCCGGACCGGCACGGTCACCATCTCCAGCTCCGCGTCGGCCAGCAGGTGCACGAGCTGCCGCCCCTCGTCCCCGCCGAAGGGCACCACCGCGCACGACACCACCCCGTTGGCCAGCAGCGCCCGCGAGACGTTCACCCCTTTGCCGCCCGGGTCCAGCCGCGCCGCCCCGGCCCGGATCACCGCGCCGCGCTCCAGCTCGGCCACCTCGATCGTGCGGTCGAGGCTCGGGTTCAAGGTCAGGGTCAGGATCATGCCCGGACCACTTCCAGCCCCGCCCCCGCCAGCTCGGCGGCGACCGAGGCGTCCAGGCCGGTGTCGGTGATCACCAGGTCGATCTCCTGCACGGAGGCGAACCTGGCCAGGTAGGTGTTCCCGAACTTGGTGTGATCGGCCAGCAGCACGCTCCGCTCGGCCGCGGCCACCATCGCCCGCTTGATCGCCGCCTCCGCCGGGTCCGGCGTCGTCAGGCCGTTGGCCACCGAGCACCCGTTGGTCGCCATGAACGCCACGTCCACGTGCAGGTCGGCGAGCGGTCGCAGGGCCCAGTCGTCCACCGTCGCCAGCGTCCGCCCGCGCACCCGGCCGCCCAGCATGATCACGGTCAGGTTGCCCCGCGTCGCGAGCACCGAGGCCAGGGGAGGGGAGTTCACCACCACCGTCAGCTCCCGGTCCACCGGCAGCACCTGCGCCAGCCGGCCCGTCGTGGAACCCGCATCGATGATCACCGAGCCGTCGTCCGGGAGTTCGGCGAGGGCGGCCTTGGCGATCCGCTCCTTCTCCGCGGTCATCACCTCGTCGCGGGCCGCCAGCCCCGGCTCGAACCCCAGCCGCTCCACCGGGATCGCGCCCCCGTGCACCCGCCGGACCACACCCGCCCGCTCCAGCGCCGTCAGGTCGCGGCGGACTGTCTCGGTGGTGACGTCGAAGATCTCCGCCAGGGCCACTACGTCCACGCGTCCGGCTTCGCGAGCTCTGCGCAGGATCTCCTGCTGGCGCTCCTCGGCGTACATCGTGTTGGTTCACCGCCGTTTCGATGTGGTTTTGATTGTTTTTATCTCCGGATGTGTGACCGGTCAAGACCTGGCTCACGCGGGGGAGATGGCGGTGTGCGCGGTGAGCGCGTGGAGACCCAGGGGGCACGTCACCCTGGAAGTCCTGGAGGTCCGGAAAAACAAAAACGCCCCGAAGCGGCATTCGCTACGGGGCTTCTTGCTGGTAACTGGTGGTCAGGGGCGGGGTCGAACCGCCGACCTTCCGCTTTTCAGGCGGACGCTCGTACCGACTGAGCTACCTGACCTTGAGCGGTCCTGACGGGACTTGAACCCGCGACCTCCACCTTGACAGGGTGGCGAGCACTCCAAACTGCTCTACAGGACCTTGCTTTTGTTTCGCTTGGCGTTTCCGCCTCGCTTAGCTTACCAGGTTTTCGGAGGCCTTCGACCTGCCGTTTTCCCGGTAAACCCGGTGCCCCCAACGGGATTCGAACCCGTGCCGCCGCCTTGAAAGGGCGGTGTCCTAGGCCGCTAGACGATGGGGGCTCAGGATTCACATCCTGTTCCCGACGCCTTCCGTCGGAGACCTCTGAAGCATAGGGGACGATTGCCCCTCATGCCAAAGCGGTGACGCCGGCGTCGTAGTACCGGTGATCGTTCCCGTTGGCGACGGGGCGTTCGTCGGTGCTGGAGAAATCATACGTCCAGGGTCCGGCTCCACGTGACGCCGGATGTGGATGGACTGCTCGCCGAGGCCCCCGAGGGTCACATCGTCCCAGGCCTGGAGGCGGTGCGTGCGTTTGTCGAAATACAGAACAGACGCCTGGACGGGGGTCGGTTCGGCGTGTTCGAGGGCGCGCAGGCCGGCTCCGCCGGTGGATCCCTGGACGAGAACCCGGGTGCCGGAAGCGAAGACCGTGGTCGAGCGGCGGTGGGCGTGGCCGGCGAGGATCATCGGGGTGGACCCGGAGAAACCCTTACCGATGGTCGGGTCGTGGACCGCCACGAGGTCAGGGCCGGGCTGCGGCAGCCGTACGGCATGCTCACGGCCGAACTGCTCCAAACGGGCGGGATCGTTGTCGGCGGCGACGGACTTGTCCGGGGTGAAGCGCGGGTCGCCGAGGCCGTAGATGCGCAGGCCGGCGACGGTGGCCTCGGCGTTGTCGAGCACGATGGCGTTCTTGTGACGGGCGACCGCGCGCTGGGTGATCTTGGAGTCGTGGTTGCCGCGGATGAAGACGTACGGCACGCCGAGCTTGCCGATGTCGTCGGTGATGTAGTTCTCCGCCTTCGTGCCGTGGTCGGACAGGTCGCCGGTGTCGACGATCAGGTCGATCTTGAACTGGTCCTTGAGCGAGCGGGTGACGTCCCACGCGATCGGGTTGATGTGGATGTCCGAAACGTGGAGCACCCGCACCGAACCCGGGTCGGCGTCGTAGACGGGCAGGCCGGAGACGGTGTCGTAGAGCTTGGAGACGTTGGTGACCAGCTTGGTGAGCTGCCCGCGGTACGACTCGAAGCGGGTCATGATGGACTCGGCGCTGCCGATCAGCGACGGCGCGGCGGCGATGAGGCCGGTGTAGCGCGGCTCCATGAGCGACTGCGGCCGGAAGGTGACCGCCGCCGCGGCCCCGGTCGCGGCCAGGCCGACGGCGGCCGCGGTGATGCCGACGAAGGCGAAGACGGGCCGCCGGAAGACCAGCAGCACGGCGACCAGCGCGCCCGCGGTGGCACACAGGATCGAGCGGATGACCAGCGTCTCGATGCCGTCCCTGAGGTCGCGTTCGATGATCCCGGGCAGCCGGTCGGTCAGCCGCGGGTCCTCCAGGAGGGCCTTGGCCTGCTCCTGGTCGATGTTCTCGAGGGTGACGCGCAGGCGCAGGGGCGCGGTGTGGGTGCGGAAGCTGAGGGTGCCGAGGGGGCTGGCGTCGACGACGGTCTCGCCCCGCCAGGCCGGGCGGAGGGACATACCGGTGTCGACGGGGCCTACGGGGGCGTGCACGGTGCCGCTGAGGAAGATGCCGAGCCACGCCCCGGCGGCCGCGATGAGCAGGACTGCGGCGAGCCGGAGAACTCTCATGGCCTAATATCAAGCGTGATCGAGGTATCGCGGGAAAAGTTCGAAGAGCTCGTCGCCGAGGCGTTGGACACGATTCCTGGCGAACTCACAGCGATGATGAGCAATGTGTTCGTCGTGGTCGTGGATGATCCACCCGAGCCCGATCTGCTCGGTCTGTACACCGGTGTCCCCCTGACCGAACGTGGCGACTGGTACTCAGGGGTCTTGCCCGACCGCATCGAGATCTACCGCAATCCGATATGCCAGATCTGCGATACCGAAGACGATGTGGTGGAAGAAGTGCAGATCACCGTCGTGCACGAGATCGCCCACCATTTCGGGATTGATGACGATCGGCTACACGAACTCGGCTGGTGACCCGACATATCGTCATCGGTGATTACAGTTTGCAAGGCCTTGGATGCTATCGGTTGCGACGTGCCACTCCATCAGGCACCTTGGGTGACATACCGAACACTCTGAGCAGTCACGGCGGGGACTATGGGGCGGCACCGACGTGCTCCCGAACGACAGGCCACCTACGGCGAAGTGATCGCCGTCCGGGAGTTCCGCGCGCTCTGGTACGGCCAGGGCCTTTCCCTCCTGGGCGACCAGCTCGCGCAGGTGGCGCTCGCGGTCCTGGTTTATGAACGGACCAGATCACCGCTGGCCACGGCGGCCGTCTACGCGCTGACCTACCTGCCGCCGATTCTGGGCGGCCCGTTCCTGGCCGGTCTCGCCGACCGATTCGCGCGCCGCCGGGTCATGGTGGTCTGCGACCTGCTCCGCGGGCTTCTCGTCGCGCTGATGGCGGTGCCGGGACTCCCGCTGCCCGTCATGTGTGTCCTGGTCTTCCTGGTCGTGCTGCTCAGCGCGCCCTTCTCGGCCGCCCGCGCGGCACTGCTGCCGGAGATCCTCGACGGCGATCGCTACGTGGTCGGATCCGCGCTGCAGAACATCACCAACCAGGCCGTCCAGATGCTCGGCTTCGCCGCGGGCGGCGCGCTCATCGCCACGCTCGGCCCGTACCGGGCCCTCGCCCTCGACGCGGCCACGTTCCTGTTTTCGGCCCTCATCCTGCTGTCCGGGGTACGGCGACGCCCGGCGGCCGAGGCAGGCCGGGAAAAGCGCTCGATGTGGCGAATGACCAAGGCTGGGGCGGGGCTGGTTTTCGGCGACCGGAAACTGCGGACGCTCGTCCTGTTCGCCTGGTTGTGCGGCTTCTACGTGTTGCCGGAAGGGATCGCCGTGCCGTACGCGATGTCCCTCGACAGCGAGAACGCTCCGGTGATCACGGGCCTGCTGATGGCGGCCATGCCGGCGGGGACGGTGCTGGGGGCGTTCCTGTTCGGACGGTTCGTCACACCGTCCGGGCGGCTGCGCTCCATGGGCTGGATGGCGATGCTGAGCTGCGGCCCGCTGATCGGCTGCGCGATGCGGCCACCGCTGGAGATCGTGCTGGTGCTGTGGGTCCTGTCGGGCATCGGCGGGGCCTACCAGCTCGCGGCGAACGCGGCTTTCGTCCAGGCTGTTCCGGCCGAGCGCCGGGGCCAGGCCTTCGGGCTCGTGCAGTCGGGGCTGATGGCGGTGCAGGGGATCGGCATCCTGCTGGGGGGCCTGGCAGCCGAGCGACTCGGCCCCGAGCCGGTCGTCGCACTCGCCGGGGTCAGCGGGCTGACCGCGGCTGCCGTGCTCGCCATGCTCTGGGCCGAGTCTCGTGGAGACCTTGCCACGCCGGTCCGCGCTGAGGCGGCTGCCTGAGGCTCAGTGCTGCGGCTTGTCCTCCCGGGTGTCCTGGGTGACCGGGGTGTCCTGGGCCGGGATGGTCTCCTCGGGCTTGGTGACGTGGGTCACCGGCTCCTGCACGGTCGTCTCGGCCGGGGCGGCGGCAGGGGCGCTCTGGGGAGCCTGGGGCGGGTACGGGGCGCTCTGCGGCGCCTGCGGCGGGTACGGGTACTCCGTACGCCCGGGGTACTCGGTCGAGGCGGCGTCATGCCACGGGTTCCCCTGCTGGGTGTCCGAAGCGGTCGAAGCCTTGTGCTGCTGCTTGCTGATCAGATCCTGCACGATCGACGGCCGCCCCTCATCGGGCAGCAACAACCACCCGATCGCGTAGGCGGCGATTCCGGCCCCACCGAAAAGGGTGAGGATGGCGAGGGCGATGCGGATGATGTTGGGATCCACGCCGATGTACTGGCCCACTCCCGAGCACACACCGGCGATCATCCGCCCCTGCTGGGTCCTGCGAAGCTGCTTGGTCTCGTTCATGTCTTCAGACTGCCCTCCGTCCCGGTGTTCGCACATCGGGATTCCCCCTGGTAGAACCCTGGTAGCCCCCTATGCCCTCGGCTGAGAGGATTCCGGACATGGATGACTTGCTGCGCATCGACGACCGGCTCGACAGCGACCAGCGGCTGATCCGCGACACGGTCAGATCCTTCGTCTCCGACCGGATCCTCCCCTTCGTCGGCGACTGGTTCGAGGACGCCACCTTCCCCGCCCGCGACCTCGCCCCCGCCCTCGGCGAGCTCGGCCTGCTCGGCATGCACCTCACCGGGTACGGCTGCGCCGGAACCGATGCCACGTCGTACGGCGTCGCCTGCCGCGAACTCGAAGCCGGCGACTCCGGACTGCGGTCGTTCGTGTCGGTTCAGGGTTCCCTCGCGATGTTCCCGATCTGGAAGTACGGGTCGGAGGAGCAGAAGGAGGAGTGGCTGCCCCGGATGGCCGCCGGCACCGCCATCGGCTGTTTCGGCCTGACCGAACCCGACCACGGCTCGGACCCGGCCAGCATGCGCACCTACGCCAAGCGCGACGGCTCCGACTGGGTCCTCAACGGCAGCAAGATGTGGATCACCAACGGCTCCATCGCCGACGTCGCCGTCGTCTGGGCCCAGACCGACGAGGGCGTCCGCGGCTTCGTCGTGCCCACCGACACTCCCGGCTTCTCCGCTCCCGAGATCCACAAGAAGCTCTCCCTGCGGGCCTCGGTCACCTCCTCGCTCTACTTCGACGACGTCCGCCTGCCCGGCTCCGCCGTACTCCCGGGGGTCACCGGCCTTCGCGGGCCGCTCTCCTGCCTGTCCGAGGCCCGTTTCGGCATCCTCTGGGGCGTCGTCGGCGCCGCCCGTGCCTGTCTGGAGTCCGCGGTCGAGTACTCCAAGACGCGTATCCAGTTCGACCGGCCCATCGGCGGCTTCCAGCTCACCCAGGAGAAGCTCGCCTGGATGTACGTCGCCACCGCCCAGTCCTCCCTCACCGCCTACCACCTGGGCGCGTTGAAGGACGCCGGCACGCTCGAGCCGCGCCAGATCAGCTTCGGGAAGCTCGCCAACGTCCGTGCCGCCATCGACGTCGCCCGTCAGGCCCGCTCCATCCTGGGCGGCAACGGCATCACCCTGGAGTACCCGGTCATCCGGCACATGAACAACCTGGAGAGCGTCCTGACCTACGAGGGCACCCAGGAGATCCACACCCTCGTCCTCGGCGAGGCGCTCACCGGCCTGGCCGCGTATCGTTAGACGTCAGGGTGCTGTGCGTTATCGTGATCGGACCGCGCCGCGAATCGCGTCGCGAGCCGGGCACTACGCTCGGTACCCTGCATCTTGCGAGGGGCGTTAGCTCAATTGGCAGAGCTGCGGACTTTTAATCCGTAGGTTCCGGGTTCGAGCCCCGGGCGCCCTACCACTGCACACCCCATCTGATCTGGGGTTTCTCGGCTCTGAGCTCGCCTCTGTGAGGCGAAATTGGTCGAGTCCATGCTCGTCACATGCTCTTCGGCATGGGTTCGGCGCGGCAGCGGGCATGCGCGCGGGGCGGAATGTCTCGCTTTGCGCGGGCAGCTATCGAGCCGCCCGCGCTTCGTGGCGTCGGCGGTTGTCGGCGTGAACGCAGAATCCGCCGCACCGTCGCCGCGCTGACCTGCACACCGAGCCGCACCAGTTCGCCGTGGACTCTCCGGTACCCCCACCTCGGATTCTCCTGGGCCAGACGAAGGACCAGTGCCCTGACCTCTTTGCTGGCTCCGGGACGTCCGGTGCGGTGGGGGTAGGTCCAGGAGCGTCTGATCAAACGACGATGCCAGGCCAACAACGTGCCGGGGGTGACAAGCCGATGAGATCGCAGCACCGACGGCAGGAAGCGGGCCAAGGCCGCGAGAAGCGCGCGATCGACCCAGTCCGGCTTCGGCCGGACGACCCGACGCTTCAACACGGCCACCTCATGGCGGAGCACCATGATCTCGACATCCTTGGAAGCCTGACCACGACCCAGCAACACCAGCCAGCCAAACACCCGGATCAAGGTCAGATACAGCAGACGAACTGACACAGATCGCGATCTTGCCTCCGCGGCTCCTGGAGGTCAGAACCGCAGATCAAGCACTACGCGATGAGTTCTGAAGCAGTACAGGCCATCAACTGGTGTGATCCCGACCATGCAAGTTGGCGCAACCTCCTCAACGAACGTGGCGGAATTCAGGTCACCACCAGACATGTGATCGGCGAATCCGCCAAACCGATCAATCAGAGACCTAAAGATCGTGAGCCATCGAGGTGCAACTGGGATCTACCTGCAGGAATCGCCTCGTCGAGGAATGGTCCAGAAAACGATCACGAAGGCTTACGCCGTGGATTCAGGCTGAGACGTTTCGGATATATCCGACCCCTCCCATCGGCCGACAAGATCCTTACAAACTACATGGATCCTACCGCCCGTGAACGCAATTTCATGGCTGCACCCATCGACCACTGGAAGTATTTCATCCAGCAAAACCCGGTCCAGCCCTGACGAATATCCCTCTTCTCCCTCCGAATCTACTTGGATCGAAATAGACAAGATTCCCGCATATTCGAGCACCAGTCGACTCGTGTGCATCCACGGATTCGGCGTAAGGATCATTTGCCCCGAAAGCTGGCCTTCAGTCTGAAGACTAAGCTTTGCAATTTTAAGATTCTTTATGCATTGCGGATCGCCGAATCTATAGTGAGCATCATGCAGCGCGAAATCACGGGCACCGGCAGGCAGGTTCTTGGCTAGCTCGGGGAGTCTGTCGAGATACGGACTGGGATCGACTCGATAAGATACGAGATCGTCGTCGTCCAGGTAGTCGACTATGACGAATTTCAATTCCATCCTTAACAAACGTCAACATCCGATTCCGAATCGATGATTAAGCTTCTCGACTTGCTTATTTAGCTGCTCCAACACACTCTTGGGAAGAGTTGGGGGCTCAGTAAAGCCATGCTTCCAGATTCATCCAATCGGACCCGTGGCGCCGATTTCCTTGCCCTTGTAGTAGACATGCATTTCCCGTGACGCCTGACCGCCTTCACCGTTGGACTGATCAACCTCGCCGTGATACTTATCGCCAAGCGGCACCTTGTTTCGAGGAGGTTTAACAACAGTAACGTGGTGAACCAGAACATTTGTGCCCGCAACCGCCACATAGTAGGTATGCGTATCGGCGACAGGGAGATTGTAGACACGCTGACCGTGAACCCTCTCCTTTCTAATCGCAATAATCTCCACCCCCTTGTTGACGCCTGACCGTAGGTCGTCACCAACGCGGAGCTCCCTAGCCGCTCTCCACGCCGCAGGCGAACGCACCCAGAAGGGGTGCTCATCTGTGGCGATGATCTCTTCAACCCCGCCATTTGCCTTGACGGTGAGGTGGACAAGGTCCTTAGACCCCGGTCCGCTAATCAAAGCTACGACAGGCTTGGATTCTGTCTTACCTGACTGGGGGCCGGTAGCCAGCACCTCATCGTCTAGCTCAATATCCTCAATAGGCTTGGCGGCCCCATCGGCAAGGAGAAGCGTAGTCTCGGCGACAAAACTCTGCTTATATCGGGCGCAGGCCCGCACAGCGTCATCATATGCCCTTCTGGTCTGCTCTACCTTGTCCTTGGACTTCACTCATTGTTTTGCCATGTCCACGATCCCATCGACAGCACGGAACAGTGCAGGTGCCGATTATTCATCCGTCCAGGTCAAGCTGCATGCGCGTATTCCCTGAGGATGCCGCCGAGTCGATCATGTCGGCGGATATCGAGGCTCGTGATCTCGACCGGGGTAGTGCTCGGTTCGGGCAGGGGCCGGAGCGGCGCTGCCTGTCTGAGGGCCCGGTGCGGTCGATGTCCGTTGTAGAACGTTTCGCACCCTCGCAGTGCGTGAAGTAGATGAGGTTGGTTCCAGATCAGGGTGCGGTCCAGCAGTTCGCGGCGGCAGGTCTGGATTTGGCGCTCCGTGATCGAGTTTCATGCGCGGGATGCGGATACCTGTGGTGACGACCCGTATGCCGGCGTCGGTCAGCACGGCATCGAAGGCCGCGGTGAACTTGGCGTCGCGGTCGCGGATGAGGAACCTAGCGCAGGTGCCCGCCTCGTTCAGGTCCATGAGGAGGTTGCGGCCGAGTTGGGTGACCCATGGACCGGTGGGATGGGCGCTGGCGCCGAGGATGCGGATGCGGCGGGTGGCATGCTCGATGACGGCGAAGACGTGGAGTCGCGCCCCGGCCAGGGTGCGGACCTCGAAGAAGTCACACGCCAAGAGTGCGTCGGCTTGGTCGCACAGGAAGTCGGCCCAGCCGGTGTTGGAGCGTTGTGGGGAGGGAGCGATACCGTGCTCTTTCAAGATCCCCCACACAGTGGAAGCGGCGATCCTGATACCGAGTGCGGCTAGTTCGCCGTGGATACGCCGGTAGCCCCAGGAGGAGTTCTCCCGTGCGAGCCGCAGCACCAGGGCGCGGATGGATCGGATGGTACGCGGGCGCCCCGGCCGCCGAGGTGTGCTGGCCGCCGCGTGTCAGCACTGAGCAGGTCGCGATGCCAGCGCACGAGAGTGTCCGGGTGGACCAGCAGTACCAGCTGCCGCAGCTTGTCCATCGGCAGATGGTGGAGCAGGCCCGAAAGCAGGAACCGGTCCTCCGGAGTGAACCCGGGTTTGGGCACCTGCCGCTGCAGGGCCGTCAGCTGATGCCGGAGCGCCAGGATCTCGATCTCCTTGTCGCGATCGGCCATCGGCAGGAGCCACATGAACGAGAAGGTGTTCGTGACGGCGGGGTAGGCCAGGCGCAGCAGCACGAGAGCTCATCATGCCGTTCGGTACATCTCCCACCCCCTCGATTTGAGGGGTATGAGCGCCCATCGAGCCTGTGACCTGCACGGATGGGTTTTCGGCACCCGCACCGTTGGTGGTTGAGGTGGACGCCTGATCATCCCGCCCGCCCCGCTTCCCCCTTACTACTCCACGTGCGAGCCGTCGGGACGCATGATTTCGTGTCTGCTGAGTGGGCGAATGTCAGACCAACCGCCATCGTCCACCTCAACGGCAAGTCGAAGAGAGCCGTCTCCATCGGGGAGGACGTGGGACTTCACACTGTACGTTCGACCGTCCGCGGCCACTACCCGTCGAAGCTCAGATTCACCGTCGGCCTCCATCGCAGCGAGCTTTGCGTAGGTGGCTCGTTGCATCCACTCGGCCATGCGCTCGTCGGCGATTCGTGCCGCGATTTCCTTGTTAAGCCCCACGTCAACTCCTGATCGTCGTGCCATTAACCCCGATGGCGAGTGGTCAGCCACGGTCACTCATGACCGGCCCGAGGGTACTGCTGACCAGCGCATCCAAAGCTCCAGAGCCGGCGATCCCAGTAATTCCTGAGCCGACAGCGCTGGATCGCGCGAGGTTAGACTCCGAAGGTGTCAGACCTGCCTGCGAGGATCACCTCGGTTTGATCCTGGTGGAAGGCGGATTGATGAGCAGCGCAACGGCAGCGACTTACGAATGGCTCTATCAGGAGTTCACCACAGATACCACTTGGCTCTGCGTCAACTTCGTACGGGATCTATCCCCCGAGGCGGCCCTGCGACGAATCAGCGTCACCCCGGGCACCTTGGACCACACCGGGTTCGGCATCGAGGCCTATGCCGCTCGCGGTGGAACCGTCCTGATCGAATACGGCTGGGGAGGGATCGTTTATTACCGGTCCGACTTGCTGTCCGAAGGAACAACCTCGGCTGCAGTGTTCGCGAACATCAATAACGAGGACTTCGCCTATTACGTCGACGGGCAACTGATCACGACGTTCGGGCTTCACAGCTACGGCTACCGGCGCGGAGCCAGCCCCGATCAGCTCCAGTCCGACCTCGGCGATCTCGGTATGCGTCTCGACGACGAAGAGCCCTACTTCGTCGACAATCCCGTCTCCAGTGCTCTCGCCCTTGCCGAGCGGGTCAGCGGTGTGCATCCGTCCCGTGCTCACTACGCCCGAGATGCCCTCTTTGGAGCAGTCGGCCACCTGGACCCCTACCGGTGATGGGACGGCATCCCGGAAGGTCCGGAACATGCACGGAATGGTCTCAGCCTGCCTTGCTCGACACCTTGGAAGAGGGCAGGTCACGTCGCCGGGCGACTAACAGGCCGATCCGTAGGTTCCGGGTTCGAGCCCCGGGCGTCCCACCCCCCAACCCGCGACGTCGTCGACCTGCCGCCGAGTGCCTGCTCGTGACGGAGTGATCTGGTCGGTCCGAGCTCGGCCACCCGCGGACCGGCGCCTACCGATCACCACGGTAGGTTCTGGCGTCATCCTTACGGGATTGACGACAACAGCGCCAAGGTGGCCGATGGCGTGCCGTACAGACAAGGAAACCGTATGACCACCACCGCGCTCATCGTCGGCGATCTGCAGGCGGGCATCGTGGACAACTTCCCCTTCGCCGCCGATGTGCTTCCCGTCATGGAGAGGGTTGTCCCTGCGGCCAGAGCTTCCGGGATTCCGGTGATCTTCATACGTTTCGGGCTGCGAGCCTCAGGCCTTGATGTGGGAGCGGGAAACCAGTTGATCAGAGGCCTGCACGGGGCGGGGACGCTGTTTCACGAAGAATCCCCCGAGACACGCGTGCACCCGCGCATCGAGCCGTTGCCGGGCGAGGCCGTTGTTCTCAAGCGCCGCGCCAGCGCGTTCGCGGCAACCGACCTCGATCGGCTCCTGCGCGCCCAGCGCATCGACTCGATCGTGTTGACCGGTGTCGCGACCGGGGCGATGGTCGCCGCTACGCTCTACGACGCCGCCGACCGCGACTACCAGGTGACCGTGCTCGGCGACGCCTGCGCGGACGGGGAACCGGACGTGCACGACTTCCTGATCAACCGCGTCTTCCCGGCCAGAGGTGCTGACGTCCTCACGAGCCACGAGTGGATCGCCCGCCTGTGACCAGCCGCGTGTGTTGACGGTCTGGGCCATGCCCGGAATGAGGCGACGCAGTTGACCGCTCAGCCTTCGCGCGAGGGTGGGTAGGCAGTGCTAGCGCCTCGTGGGCCAACCCGATTGAGGCGCAGTTCGGGCGGCTGCGCATCTTCGTGATGAGCAACTTCCCAACATCCCGAGGTGCTGGCGGCCAACGCCGTGAACGCGCCCGAGTCCGAAGCAGGAAACAGGGCTGTTGGGGACGGCTCGCCTGCCGAGCCGCGTGATCACTTCACCCGGCGGACTTTCGTGGATACCGCACTAGATCAGTCTTCGCACGCCGACCACGGACCTCTTCGTCCTACATGCAGCCGATCACCAAACCTCTACCGGCTGGCCGAGATGAGGTCCTGGATGGCGACGACGGCGGCGCCGCGGGCCCAGTCCGGGAAGGTGGTCTCGCGGACCGTCAGTCTGGCGCGGGCGGCCGAGCCCACCGCCTGCCGGGCGAAAGCCGTACGGATGGACGGCTCCATCAGGTCGCGGGCGGCGCTCAGGCCCTCGCCGGTGACCACGATCTGCTCGGGCCCCAAGAGGTTGGCGACGGTGGAGATGCCCACGCCGACGGCGCTGCCCGCCTTCGCGAAGACGGCCTGGACGGCGGGGTCGCCGGATCTGGCCAGGTCGAGCGCCTGCTCCAGCGTGAGGTGCGGCAGGCCGGAGCGGTCACGAGCGGCGGCGAGGATGGCGTCGGTGGAGGCGACCGTCTCCAGGCAGCCGGAGCCTCCGCAGTAGCAGGGTTGGCCGTCGAGTTCGACGGTCGTGTGGCCGAGTTCGCCCGCCACGCCGTACGCCCCGCTCAGCAGGCCGCCGTCGAGGATGAGGCCACAGCCGATGCCGCTGCCGACGGTGATCAGGACGAGCGAGGTGGCGCCGATGCCCACGCCGAACCAGTGTTCCGAGGCCGTCAGCGCCTTGACGTCGTTCTCCACGCTGGGCTTGGGCAGGTGCGTGGTCGTGGCGACGAGATCGGCCAGGGGCACGTCGTGCCAGCCGAAGGTGGGCTCGTGACGTACCACCCCCGCCCGGCGGTCCACGTCGCCGGAAATGGCCAGGCCCAGCCGGGTGATGTCGCCGCCCAGTTTGTCCAGCATCAGGTGGATGCCGGCGATCACCTCGGGCACCGAGCAGGAGGCGAGCTCCACGCGCTCCTCGGCCTGGATCTGGGCGGTGAGGTCCGTGGCCACCCCGATCAGCACGCTGGGTTTGATCTTGATGCCCACGATCCGCTCGCGGCTCGCGCAGACGGCCAGGGGGCTGGCCGGACGGCCGGCGCCGGGTCCGGTGCGCTCCTTGTCGGGGAGTTCCTCCAGGTACCCCGCGTCGATCAGCGGACGCGCCACCTTGGTGACCATCGTCATGGACAGACCCAGTTGCCGCGCGATGTGTCGACGGCTGACCGGCCCCTGTGTGAGGACGGCGTAGAACACCGCGACCCCTGCCGGTGACAGCGAGCTGTCCAGATTCATGGGCCGAAGATAACGCAAATAATTAGACAACAGAAGGATTGAATTCCGCGAACCGGACTTCTAGGCTGCGGGAACCCCGGTCCTCTCCTCGGAGGAGATATGCACAACTCCCCACACCTGACCCGGCGCCATGCGCTGGGCCTGCTCGGAGCGACGTTGCTCACCGGTTGCGCGATGGGCGGGGGCGGCAGCGGCGCACCGGCCAGCAAGGCCCCGACCGGCAAGGTCTCGGCCGGCAACCCCTTCGGCGTGCCGGACAGCGGCAAGGTGGAGCTCGCCTACTTCAAGGGCGGCACCCCGAACTATCTCGCCGAGACCGTCGAGCCTCTGCTCCAGAAGAGATTCCCGAACATCAAGATCCAGCGGACCATGTCCGAGCGCTTGTCGCAGACCCTGCAGCCGCGTTTCGTCGGCGGCAGCCCGCCGGACTTCGTCGACAACGCCGGCGCCGACGCGCTCAACTTCGGCGCCCTCATCCAGGACGGCCAGGTCCTCGACCTGACCGCCTTCTACGACGCGCCCTCCATCGACGATCCCAGCAAGAAGATCAAGGACTCGCTCCTGCCCGGTGCCTACGAGAGCACGCTCGTGGACGGCGTGCCGTACACGGTCTCGTTCGTGGCCCGCTCCTTCGGCCTCTGGTACAACGCGAAGCTCGGGCTGGAGGCCCCCACGACGTGGGAGGCCTTCATCAAGGTGTGCGAGGAGCTCAAGAAGTCCGGCATCACCCCCTTCGGCTACGCCGGCAAGAACGCGGCCGACTACCAGGCCGAGGCCATCCTCACCAGCGCCGTGAAGATCGGCGGGCTGGAGCTCGTGCGCGCCATCGACAACCTCGAGGACGGCGCCTGGCAGGCGGAGGCGGTCAAGCAGGCCGCCGAGGCGTGGGCCGAGATCGGCGCGCGGTTCTCGGACAAGAGCTTCGAGGGGCTCATCCACACCGAGGTGCAGCTGCGGCAGAACCAGGGCAAGGTCGCCTTCTACCCCTCCGGTGACTGGCTGGAGAGCGAGCAGCAGAAGACCACGCCCAAGGACTTCGAGTACACGATGATGCCGACCCCCAGCATCACCTCCTCCGACAAGCTCCCCGCCGCGGCGGTCTACGCCCTGCTGGGCAGCAGCATGTTCGCGACGGCCAAGGGGCAGAACCCGGCCGTCGCGCAGGAGTTCATGCGCCTCATGGTGTCCAAGGCGGGCGCTCGCGCCTACACCCAGGCCAGCGGCTGGCTCACCACCGTGCCCGGCGCCGCGGACGGCCTGGAGCTGTCGCCCGGCACGCTGGTCAGCCAGCGGGCCCTGGCCGCCGCAGGAGAAGCCAAGGCGCTGATCACCTGGAAGTGGAACGGCTGGTACCAGCCGCTGCTGACCGAGATCAGGGACGCGACCAACGCCCTCATGTACGGCAGAGCCACGGCGGCGGAGTTCACCGAGCGCATGCAGAAGAAGGCCGACGAGGTCAAGGCCGACCCCGCCGTCAAGAAGTACCAGCGCTGATCATGCGACATGGCAGATTCCTGTTCATCGCCGGCTTCCTGGCCGCGCCCGTAATCCTCTACGCGGTTCTCGTCATCGGGCCGTACCTGCAGGCCTTCCAGATCGCGCTGACCAACTGGCGCGGGGTGTCGGCCCAGGCCGACTTCGTGGGGCTCGACAACTTCGTCCGGATCTTCCAGGACGGCCTGTTCTGGAAAGCCCTGCGCAACCACGGGCAGATGCTGCTGGCCGTACCGCTGATCACGATCGCGATGGCGCTGGCCTTCGCCTTCCTCCTCAACGTGGCGGGGCGGCGCACGAAGGGGCTGCGGGGCTCGGGGATCTACCGTGTGGTCTTCTTCTTCCCCCAGGTGTTGTCGCTCGCGGCGGTCGGCGTGCTGTTCCAGCTCGTCTATCGCCCCGACGAGTCGGGCATTCTCAACGGGCTGGTCACCGGGCTCGGCTTCGAGCCGGTGGGCTTCCTCACCGATCCGGGGCTCGCCCTCTGGGCGATCATCGGGGTGATGGTCTGGGCCGGGGTCGGCTTCTACATGGTGCTGTTCTCGGCCGGCATGGCGGCGATCCCGACCGAGATCTACGAGGCGGCCGAGCTCGACGGCGCGGGACGCTTCCGCGTCTTCTTCAGCATCACCCTGCCGCTGCTGCGCAACACCGTGCAGGTGGCCTGGGTCTATCTCGGCATCGCGGTGCTGGACGGCTTCGCCCTGGTCCAGGTGCTGTCGGTCAACAACGGCGGGCCCGACGGCGCCACCTCGGTCCTCGGCCTGCAGGTCTGGCAGCACGCCTTCGGCAACTCCACCTTCGGCTACGCGTCGGCGATGGGGGTGGTGCTGTTCTTCGTCATCATGTCGATCACCGCCGTGACGATGCGTGTCACCCGGCGAGAGCCGCTGGAGTACTGATGGGCGCACGAGCCTTCAACGCCATCGCTCACCTCATGCTCGCGGTGTGGGCGCTGGTGGTCATCGTCCCGCTGGGCCTCACCTTCCTGGGCTCGGTGAAGGACACCACCGAACTGTTCGACGACCCGTTCACGCTGCCTTCGACGCTGCGCTGGGACAACTGGGTCAGGGCCTGGGAGACCGCCAACGTCGGGCAGTTCATGATCAACAGTGTGATCGTGGTCTTCTTCGGTGTGGCCGGCACCATGCTGCTGGGCTCGATGGCCGCCTATGTGCTGGCGCGCTACGACTTCCGCGGCAACCGGTTCATCTACTACATGTTCGTCTCGGGCCTCACCTTCCCGGTGTTCCTGGCGCTGGTGCCGCTGTTCTTCGTGGTGAAGAACCTCGGGCTGCTGGGCACCCACACCGGCCTGGTGCTGGTGCACATCGCCTACTCCCTGCCCTTCACGATCTTCTTCCTGGCCGCCTTCTTCAAGACGCTGCCGACCAGCGTGGCGGAGGCGGCCTTCATGGACGGCTGCTCGCACGCCAGGACCTTCTTCCAGGTCATGCTGCCCATGGCCAGGCCGGCCGTGGTGAGCGTGACCATCTTCAACATCCTCGGCCAGTGGAACCAGTACCTGCTGCCGCTGACGCTGCTGCCCGGCGACGCCGAGGACAAGTGGGTGCTCACCCAGGGCATCGCCAGCATCTCCACCGCCGCCGGGAACCAGGCCGACTGGGGCGCGCTGTTCGCCGCGCTGACCATCACGATCCTGCCGATGCTGGTCGTTTACGTGATCTTCCAGCGGCAGATCCAGGCAGGACTCACCCAAGGCGCTCTGAAGTAACCCTTCTCCGTTGGAGTGACACTCATGAACGGCAAGCCTCTCCTGACCCTTGTGGCGGCGGCGACCCTCGTGGCGTCGGCCCCGGCCACCGCGCGGGCGTCATCCCCTGAACCCGTCGTGGTCGCCCCCGGCGTGACACTGACGCAGCTCTCGCTTGGCGCCAAGGACGCCGACGACTTCTGGACCGTCCACGTGTACCTGCCCGCCACCATCGACGGCCCGCTCGCCCGGGCCGGGACGGCGCTCGGCTCCCGGGAGATCGCCGACCGGGTCACCACGGCACTGCGCGAGAAGGGTTTCGAGCCGCGAGTCGAAGAGGTCGCCCTGCCCGCCTTCGCCGACCGTCCGGGAGGCACGCTCGGCTGGATCGTCCGCGTCGGACGGTACGCCACCGCCGCCGAGGCCGCCACCGGCCTGGCGAAGGTACGGGCGGCCGGCTTCGCGGGCGGCACCCGCTACACCGCCCAGGACGGGACCGACGCCGGCGCGCCGCAGAAGGTACACGTGCTCCGGGTCGACTTCCGCGAGTTCCGCGGCACGGTCGGCACCGACTTCGGGCCCACCCTGAACGGGATGGAGACGCTCACCAGCCTCATGTCCTCGACCGGCGCGGTAGCGGGCATCAACGCGCAATGGTTCCTGAACGGCTCGCCCACCGGCCTGTACGTCAAGGACGGCAAGGTCATCGGCTCGGCCACGCAGGGACGCGGCGGCATCAAGATCACACACGGCGGGCGGCGGGTGGACGTCGACTCCTACACCGCCCACCTGACGCTGCGCGCCGGCGGTGAGACCGTGGAGCTCGACGCCGTCAACCGGATCCCCGGCGAGGTCTGGAACTGCGGCGGCGTGGGCGGCGACCAGCCGACCGAGAAGGCCCAGCACGACTTCAAGTGCACCGACGACAGCGAGCTCGTCCGCTTCACCCCCGAGTGGGGGACCCCGCCGTCGGGTGCGGGCGCCGAGGCCGTGCTGGACGCTCGCGGGAAGGTGCTCGCCCTGAACTCGACGCGCGGTGCGGCCGTGCCGCCGGGTGGCTCGACCATCCAGGCGATCGGCGACAGCGCGAGCTGGCTGCTGGCGAACGCCAGGCCGGGTCACCGTCTGACCGTCACCGAGCGGGTCGAGGACGGCCGCGGGCGTCGCGTCCCGCTCACCCAGGACACCACGATCCTCCAGGTCGGGCCCACGCTCGTCCGTGACGGGCAGGTGTCGGTCAACGCTGACGCCGACGGGATCCTCCGGGACGGCACGGACCAGACGTTCACTTACAACTGGACCGTGCGTGCCAACCCCCGGTCGATGATCGGCGTGGACCGGGAGGGGCGGCTCATCCTTGCCGTCGTGGACGGGCGGCAGGACGGATACAGCGAGGGGCTCGGCATCGCGCAGACGGCGGAACTGATGCGGCGGCTTGGGGCCGTGCAGGCCTTGAACCTTGATGGCGGCGGGTCCAGCGTTATGGCCACTGCCCAGGGGGGCATTGTCAACCGTCCGTCGGACGCCACGGGGCAGCGCAGCTTGGGCAACGTGTTCCTTGTCCGGGCGGAGGGGTGAGAGAGGGATTCGGTTAGTACTGCGTAGCTGGATCGGTACGAGCCGGAGGCGTGGTCGCCGTCTGACGTGATGTCTGCGTGGTCGGGCTTGGTGGCTGTGTCGCTGTTGAATGCCTTGATCGTCTTTGGTTGCGTGGTTGAACAGATGGCGATCTCGTTCACTTATAAGGCGATCAGGCGGCACAGTGGATGGGGGTGGTTCGGCGGCTTCGTTCGGTTGTCCACAGGTCATGCCCCTCTTGGGGCGTGATGGCGGCGGATTGGGAGAAATGCCATCGGCGATAGCAGGCGTGATAGGCCGGAACTGGTATTGGTTCAGTTCCGGCTTCCTGCTTGGCCGCCTCGAAGCATTCCTCGATGGTGTGAGTGCCGATCAAGCTGCGTACGCGTACTCTCTGAGATGCCGTCGAGTCGATCGCGTCAGCGGATGTCAGCCCTGGGTATTTCGCTGGTAGGCAGCCGAAGGCCGCTCAGCGGTGCATCGGCTTGCGATGGCAAAAAGCGCGACCAGGTAACCCTGGTCATGAGCGCCATTGACCCCCATGTTGCTCGGCGGTTGCTCTTCGGCAACCGATACGACATGGCACCGAACAGCATTCCTAGACATTGACATGGCTCGGCATTAGGACGACGGACTTACAATCTGTAGGCTCCGGTTTGAGTGCCGGGCGACCTACCGCTCTTGACCTTGGAAGTCCCCTTCCGATCTGAGCACGTGCAGCGTCGGCGATCGGGCGCTGCTGTGGGGCTCCATGAATCAGATGAGAGTTCGGCGCAGGGTGTCGAATCAGAAGGCGGTCCAGTAGACGAGGGCCGTGCCGATTGCGGACCGCGGTGCCCGTTGTGCGGGCTGGGTGATTGCCTACGTGCCCTCCTCCGTCGAGCCTTGCCACTGGGCTGCCATGGCTGCGGTGATGACAGCACTGACGGCAACCTAAAGACATCTCGACTCGTGCGCGCCACCGTCCACACGCACCTAGCCATGGTCTCGACCGTCCGTGCAGGTGGCTGTTCCCTCTGAAGGCGGGCAGGCGTGAGATGGCAGGCTTCGACGTCAGGGGTTTGGCGGTCCTGTGGCTCGAGTCCCCGCCATTTAGCGACCGGGCGGGTGGCCGCTCCCTGAGCCATGCGCAGCAGTCCCAACGCCGACGCGCACGGCCTCCCGTTCCCAGCCACTGCCACTTGACCCGGAAGAGGGCCGCTGCCAACAGGCTTTCAACAGTGGCGAGGATCTCTCGGCACTTCGAGATCGCTACGTATGGAGCCTTTGAACATCAACTGCCGCTGCCTGCGCAAAGTCGAGAAGGGCTCGGCGGGCCTTCTGCCCTCGGTCAGTACGATCTTGTTCATCTGTGGCGTCGTGGATCTCCTCGGTCAGCCTAAGCGCCAACGATGCCAGGCCATCGAGTTCCTGATTGGCTGTGACGAGTTGCAGCCTGAAGAGCGCTGCTGTCGCGTTGGCACGCTGGCGGTAGGACTCATCTCGTGCGGAAGCGTACGCAGTGCTCAGGGAATCTTCCCGTTCCCTATGCCATCGGTCGTTTTGGCTCTTCCGGAAGTCCGTAAGCGCGCCGGCAAAGGTGCTGTAGGCGGTCAGGCGTTCTTGCCACAGTCGCTCTTCCCGTGCTGACTGGCGCGCTTGCTTGGCAGTCCGCATCTGGAAGACGTACGTGGCGATGGCTCCCAGCAGTGTTCCCAGAATTGCTACAAGACTTGTTACCACGCTCTCCATCTGACCAGTGGATCACGCGCACGTGTCGCCGTCTTGCGCTATCGCGTTCTGATGCAACCGCCGCACGCGGTGATCTTGCTGACGCTGCCGCCTTTGAGGTGTAGTTCCGGGTTCGAGTCCGGCGCCTCACCGCTCCGCTCCATATCCCATCTGTCCTGGGACCTCTCGGTTCGTGTGGCCTTAGAGCGCCTAACAGAATGATCTCTGCTGTGTTTGGATCTCTCGCTGTGACCGGGTGAGAGGAGCGCGGGTGTCAAAGCTGAAGCCGTGGGGGGTTGGCGACGAGCTGTGGCGGTGATCGAGCCGTTGTTGCCGCAGCGTCAGCGGCGGTTCCGGCATCCGGGGGCGTAAGTGGCTGGATGACCGGCTGGCGCTACAGGGCATCTTGTTCGTGCTGCACACCGGGATCGCCTGGGAGCACCTGCCGCAAGAGCTCGGCTACGGCTCGGGCATGACCTGCTGGTGGCGGTTGGCCGAGTGGAATAAGGCCGGCGTGTGGCAGCGGCTGCACGAGGTGCTACTCGATCGGCTACGCGCCGCCGACGCGCTCGACCTCTCCCGCGCCGTGGTGGACTCCTCGCAGATCAGAGCTTTAAGACGACGTCTCATTTGGTGATTCGGCGGTAGCAGATGAGGGCTGCGGCCAGGGCGACGAAGGATGCGAAGTGGTCGGCTCGGCGTTCGTAGCGG
>NZ_JBFAKP010000013.1:0-225136 GCF_040655795.1 Nonomuraea sp. NPDC050310 | reverse complement strand
GCGTGCGGGCGGTCAAAGGGGGGAGTTGACGGGCCCGAATCCTGTCGATCGCGGCAAGAACGGGTCGAAGATCCACCTGATCACCGATCGGACCGGTCTGCCGATCTCTGTCGCGATCAGCGCCGCCAACACGCACGACAGCCTGGCACTGGAACCGCTGATCCGCAGCATCCCACCCATTCGTTCCCGCCGTGGCCCGCGCCGCCGCAGACCGGCCAGGCTCCACGGCGACAAGGGCTACGACTACCCACACCTGCGCGCTTTCCTGCGCGGGCACGGCATCATCCCGCGCATCGCCCGCCGCGGGATCGAATCCAGCCAGCGCCTGGGCCGCCATCGATGGGTGGTCGAACGGACGGTCTCCTGGCTGGCAGGCTGCCGACGCTTACACCGCCGCTACGAACGCCGAGCCGACCACTTCGCATCCTTCGTCGCCCTGGCCGCAGCCCTCATCTGCTACCGCCGAATCACCAAATGAGACGTCGTCTAAGTGATCTAAGGGAGCGGGTGAGTTGTGGGGGTCTCCCATCAGGCAAGCTGCTCCACCGCGAGACAACGAAAACAGTCGACTCGGACGCCTCGCTCCACTGCCCGCTCTCTGCATCACAGCGCTGGAGCACCGTCGCCAGCTCCAACAGGCGGCCAAGGGCGCAGCCGGTGACGAGTGGAAGGGGTCGGACCTCGTCTTCACCACCAAGCTGGGCACGCCCATCGAACCGCGCAACTGCAACCGCTCCCTCTAGCGTCTGAGCAACGAGGCCAAGGTGCCTCGCATCCGCGCATCCTCGGGTCGCGATGCGCATCCTCCGGCACTCGCAGATCTCGGTGACCATGAATGTCTACACCCAGATCGCCGATCCAGAAGCCCGCAAAGCCCTCAAGCAGCTCAACGAGAGCCTAGATCGCTAGCCACTAGACGCTCCTGCCCATGAAGTACATCGACGGAGGCTCCCTGAATCAGGGGGATAGCATCTGTTGACGTTCTACGCATGAGCCATCTGCAAGTCGCCTCCCCAACTCCGGGCGATGACAGTTCCGTCCTCGAACTCGAAGCCCAAACGCATGCGTTGACCCACCTCATCGAACTCCTCGACGAGGCGCAGCAACCGCTTACCGATGTGCCTTACGAAGGGAACCTCGTCAGGGGAGGTGATCACGTCCACGCGACTTCCCAGTTCCTCCATGACGTAGCTCTCCCTTGGCCCCTCAGTCGTGAGTCTGAGCTCCCAGTGAGCGTCAACGCCTAGATTGACCGTTACCGCCTGGAATCCGAGCCACACCTCATCGATGACCGGGGCCTCAGACTGATGGGTGAACTGGCTCGCCGTCACAACAACCAGACGCTGGCCTTCCAAGCCAGTTATATCCACCGAAACAGCCTAGTCTGTGGCCAGTCAGCTGCCATCGGCTGTGCGGGTTGCTGTGGGCGCTGCTGTACGGAGATCAAAAAGGCCCTCCCGGATCATCCGAGAGGGCCTTTCACCTGGGAGCCGCCTTCGGGATTCGAACCCGAGACCCCTTCATTACGAGTGAAGTGCTCTGGCCGACTGAGCTAAGGCGGCGTGCCGTACAGGCAAGCAGGAGTCTACAGGAATCTCCCCACTGCTCGCTCCCGGGATTCACTCGACACCGCCGCAGCGGGTCCCGGGTGGGGGTGGGAGGGCGGTGGTGAGGTAGTGGTCGACGAGGTCGTCCACGCAGGTGGAGCCGTTGAAGTAGGCGGTGTGGCCGTCGCCGACGTGGGTGAGGAGGGTGGCCGAGGTGAGGTCGGAGGCGAGGGTCTGGGACCAGCGGTACGGGGTGGCGGGGTCACGGGTGGTGCCTAGAACGAGGATCGGCGGGGCGCCGGCGGCTCGGAGGGGGTGGAGGGGTTTGGCCTCGAAGGGCCAGTAGGCGCAGGGGAGGGAGCTCCAGATGAGGGAGGCGCCGAAGGGAGACGGGGCACGAGGGGCGGCGGTGGCGTAGGCGGAGACGGGCGGGTGGGGGGCGTCGGCGCAGGTGACGGCGAGGTTGGCCTCGGTCTGGTTGGAGAAGGCGCCGTCGGTGGAGCGGCCGGTGAGCTGGTCGGCCTGGTGGAGCAGGAGGGTGCCGTCGCCGGCCAGGGCCTGGCGGAGGGACTCGGTGAGGGCGGGCCAGGAGGTGCGGTCGTAGAGCGGGGTGAGGAGGCCGAGGGTGGCGAGGGTCTCGGTGACGGGACGGGCGGCGGGGAGAGGGGCCTTGTCGGTGTGGCGGAGGAAGGTGGTCAGCTCGGTGAGGACGCCGTCGACGGTTTTGCTGCGGAAGGGGCAGCCTCGGCCGGCGAGGCAGTAGCGGGCGTAGGCGCGGAAGGCGGTGGTGAAGCCTTCCGCCTGTTCGTGCTGGAGGCGGAGGCGCGGGAGGGTGGGGTCGAGGCCGCCGTCGAGGACGAGGGCGCGGACCCGGCGGGGGTAGAGGTCGGCGTAGACGGCGCCGAGGAGGGTGCCGTAGGACTTGCCCAGGTAGGTGAGCGTGCGCTCGCCCAGGGCGGCGCGGAGCAGGTCGAGGTCGTGGGCGACGGCGGTGGTGCTGAGGTGCGGGAGGAGCTGGCCGGATCGCTTGCGGCAGGCGGTGGCGAAGGCTTGGGAGGCCCTGGCCAGGGTGGTGCGCTCGTCAGCGGTGTCGGGGGTGGTGTCCAGGGACAGGAAAGTGTCCAGGGCGGCGTCGTCGAGGCAGTCGATGGGGGTGGAGCGGCCGACGCCGCGGGGGTCGAAGCCGACGATGTCGAAGCGGTCCAGGAGGCGGGTGCTGAGCATGGCTCGGGCTGCGCGGGCGTAGTCGACGCCTGAGCCGCCTGGGCCGCCGGGGTTGAGTACCAGGGAGCCGATGCGGTCGCCCTGGGCGGGCAGGCGGGTGACGGCCAGGGTGAGCTGCCGGCCGTACGGGCGGGTGTGGTCGAGGGGGACCTGGAGGGTGGTGCACTCGTAGTCGTCGCCGCAGTCGTGCCAGGTCAGCGCCGGGGGGCGGGGGCTGGCGCCCTTGCAGGCGGGTACGGCAGGGAGCAGCAGGAGAAGCAGCACGAGGGCAGCGGCAATCCTGGGTCGCGACATCACCCTGGCGACGGTCCTGGGTCGCGACATCACCCCGACAACCTTCCACAGGCGAGCGCGATCAACCCCCCGGACGCGGTCAGGTGGCCGGGTCGCCGCCGTACTGCTGCTCGTACTGCTTGCGCGGGGAGCAGACGCTGGCCTTGGAGCACTGGCAGCGCCGCCCCCCGTCGTTGAGCCGTACGACCACCGAGTCGGACGGCACGTTGTGCCCGACCACGACGCCCCCGCCTTCGGGAGTGTCCACAGCCGTCCCCACCCGCGGAGCGCTGGCCCGGAACTCCTGGTACAGCGGGTGCTCGTACTTCAGGCAACACATCAACCGCCCACAGGCCCCGGCGATCCGCATGGGGTTGACCGGAAGGTCCTGGTCCTTGGCCATCCGGACGGACACCGGCTCGAAGTCCTTGAGGAAGGTCGCGCAACAAAGGTCCCGCCCGCAAGGGCCGATGCCGCCCTGCAGCCGAGCCTCGTCCCGCGGCCCGATCTGCCGCAGTTCGACGCGGGCCCGCAGGTTACGGGCCAGGTCACGCACCAGCGCACGGAAGTCGACCCGGTGCGGAGCGGAGAAGTAGACGGTGTAGACGTTGTCCGCGTCGAGGAAGTCGATGCCGACGACCTTCATCGGCAACGTGTGCCGCTTGATCAACCGCTTCGCGACGCTGCGCGCCTCGGCCCGGCGGCGCTTGTTCGCCTCGTCCCGGGTGAGCTGCTCGTCGCTGGCGACCCCGGCGCAGACCGGCAGGCCGTCGACGTCCTCGCTGACGTACTGCGGAGCCCAGACGCACTCGGCCACCTCGGGGCCGGAGTCGGTGGGGACCAGCACCTTGTCGCCCACCTTGGGGGTGTGCGGGCCGGGGTCGAGGTAATAGAGCCTTCCGTAGCGGCTGAAGCTCACCGCCATGATCATTCCCATGGGTGGGGGCTCTCTTCCTGACCTCGGGGGTGGTCCATAAGGCCATTCCTTGCCACCTCGCGCCCACCTCACACCTCGATTCCGGAGGGACGCCGACGACGGGCAGCTCAGCAACCGGGTGTGAGGACGATCAGCCCGAGGAACGGCATGCACTGGCGATTGACCGCCCGGTTCACCCCGGGCATCGTGCCGACCGCCCGGACCACCGCCTGGCCCTCGGCGGCGGAGCCGACGTTCACCAGGAACGACTCCGGCATGTCGCGCACCTCGACCAGGGCAAGGATCTCCGAATCGCTGCGCTTGGCGCGGAAGTTGCGATAGGCCGTCGCCTGGTCCTCGAAGACGACCTCCCGGACTCCCGGCAGCGAGGTGAGAGCCTGGCGGACGGCTTCACGCTCCTCGGAGGTGACCGTCCGGCCGAGGCACGGCGCATACTCCACCGCGTTGCAGAGGAAGACGACCACGGGGTAGCGCGGCGACGGACTGGTGAAGGCCATGGCGTCGACCTGCCCGCTGCGCGCGCCGACGGCGGCGGCGCCGAAGGCGACGAGCCCGGCCAGCGCGAGGGCGCCCAGGGCATAGCCGATCCGGAACCGCCCCCGCACGCGCCGGTGGTCGACGACTCGCAAGGGCCGGAGCCCGGCCGGCTCGACGCTCGCTCCGGCCGCGGAAAGGGCGTCACGCAGCCGGTCTTCCATGACGCTCATGACGTCTCCCCAAGCGCACTGGCGAGGGCCTTCAGCCCCCGCGCGATCGTCGACCGAGCGGTGCCACCGCTGATCCCCATGGTCTCGGCAATCTCCTGGTCGGACAGCTCGAAGTAGTAGCGCAACACCAGCGCCTCCCGTTGCCGCCGGGGCAGCTCGCGCAGGGCCAGTAGCACCTCGCGCCGCTCCTCCCCCAGCAACGCGGCGGTTTCCGCCGACCAGACCGGCGGATCGTACGGCACCGCCTTCCGGAAGACCGTCGCCCGGCGCCGCAACACCGACCGGCACTGGTTGAGCACGGCGGAGCGGACGTAGGCCAGCGCCTTGGCCGGATCTCGCAACCGCGCCCGACCGGCATGGGTGCGCGTGAACGCCTCCTGGACGACGTCCTCGGCGGTCGCCCGATCGCCGACCATCATCAGCGCGAGCCGTACGAGACCCAGCTGATGCTCGGCGAACAGGCTCGCCACGTCCACGGGCTCCTGGCGCTCGGCACGGGAGAGTAGTGCTTCGGCTTCCACAGGACAGAGACGTCCGGCGGCGTCATCTGCTGCTTCCCCCGGCAAGAAAAGACGAGAGATGCTTCCGGTCAGCGCGGGGCGCGCAGGGACAGGGTCATGGCCTCGACCGCGATCTGCGGGTTGACGTTCGCCTCCAGGCGCTCGCGGCACTGCATGATCGCCTCGATCCGCAGCAGCGTCTCGTCGGGTGTGGAGGCACGGGCCAGCCGGTCGAGGTCGAAGCGGTGGTCGTCGTTGGCCAGCTCGACGGGCGCGCCGAACTGCATGGCCAGCACGTCACGGTAGAACCCGGCCAGCTCCAGCAACGCGGCGTCCAAGGTGTCGCGCTTGATGCGCGTGGCCCGGGACTTCTGCCGGTCCTCCAACTCCTTGAGCGCGCCCGCGCCGCCCCGCACGAGCCCGCGGTTGAGGCCCTTGCCGGTGGAACCCTCGCCGTACAGCCGGCGCAGGTCGGAGGTCTCCGACTCGTTGAGCGTGGTGGTGGCCGCCGTGGCCTCCTCCTCGGCCGTCTTGACCAGGCGTTCGGCGGCGGTGACGCACTCGCCCACGCCGGTGAGCGTGGCGGGGATGCTCAGCACGGCCTCACGACGCTGCCGTACCCCCTCGTCGAGCGCGAGCTGGCGGGCACGGTCGAGGTCGCCCTGCGAGGCCCGCGCGGCGAAGCGGGCGGTGGCCTCGGGGACGTTGTCCCGGGTGGCCAGCTCGTGGGCGACGGCCTCGGTGGACGGGATGACCAGGGTGACCACGCGGCAGCGGGAGCGGATGGTGATCAGCAGGTCGTCGGCGGAGGGCGCGCACAGCAGCCAGACCGTGCGCGGCGGCGGCTCCTCGATGGCCTTGAGCAGCGCGTTGGCCGCGGCCTCGGTGAGGCGATCGCCGCCCTCGAACAACATCACCCGCCAGCGGCCCTGGGTCGGGGCTCCGGCCGCGCGCAGGATGAGCTCGCGGGCCTGCTTGATGCCGTAGGACAGGCCGGACGGGCGCACGTGCTCCAGGTCGGGGTGGGAGCCGACGAAGACCTGGTGGCACTGGTCGCAGTGGCCGCAACCGCCCTGCGCGCACATCAGCGCGGCGGCGAAGGCCCGCGCCGCGTTCTCGCGGCCCGCACCGGGCGGGCCGGTGAACAACCAGGCATGGGTCATGCCCGCGCCCCGCCCGCCGGCGACGACCTCCGCGGCGGCCGCGGAGGCGCGTTGCAGCACGGCTGTCGCGCGATCCTGGCCGACGAGATCATCGAATACGCCCACGCGACAAGGCTAGCCGCCCGCTCCGACGCTTTGGCCCAGGTGACCGGATAACCCGGAGGGCTCTAGTCGCGGATCGCGGGCATCGTGCCGGTGGCGTCCTCGGACTCCTCCGGCACCGGGTCGGGCAGGATCTCCCGGATGCGGTCCTGGATGGCCCGGGTGATGTCGTCCGGCGCCCACGTGCCGTCCACGACCAGGTAGCGCTCGGGGGCGGCCGCCGCCAGCGCCCGGAACTCGCGCCGCACCTTCTCGTGGAACTCCAGCGGCTCGGCCTCGATGCGGTCGGCGGCTCCGCCGAGCCGGCGCAGTCCGACCTCGGGCGGGGTGTCGATCAGCACGGTGAGGTGCGGCACCAGCCCGCCGGTCGCCCAGGCGTTGACCTTGGAGACGTCGGCGGGGTCGAGCGCCCGCCCGGCGCCCTGGTAGGCCAGCGAGGAGTCGACATACCGGTCGGTGACCACGACGGCGCCGCGGTGCAGTGCCGGCCGGATGACCTTCTCGACGTGCTCGGCCCGGTCGGCGGCGTAGAGCAGGGCCTCGGCCCGCGCCGACAGCCCCTTCTCCGCGGCGTCGAGCAGGATCGCGCGAAGCCGCATGCCGACCTTGGTCGCGCCGGGCTCGCGGGTCTGCACGACGTCGAAGCCCTGGTCACGCAGCCAGATCGCGATCATGCGGGACTGCGTGGTCTTCCCCGAGCCCTCGCCGCCCTCGAAGGCCACGAAGAGCCCGGGCACCTGCTCCTCGGGCTCGTCGGAGTACGCCTCGCCGCGCACCGCCGCGATCAGGTCGGCGGACAGCGAAACGCCGCGCCGGTCATCCATGTGCCGCAATCCGACTATCCCCACAACAATCGCGAGTGCCCCGCCGAGGGACAGGACCAGGTTCGCACCGTCGAACTCGTAGCTCAGCGCGCCGGCCTGGATCGCATGCGAGCCGAACAGCGCGGCGAGCGGGCTGGCCACGGCCACCACGAGCAACAACGTCACCCGAGCGGTGGACTGCAGGAAGGAGAAGGTGCGCCCCCGGATCGAGTCCTCGACCTCCAGACCGATAAGGGTATACCCGATGGTCCAGGCGATCCCCGCGCACGCGCCGAGCGCCACGGTCAGCATGACCACGATGACCAGGTTGTGGATGAGCGCGATGGCGACCAGCACGACGCCGGCGGCGATGATCGACAGCCCGAAGAGCCGCCGCCGCGACAGCTCGCGCAGGAAGCGCGGCCCGAAGAACATGCCCAGGGCCATGCCGACGAAGACCGCGCCGAAGACCACGCCGTAGGCCGCGTCGCCGCCGTCGAGCGCGGTCACGTAGGTCTTGGCGACGCCCACCACCGCGCCGCCCGCGGCGAAGGCGCCGAGCATGCCGATGATCAGACCGCGCACCAGCCGGTTGCCGCCGACGAAGCGCCAGCCCTCGACGATCTGCTTGAGCACCGAGGGCGGGGCGAGCGAGCCGGCCAGCCGCGGGATGTCGTGGAGCCCGAAGATCAGGAAGGCCGAGACCAGGAAGGCGAGCGCGTTGATCAGCAGCGCGAGCTCGCCCGAGACCAGCCGCGAGCCGTCGCCGAAGAAGTCGCCGAGCAGCGAGAGCGCGGCGAACAGCGCCGCGGCCAGCGGAGCGGTGCCGTAGGTGACCAGGAGGTTGAGCTGGTTGGCCTGCTCCAGTTGCTCCTTGCCCACCAGGTTGGGCACGGTCGCTTCCTTGGCCGGCACCCAGAACAGGTTGACGCACTCGATCAGCAACGTCGCGACGATCATCCACTGGTAGGCCGCGCCGGGAGCCAGCCAGACCACGGCCGCGATCGACAGCACCAGCGCGGCCCGGGTCAGGTCGGCGACGACCATCGTGGTGCGCCGGTCGAACCGGTCGGCGAAAGCGCCCGCCACCGGGCCGAGGACGATCGCGGGCAACATCTTGGCGATGAAGACGCCGCCCACCGCCAGCGACTGCGCGCGGAAGTCGCCGGGGGCCATCAGGTTTCCGGCCAGCGCGGTCAGCGCCAGAATGTTGAGCCAGTCGCCCAGGCTGCAGACCGACATGGCCAGCCACAGCCTGCGGTAGGGGGCGTTCGCCAGCACGTGCGCCGGCTTCCGGGCGGTCATGGTGTCAGCGTATCCAGATGCTCACAGGGCCAGATGTCAAATGAACGCGCCGGATATGCCCGGCTTGACGCTGAGGCTAATACGTCCGCTATCCGCCCGCCCCTATTTCGAGCAGGGTGATCTCAGGCGGTGCGCCGACCCGGACCGGAGGTCCCCAGAAGCCTGCCCCTCGGGTGACATAGACCTGGACGCCGTCGACAGCCTCCAGGCCGGAGACGACCGGTTGCTGCATCGGCACCACCAGGTTGAAGGGCACCATCTGGCCGCCGTGCGTGTGCCCGGACAACTGCAGGTCCACGCCGTACTGCGCGGCCTGCCGTACCTGCACGGGCTGGTGGGCCAGGAGCACGGTCGAGCGGCCCGGCGCGCGCCCGCCCAGGGCGGCCTCGAAGTCGGGCCCGTCGTCGTACTCGGTGCCGTTGACGTCGTTGACCCCGGCCAGGTCGAGGACGGCCCCGCCGTGCCGGATCTCCACGCGGGAGTTGCGCAGCGAGCGCACCCCCAGGCTGTCGAGCTCGTCGATCCACTCCTGCGGGCCGTTGGCGGTGTAGTACTCGTGGTTGCCGGTGACGAAGTAGGAGCCGTAGCGCGACTCCAGCCGCGACAGCGGCTTGGCCAGCCGGCCCAGCTCCGCCACGCTGCCGTCGACCAGGTCGCCCACGATCGCCACGACGTCGGCCTCGAGCTCGTTGATCATGCGCACGATGCGCTCGGAGTGGCCGATGCCGGTGAGCGGGCCGAGATGGATGTCGCTCACGACCGCGAAGCGCAGGCCGTTGAGCCGGGGGTCGAGCTTGGGCAGCAGCACCTTGACCGGCTCGATCACCGGGTCGCCGAGCGCGGTCCGCACGCCGTACCCGACGGTGCTCAGCGCGCCGGCCCCGGCGACCAGGGCGGCGGTGCGGCCGATGAGCAGCCTGCGGGTCATCGGCACCGGTTCGGGAGCGGGAGCAGGCGCCTCGACGGGGGTCTCGGGGACGGTCACGGGCACCGCCACCGGCGCGGGGTCACGCAGCAGGCGCCCGGCCACGAAACGCGGGATCTCCAGCACCACCAGGAAGACGACCAGGTAGAACATGATCGCCACCCACATGTACCCCGGCCAGGCCACCCAGTGCCCGCCCTCGGTGCGCGACGCGACGAAGGTCACCGGCACGAGCACGGCGAGCCCGGCCATCGTCCAGGTCAGGACCCGCCGGGCGCGGCCCGGCCGGGTGGTGTTCCTGACCAGGCGCAGCCAGAGGTAGAAGTGCACGCCAGCGACCACGACGAGGATCGTCGCGAAGAAACCGAGAATCACGGGCACATGCTACGAGGCGGGTGCTGAGAAGCCGCTCAGGAAGGTCCCTCCTGTGGACAACCCCGCACCCGCCCGCCCAGCCTGAGGACGACCGCTACGACTTGGCGGCCGGCGCCTTCTTGGCCGCGGTCGTGGTCTTCTTCGCGGTCGTGGCCTTCTTGGCCGCGGGAGCCTTCTTGGCCGGGGCCTTCTTCGGCGGCGGCGCCTTCTCGCGCCGCTCCGCCAGCAGCTCGGCCGCCCGCTCGATGGTGATGTCCTCCACCGTGTCGCCCTTGCGGAGCGAGGCGTTGGTCTCCCCGTCGGTCACGTAGGGGCCGAAACGCCCCTCCTTGACGACCACCGGCTTCTTCGAGTTGGGGTCGTCGCCCAGCTCACGCAGCGGCGCCGCGGCCGCGGCCCGCCGTCCACGCGTCTTGGGCTGCGCGAACAACGCCTGCGCCTGCTCGATGGTGACGGTGAACAGCTCCTCCTCCGAGGCCAGCGAGCGCGAGTCGGTGCCCTTCTTGATGTAGGGCCCGAACTTGCCGTTGAACGCCTGGACCTCCTCGCCGTCGAGCACGCCGACCACCCGCGGGATGGACAGCAGCTTGAGCGCGTCCTCCAGCGTGACCGTGTCGAGGGCCATCGTCTTGAACAGCGACGCGGTGCGGGGCTTGGCCGCATCGGCCTTGCGCGTCCGCTTCTTCGGCGTCTCCTCGGCGGGCGGCTCCGGCAGGATCTCCGTGACATACGGGCCGTACCGCCCGTCCTTGGCCACGATGGTGTTGCCGCTGACCGGGTCGGTGCCGAGCACGTGGTCGCCGCTGGGCCGGGAGAACAGCTCCTCGGCCTTCTCCGCGGTCAGCTCGTCGGGCGCCATGTCCTCGGGCACGTTGACCCGCGCGCCGTCGCGGTCGAGGTAGGGGCCGTAGCGGCCCACCCGCAGCACGATGTCGGTGCCGCGGATCGGGAAGGAGCTGATCTCCTTGGCGTCGATCTCGCCTAGGTCGGTGACCATCTCCTTGAGGCCCTCTTCGCCCTCGGAGTCGCCGTAGTAGAACTTCCGCAGCTCGGGCACCCGCTCGGCGCGGTCGTTGGCGATGTCGTCGAGGACCTTCTCCATGGTCGCGGTGAAGTCGTAGTCGACCAGGTTGCCGAAGTGCTGCTCCAGCAGGTTGACCACCGCGAAGGCCAGGAACGAGGGCACCAGCGCGGTGCCCTTCTTGAAGACGTAGCCCCGGTCGAGGATGGTGCCGATGATCGAGGCGTACGTCGACGGCCGGCCGATCTCGCGGTCTTCGAGCTCCTTGACCAGCGACGCCTCGGTGTAGCGCGCCGGCGGCTTGGTCGCGTGCGCCGCGACGTCCAGCCGGGAGAGGTCGAGCGGGTCGCCCTCGACCAGGTTGGGCAGCCGCTTCTCGGAGTCGTCGCGGTCGGTCGCCGGGTCGTCGGCGCCCTCGACGTAGGCCTTGAGGAAGCCGTAGAAGGTGATCGTGCGGCCGGACGCGGCGAACTCGACGTCGTCCCCGGCCACTCGCACGCTGACCGACTCGCCGACCGCGTCCTTCATCTGCGAGGAGACGGTGCGCTGCCAGATCAGCTCGTAGAGGCGGAACATGTCGCCGGACAGGCCGGTCTCGCCCGGCGTGCGGAACTCCTCGCCGGACGGGCGGATCGCCTCGTGGGCCTCCTGCGCGTTCTTCACCTTCGAGGCGTAGACGCGCGGCTTGTCGGGCACGTAGGCCGCGCCGTACAGCTTGATCGCCTGGGAGCGCGCGGCGGCGACGGCGGTCTCCGACAGCGTGATGCTGTCGGTACGCATGTAGGTGATGAAGCCGTTCTCGTAGAGCCGCTGCGCCACCTGCATCGTGTACTTCGCGGAGAAGCCCAGCTTCCGGCTGGCCTCCTGCTGCAGCGTGGTCGTCCGGAACGGGGCGTACGGCTTGCGCGTGTACGGCTTGCGCTCGACGGACTTGACGCGGAAGGCGGTGCTGCCCAGCCGGGCCTTGAGCGCCTGGGCGGCGTCCTCCGACAGGTGCAGCACGTCGCTCTTGAGCCGGCCGTCCGCGCCGAAGTCACGGCCCTGGGCGACCCGCTTGCCGCCCACGCTGACCAGCGTGGCGGTGAAGTCGCGCGGCGACTCCTCGGGCTTGTTGGTGTCGAACAGCGCCTGCAGGTCCCAGTAGGACGCGGCGGTGAACGCCAGCCGGTCGCGCTCGCGCTCGACCACCAGGCGCGTGGCCACGGACTGCACGCGGCCCGCGGACAGACGCGGCTTGACCTTCTTCCACAGCACCGGGCTGACCTCGTAGCCGACCAGGCGGTCGAGGATGCGGCGCGTCTCCTGGGCGTCGACCAGGCGCAGGTTGAGGCTGCGCGGGTTGGCGACGGCGTCCTGGATGGCCTGCGGGGTGATCTCGTGGAAGACCATGCGGTGCACGGGCACCTTGGGCTTGAGGACCTCCTGGAGGTGCCAGGCGATCGCCTCGCCCTCCCGGTCCTCGTCAGTGGCGAGGTAGAGCTCGTCGGCGTCCTTGAGGAGCTGCTTGAGCTTGGCCACCTGCGAGCGCTTGTCGGCGTTGACGACGTAGAGCGGCTCGAAGTCGTGGTCGACGTTCACGCCAAGCCGCGCCCACGGCTCCCCCTTGAACTTCTCGGGGATGTCGTCGGCCCGCTCCGGCAGGTCACGGATATGACCGATGCTGGACTCGACGGTGAACCCGCGCCCGAGGTACTCGGCGATCTTCTTCGCCTTGGTCGGCGACTCGACGATCACCAGGCGGGTTCCGCTGCCGTTCTTGGCTGGCACGCTGCTTCCTACCTCGCTGTTCGCTTCGTTCTACATCCCCACCCGATTTGGGCACAGATTTGAAAGGTAACCCGGATCCCCCCGAATTGCCTTCCCCCCGGGGCTACCCACTCGCTTTCGGGTCCACCCACAAGCACGCAGAATAAGGCCCACGGAGCGGCGTCTCGCCCTGACTCACCCAGGAGACTAATCGTTGTGCCCGACTACACCTACATGGATGTGTACATCCCCCGTGGTGTCTCGCGCGAAGCAGCACGTCAACTGCTGACCGAGCATGCCGAACACGGACACTGGGAACTGGCCCGGGTCAGGATCTATTCCGACGGAAGCCGCCGCGTACGGCTGCGCAGAAGGATCATCAGGGTCAGGAGCACGCTGTAAACAGGGCTTTGCCCGCCCCGGGCCATCGCCCCCGGAACGGGCAAAGCGTCTGTCAGCGCACTGCTTACTTCTTGCCGAAGCGCAGGCGGCGGGTGGTGGCGAAGAGCGTCGCGGAAGCGGCGAACATCGCGCCCAGCACCAGCGCCAGCAGCGAGCTGGAGTTCATCCCGGTGACACCGGCCGGCTGAGCGGCGCTCATCAGGCCGAGGTCGCCGACGGGCAGCGTGCCCGCGGCCTGGCCGACGGCGCCGCCGACCGGGGTAGCGGAGACGAGCGAGGTCGCCGGGCCGAGCGCCGAGAGCGGGCTGGACGACTTGGTGGTGGCGGCGGCCCTGCCCTGCTGACCGGGTACGGCAGGCGCACCGGGCAGCCCGGGCAGCCCCGGCAGCGCGGGCAGGCCCAGCATGCCGGGCACGTCACCCACGACCGGCACGGCCGGCAGCCCCGCGCCGCGCATGGGCTGGGTCATGTTGCCGACGTCCTTGAGGCTGGAGACCGCGGGAACGACGGGAAGCGCGGGCAGCAGGCCGCTGGCCTGGGCCTTCTTGCCGGTGCTGGCCTGAGCCCAGTGGTCGTAGCCGTCGGGGTGCTCGTCGACCGGCTTGCCGACGCGCGAGCCGCCGAGGCAGCCGGCGGCGGCGTCGCCCAGGACGGCCACCGCGTTGCCGCAGACGTTGACCGGCGCGGTGATCGGCGCGATCACCTGGTTACCGGCCAGGACGCCGGAGCGACCCGAGGTACGGTTGCCGCCGGCCTTGAGCCCGTCGTGCGGCGAGACGCTGGCACCGCCCTTGCAGTGGGCCTCGGACAGGCCCAGCGCCGCGATGGCGTTGCCGCAGGCGTTGATCGGAGCCGTGATCGGAGCGACGACCTGGTTGCCGGCGCCGACGCCCGACTGGCCGGAGGTGTGGTTGCCGCCGGCGCCCTTGCCGCCGTTGCGGACCGAGGCGCCGCCCTTGCACCCGGCGAAGGCCTGGCCGAAGACGGCCACGGCGTTGCCGCAGACGTTGACCGGCGCGGTGATCGGCGCGACCACCTGGTTACCCGCGAGGACACCGGAACGACCGGACGTGGTGTTGCCGCCGGCACCGGAGCCGGCCGTGGTGTTCTCGACCGAGCTGCCGCCCTTGCATCCGGCGGGGGCGTTGCCGACCGCGTTGCCGCAGGCGGTGATCGGCAGGCTGATCGGCGCGATCACCTGGTTGCCCGAGCCGGCGCCGAAGCGGCCGTCGGTGTCGTTGCCCTTGGAGCCGTGCGGCCACCCACCGGCGTGGTAGTCGTGGGCGGGCTTGCCCCCGCCGCCGGCGTTGGTGACCGACGAGCCGCCCTTGCAGCCGGCGAAGGCGTCGCCGAAGACCGCCACGGCGTTGCCGCAGATGTTGACCGGGCCGCTGATCGGCGCGATGACCTGGTTGCCGCCCAGGACCGAGCTGCGACCGGAGGTGGTGTTGCCGCCGGCGCCGGTGCCGATGTTCTTGACCGACGAGCCGCCCTTGCAGCCCGCGGTGGCGTCGCCGAAGATGGCCAGCGCGTTGCCGCAGGCGTTGATCGGCGCGCTGATCGGCGCGGTGACCTGGTTGCCGCCCAGCACGCTGCTGTCGCCGCTGGTCTTGTTGCCGCCCGCGCCGCCCTTGCCCGAGGACTTGACGCTCGCGCCGCCCTTGCAGCCGGCGTCGGAGTTGCCGAAGAGCGAGACGGCGTTGCCACAGGCGTTGATCGGGGCGCTGATCGGGGCGTTGACCTGGTTGCCGCCCAGGACGCTGCTGTTGCCCGAGGTCTTGTTCTGGATCCCGGACGGGCCGGTGTTCTCCACCGACGCGCCGCCCTGGGAGGAGGCGTTGGACTCGCCGGCGATGCCGGCCGAGTTGCCGCTGATGTCGATCGGCAGCGAGATCGGCAGGTTGACCTGGTTGCCGCCGCCGACGGAGGAGTCGCCGGAGGTGTCGGCGACAGCCGTACCGCTGCCGAACGACATGACCGCGGCGGCGAGCAGAGCCGCCGGGGCGGATGCCTTGGCCCACGTACGCATGAAGATGCTCCTAGTGGTTCTTGGGGGGATACCTGACGGTTCGCGGGCATGCCGAGGCCGATCAGCCGACTTTTCGGGTACGGCACAGCGGGACCTCGGACGCGGGACGCGAACCAGGAAGACTGACCTGCGGGGGGCCTTGAGCCTCGCTCCGCGTTCCGGCTGGTTCGCCCAGGTTCTGACTTGCCTGGGGGACGTGCCGGGCACTGACGCGCACGGTCATCGGGACCGGCGCTCGCCGCTGAGGTGAACTCAGGCGGGCTCGGTCATGCTCGGTCAGTCAGGTGAGAAAGAAGGGTCGTCCGCCGCTGTGCGGACGACGGGGGGCAGCACGCACGCCAGGGGGGCGCGCTGTGCCAGCAGCCGCGGGTCGAAAGCGAACCTCGCGACGTCCCCCATGCCAGGCCCGAACGGGCCGCTGCCACCGCCGTTGGGCACCAGGCCGTTGGGGCCCGAGGTGTCGCCGGCGGTGGAAGGTGTTGGGAGGCCGGGCTTCGACTGGCTGGTCAGCCCGTCGACATGGAGCCCGGCCATCGCCTCGGTGTTGTCCGGCACCGACGCGGTTGTGGTGTCGACCGTGGGGAATCCGGTGACCCCCTGAGAGGCTTCGTGCGTCCGAGCCTGGGTCTGAGCGGCTTCGGCGTTGGCCGGAGCCGCTCCGAAGAGCAGTGCGAGCAACCAACCGGCGACCATCAGGCCGCCTACCGTGAGTGCTCTAGAGAGGACCGTGCGGGCGCCGGCCGCGAACCGCGCCATCCGGACTGCCTGGGCGGTCCTCTCCCGGTGGTCGGCTCGCTCGGGGAAAGCAGCCACGGGCACGCGCCGAGCAGCGAGGGAAGACTCCCTCACCTGCTGCTGCGGCATGCGTGCCACGTGACCTCCCGAGCTCCAGAACCGGCCCCTTGACGGGGCCGGTCCTCGGACTCACCCCTCAACGGTCCGTAACCGTAGCAGCACCCAACGTGCTCGCAAAGGGTTTTCAGGCGAGATCCAGGAATCGGTCAAGAACTCTGGTCCCAAACCGGAGCGAATCGACCGGGACCCGCTCGTCCACCCCATGGAACATCCCCGAGAAGTCCAGGTCCGCCGGCAGCTTCAGGGGCGCGAAACCGTAGCCCCTGATCCCCAGCGTGCTGAACGCCTTGAGGTCGGTCCCGCCACTCAGCGTGTACGGCAGCGCCGTACCCTCCGGGTCCTCCTGGGCCAGCGACTCGACCATCGCGCTCACCAGCCCGCCCTGGAAGGCGAACTCCAGCGCGGCCTGGTTCTGAATGAACTCCCGCTGCACGTTCGGCCCGAGCAGCTCGTCGATCGTGGCGAAGAACTCCTCCTCGTACCCCGGCAGGAACCGCCCGTCGATGACCGCCTCGGCCGACTGCGGGATCACGTTGGCCTTGTAGCCCGAGCTGAACATGGTCGGGTTGGCGGTGTTGCGCAGCACCGCGCCGATCATCTTCGACAGCGAGCCGAGCTCCTTGACGATCTCCTCCGGGTCCTTGCCCGGGCCGATCTCGTCGAACAGCGCCTTCATCGTCGGCGTCAGCCGTACCGGCCACTCGTGCCGGCCGATCCGCGCCACCGCCTCCGCCAGCTCGGTCACCGCGTTCTCGTTGTTGAGCATGCTCCCGTGCCCGGCGCGGCCCTTGGCCGTCAGCCGCATCCAGGCCATGCCCTTCTCCGCGGCCTCGATCAGGTACAGCCGGCGGTTGTCGTGGGTCACGCTGAACCCGCCGACCTCCCCGATCGCCTCCGTGACGCCCTCGAACACCTCGGGATGCTTGTCGACCAGGAACTTCGCCCCGTAGTCGCCGCCCGCCTCCTCGTCCGCGGTGAAAATCAGGACCACGTCACGCGGCGGCTTCCGCTTCTCCGCCACCCGCTGCCTGGCCACCGCCAGGATCATCGCGTCCATGTCCTTCATGTCGACCGCGCCGCGGCCCCACACGCACCCCTCGGCCACCTCGCCCGACAGCGGATGCACCTTCCAGTCGCCCGCGTCGAACGGGACCACGTCCAGGTGCCCGTGCAGCAGGAGCGCCTCCCTGGACGGGTCGCTGCCCTCGATCCTCGCGACGACGTTCGCCCGCTTCGTGTCGCTCTCCAGGATCCGCGCCTCCAGCCCCACCTCCGCGAGCTTCCCCGCCACGTACTCCGCGGCCTCGCGCTCACCTGGACCCGCGTTGTCGCCGGCGTTCCTCGAGTCGATCCGGATCAGGTCACGGCACAGGTCTACGACCTCGTCCTCGCCCATCATCGCTCCTTGGTTTCTCACGATTTGTGACCTCCATCCTGCCGCTGCGGGAATCTCGGTATGACTCACCCCCGAGAGTTTGCTAACCTAGCTTTCGCCGACGCGGGATGACGGTCCCGCGTGCAGGCACCAAGTCCGGGTGGCGGAATAGGCAGACGCGCTAGCTTGAGGTGCTAGTGCCCGTTAAGGGCATGGGGGTTCAAGTCCCCCCTCGGACACGCATCCTTTCACTATGTGAGGGCTGAGGATCACCTCGGCCCTCACTTTTGTTTCCTGGGGCAGGTAGGTGAGCTTGAGCCCGAGGCGCTGGTAGACCGGCGCTTTCAGGTCTGACGGGCGCCCCCGATGGCCCTGGCCATGTCGCCGATCTCGGTCACGGCGGTGGCGATCTCTTCTCTGGTCATCTTCGCTCTCCTTGTGGCGGTGCAGAGCTCAGCTTCAAGCCCGAGGCGCTCGGCCTTGGCTTCGGCTATCCATTTACTGATCTCTTCGAGGTCGCCACCCGCTTCGATGGCGGCTCGGTAACGGGCCATCTTGGACTCGACCTGCGCCACCTTGACCCGGATGATCTCGGTCCTGGCGTCGTGGGTCTCATCGAGCTGGTCGGCGTACATCTCGTCGATTGTCTGGGCAACCCGGTGCGGCGCCAACGCCTTGCACAGCCATCGGTCAACCTTCGGGAGGATGGCGTCCTCGCGCAGGTAGACGTTGCGGGGGTGGTCGAGCTTGTTGCTGATCGCGTACTCGCGAGGGAAGGTGCAGCGGTAGTACGGGGCGTTGCTGACCCACTGGCTCTGCATCTTGCGCTCGCAGATTCCACAGAACATCCGCCCTTTGAACGCGTAGGGATGCTGCGTCCGGTGCTCCTTGCCCTGGGTGGTAGCACCGCGGCCGGCGAGGATGCTCTGGACGTCGTGGAAGGTCTCGTCGTCCACAAGCTGGGGATAGACGATCTGCTCCGAGAAGATCCACTTGTCGTTGTCGTTCCAGCGGAGCTTGGTCGTGTGGCCGAGGGTCACGTCTTCGACGTCGAGCAGGACCTCATCCTTTCGCTGGCGATTCCAGACCTGGCGGCCGGTGTAGCGGGGTTCGTGAAGATGGCACGGACTGCGCTCTTGGACCAGGCGATACCGGACCTGTGCCGGTTGCGCTTCGGATCGTGGGCCGAAGGGCTGGGGATTCCGTCGCGGGTCAGCCCTTCTGCGATGGCGAACAGGCCCATGCCTTCCAAGAACTCCTGGAAGATCCGCTGGACGACGGGGGCGGCGTACGGGTCGAGATCCAGGCCCCGCAGCCGTTTACCGTCTGCGGCTTTCGCAGGGTTGGGGTGCGGTCCGAGATCGATCACAAGGTATCCGTACGGCGGGCGTCCACCGAGGTAGCGGCCCTCAATCTCGGCCATGGCCGCCATCGCGGTCTTCACGCGAACCTTGATGCGGTTGCGCGCCCTTACTGACCCCGCCGAACATGAGCATGATCAGCTCGTGGGCCTCGTTGCTCGGATCGATGGGGCCACCGACTTCGGGCACCCACAGTGGCACTCGGTAGTGATTGAACAGCTCGAAGGTGTTCCCGAACTGGTTGCCGTAGAAGGCGCGCTGGGGTTCGCCCACCGCAACGGCTTCGAAGTCGCGGTTCGGGGATTTCAGTTGTTGGGTCAGTAGCGCGCTCGCCTCTGGACGACGCTGGGGCGGGATCGAGCGGGACTTCTCCACGTCGAAGAACTCGGACACGATCTCGTCGCCCCGTGGTTCGATGAGCATCCGGGCGCGCGTAGCTGCCAGGCCCGAGATGCTCCGGGATCTTGCCTGTCCTCTGTCGAAACCCCGCCCCAGAAGGCGAACGCCGTCACCCTGACCTCCCGTCCTCCGGAATGCGAACCCCTATGTCCGCGAAGATACGGAGGTCACAGCCTCTTGGAAGGTCCAGGAAGGTCGGGTGTGGCCTAAAGGGAGGCCACACCCGCCTCGGACATACTCTCTAATTTCGCAATGTTTCCCGAAAGTGTGTCGGGCGGCGCATGTAGCCTTCTGCCAACACGCGAGAGGAAGGCCCAGTATGGCCAACGCGAAATTCTCTGAGCTGCACGAGCCGCTGGTGGAGTGGGTCTACGACCAGACGATCAACACTCCTCTGCTCGACGCGGAGATACGCCCGTTCTGCGCCGAGCGGGGGCTGAACCCGAACGATGATTGGGGACTGCTCGGTTACGCCAAGTCCATGGGGCTCCTGGACGACAAACACAGCGGGATGGGTGCACCCTCAGCGAACATCACCTCAGCGGGCATTCGATGGGTCGAAGAGCGTCGGCGGCGACGCGCCGACCCCAGGTTGAGAGCCGCAGCCGCCAGGACTGGCCTGCTGACCTGGTTGTGGAACCAGAAGCAGCAGGGTGACCACATGCCGGTCGTTACTCAGTTCCTGGCAGCCGGCGAAGCCTCATTCGAAGGCGGACCGTTCCACGAGGACGAGATCCAGCGTGCTGCCGAGTATCTTCACCGCGCTGGTCTGATCGACGGACCCACCGTCGCCCAGGAGCGAGGTCCTGTTCGAGCCGAACCCACCAAGGAGGGTGACTACTGCGTGGAACACCACGGAGGCGACGTGAGCGAGTACGAGCGTCAACGAAGGGCAGGGAGCGGCTCCGTCTTCCACATCGGGACGAACACCGGCAACATCGCCGCCAACAGCCGCGACTTCACGATGAATGCCACCACCACCAACGGCGTGAATCCGGCCGACCTCGTCCTGCTCGCCCGCGCCTTGCGCCAGGCGATCCCTGTTCTCGATCTTCCGGTCCCGGATGCCGAGGAGTTGGAGTCCATTGCGGACCGGATCGAGGAGGAGGCCGCCGGGGGCCAGCCCGACCAGGGGCGCATTCGACGGTGGGGGAACGCCGTGGTCGGCATCTTGAACGCTCCAGTCGTCAGCGGAGCTCTCGGCCCCGTCTTGGCTGCGTCTGCCCAGACCATGTTGGGGCTTCCTCCCTCCAGCGGCTGATCACACGACCCCGCTAAGACGCAGTTCGATCCGGCTCTTTGCAATCCGTCCTGGCCGTCTGCTCGCTCTGCGACGCGGCCGACTCGTCCACGCTGCGACCGTTAGAGCGAAGGCGCCTGACGAGCGCAGCGCTGTGCTGAATCCTCGCCTTCAATGCGGTCTTGCCATCGGACCGTGCTTGGTTCAGGGACCGCTGAAGACTGCCCTCTACCAGTTCAGGACGGCTGTCGCGGATCCTCCAGCCAGTCGTACACCTTGCTCAACCACTTCGAGCGTCGAGGCTTCGGCGTGGGTCCACCTGTACCCTGCCGCATCACGGGGTCTGGTACAGGAGGCGAGAGCGGCGTCATGGCAGAGGCCGACGACGGGGGAGCGTCAGACTCGCGAGCGCGCGCTTCGGTCAGCCGTTGGCTGGCCAGCCCGCTCCGCTCATGCCACTCAGGTGGCGGTGCCAAGGTGACGCCAGTCTTGGTGAGGATGTTCAGGTCCAGACTCCACTTAATCGCCGAGCGCGTGCGCCATAGCGAAAACGCTGAGTCGATGTGTGCACGAGCCTGGCTGGTCGTCATACCGGTGACATCACACAGGTGCGCGGTGGCTCGTGAGCTCTTACCTTGGATCTGGGCAAGGCCCATGTGGGTCGCGGTGTGGCAATCGGTGCATAGGCACACGAGCCGCTTGAGGATCTGGACCCGCGCCGTTTGGTCATAGTCCCAGCGTTCGTGGGCCTCCAGCCAGCGCTGCTCGTCTCGGTCTTCGCCCCGGCCACACGCTTCGCACCGGCGACCGGCCCGATTGGTGATCATACGTCGAAGCCGTTCCCAGTCGCGCTGGTCGACGCAGGAACGGACATTGGTGAACCAGCACGAGGAGGGCACCAAGTCGACGAACAAGCCTGAGCCGAAAGTACGGTCCTCGCCGGGTAGCAGGTCGGGGATGTCAGGCAGAGGTGCCCAGGGTGCCAGAGCGGCCATGCCAGCACGCGGCGCGTACCAGCGTTTCACAGAGGGGTCCCAGCGCGCGCCGAGCGCCTTGGCCCGACCTTTCTCCGCATACGGCACATCCAGCCACAGCCGATCGGCCATTGTCAGCTCTCCTATCCAAGCGGGGGGTTGCAGGAGGTGGAGCTCTAGCCATCGTGCCCCAAGCCACTGACATTCAGCCCCTCACTAAGGACGCAATGGCCCCATGGCTGTGGCAGCCCAGTTCTCCGGCAAGAACCGCCTTCTTGATCCATCGCCCCAGCGGGCGCTACGCGCGAACTGGCCCGCGATCGCCTTTCCGGACGGTAGAGCGCCATCCGGAAGACGGTTCGCCTGCGCCCAGCGCCATGCGGTCCGGTGAAGATCCACGACATCGTGATCACGTGATCTTGCGCGATCCGCAGGCGGGTCGAGGTCATCAACGCCTTCGTTCTCGTCCGTCGTGGGTGCCTCCGCCTCCGCTGAGGGCGGGACTCGGCGGATCTGCGCCATGAGCAACTCGTAGCTGTCGATCAGTGCGGCCGAAGGCCACGCGGCGATGAGGCGGCAGATCGCGCTGAGCTCGGCAACCGCGACGTTCACACCAAGGCTGGTGGCCTTGTAGCCCCTTTAGCTTGCGGTCGCACTCAGTTACCCGGCTCCGAGCTTCAGCAGCCAGGACTGGGTCCTGGCTCTGCTTGGAAGCCGCCTGAGCGAGAGCGTCGAGTGTTTGGTCGATCCTCGTGGGGCCGTACTCGCCGGCGAGCCAGCGGTCCAGGCGGGGCAGCACGGCGTCTTCCCTGATACAGACGTTGCGGGGATGCCCAGCCACGGCGTAGGTCTGGGGCAGATGGCAACGGTAGTACGGCATCTGATTGGCCCAATCCTGCATTGGAAGCCGACGGGCACGAGCCATTGGCCGGAGCGTTCGACCACCTCGATGATCTTCTTATGAGCGCCGAGTCAGGAGCCGGTCAGGCGTAGCTCGCCTCGACTCGCCTTGAGGTAGTTTTCGACGTCTACAAGTCCTCGACTCGCTGGCCTTCGCCGACGCCAGTGTTGGTGACACCAGGGACGGCCGAATGCTCGGTAGTGAGCACGATCGTGTTGCGTGTGGTCACGAGCTCGGGAGGAACATCATTGTCGGCCACGATCAGTTGGACCCGCCCCTTGTATGCCTCCACGAGGGTGGCCAGACGAGCATAGATACGACGGCCGAGTTCACGGTCCCGATCCACGGTTCCGATCGCTTTGCGCGGAGAGTCGATGATCAGCAAGCTCGGTAGCAGAACGTTAGGGTCGTTGAGCGCGGTGATGAGTAGGGTCAGGTGGTAGGCGATGTTGAGTGCAGTGCTGGCACCGCCGCCACTGGCCTGCAGGTCTTCGAAAGCGGTGTCCCCCACCAACGGCAGGAATGTGTCCGGGTCGATGCGGGCGGTGCCGTCGGTGGGGATGCCGATCAGGTTGACCTCATCGGTGAACGCCGCGCTGATTTCATCCAGCTGAGCACCTCGGGCGCGGAGGGCTCTCTCTCTTTCGGTGATATCGACCTTGAGCTGCCGATCGGTCTTCCGATAGGCAGCGGCCTGGGCGCGAACCTCTTCGAGCCGCCGCCACATCTCTATGTGCTGGCCAGCCTCGTCGATGCCGTGCCGCAGGGATTCCGCGTACCGACTCAGCTGGGCAACCGCCTCTATCCGCGGGGAGGTCGTATTGGCCGTTGCCTGGTCGTACTCGCGATGCAGGGTGTCTAGGCGCAGGTCCATGTGACGGGCCGACAGCCGGGCGTGTTCGAGCGCAGCCGTGTCGGCGCGAAGCAGGGCTTCGGTTTCGACGATTTGTTCCTGGATCCGATCGGCGTTCTGGTCGGAGGCGCGGACATCTTCAACGTCGACCGGAGCCAGCGGCTGGCAGCACAGGCGGCAGGTTGTCCCCTCGACCTCGCGATCGTCGAGGTCCTGCATACACCGTGGGCAGGTGACGAACTCGAAGGGCGCGAGCAGCCCGATTGCTGTACTGCGGCGTTCGGCTTTGGCCAGGTCAAGGCGCAACTGAGCGAGAGTGGCCTCGCGACCGCGAACGGTGACCGCGAGCAGGTCGGCTTCCTCGTGCCGCTTCTTCGATGCGGTCAGGGCTTCGGACAATTCAGCGCGGCGGTCCTCTTCAGCGCCAATCAGCGCAGCGACTTCGTCTCGGGTTGCCTGCAGCTTGTCCTCGGCAGCCGCGAGCTGCTGTGCCAGATCCATGCGCCGAGTCCGAAGCTGCTCGACATCAGCGATACCGGCGTCACGGATGAACCGGTCGATCGCAGCAGCATCCTTGTCCAGCTGTTTGGCGCGGTCACGGGCGATCCCTCGCTGGCGTTTCAGTTCAACAAGTTCCGGGTCGGTGAGGCCGAACATCAACTCAAACGCGGCGATGCGTTTCGGGTTGGTGCTCGCGAGATCGAGATGCCCAACGACCGATCGGTCGATCTCCTTGGCCTGCAGGAAGCAGTACCGGAAGATGTCGTTGAAGGTCAGCGCGACGGTGCGGGAATTGATGCCAGCCCGGGACGTCGGCACCCGTTCGACCGGGATGCCCAGCTCCTCTAGCATGAACCGGGAGATGGACGGCCCATCGGCGGGCTTGGGGGTGACCGCCCAGGTGTGTTGTACCAGGTTCGAGCCCGGTTCGATCACCTCTACCACGCCCGAGTCGGCACCGATTCTGCGGCGCAGGATCAGCGACGACTCCCCCGCCCGGATGGCGAGGTCGACATGAGTAACATGCTGGACCACTGCGGGAGTTAGGGCAGCGTTACCGCCGAACGCGTGCTTGATCAGCATCAGCAGCGTCGATTTTCCCTTTGTCGTCGTGCCGGTCACGAACGTCAACGGGGCGCTGAAGTCAAACGCGTGCGACGCGCGGTTGGTAGACACGGTCAGGGACCGGATACGCAGGTTCGTGGCCATCTAAATCTCGCTTCTGAGCGGGAGCGCAACGACGTCCGGCAACCGTTCGTAGATCAAGGCTTTGAGATCCCGGCCGGGCAGGTCGAAGTGTCCGCGTAGGAATCTGGCCCGCTCGGCCACGACCGCCCACGGGTTGGTACTTTCCAAGGCCATGCCGAGGTTGCGTCCGTCTTCGGTCAGGGTGATTTCGGTGGAGCCGTCGACCCGGGCGAACGTCGCGAGGCGTTTGCCGACGAGCGCGCCCAGGATGGGGTAGTAGCGGTCGTCCCACGGTCCATACTTGTAGCGGATCATGCGGCTCTCCACTGCCTGTCGCTCGTCGTCGGTCGGCGCAACGCCCGGCCACGCGGCACCGGCCGGAAGAAGGCGTTCGGTCATGACGGGATACCGGAGCAGGAAATCGATCTTTGCTAATTTGGTCAGGCCGCGGAATGGTTCGCCCGGCCGGGTGAACTGGCAGAGGAGAATGAGGACTCGGGCCTCGTGATAGAGGCTCTCCTGGCGGATCGCCAGGACAGCGGCAGCGGGCAGCGGAGCGGCCATCATCCGCCCGCCGGTCGCGAGAACCCGAACTTGCAGATGTCACTCAACTCGTACGCATAACCGAGGATGTGGAAGTCGTCGAGTGGCACGCCGATCTTCTGGCTGAGCTCTGCCTTGCGCAGCTCAGCATGGAGCAGTGCCTGGAATTGGATGCCATAGTGGCCGTCTTTGCCGGCCAGCTGAGCACGGACCCGGCGGACGATGTCGAGGATCTCCATCTCCAGTCGGAACTGTGCCTCGATGTCCTCCGGGAATCCTGTCCTGATCTGTGGCCAGATGTGCAGCCACAGGTCTCGCAAGCTCAGGGCGTTGTCCCTTTCGTCATCACCCATCAGGGCATCGCGCATCTTCTCGGTGAGGCGGTGGCCACCAGGGGCGCGTGGCGGCGTATGGCCAGACCGCAATAGCGGCACTGGGTCGCCAATGGCGCGCCGCGCGCCTAGCCGGATCGCGTCCAGGACTGCGTCCCGGGAAACGGTACGCCGCTGGACCGTCAATGCGATCTCCGACTGCGGGTCGTAGGCGCCGGGGTTAGTCAGATATTGGGCCAAGTCGATGGGACGGCCACTGTCATCCCGGCTCGCCTCCGCGACGAGATCGACGACTGCCTTGTAGACGTCAGCGGCTGCCGATAGCGCGAAGCCAAGCCTGTTGGCCGCCGGTTCCACAATCTGCCGGATGTTGACGTCGCGGATGTCCCGCTTTGCTGGTCGCTCGCAGTCGAACCTGCAGTTGCGCACGAACCGCAGGAGCATCTCGAACAGCCCTGTCGGCAGGCCAGCTGGGTCGTGTCGGTTCGGTTTCGGTGGGACCGGTGCAGTGGGTTTGGGGATGTTGGTCAGAGTGGTGGACTTCGCCGCCATTTCCATCAAGGCCCACGCCAGGTGCGCGATCAGCGCGGTCCCCCTTTGCGTTTCCAACTCACCCGCCCTGCACACATCCAGGAGAGCCCGCGGCGTGTAGTCACTTGGTCTACCGCCCAGACGCGTGTTGCTGGCCAGCCGTACAACCGGCCGACTGGTGTAGCCGAGCCATCGGTCGAACAGGTGCGCAATTCCGCCGTGGTCGCACAGCGACTTCATCGTGGTGTACAGCATCTGGTCGTGGTGCTTAACCGACACCAGCTCCAGGGCCGGGGGGCGGTCTCGCACGATGATGAAGTCTTCCTGCCACTCACAGATGATTTTCACAATGGACGTGTCGGTGTGCAGGCTCAGGCAGTACGAGGCGATGATCTCGGTCTGGTAGTGGTAATTGCCCTGGGTCGGCGCGCCCGCGTCCTCGGCTGGCCGCCGAAAGAGGTCAAGCTCGACCTGACCGCTCGGGTCGACGTCTGCGAAGAGCCCGTATTCCTGCCCGACTCCTGGAGCAGCGTCGCCTCCCACGACAAGGGTCCACCTTCCTTGCGATTGATAAGCGCATACTCACGGAGAGTGAACCCGATCACGATGCGGTAATCAATAGCCCTCTCGGCTCAAAGATGACTTGTCGTGCGAACCGCCACACGTTGCGCTGCAGCAATAGCGATTCGGCAGTTCGTTTGTAATCCCTGCGAGGGCCGAGAACGACGCCCAGGCATCGTGGAGATGCCGGCGAACTCTGACCGCCATCTGGCAACGTCACCCAAGCTCACCGGCAAGGCCCGCCTTCTTGATCCGCGCCCCAACCGAGCGCTACGTTCGAACCGCTCGGCGATCGCCTTGCCCGCAGGAAGGGCCCCGTCGGGGTAACGGTTCACCTGGGCCCATCTCCACGCGGCTCGATGCAGATCGACGACCTCATCGTCACGAGAGCGAGTCGGGGTATCGATGAGAGCGGCATCTATCTGCTGCCGGCCGGGGGGAGCTCCTCAGTCTTCTGTCCCTCCTGCGCTGTGGGGGCAAGCGCTTCGGTCGACTGTCGCGTAGCGACGCGACGGACTTGGGACATCAGGAGTTCGTAACTGCCGATCAGAGCCGCTGAGGGCCAGGCAGCGGTGATGCGGCCGATCAAGCTGGGTTCGGCAACAGCAACGTTGGTGCCGAGGCTGGCCAGGCTTCCGACGATCAGCAGGGTCCAGGCGAGCGCACCGCTGCGGGAGCCGTACCGGTTGGCGAGGAGGATCGACATTGAGGCGACCACAATGGTGCCATCGACGGCGAGCGGGATGAGGATGGCCGCGAGATGGCCTTCACCATGTCTCAGACGGAGCTCGTGCATGTGGCGGAAGGAAACGACAGCGGCGATCCCTGCCAGGATCGCAACCCCTGCGATGGTTGTCGCCTGGATGTGCCTGACAGATGCTGGACTAGGAAGCATGCTCACTCTCCGTCCAGACCGATGTCTTCACAGGTCAAGCGGCCATAGTGTTTAGGTTCAAGTCCCCCTCGGACACCAACGAAGTGCACATGTGGAGGTTCGGGGAGATCCGGGCCTCCACAAGTCGTTTCTGGGGCCTTTAGAGCAGGCTGAGCCCGATGTTCGCGTAGACCTCGGCCGTGTCGGCTGGGTCAGCGTGCTTGATGACCTGGGCGATGTCGCCGAGAGCATCGATCATGCGGTGAATCTCCTCCTCTGTCATGAGCCGTCCTCCTTCGGATTGGCGGAGCTGGGCCATGGCGGCTACGTGTTGTGTCTGGGTCTTGGACATCCACTGGGTGACCAGGACGGCATCGGGAGATGCTCGATCCTCGGTGCGTCTCCGCCACCTGCGCTTCAGGCCCGCTGCTGAGCAGGCCGCTGACCAGCTCCGCCCCTTCGGGTGTGTGCGCTACGCGTCGGCGAGCACGCCGCATTTTCGCGACGGCTAGGAGCTGTTCGAGGTTCCGTGGCGGCGATCGGGCTGCTGCGCCGGCGGGCGCGGGATCAGTTCAAAGGGATCCTGTGGTGCTTTCGCACCGTCTCGGGGTGGAGCGATGTGCCGGGATGGACGATGGGGGCCCTGGTCCACGCTCTACTCCCGGTTCAACGGCAGGGCCAGAGCGAGTCCCGCGAAGGGTTCGTCTACGTCTCAGCTGACCGCAAGAGCATCACCGTGTGCACCTGAGCGACGACAACAGGCGTGTCGACGCCGAGTACGCCACCTCCATGTTCGGCATCTACAAAGGTGCCCGACGAATCAGACCCAGGTCCGGATGCGGAACCGACAGCACACTCGTCTCCCGCATCGATGTCTTCAAGATGTAGGTCACCGCCGGCCTGAACCGGACGTGCCACAACCCCCGTATGGATCAACGGCGGGAGGTGAGCTCCCAGGCCGAGGTCTACGCAGCCCCCTCTCCGGCTGTGCGGCACAGATCAGGAAGTCCCGGCCCATGGTGAGTACCGAAAGGCTTCTCGCGTTCGCCGCCTTGCGCCGAGATGAGATCACCTCCGCGGATGGACAGGCGAGGCCCCGTCTTCCGCCGAGGGCCTCGCCTTCCAGCCGAGGGCCCTCACCGTGCCGGGTGAGGGCCCTCGGCCGGGGCGAGCCTGCCTTGCTAACTGGTGGAGGCGTTGGAGTTGCCGGCGAGCTTGGTGCTGGCCAGGTCTCTGGCCAGGATCGCCGTCTCCACCGCTGCCACCGAGGACGACGAGCTCACCCCGGGCAGGGTGGCGGTGTCCAGGGCATACAGGGTGAACTCGTACTTGTGGGTGGACCCTCCAGGGCATGGGCCGAAGTACTGCAGCGACTTGTTCCCGCTGCTCATCGCCTTCTGCTTGGCCGGTGACTGGTTCGGCACGCTGTACCCCAGGCCGAGCCCCTCAGGAAGGCTGAGCTTGGACGCCGGGATGTCCCAGATCGCCCAGTGCTTGCCGCTGTTGGCGGTGTCGATGAAGGTGATCGCGTAGCTCTGGGTGCCCGTGGGCGGGTTGGCCCAGGCCAGCGGGGGCGAGATGTCGTTGCCCGACACCTTGTCCTGGGCACAGGTGTACTTGATGGGAATCGTGGCGTTGTTGGCGAAAGCCGTACTGGACAGCGAGAACGGCGGCGCCGCGAACTTCAGCCGCACGATCACGTTGTCACGGACGGTCGGCGTGCCTCCGCTCTTGTCGTTGTTGGTCGAGGTCAGCCAGAGGCCGCCGTCGGGGGTCTTGACGACGGTGCGCAGCCGGCCCCAGCGGGTGTTGAAGAACGCGCGCGGAGTGTCGACGGTGCTGCCGTTGATCTTCATGACCCACAGGCGCTGGCCGCGGACGGCCGCCATGTAGATCCAGTCGTTGACGATCTCCAGGCCGCTGGGTGAGGCATCGGCGACCGGCCAGGTGCGGATCGGCTTGGTGTAGGCGGCGTTGCCGCAGCCGGTGCCCGTGGTGCCCTCGCACTCGGGCCAGCCGTAGTTCTTGCCCGACTGGATGATGTTGAGCTCGTCCAGTGCGCCGTCGCCGAACTCCGAGGCCCACAGCCGGCCCTGGGAGTCCCAGGCCAGGCCCTGCGGGTTGCGGTGGCCCAGGCTGTAGACGAGGGGGGCGCTGGGGAAGGGGTTGCCGGGCGCGCCCGCGCCGGTCGGGGGAGGACCCGCAGGATCTTTCCGTTGAGCGAGGTGAGGCTCTGCGCCCGTTCGGGGACGTAGGCGTCTCCGGTGGTGATGTAGAGCATCCCGTCGGGGCCGAACTTGATCCGGCCGCCGTTGTGGAAGCGGTTCTTGGAGATGCCGGTGACGATCGCCTCGCGGGCGCCGATCGCGCCGTTCTCGTACTTGAAGCGGACGACCCGGTTGTCGGTGGAGGAGGTGTGGTAGGCGTAGACGTAGTGGTCGGTGGCGAAGTTCGGCGAGACGGCCAGGCCGAGCAGGCCGCCCTCGCCGCCGGTGGTGACGGCCTCGGTGACCTTGCCCACCAGCGTCTGCTGTCCGGTGGCGGTCACGCGGTAGATCTCGAACCGGTCGCGCTCGGCCACCAGGGAGCTGCCGTCGGGCAGGAAGCCGATGCCCCACGGAAGGTCGAACTGGGTGGTGATGTCCTTGTCGTAGACGGGGTCTCCGCCGCCCGCCGTACCGTTGGTCCTGACGGTCAGCGGCGCGCTCTTGGCCGAGGTGTTGCCGTTGGCGTCGAAGGCCTCGATGGTGAAGGAGTAGTCCTGGTTGGCGGTCAGGCCGTCGGCGGTGGCCGTCAGGTCCGGCACGGTGGCGAACTTGGCGCCGTCGCGGTAGAGGTTGTAGCCGGAGACGGCGATGTTGTCGGTGGCAGCGTTCCACACCAGCGTGATGCTGGAGGATGTGACCGTGGTGGCGCGCAGCCCGGCGGGGACGGTCGGCGGCTGGGTGTCGTCGCTCGGCGGGGTGGTGATCGAGAGACTGTTGCTGCCCTGGGAGGCGTTGCCGGCCAGGTCGAAGGCGGCGACGCTCAGCACGTAGCCGGTGTTCGGCGTCAGGCCGCCGACCACGAAGGTGGTGATGCTGCCGCTGACGGTCTCCAGGACGTTGCCGCCGTTGAAGATCTTGTAGGAGCCGACACCGACGTTGTCGGTGGAGGCGTCCCAGGACAGCTCCACCAAGTTCGGCTTGACCTCGCCCACGACGCGCAGGTTGGCCGGCGCGGTGGGCGGCTCGCTGTCGGAGGGGGCGGTGGTGGCCAGCTGGTCGAGGTTGGGCCCGCCGTTGACCGTGGTGGCCTGGGCGCGCACCTTGTTGGTCCCCGCGCGCAGGGTGGCGGTGACGGACTTGGTCACCCATGTGCTCCATGCCCCGGTGCCGGGGAAGGCCAGTTCGTCGGCGACCAGGGTGCCGTTGACGGAGATGTCCATCGGGCGGTTGGTGGTCGTGCCGTTGGCGAAGCGGAAGCTCAGCTCGTAGTTGCCGGCCGCGGGGGCGATGACGTCGAATTCGACGGCCGAACCGGCCACGTTGTCGTAGTTGACGAACCCAGTGCCCTGGAAGCCCGCGTGGTTGCTCTCGACGACGCCCTGGACGATCGTGGCGTTCTCGGCCTGCAGCGCCGTGGGGGCGGCGGCCACCTCGACGTCCACGTAGTCCAGGTTGGGGTTGCCGTTCACGGTGGTGGAGGTGAGGCGGATCTTGTTGGCGCCCGCGTTGACCGGAGCCGTCAGCGTGGTGGTCGCCCACGTGCTCCACGCGCCGGTGCCGTTGAAGGGCCGGTTGGCCGAGACGACGGCGCCGTTGACCGCGATGTCGGAGGCCCTGTTGGCGGTGGTGCCGTTGGCGTACCCGATGGTCAGCGTCGCCTGGCCCGCGGCGGCGGCCTGGACGGTGAACTCGACGTAGCTTCCCACGACGTTGTCGCCGTTGACGAAGCCGGTGCCGGAGTAGCCGGCGTGGTTGCTCTCGACGGCGCCCTCGGACAGGGCGGCGTTCTCTGCTTCGTACCGGGTCGGCGCGGCCTGGGCCGGCAGCGCCGTCACCAGGCTGAGCAGCAGCCCTGTCATGAGCATGCCCGCTAAGGAGCGCACCGTTCTGACGGATGGCATGAATCCTCCTGCTGTCTGGGGGAAGAGACCAGGGAGGTCGTTAGGAAGGTTTACTAACTTTCTTGCCAAGGCGCAGGACTGTCAAGGGAGGAGACATACCTCGAGAAATCTGGCAATAGGCAGTGTCCAGAAGATCAGCGCGGATCCAGAGCAGTGTGCTGGCCAAGGTGATGGCTGCCTGGTAGTTGCGAGCGAGCCTGTCGTGGCGGGTGGGCGGCCGCCGCGGGTGCCTCGCCACGAGCGGGCGGCCTGCTGGTCGGCGCGTTCGGGAATGGTGGCCTTGATCCCTCGCGACCGCGGATGGCGCGGGAGCTGTAGGCCTTGCGTCGCGCAGGGGCGCTAGGAGCGTCTCTTCGGCGGCTCCCCGGTTCTCTGGACGGGTGTGGGTTTCAGGGTCGGGTGACGGTTCTGGCAGATGGCGTTCAAGCGCTTGGGACGACACCTCATCGAGAGACGGTCTTACTGGAGAGTGTTCTTCGACGGTGTGGGCGACGCGTTCGTCGTCGAGGAGGTAGGTGCGGGCGCGGGCGGTGTTCCGGGGATGAGATGAGGAGTTTTCCGGAGACTTCGAGTTTATGGGCGTGCCAGCCGGCAGCCGCGGTATCGCCGGTTGGCTCAAACTCGCTGTCAAGTACGACGGAGCCAGCCAGGTCCGGCTCAGCGTGGCAACCGGCATCAGCCAGCCACGCATCAGTGCCATGGTTCGCGGTTCAGCCGGCCCCATCACCGAGCTTGCCGTCTTCGAGCGGGTCGCCGACGGCTTGGGCCTGCCCGACCATGCGCGCATGATTCTGGGCCTCGCCCCACGAGACGTCGCCGCCCCGACTCATGACGTCGACGAAGAAGGCCGAGAGCAGATCGCCGAGCTCACCAGTCGGCTGGACGCCGCGGCGGTCATCGACGCCACCATGGTCATGATCCTCTCGACCGACACGAACAACTTGCGATTTCTCGACCGCAAGCTGGGCGCGACCCACCAACCACGGGATCATGCAGTGGGGCAGCAGGACCTGCGGCCCTAGCGGGCACCTCGGCCGCTCCACCTACACCTGCCTGATGAATGCCTTCGCTCATGCCAGCTCTCGCAACCACCAGGTCGCCTTCACGTTCAGTTGGAAGCCTGTCAACGAGAGGCACCCGAACAGCCCCGGCGGATACTGGCACACGAGCGAGGTGGCGGGCCGCATCGAGTACCGGTCCGGACGGACGATCACGTGTCAGTTCCCGCTCTTAGGAGGTGTCCAATGATGGACTACACCAGCGGCGGGACCGCCCACCTCTACCTGGAGCTCTCCGACCGCGACGATCCGTCCAGCCGCTGGGTCTGGACCGGCTACATCGACAACGAGGATGGCACTCCCGATCGTGAGCCGGGACTCGCCGCCCAAGTCCCCCCGTTCGATACTGATCAGGAGGCCATCGCCTGGGCGCTCGAACGCACCGGACGCGTGGTCATCTACGATCCCGACAAGAACAATCCGTTCTGGGCGGGTTCAGACCCAGCTCCGGATGATGTTCCCGTCCTTCGGTCCGAACGACCATGACATGCCTGTGACGTGCTGGTTCATACTGCCGTGCCGCCGACGACGGACAGCCGTCCACCGCCGGCGATGCTGGCGTTCCACCCGCTGCCGTGCCGCCACTCGCCCGTGTCGCCCGTGATCTTCACTTTGGTCTCAGCGATATGGCAATTGCTCTTCCAGCCGGTGTTTGGCCAGGTCGAAGGCCCACTCAGCTTGTCCCGTGTGGTTCACGATAGGGCTGGACCACGGGGGACGACTCCAGTGATGGGTTGAGACGTCCTGCGACGTCTCACGCCATCACCGGGTAGACCCCAGCTGCGAGAGCATCACCGCCGGGGTCGGCATCCCTGTCAGTCCCCCTTCTTGCACCCCTTCGGCGGAGAAGCCGGCGGTCCGGTCCAGCCCGACTCGGGGCCGCGGGCCTGGTAGCTCATGACCTCATCCTTGGTCGCCCCGAAAGCGGTGCGGGCCGCATAGGAGACGCGCGCGAGGGTCGCCCCTGTCCCCGGGTCGAGGATTTGCCTGTCATAGACCGGCATCTCCTTGTGCGGCTGGTCGGAGATCACCACCGAGCCGCCCGCCACGCCGAAGTCCACCGACATGCCCGTTCGGCCCAGCGGATCCGTCACGGTGCCCACGACCCTGGTGGTCGGCAAGTCGGCCAGGACGCGGATGATCGCGGCACGCTGGGCGGGGCTAAGTGGCATGCCCAGGAGGTTCACGGTGGTGGGCAGGAACTTCTCGAAAGGCTCGGTGAAGCCGCGGCTGTTCCAAGCCTCGTGGTAGGCGCGCAGTCGCTTCATGAGCGCGGCCGGATCGGTGGGGAGGGCCGCCAGGTCCGCCATGGTGAACTCGCTGACCGTGGTGTCGGGATAGGTTCCCCGGGGTTCCAACTTCACGGTGTACCGGCAGTCCGTCGGCTCGTCGGCGACCGGCACCGGATCGCACGGCCCGCTGGTCTCGCAGTACCCCTTGACCTGAGCAGGAGCGCCCGCGGCCCGCCAGGCGCGCTCGTCCTCGGCCGTGGCCGGGCGGGCACTGTCCTGCCGCCACACCTGGGTGTGCACCAGGTCAGCGGAGTTACGCGGCTGCCAGGTCTCGCGGCGGCCGACGACCACGAGCCGGTAGCCGTCGGCAGACAGCGAGTTGCCGTCGATTCTCACCTCGCGCCAGTAAGCGCCGGTCTGCGCGGGCAGCTTCTCGATCCTGTCGGCCAGGTCGAACAACTCCTGGTTGGTCTTCACCGGGCTGAGTACGGCAGGCGCCGGGGACAGCTTCGGCACCAGCGCGAACACCATGGCCACAACCGCGGCCGTTGCCAGCGGCGCCAGAAGGAACCACAGGCGCGACCGAATCCGCGAAACCGGGGCCTCCAGCAAAGCCGCTCTCGCGGGCGCCTCGGTGCCGGCCATGGACAACATGTCGTCAGCGGACAGGCGTGATCCGCGCTCGAGCGAAGCCGGGCGGGCCATGGCGAGCAGGTCGGTCGCATCGGGCTTGCGGCTCATCGCAATTCCCTTCCTGGAACAGTCACGGGCTTTCGAAAGGTGGCGGTAGAGGTGGCGTCGACCGCCGACTGCAGGCGGCGGCGCGCCCGGTGCAGGCGGACGAAGAAGGTGGTCTTGCTGCAGCCGAGGACCTCGGCCGCCTCCGTGCTGGACAGGCCGTGCCAGGTGGTCAGGGTGAGGATCTCTTTGTCGGCGTCGGACAGACCGGCCAGGGCACGCAGTACGGCGACGCGTTCGGTGGCGTGTTCGCCCACGTCGGCGGCTGCCTCGTCGATCCACATCCGCAGTTCGGCTTCCAGGGATTGACGCCGGGCGGCCTGCCGGAAGTTGTCGCGCAGGATGTTGCGGGCGACGCGGAGAAGCCATGGCAGCTGCGCGTGGTCGGGGATGCTGTCCAGACGCCGCCAGGCCACGAGGAAGGTCTCGCTGACCACTTCCTCCGCGAGTTGATGTCCGGCGCGACTTGCCGCGTAGCCGTACACCCGCGCTTGGTAGGTGTTGTAGAGCGCGGTGAAGCGCTCATGGGGGTTTGGCAAGCCGGTTCCTTCGGTCGGGGACAGACACTCAGAGAGCAAGTGGTCCGAAGGAGGACTTTCTTACATCCCGATTTCCGCATCCTCCCAACAGCCCGACCTCGGGCCCCTACACGGACCCACGCGAACCAGTCCTCTGCCCATGGCAACCGCCTCGGCAGTTCGGAACGGCGTAGCCCGTCCGACTGCAGATCCTCGACGAGTGCGAACAGACCCTCCGCGGCCATGACCGCCGGCAGACGGCTGACCCATCCACGCGATCAAAACCGAGCACCTCCTGGTCGGTCTCTTGTTCGGTGAGGTCCTTTGGGACCGCAGTGGTTGCCTGGCCCAGGCGCATCCGTCCGACCTTCGGCAGCGCTTCGTCTCAGCGATCCAGTCCGCCGCCACGGGCGAGTCGGTCGCCGAGTTCCAGCGCAGCTTGGACATGGACGATTGACTGACGTTCATTGCGTGTGTTGCCCCTGCGGAATGCCCGCCGGGGCAACAACGCTTCGCGCGCCCTTGGCGTCGCAGCTTCGGTACGACCTCAACCTTGTGTCCGCGAGGACCATGAGCAGCACTCTGCAGCGTTCCCTCGCTAGGTGCCTCTTCGAGCCTTCCGTCACTGTTCGTGAACGTCTAATGATTGTCTAATCCCGCGAGAACGTCCGCCTACGTGCAGACGCGCGCGAGACATTGGACATTGGACGATTACGCAACGTCATCGCAGGTGGCTCGCCAGCGCCCATGCCGGACCTGCTGCACTCCGCCGGATTCTTGGAGTCGGGCCAGTCGCCAGTACACCCATTGGCGGCTCTTGCCCGAGCCTTCCACCAGAGCGGGTACCGAGGTCCCTTCCGGAGGCGCGGCGCGCAGGAGTGTCAGGAGCGTCTCCTCGGCGGCTCCCCCGTTCTCTGGACGGGTGTGGGGTTCAGGGTTGGCTGCCGGTTCTGGCAGATGGCGTTCGAGCGCTTGGGACGACACCGCATCGAGGGCCGGTCTGTGGGGCACGTGGCCCTCAACGGTGAACGCGACTCGTTCGTCGTTGAGGAGGTAGGTGCGGGCGCGGCGGGCGGTGTCGTGCTCAGGGCACGAGATGAGGAATTTGCCGGGGGCGTCGAGTTTGTGGGCGTGCCAGCCGGCTTTGAGCATGCCTTGGCCCATGATCAGGTCGACGTCGCGTTGTTCGCGGACGCGGAAGGCGATCCGGATGTCCATCTGGGAGCGGACGGCTCCCTGGCCCATGGCCTTTTGGGAGGGGCGTTGGGTGGCGGCGATGAGTTGGACGGCTACGGCTCGGCCGCGGCGGGCGATGGAGTCAGCGTGCCGTACCGCCTGAGGGGCTTCGTCGACGAGTTCGGCGTACTCGTCGGCCAGGATGATCAGGGCGGGGGCGTGTGGGGTGGGGTGCCAGGTGCGTTCGGTGTGGCGGGCCAGGTGGTCGGCGCGGGCGTCGAGGACGGTGACGGCGTCGGCGAGCAGGGCGGCTGCCTCCTCGGGGGTGGTGGCCAGCCGGTCCAGGCAGGACGCCCACGGCAGCAGTTCCATGCCGCGTTTGAGGTCGATGCCCCAGATGAGGGCGTCGGGGCAGGCGGTCAGTTCGCCGAGCAGGACGTTGACGCCGCCGCTTTTGCCGGCTCCGGCGACGCCGCCGATGAGGGCGTGGCGGTGCAGCAGCGGCACGCGTACGGGGCTGCCGTCTTCGAACAGGCCGAGTTTGGCGGGCTGGGTGATGGAGGTGATCGACGGTCCCGGCCAGGTGATGGCGCTGGCGTGCGGGTCGGTTTCGATGACGCGGACGTCGGCGCGGTGGGCGTGCTTGGTCGGGACGGGTTGGATGCGGACGGCGCCGTGGCGGGAGCCGAGCGCTGATTCCATGGCGGGGATGCGGCTGACGGCGTCTTCGACGGTCTGGCCGCGCGCCAGGGCCAGGCGGAAGCGGTAGCCCCACAGGTCGACCACCGCTGATTGGATGCGGGAGCCGGTCAGGCCGATGCTGTCGGCGATGTCGGGCCAGGCGGCCAGGGTGCGTTCGACGCGGACGCGGGCGCGGCGGCGGCGGTGTGCCCACCACGGCACCGCCAGCACCGTCGCGCCGACGGCCAGCAGCGCGGGCAGGGGTGTGGTGAGGGGGCCGGCGAGCATGGCGGAGGCCAGCCACCCGCCGAGGAACGCCACCACGGTGATCGCGTAGCCGCGCTCCACCGGACGGGTCAGATTCCCCCACCTTCCGAACAGCGCGATTCCTGCCGCTGCGGCGGCGGTGAGGAGCAAGACGGTGGGCCACCAGGTGGGGCTGTGGCGGCGCAGGAGCGCGCCGGCTGCGAGGGTGAGGGCGGCCAGGGTGAATGGTGCGAGTTCTGAGCGGTAGCGCCAGGCGGCGCGGGTGATGCCGGTGATGATGAGCGGGGCGAGGTTGAGGTCGTCGCTGATGGAGGCGGTGGGCAGGATGCCGTAGCGGCGCATCCGGCGGGCGTTGCGCCGCAGTTGGTGGCGGGTGGTGCGGCTTCTAGGCATCGGCGCCTGCGGTTTGGGCGGCGATCTCGTCGCGCAGGTACCAGCACGGGTCGGGCTCGCCGTCCTGGTGGGCGGCGAGGGTGGCGCGGGCGGCGGCCAGGAGGTTGGCGTGCTTCATACGGGCGGCGCGGATGCCAGCTCGTAGGTGAAGGAGCTCGCGGATCAGCGGGTGGGGGTCGTCGAGTGCGGTAGTCGTTTGCCGCCGTCTGGTCAGGGCGTTGAGCTGGGTGGTGCGGGGGTTGAGATCCTCCTGCGGGTCTATGGGTTCTGCGCTGGCGGGTTGGGTCATTAGGCATCCCTCCTTCGCGTGGGGGTCGGGGTCGGGTTCGGTGCGGGGGTTGCGTTCATCAGGTCTCCGTCTTGTGGTCAGCGGTCGGCGAGCCAGGACAGGGCGGCGTCGATGGCCTGCTGGATATCGGGGGCGAGGGTGGTGGCGGCGAGCAGGAACCCGCAGGTGAGCGCGGTGAGGGCGTGCCATAGGCGCAGGCCGAGGTGGCGCCAGGCGACGAAGACGATCGCGGCCAGGATGGCTACCAGGGGGACGGTCACGGTCATGGGTCGATCACCTCCCTTTCAGAGGCCGTCGTGCAGGGCCTTGCGGCGGTGCCAGCGGGCGCGGTTGCGGCACTTGACGCATCGCTTCGCCTGGGTGTCGGTGGCGGCGCCGCAGGGGCAGCCGCCGATCATGGTGCGGGGGATGTCACGGGTCATCGAGTTCACCTCCTCTGGCGGGTGTCGTGGTCGTGGTGGGTGTGGGTGCCGAGCAGGAGACGGGTGAGTTGCTCGTCCATGCGGGTGGGGGCGGGGTCGAGGTGCCGGCGGCTGTCTTCGCGGCGGATCGAGATGACCAGCACGGTGAAGAGCAGCAACGTGGCAGCGGCCATGACCAGCGCGAGCAGCACGATCAAGAGCGGGATGTTCATCGATTACCGCCGATGATTAAGCGGTCGTAGTCAGCGTGCGACATGGATGATCAGCTCCTTCCTGGTCAGCGCCTTGAGCAGGGTGGGAAGGTGCGGGCAGGCGTCCAGGGCGTCGGCGGCGACTCGGGCGCTAATCACGACCACCACGCAGATGGCGGCGAGCGACGGGTGCGGGAGCAGTCCGTCAGGCCAGTTGTCCAGAGCGTCCGCTACTGCGCGAAGCGCGGTGATCGCTGCTTTGAAGCCTCTGAGCTGGTTCATCGCGGCTACTCCCTTCCATCTCTCGCGTCCCACTGGTGCGAAAGTAGGCGTCGAGGAAGGGGTGGCCCCAGCTCATGATGTGATCTTGCAGTGAGATCATCCGGATCTTGCGACGAGATACTCGCGATCACGCGGTGAGATGAATCCCTGGTCACAGCGCATGGAAAGACCCCCGGCAGGACCGTGGGAACGCGCGCTCTGGGGAACGCGGCCAGTCCTGCCGGGGGCGTTAGTGATCAGGTACGGCAGCGCGGAGGGGGTGGACACTTCCAGCGGCCCCGGAGAGCCGGAAGGTGCCGCGCTGCCGTACCCGCGAGGGGTCTGGTGATGCGTTGACGGGATGCCTCTCCCCCTGCGCCAGGAGAGGGTCAGGTCGCATCACCAGACCCGGTCGGTGGAGGCTCGAAACCGGCGGGCAGGTAAAGCTCGATCACGGCCTGCCCGTCGGCGCACTTGAGCGCCTCATCCCAGGACCCGTAGAACCAAATGATCAGGTCGAGAACATAGTCCGGACTGAGACGCTGGGATCGGGGCGAGACGTACATGGCTACGTCCTCACCTTGATCGTCTCGGACGCTGATGGGATACCCGGCGTCGTGGTGGACTGGCGAGCGAGGCGTACGGCGGCGCGCTCGTGGTCGGTGGCTGCCTGCCATGCCCAGGTCGGCCGTTCGTGGCGGCTCTCGCGAGTGCACAACCACCAGTACGTGACTCCGTCGGTCCAGACGTTCAGACCAGTCCTCAACATGACGACGGCGAGCCCGAATCCATCATTCACCCGACTGGCGAGGCCGTGGCCCCGCAGTTCACGGGAGAGCGCCTCTGCCGAATGGCGTGGACCCGCGAGGACCATCCGACGTACGCCACTACATGAATCCATCTCGCCGCCTCCCAGAGCTCAGGCACGTTGTGAGCGAATGCCATGCCCGTCGTCCTGACAGGCTCGTTGCGCTGGTGTGAGGTTTCCAAGCAAAATCGTCTGCGCTAATCTCGCCGTGATATCTCACGGTGTGATGGACTAGAGACGCTTTACCTTTGCCTTGCAGGCGCGCAATCACGGGAACGGAACGCCGCCATGGTGATGGATCACGGCCATATCCGACAGGTATTAGAAGGCGTTTTCACACGTCAGGACATGTCCGACGTATGTCAACGCCGCGACCTCGGAGGCGATCCGCATCCTCAACAAGTACGGCATCACGCAGGGCCAGATTGCCGGTCTTACCGGGATCACCCAGGGACGCATCAGCGAGTACAAAACGGGCAAGCGCGTAGCGAGCGCCAAGTCTACATTTGAAGCATTCGCTGACGGTTTGGGCATGCCTGCGCATCTGCGTAGGGCTCTGGGGCTAGCGTCCAGTGGCAGCGATGATGCCCAACGCGTCAGGGATGGGCTGCAAGTCCCGACTGACACGTTCGATTTGCAGCTCCTGGCTGAAGCGATCGGCAAAAGGGGCGAAGCGTTGAACCGCCGTGAACTGCTGGGCATGGTCGCCCAACTGGGCGCAACCACCACACTGGCGCAGAGTGAAGCGTGGGAGAAAGTCTCCTTCGCACTGGCCAAACCATCCGCACTCGATGAGTCAATCGTCCGGGAGATGGAGTCGAGGTCCGCAGGATTCCATCGACTAGAAGAGATGCTCCCCGCTCATTCGATCTTCAAGGGGCTCGCGGCCCACCTCCGGGAGGTTGGGACGATCCTCAACGGGACACCCTTCGGACCCCAAGGATCAGCTACGGCGACGATTGATCGTCGTAGCGGGTGAGAGCAGCGTTCTGGCCGGCTGGCTCGCCTCGGACCTGGGGAGCCCGTCAACAGCTCGCAACTTCTACGACACCGCTGAGAAAGCGGCCAAGGAAGCCGACGATCCGGGGATCATCGCCTGCGCCTACGGATACCGGAGCTACATTCCGAGCTCCAAGGGTGTACATGGGCGAGCGCGGGCGCTGTTGGCAAACGCCCTGGAACTGCTTCCCCAGGCGGCATCCCCCGGAACTACGTCATGGCTGGCGGCCCGCCATGCCGAGGAGAGCGCAGCCCTAGGCGACAAGGAATCGGCTGTCCGGTCCTGGACTGCCGCGGAAGACGCGTTCAACATCGCGATCCGGAAGAGGACCGAGTCTGGACCCGATTCCTGGACCAAGACCGCTTCGACTCCTTCCGGATCGCGACGTTCTCCCGCGTGGGCCGGCTAGGTGAAGCCGAAGACCTGGCACGAGCGGTCATCTCCCGACTTCCCGAAGTCGACCGGAAACGTGCGGGCATCATCCTCGGCGATATCGCGACAGCGCACATCGTTCACGGGTCAATCAACGAAGCCGCCCGAGCGGCGCGCGAAGGATTGACCATCGTCCGGGAGACGGAATCGGTGATCTGGCTGCCACGCTTCGAGGTACTGGCCAAGTCCTTGGAACAATGGCGGACGCAGCAGCCGGTTAGGCTGTTCCTTGAGGATCTAGGTTTGACTAAGCGCCAGTTCTCTGCGTCTCGTCACTGATCCATCGCAGGTATTCCGCGCTGCCTTGGACGATTTCCATAGCCACGATCTGCGGGGTTTCGTAGCTGTGCTGCGATTTGATGTGACTCTCAAGCTCACCAAGCAGAGCGGTGGTGGTCATGATGACTAGTTGCCACTCCTCTTCATCGCGTAGAGCACCTTTCCACCAGTAGAACGACCTGATCGGTCCCACAAGTTGAACGCCGGCGGCCAGGCGCTGCTCCGTGATGCTTCGAGCCAGGGCGGTGCCTTGCTCCATGTCGGGCACGGTCGTGACGACCTGCATGCAACCCTTCAACTCAGTTCCCCTTGAGTCGTAAGGCGTAGGTTTCCCGTACACGATCCCATGTCCCAGCCTCTATCCCTCTGCGCATTCGATCGCTCAGATCCGAGGAACGTCGAGTGGCTGAGGTGCGCTTAATCTTCCCGCCCGCCACTTCCAGACAGCCCCGAGCAGACCGAGGGCCATGGGCCAAGGTTGCTCTTCTGGGAGGGCGCTCCAGCCTGGCCCTTTGCCCGCTTGCCCTCCGAATGGGACGAGGCAGACGGGAGAAGATGTGCAGGAAGTGGATCACTTCCCGAGCGACCAGGCGACATGGGATGCTCTCGGTCGTGTCTGAGCCAGACGAGCCCGTACTTCAGCGTCCTCCCAAGCCCCACCCAGAGGGCAAGGTCGCGCGTGAGTGGGGAAGCGCCTTCATCGTCTTCGGGTGCGGCCTCTCCTTCTTGACCTTGCTGGTGGCTGGAGGAGCTATGCCATGGTCGTGGCACGCGACGCTCCTGGTCACCGCATTGATCGGCGTGGGACTCCGCATCGAGGGCGCCCTCCGAGACCAAAGACGTCCGTAGAGCGGGCGTGCCCGTTGCGTGCCCGACAGGGCAAGGAGCAAGGGTGACTCACGAGGGGTCACAGTCCCAAGGCGTCTCTAGGGCGCTGCCCATCTGCCGGCAATTGCCTCAGCTCGAACCGGGCGCTCCGGTTCTGTCAGTGCGTTCTGTTGTAGTGAGGCGACTCTGTCGGACCGACCTGGAGCACATCGAGTGGACCGCGCCACCTGGAGCTCATTCCTCCACCGCTGGAACGAGGATTGCCTCGCCTGCCCCGACTACGCGGACATCATCCCGGACGGGTGGGCGGGTTTCCCGCCCGCCACCGAGGAGCAAGTGACCGTGGTGGAAGGCCGTCTGGGTGTACGGCTTCCGCCGTCATTACGGGAGTTTCTCCTGTTCTCCAACGGCTGGGGCCACACGATGAACTTCGTGGAAGGGATCCGCAGTGCGGAGGAGCTGGGCTGGGTGCGCGATTTGGACCCGATGTGGTGTGAGCACCTTGAGGGGGCGGAAGAAGAGGCTGCGATCTTCCAGAGGGGGTTGCTGATCTGCACCGAGGCGGACGCGGGATGCTTGTTCCTCGACCCGGGCGATGTGGACGAGCGTGGTGAGTGGGCGGCTTACGAGGTGTTCTCGTGGATGGCCGAAGCCCCGCGGCGGCATGACTCCTTCTACGACCTGATGTACAGCATGTTCGCGGCCTTTCACCATCTTGAGCGCCCGCAGTGCGCGACCCAGCGGGAGTGGGACTCGAAGGTTGAGCAGGCGCGACGGGCGGCTCTCGCCGGTGCTCTTGACGAGGCGGAGCCTGTGCTCAGGGAGGCCGCGGCGTTCGGTCGGGACCGCGCACGGGTTCTGCTCTTCCAGATCGACGCCTTGGTTGGCGGCCAGGACACCGGGCTGGTGGTGTCGGCGCTCTCTCGCGGAGGGCGACCAGCCGGAACCTGGGAGCTCGACGGCTCACTCGTCGCCGCCGAGATACTGCCCGTCCTCCATCTTGAGCACCTTCGAACCAATCATCATCTCCAGAGTTCCACATTCTCCCACCTGCGGAAGTACGGCACGGAGCCGATCAAGCAGCTCGTCGGCGACTACCTCGCCAAGGCGGGCGAGGCTGGGTTTCGGGTCGTCGTGGGCAACGCCGAGTTCGACGCGGCTGTGCAGGCCGCGATTGCCGATCCGGACACGGCTTGGCCGCGTATTCGGGAGGCGCTCGCGCTCTGGCGTCCGTTGAGCGAGGACCACATCGCCCCTGCGAGCCTGATGGCCGATCCACGGCTTGCCGGGCTGATCACTCCTGAGCGTGGGAGGGAGATTTTGATGACGCGTCGGGGCTGAGGGGTGTTCCTTCACGCTGTCCTCAGGCTCGGCCAGCCCGGGCGCACCAGCTTGGGGGCAGTTCGCGTGGACCGCAAGCAGCAGCGGCACTTGTTCGCCGCCGGGTTTGCCGGCCCATTCCGCCCGGTGAGCGACATGGTGCTCGGGCTGCCGGGCCGTACGCGTGATGAAGGCAAGCCCGGCTGCGGGACAGAGCTCCAGGATTACCGGATCGCTCACCGGTGTGCGCGCCAGCAGTCTGATACGGGACGCAGCGACTGCTGCATTGAGCCTGTCCCCCTGGTTGTCGAGGCCCCGAACGCCTCGATTTTCCGTGTACGGTCGCCAGCTTCGTGGGTCACCAGGTGAGTGTGATCTCGTCGTTGAGTACCTTCGCGGCGTTGGTGAGGCGGGCGTCGTTGAGGAGCTTGATCGTGTTCAGCCGGCCTCGGCGCGTTTCGATGATCTTGTTTTGGTACTCCGTGTGCACCGCCTGGCGGATGCCGTAGTAGTTGACGTCTCGGCGGCAGGTGGAGTCTGCGAGCGCGGTACGGGTCTCCTCCGGTGTGCCTCGGGGCAGTTTTAGGTGGTCGTTCGCCGCGGTCGTCATCCAGCGCGGGTCGCTTATCGCGTCGGATGTGGTCCGGTAGTGGAAGCCCGCTCGCTTCATGCAGTCGCTCCAGGAGCGCTCAGCCGTCGCGATCCGCTCGTCCCGAACGGCCGCCTCGGCGGCGGCGGACGCCAGCTCGACGATCTCGTCTTGGTTGAACCGCTTTGCGATCTCGGCGGCGGGGACATCCTTTGCTCCTTGGTTGAGCACTCCGTCGACCTTCGCGTCGCATCCGCCGGGCGGCACTGCCTTGCCGCGGAATCGTTCGACCTTTCCGGACAGGACGCGGAACTGGTCATCCGTCACCAGGTACGGCTCGAAGCCGTCCATCGCCTTTGACGACTTGTAACCGGGTGGTCCGGCGTAGCCGTACTGCCCGACCTGCTGTCCTTCGAGCCATCCCAGGTAACCGGCGTTCCGGGGGTAGATCGGTGGTTCGACGGCCGGCGGCTGGAAATCGAGCTGATAGTGCCGCAGGCATTCGGTTATCAATCTGAACCGGGCGCGCAGCACCTGTGCGTGATCGGCCGGGGCGAGCTCGTAGGCATCTAACGGCAGCATCAGATCGGCTGACGACTTGGGGGTGGCGATGTCGTCCCCGAACAGGCCACCGACCAGGCCGCAATCCGTCAGCGTGGCTCCGCACAGCGCAACCAGCGCACTCCTGATGCTTCTCTGCACCGTCGTGAAGATCATGAGTTCTTTGTAGCCGACCGGCGGGTGTTCCGTCGGTGGCGCATCGAGGCCGCCGGCGCGCCCGCTGCCGGACGCTACGGAGCCGAGGGAACGAGCAGCGGTCTCGGCTCGGCCGCGTACACAGGACCCGCAGGGCGGTCGACTTGCCCGTGCCCGACATCCCGTGACCAAGTCCGGCCAGCCCCCGGTTCAGGCGCCGCGCAGCGGGGCGACGGAGGAGCGCACGACGAGGCGGGAGCTCAGCGTGTGCATCTCCCTGCGCGGCTCGGCTCCCGCGATGGTGTCGAGCAGCACCTCGGCCGCCTTCGCGCCCAGCTCGTGCACGGGCTGCTCGATCATCGTGAGGGGCGGCTCCATGACCGCCGCCCACGAGCTGTCGTCGAAGCCGATCAGCGCCACGTCACGCGGGCAGGACAGGCCTGCCGTCCTGAAGGCGCGGAGCGCGCCGGTTACCGCGTCGGTCTCGGTGCAGAACACCGCGGTGATCCGGTCGGGAAGGGCCAGCATTCTGGCGACCTCCCCCGGCACCCGCTCCTCCGTCTTGCGTCCGACCATCACGAGGTCGGGGTCGAAGGGGATGCGGGCGTCGTCGAGGGCGTCGAGGTAGCCGCGCAGGCGCTCGCCGTCCGTCCACAGGTTGCGGGAGGCGGCGGTGAGCAGCCCGCGCCTGGTGGCGGGGGCCTGCGCCACCGGCGGCCCCCAGACGAAGCCGATGCGGCGGTGACCTGCTGCTATGAGGGTCTCCACGGCCTCCCTCGCCGCTGCGCGGTTGTCGATGACGACCGCGTCGAGGTCGAGCGAGGCGACCGCGCGGTCGACGAGGACGACGGGGATGCCCCGGTCCATCGCCGCCTTGATGTGGGCGACCTCCGTACGGTCGACGGCGGCCGAGGCGATGATGACGCCGTCGACCCGCTTGTCGATGAGCACGTTCGTCGCCGCGACCTCCTCCTCGAGTTCCTCGTAGGTGCTCAGCACGATCGTGTCGAAGCCCCTGGCACGTGAGGTGTCGGAGATCCCGCGCACGACACCGGCGAAGAACGGGTTGCCGATGTCGGCGACGATCACGCCGAGGGTGTGGCTCACCCCTGTCGACATGCTGCGGGCCAGCGCGTTGGCCCGGTAACCGAGCTTCTCGGCCGCCGCGAGCACCCGTTCACGCAGTTCGGGGCTGACATACCCATACCCGCCGAGCGTCCTGGCCGCCGTGGCGCGGCCGACCCCCGCCTCGGCGGCCACCTCGGAGATCGTCGGCGACCCCGCCACACGGCCCCGGTCAGCTGGCATGGATGACGTCCCTCATCTCTCGTGTTCGGCGGCTGCCCACATGCTAGCCACGGTCGCCCTGTCCGGGGCTCTGCCGTGGCCGAAGGCCCCTTCGACGAAGCACTGCTCGTAGGCGGCCGCGGCGCCGTCGTGCAGAGCGCGCTCGATCGCGTCCGGCTCGGGAGCGGCCCCTTCGGCCTTCGCCGACCAGCCGCCACGCAGCAGGGAGACGGCGAATCCGGCCAGGAAGGCGTCACCGCAGCCCATGGTGTCGACCACCTGCTCCTGCTCCACCGGGCGCGCGGGGGCCGCCACCGTGACGCGGCCGTCGTGAGCGATCGCCCCCCGCACGCCGCGGGTGGCGAGCGCCATCCGCGCGCCCCGCCGTACGGCGTCGGCCAGCAGGGCGCGCGTCGCGGCCTCGCCGAGGTGGGAGCACGACAGCAGCACCAGGTCGGCGTGCGGGCAGACGCGGTCGAGATAGGAGGGGGTGCGGTACTCCTCCTCGCTCGAGAGGTCGAAGCTCACGAGCGGGCCGCGCCCTGCCAGCTTGGGCAACTCGCTCTCGCTGCGCGAGTAGACGCTCGAGTGGACGAGGTCGAAGGACGACGCGTAGTCGAGCAGGTCGCCTTCGAGCACGAGCGGCTCGCTGACCGTGACGCCGCCGCCGTTCCACCCGAGGAAGATCCGGTCGCCGTCGTCCACCCGCAGGGTGGAGACGCCGCTCTCCCCCTGTCTGACCACGCAGCGGTCGACGGCGACCCCCTGGGCAGCGATCGATTCGCGCAGGAAGGCGCCGAGGTCGTCGTCGCCGAACACCCCGAGATAGGCCGCTTCCAGGCCGAGCCTGCGCGCGTAGACGGCGACGTTGACGCTGTTGCCGCCCGGATAGTCGATGCCGCGGTCGACGAACCGGTCGACGATGTTGTCACCGAAGCCGAGGACTCTCATGGTTCTCCTGTGCGCGGGCGAGTGAGGGCGAGGGAGCGCGCCCCGCCCAGGTGGTGCGGACGGGGCGCAGGGGTGCTCAGTACTCCATGACCCGGTAGTAGCGGCGCAGGTCGAGCGAGTGGTCGCGGACGCGCTCCAGGTGCTTGCTGACCCTGCTCAGCACGGTGTCGAGGACCAGTGGCGCGAGCAGGCCGCGGAACTCGGGGCTGATCCCCTCGAGCGGGTAGTCACGGGTGTCGAAGACGGTGACGTCGTCCGAGACCCGCCTGGCGAAGGCCTCGACCCGGTCGGTGAGGGCGCGCGTCTCGTCCTCGCCCTGGAAGATGACCACGCTGGTGTCCTTCTCGATCAGCTCGAGCGAGCCGTGGAAGAACTCGGCGCTGTGCACCCTGGTGGTGCGCAGCCACTGCATCTCCTCGAGGATGCACATCGAGTAGAGGTAGGTGAAGCCCCAGAGGTTTCCGCCGCCGACGAGGAAGTGGTAGTCGGTGTCCTGGTGTGCCTCGGCGAAGCCGGCGGCCACGGGCTCGGCCTGTTTCGCGACCTCGACGAGGACGCCGGGGATGCCCGCGAGCTCGTCGGCGAGCTTCTCGTAGCCGTCGAACTCGCCCCTGCGGGCCAGCAGCCGTCCCATGAACAGCAGCATCTGCAGGTCGAAGGGCCAGGTCTTCGGCTCGGAGACGAGCGCCACGTCGACGCTCTGGGCGACGGGCGAGTCGGCGTAGCCGGTGAAACCGACCGTGTAGGCGCCCTTGGCCTTGCAGTACTCGATGGCGCGGATGCTGTCGTCGGTCGTGCCCGAGACCGAGGTGAAGATCACCACGGAGCGCTCACCCAGGGTGGCGTCACCGGAGACGATCAGCTCCGCCGCGATCGCCGAGCGCACGGGCAGGCTGGAGGCCCGCCTGGCGAGGTGCTCGTACGGCCACATCTGGGCGTATGTCCCGCCCGCGCCGACGAGGAAGAGGTTGTCGAACCCCTCGTCCACGAGGCGGTCGACGAGCTTCTCGATCTGGGGGCGCAGTGCCACCGCGCTCGCCGTCTGAGAGAGGAATTCGGGCTCGTTGAATCCGAGCATCATCGCGTCCTTTCGGGAGTGTGCGGCCAACCTGAGACCGGTATCACGCGGCCATCACGCTGACACAGCGCCGCTATCGACGTCAATACAGCAGCTCAACGCCACAACATTAAAGATCTTGCGCTTGAGTCTGGTACCGGTATCAGTTCGTCTGTACAGTCAGCCCTCACCAAGCGGATCTGAGGTGCCACTGCACCGGCGGTCCCCTCTCCCCCCGAGAGAAAGGAAGCCCATGCGCCCACTGACGACGTTCGCGGCACTGCTCGGAACGCTCGCCCTCACCGGCTGTGCCGGTGGCTCGGGCGAGGCTCCCGCAGCCGACGTCACGGCGAAGCCGGAGTTCTCCGGCACGCTCAGCATCCTCACCAAGTTCGCCGGCGAACCGCTGAGCCCGTACTTCGAGAAGCTCGCGGCCGCCTACGAGAAGAACCATCCGGGGGTGAAGGTCGAGCTCATCCAGGAGACCGACCAGAGCATCAAGGACAAGTCGAAGACGCTGACCGCCTCCGGCGCGCTGCCTGACATCTACTTCTCATGGACCGGCAACTGGGCGGAGAACTACGTCCGCGGCGGTCGCGCGGCCGACCTCACCAAGGTGATCGGCCCCGACACCGAGTGGGGCAAGTCCTTCAGCAAGGCCTCCCTGTCGGCCTTCGCCTATGACGGCCGCTACTACGGGATCCCGCTCTACAACAACGGCAAGTTCATGGGCTACAACAAGGCCGCCTTCACCAAGGCGGGCGTCAAGCCGCCCACCAGCTTCGAGGAGCTCATCAGCAGCTGCGCCACCCTGCGCAAGGCCGGCTACGAGCCCATCGCCTTCGGCAACAAGGACGGCTGGCCCGCGCTGCACTACCTCCAGCAGCTGTTCGCCTACAACGTGCCGAACGCCACCCTGCGCGCCGACTTCCACCCCTCGACGGCCAAGCTGGACGACCCCGGCTACGTCGCCGCGCTCAAGCAGTTCAAGACCCTCGTCGACACCTGCACCGACACGGGCAGCGGCACCAACGGCGTGCTCTACACCTCCGCACAGGAGGCCTTCTCCAACGGCAAGGCCGCCATGTACTACCAGGAGATCCTGGAGTTCGACAACGCGACGGCCGGCCGCGGGCTGACCCCCGAGGAGTTCGGCATCTTCCCGCTGCCGGTTCCCTCCGGCGCCGCGGGCAACCCCAAGGCGATCGAAGGGGCGCCCGAGGGCTACCTGGTCAACGCCAAGTCGCCGCGTGCCGCGCTCGCCGTCGACTTCATGAAGTTCGTCACCGAGCAGGAGAACGCGAAGACCCTCTCCGCTCCCCCGTACGGCCAGCCCAGCACGGTCGTCGGCGCCGTCACCCCCGACACCTCGAGCAAGGCCGTCTTCGAGGGCATCGAGCTGGTCAACCAGGCACCCGAGCTGGTCAGCTGGCTGGACATGGTGACGGTTCCCGAGGTGGCCGACGCATGGCTGGCGGGCGGCGAGGCGCTCATCACCGGCGCCAAGCGGCCCGAGCAGGTGCTCGAGAGCGTCCGCCAGGCCTCAGAGTCTGCCCAGTAGTCCGGTGCGCGCCATCGTCCAGCGGACGCTCGGGCTCGCGTGGGTCGTCCCCGCCCTCGTGCTCGTCGGGGTGTTCGTCTACCTGCCGCTCGTGCAGAACTTCGGGTTCAGCGCGCTCAAGTGGGACATCTACAGCGGGGACCAGGAGTTCGTCGGGCTCGACAACTACACCAAGCTCCTCGACGACCCGATCTTCTGGTCCTCGTTCGGGAACAACCTGCTCTACGCGGTGGTCTCGATCGTCTTCCAGGTCTTCGGCGCGCTGCTGCTGGCCGCGCTCATCGAGAGCGTCCGCAGCGACCGGTGGCGGCGCAGCCTCAGGGCGATCTACTTCCTCCCGTCGGCGATCTCGCTGACGGTCGCCGGCCTGCTCTTCTACTTCATCTACGAGCCGAACCTCGGCCCGCTCAACCACGCGCTCGAGGCGGTGGGGCTCGGGCTGTTCGACCAGTCGTGGCTGGGCCAGGAGAGCACCGCGATGTTCGCGATCATCGCGATGAGCCAGTGGCAGGGCTTCGGCTACTCCACCCTGCTGTTCGCCGTCGCGATCCAGCGCATCCCCTCCGAGCTGTACGGCGCCGCCGCCATCGACGGCACCGGGCCGATCCGCCGTTTCGTCCACGTCACCGTGCCCCTGGTGCGCGAGATGACCGGGCTCATGACGATGGTGACCATCTCAGGGGCTTTCCAGGTGTTCAACGAGGTCATGGTCATGACCAGCGGAGGGCCGAACAACTCGACGCAGGTCATGGGCACGTGGCTCTACCGCAGCGGGTTCGTCCGCAACAACTTCGGCTACGCCGCGGCCATCGCGACGGTGATCTTCGTGGTCACGCTCGGCATCGCCATGGCGCAGCTGTGGGTCACTCGCAGACGAAGGGTGGAATGGTGAAGCGCCTGAGCTTCCTCGGCGTGATCGCACGCGTTTTCCTGTGGGCCTTCCTCCTCGGCCTCGCGGTGATCGTGCTCTACCCGCTGCTGTGGATGGCGCTCAACGGGTTCAAGACCAACGCCGAGCTGTTCGGCAACCCGTTCGCCCTGCCCGTCGACTGGAGCTTCACGAACTACCAGAAGGCATGGAACAGGGGGGTGAACGACTACCTCACCACCAGCGTGCTCGTCACGGTGACCTCCACGATCGCCACGGTCTTCATCAGCGCGTGGGCCGCCTACGGCCTCACCAGGGTCACCATCCCCTTCAACAAGACGATCACCGCGCTGATCCTCGGCGGGCTCATGCTCGCCCCGACCGTGGCGCTCGTGCCGCTGGTGAAGATGTTCCAGGCGATGGGGCTGTACAACAGCTTCTGGGCGCTGCTCATCCTGTACACCGCCTTCCGCGTGCCGTTCACCACCTTCCTCATCCGCGCCTACATGATCGATCTCCCGCGCGAGGTCGACGAGGCCGCCGAGATGGACGGTGCGGGCCGGTGGACCGCCTTCTGGCGCATCATCCTGCCGATGAGCAAACCGATCATCACCTCGACGGTCCTGCTGCACGTCCTGTTCGCCTGGAACGAGTACCTCTTCGCGATGGTGTTCACCAGCGGCAGCGGTGTGCAGACCCTTCCCGTGGGTCTGACCAGCCTGATGAGCAAGCACGGCACGGAGTATCCCGTCGTCTTCGCCGGCATGGTGATCGCGGCCGTCCCCGTGGTGCTGCTCTTCATCTTCGGCCAGCGTTACATCGTCAAAGGTCTCGCCGACGGCATCGGCAAGTGACGGAGCTCGCCATGACACTCTCACTCCAGCGGCTCACCGGCTCGAACTTCGCCTACCACCTGCTGCCGTTCGAGCGCTTCCTCGACGACGCCGCCGAGCTGGGCCGCGAGAAGCTGGAGCTGTGGGGCATCGCGCCGCAGTTCCACATCCCGCAGGTGAGCGACGCCGAGGCGCGGGCCGTACGGCGAAGCGCGCAGGCGCGCGGGCTCAGCGTGCACTGCCTCACGCCCGAGCAGGTGATGTACCCGGTCAACGTGGCCTCGCCCGTCACCTGGCTGCGCGCGGCGAGCATCGCCATGTTCCGCCGCGCCGCCGAACTGGCCGCGGAGCTCGGAGCGGAGCTGCTCCTGCTGACCCCGGGCCGCGGCTTCGAGGACGAGCCGCCGCAGGCGGCATGGCGCCGCTCCGTGGACGCGATCGGCGAGATCGCCGCCTACGCGGGGAGCCTCGGGGTGACCTGCGTGGTGGAGCCGCTGCAGCGGGTGGAGTCGAACCTCGTCAACGACTCGCGGACACTGGCCAGGATGCTCGACGAGATCGGCTCGGCGAACGTCGGCGCCGTGCTCGACACGGTCGGCATGGCGGTGGCCGGCGAGAGCGTCGACGACTACTTCGACTCTCTCGGCGACAGGGTGCGCCACGTGCACCTCATCGACGGCAGCCCCGCGGGCCACCTGGCGTGGGGCGACGGCGAGCTCCCGCTCGCCGACTACCTGGCCGCGCTGGAGCGCAGAGGGTACGGCGGGAGCATGACCTTCGAGCTCTTCGGCGACGGCACCTACGCGTTCGACCCCCGGCCCGTCGTGGAGCGCTGCCTGTCGGCGGTGACCTCCGCACTGCCGGCATAGGGCAGGAGGCTGCCGGAGGCGGGACCGCGCCCTGACAGGTCGATCGGCAGGGCCATTGGACAGCCCGTCACCGGGCCCACGATGCTGAGGGCATGGAGCAGCGGATCATCGGCAGGACCGGCCGGCGGGTGTCGGTCATCGGGCTGGGCACGTGGCAGCTCGGCGCGGACTGGGGCCAGGTGGAGGAGAAGGACGCGCTGGCGCTCCTCGACACGGCCGTCGAGGAGGGAGTGACCTTCTTCGACACCGCCGACGTGTACGGCGACGGCCGCAGCGAGCAGTTGATCGGCGCCTACCTGCGCGAGCGCCCCGACGCCGACGTCGTGGTCGCCACCAAGATGGGCCGCAGGGCGGCGCTCGACCCCGCCCACTACACCCTCGACAACTTCCGCGCCTGGACCGACAGGTCCCGCGCCAACCTCGGGACGGACCGTCTCGACCTGGTGCAGCTGCACTGCCCGCCCACACCGGTCTACTCCTCCGACGCGGTCTTCGACGCGCTGGACACCCTGGTCGAGGAGGGCAGGATCGCCGCCTACGGGGTGAGCGTGGAGAGCTGTGAGGAGGCGCTGACCGCGATCGCGCGGCCGGGCACGGCCAGCGTGCAGATCATCTTCAACGTGTTCAGGCTCAAGCCGCTCGAGCGGGTACTGCCCGCCGCGGCCGAGGCGGGGGTGGGGATCATCGCCCGCGTGCCGCTGGCCTCGGGGCTGCTGTCCGGCGCGTACACCAAGGACACCGTCTTCGCCGCCGACGACCACCGCACCTACAACCGGCACGGCGAGTCGTTCGACCAGGGCGAGACGTTCTCCGGCGTGGACTTCGCGACCGGCGTCGAGGCGGCCGTGGAGTTCTCCGCGCTGGCCCCCGAAGGCGCCACGCCCGCGCAGACCGCGCTGCGCTGGATCATCCAGCAGCCTGGCGTGACCACGGTCATCCCTGGCGCCCGTTCACCCGAGCAGGCCAGGGCCAACGCGGCGGCCGCCGCACTGGCTCCTCTGCCCGAGGCGACGCTGCGGGCCGTACGGGAGATCTATGACGGGCGGATCCGCGCACAGGTGCACCACCGCTGGTAGCCGCTCACGCCCGCCGGGGTTCGGTAGTTCTTCCGCCTCCCCGGAGCTGAGGGGCGGTGCTCTGCTTGGGGGCCGGCCGAGGAGGGGGTTGTGGTGACACGGGTGCCGGGGGCGCGGGAGGAGTTGGATCGGGCTCGGGATTGGCTCTGCGGGCAGGTGCGGGGGCTGGTTGCGGAGGTTTCGGGCGATCCGGGGGCGCGGGTTCGGGTGCCGGAGCAGCCGGAGATCGGGGCCTGGGAGGAGAGCGGGGAGGCGCTTCGGTTCCAGTACTCGCTGCATGTGCAGGGGGTGGAGGCCAGGGCCGGAGTTGGGGATCTGGTCGCCGCGGTCGAGGGGTGGCTGGGGGCGGCGGGGTGGGTGGTTTCGCGGGTGGTGCCTGAGCGGCCGCCGCATCCGTGGAGCGTGGAGGCCGAGGCCGGCACGGGGGACACGGGGTGGCGGCTGCGGGTGAGTGGGCGGGGAGAGTCCGTGGCGGTGTGGGGGTGTACGCCGGTGGTGGCGCTGCATGAGCCGCGGAGTGAGGAGCCGGCGCCGCCAGGGTGCCCGGGGTGTGGGCAGGGGTTGCGGTGGGTGCCGCTGGCGAACGGGCGGGCGCGGCGGCGGGGTGGGACGGCGCGGCGGCTCAGGCCTGAGGTGTGGTGGGTTTGTTCGGGGTGCGGGTGGGTTGGGGTTCAGGCGCATGAGGGTGAAGAGCTGCGGGTGATGCGGTACCTGCAGGAGGACGGGGACTGCTACCGGTGCGGGGAAGAGCAGGTTCTTGTCGCCGGCGAGGCCGTCATGGATGAGGAGGGGATGCTTCGGGACTGGGTGGTGTGCATGAGCTGCGGGGTGAGTAACGGCCGGCGGTGGGATCCCCGGCGAGGGGTGGGCTGAGGGTCGGGGAGCGCCGGTATTTGGTGTTGCTAGGTACTGGTAGTCGGTGTTACTTTGTAGTGGTACCTAGCGACACCGAATAGGCGGGTGCCCTCGTGGGTAAGCAGTTGACCGAGATGCTCAAGGGCACGCTGGAAGGCATCGTGCTGGCGATCCTGGCCGTCCGGCCCGCGTATGGGTACGAGATCACGGCCCGGTTGCGGGAGCAGGGGTTCGTCGAGATCGCGGAGGGGACGATCTACGCCCTCCTTGTCCGGATCGAGCAGCGCGGGCTGGTGGACGTGGAGAGGGTGACCTCCGAGAAGGGGCCGCCGCGGAAGGTGTACTCGCTCAACACCGAGGGGCGGGCGGCACTGGATGAGTTCTGGGCGAACTGGGACTTCCTTGCCGAACGCATCGGACAGCTTCATGAAGGGGACAGCCGGAGATGACCACCGAGCCGAACGAGAAGAAGAGCTCGTTGCGCCACTACCTGGAGAAGGTCACGGGGCCGCTGGAGGACAAGAAGCGGTACCGGAACTACCGGGCGCGGGTGCAGCGGTTGCCGGCGGAGTACCGGGCCGCGGTCGAGGCGCTGCAGCGGTACATGACGCAGTTCGGGCCGACCGACGACGCCGAGAGCCTGCTGCAGATGCTGGACGACCTTGTGGAGTTGTTCGAGCAGAGTGCGGCGGATCGGACGCCGCTGCGGGTTGTGGTCGGGCATGACCCGGCGGAGTTCGCCGAGGCGTTCCTGAACAACTACGCGGGCGGGGGCTGGGTCAGTCGCGAGCGGGACCGGCTCAACCAGGCGATCGAGGAAGCAGCAGGCGATCAGTAAGCCGTACAGCCAAGACAGACAGCACGGATGAGAGAGACGGGACTCCCCCATGACCACCCTCCAAGCGCACGCCCCGGCGATTCACGTCAAGGGGCTGCGCAAGTCGTACAAAGACCTGCAAGTACTGCGCGGCGTCGACTTCGACGTGGCGCGGGGCAGCATCTTCGCCCTGCTCGGCTCCAACGGGGCCGGCAAGACCACGGCGGTGAAGATCCTGTCCACCCTGCTCAAGGCCGACGCGGGTACGGCCAGCGTCAACGGGTTCGACGTCGCGAAGAAGGCGGCGGACGTGCGTGAGTCGATCAGCCTGACCGGCCAGTTCGCGGCGGTGGACGAGGTGCTGAGCGGGCGGGAGAACCTGATGCTGGTGGCTCGGCTGCGGCACCTGAAGGATCCGGGCCGGATCGCGGACGACCTGCTCGCGCGCTTCTCGCTGACCGAGGCGGGCGGGCGGCGGGTGGGGACGTACTCGGGCGGCATGCGCCGCCGGCTCGACATCGCGATGAGCCTGATCGGCGACCCGCCGGTGATCTTCCTCGACGAGCCGACCACCGGCCTCGACCCCCAGGCCCGCATCGAGGTCTGGGACGCGGTCAAGGAGCTCGCCGGACGCGGCACCACCGTGCTGCTGACCACGCAGTACCTCGACGAGGCCGAGCAGCTCGCGGATCGCATCGCGATCCTGCACGAGGGCCGGATCATCGTCAACGGCACCCTCGCCGAACTGAAGCAGCTCCTCCCCCCGGCCAAGGTCGAGTACGTGGAGAAGCAGCCCACCCTCGAAGACGTCTTCCTCTCCCTCGTCGGCACCCCCGGAAAGGCCTCCTGATGTCCAGGCACTTCTTCAGCGACACGACCGCCCTGCTGGGCCGGTCGTTGCGGCACATCATGCGCAGCCCCGACACGATCATCACGACGACGATCATGCCGATCGCGTTCCTGCTGCTGTTCGTGTACGTGTTCGGCGGGGCGATCAAGACCGGCTCGGGGGCGTACGTCGACTACCTGCTGCCGGGCATCCTGCTCATCACGGTCGCCTCGGGCGTGGCCTACACGGCCTACCGGCTCTTCCTCGACATGAAGGGCGGCATCTTCGAGCGGTTCCAGTCGATGCCGATCGCCCGCTCGTCGGTGTTGTGGGCCCACGTGCTGACCTCGGTGGTCGCGAACGTGATCTCGCTGGTGGTGGTCGTGCTGGTCGCGCTGCTGATGGGGTTCCGCTCGGGGGCGGGCGTGCTGGCCTGGCTGGCGGTCGCGGGGATCATGTTGCTGTTCACGCTGGCGCTGACCTGGTTGGCGATCATTCCGGGGCTGACCGCTAAGACGGTCGAGGGGGCGAGCGCGTTCTCCTACCCGCTCATCTTCCTGCCCTTCCTGAGCTCGGCCTTCGTCCCCACCGACAGCATGTCCGGACCGGTGCGCTTCTTCGCCGAGCACCAGCCGGTGACCGCGATCGTGAACGCGATCCGGGCGCTGTTCGACCAGCAGCCGGTCGGCACCGACATCTGGATCGCGCTCGCGTGGTGTGTCGGGCTCCTGGTCGTGGTGTTCGGCTTCGCGATGCGGATCTACCGCCGCAAGGTGTCCTGACCCCCTGCCTTTTCGGAAAAGCGGATCCCTGGATCCCATCGAGTAATATCGCGATTGGAGCACGCTCGTGAGCGAAGCCGTCCACACCCTCGCCGCCATGCCGACCGCGCGCCGCGCCGGCTGTCCCTTCGACCCGCCCGCTGAGCTTCTCGAAGCCCGTGAGCACAGCCCGATCAGCCGCCTGAGGTTCCCCGACGGGCACGAGGGCTGGGTGGTCACCGGGTACGACCTGATCAGGTCCGTCCTGGTGGACACGCGGTTCAGCTCGCGCAAGGAGCTCATGCGGCACCACCCGCTCATCGACTACGGCGACATCGAGGTACCGCCCGCGCCGCCCGGCGAGTTCCTGCTGATGGACGACCCCAGGCACAGCAGGTACCGCAAGCCGCTGGCGGGCCGGTTCACCGCCCGGCGGATGCGGCTGCTGGCCGAGCGCATCGAGGAGATCACCACCCAGCACCTCGACGCCCTGGAGCAGGCCGGGCCGGGCTCCGACCTGGTGGCCGCCTTCGCCAAGCCGATCCCGGCCATGGTCATCTGCGAACTGCTCGGCGTGCCGTACGAGGATCGGGGACGGTTCCAGAGCCAGGTCGAGTCCTTCCTGAGCGGGGAGACCGACGACGAGACGTTGATCGCGGCCTACGTCGCGACCCAGGAGTACCTCGCCGAACTGGTCGCGGCCAAGCGCGCCAACCCCACCGACGACATCCTCAGCGAGCTCACCGAGACAGACCTCGACGACGAGGAACTGCGCGGGGTCGCGCTGATCCTGCTCGCGGCCGGGTTCGACACCACCGCCAACACGCTCGCGCTCGGCACGTACGCGCTGCTGCGCAACCCGGAGCAGTTGGCCGCGCTGCGCGCCGAGCCTGAGCTGGCCGACACGGCTGTGGAGGAGTTGCTGCGCTTCCTGACCGTCGCCAGGTCCTCTCAGCGGGTGGCTCTGGAGGATGTCGAGCTCGGCGGTCAGCTCATCGAGGCGGGGACGATGGTCATCCTGTCCTACAACACCGCGAACCGGGACCCTGAGCGGTTCAGCGATCCGCACCGGCTGGACGTGCGGCGGCAGGAGGGCGGGCATCTGGCCTTCGGGCACGGGATCCACCTGTGCCTGGGGGCGCAGCTCGCCCGGGTGGAGATGCGGATCGCGCTGCCGGCGTTGTTCGACCGGTTTCCGACGTTGCGGCTGGCCGTACCGGAGGAGGAGATCGTGCTTCGGCCGGAGTTCGCGGACATCTACGGGGTCAAGAGCCTGCCGGTGGCCTGGGACGTCTGAGGTCAGAGGGTCTGCTGACGGCGGAAGGCGGTCGGGGTGACGCCGGTCCAGCGGGTGAAGGCCCTGGTGAAGTAGGACGGGTCGGGGTAGCCGACCGCGCCGGCCACCTGGGCGATGGGGAGGTCGGTTCCGGCCAAGAGGGACTTGGCGCGGTCGAGCCGGAGCCGGGTGAGGTAGTCGGTGGGGGTCGAGCCGGTGAGGCGGCGGACCGCGGTGGCTAGGGTGTCGCGGGAGACCGAGAGCTCGCGGGCTACGGCGGCCATGCTGACGGGGCGGGCGGCGTCGCGGGCGAGGATCTCCAGAGCGCGCCGCCCGATGTCCCGCCGGGTATGGGAAAGCACCGACAAACCGGCGGACGCGGCGGAGCCGGGGTAGGTCTCGATGCCGACGGTGGTGATCAGGGTGTGCAGGGCGGCGACCCCGGACACGTGGCGGGCGAGGGTGTCGGGCTGTCCGGCCAGGTCGAGGAGCCGGTCGAAGGCGGCCTCCGTCTCCCGCCGGTCGACCGGGACGACCAGGGCGGGGCCGCCGCCGAGGTAACCGAGGTCCTCGTAGCGGCCCGCGGCGGGTCCCTCGAACAGCACCCAGCGCTCCGACCAGCCCGACGGCCCGGGGCCGTAGGTGTGCGGGATGCCGGGCGGCAGCCAGAAGAACGAGCCCGCCGTCACCGGCTGCCCGGGCCGTCCCCGGAGGGCGACCCGCCCGGACCCCTCGGTGACGAACACCCCGGCGTACCCGGTCAGCACGCGTCCGGTCTGGCTCGCACGCTGGCCGGTGATCCAGCCGACGCCGGTGACGGCCAGGCCCAGGGCGAGGACCTCGGTGGGTGGGGTGAGGTAGTGGGCGACGGCGGCCACGAGTTGTGCTCCCCTGGTCGACAGGAGTCCTGATTCCAGCGGATCCAGTCCATGGCCTGGTGATCGGTCCAGGCTGAAGGATGATTCGCATGCACGATAGCCGACTTGCCACTTCGACAGGAGTCCTGACCTCCAACGGGTACCGGCTCGATCCGCGCCGGCTGGGCCGCTTGGAGCCGGTGGCCGACCGCACTGACCTCACCGCCCTGCGCGCCCGGTTCCGGCGCGACGGGTACCTGTTCCTGCCGGGGTTCTTCGACCGGGAGACCGTCCTCGGGTTCCGGCGGCACTACTTCACCCGGCTGGCGTCCAGCGGGCTGACCAGGCCGGGGACCGACCCGGGTGAGGGGATCGCGGCGGCGTCCGGGGCGGTCGACCGGGAGGTGCTGCGGCGGGTGCTGTTCGGGGAGCTCGTTCCGGGGCCGGAGTACGAGGCGCTGTGCCGCGATCCCCGGCTGGTGGCCTTTCACCGGTGGTTTCTGGGCGCCGACGAGCTGCATCTGCACCGGCGGAAGATCATCCGGCACGTCGGTCCCGGCGAGTCGGGGATCGGCACCGCGACGCAGGCCCACTACGACCTGGTCTACCTGCGCGAGGGCAGTGACCAGGTGCTGTCGTCGTGGATCCCGCTGGGTGACATCCCGGTCAGTCGCGGGCCGCTGATCTACCTGGAGGGCAGCCATCACCGCGTGCTGGCGGAGGAGGCCGCCGGGACGTTGAAGCGCCCGGCCGCGTCCATGACCGCGGACCTGCCGGCCCTGGCTGAGCAGTACGACAGCAGGTGGCTTGTCACCGGCTTCGCGGCCGGGGATCTGATGATCCACAACGCGCACGTCATCCATGCCTCGCTGGACAACCACGACGCGGGCGGGGTGTTCCGCCTGTCCACCGACATCCGCTACCAGTCCGCCGCCGAGGCCATCGACCGGCGCTGGCAGCAGCACTGGCACGACCGGGACGGGCTGTGAACTCACTCGTCGAGCAGGCGGGCGAGCCGGTCCCAGGCCGGAGAGGAGGCGCCGGGCTGGGTCTGGGCGGCCAGGCGGGCGACGGCCTCGTTGTGGACCGGCTGGGTCTCGGACTCGGAGGCGTGGCCGGTGAACCAGGCGCGGGTGCGGGCGGCGAGTTCGGGGAGCCGGGGGTCGTCCGGGTGCCAGTGGAAGGCGGCGTCGTGGTCGAGGTAGAGGGCGCGGAAGTCGGGGTCGTCGATCAGCCGGCGCTTCTCGGTGACCCAGCGGGCCGCGTCCTCGGGTGAGGCGTTCTGCATGAGGATCCAGCCGTCGCGTTCGACCTGGATGGCGCGTTCGCTGACGCCGAGGGCGCGGAGCTGGTCGAGGTAGTCGGCGACCTCGGGGGTGACGAAGAGGCGGTCGCCGCCGCGCAGCCGGGCCAGTTGCTCGCGGGCCCGGGCCAGCTCGGCCATGCGGTGCTGGATCTGCGCGTCGATCTCGGTGATGGCGGCGGCGAGGGTGTCGGGGTCGGCGTCGAGCAGTTCCTTGGCGCGGGCCAGGGGCACGCCGGCGTCGGCCAGGATCCTGATCTTGACGAGGGTGACGGCGTCCTGGGCGGTGTAGCGGCGGTAGCCGGAGGCGTCGCGCTCCGGCTCGGCGAACAGGCCGCGGTCGTGGTAGTGGCGGATCGCCTTGGCGGTCACTCCGGCGTAGTCCGCCAACTGGCCGATCGTGAACATGAGGGACATCCTTCCACCGGCGGAGGAGCGGGGGTCAGGCGCGGCGGGTGAGGCGGCCGCCGCCGTTGCGGAAGCGGGCCTGCCCGTCGCGGACGTCGTGGAAGGAGACCAGCAGCAGCCGCAGGTACCCGTCGAAGGACTCCAGCGGGTAGTCCGCCGGCGCGAACAGCCCCGGCCGGATGGGGACGTACCGCTGCGGCGGCCCGGAGATCGCGCCCCCGGCGAACTGGGTGAAGATGTGCTCCTGCGACGCGTCCGCCGGCTCGTAGACCGTCCGCTCCTCGAGCTGCCCGTCCACGATGCTCACCTCGATGCGGAGCTGGTCGGAGCGGTAGGTGCCGGCGTACGGGGTGAGGTCGACGTCCTGCTCGACCTCGGTGATCAGCCTGGGGATCGCGACGCCCAGGTGCTCGGTCAGCAGCCACTGCAGGAGCTGGTCCTGGAGCAGCAGCGCCGCCGGGTTGTTGCCGAAGGCGACGAAGACCAGGTCGTGTTCGGGCAGCACGCACAGGATGGAGACCCCGCCGGGCGAGGCGCCCGACATGGCCAGGACGGTGGTCTCGCCGAACGGGTACAGGACCCAGCCCAGGCCCATGGGCGGCGAGTTGGGGGTGTCCAGGTCGAAGGAGACCTGCTGCATCAGGGCCGTCGACTCGGCCGACAGGATGCGGGCGCCGGTCGGGGCCACGCCGCCGGCGAGGTGGGTGCGGCCGAAGGCGAGCAGGTCGGCGACGGTGCCGATCGGGGTGCCGCCCGCCGGTCCCCAGGTGTCGGGCAGGGTGAACATGCCGGTCGGCCGGGCCGACATCGTCTCGACGTCCAGGAAGTGGCCGATCGCGGTGCTGCGCAGGATGGCCTCCTCCGCCGAGGTGCTGGAGTCCGTCATGCCGACCGGGCGGTAGATGTCGCGGGCGAGCAGTTCGGGGAAGGACAGGCCGGTCACCACTTCGAGCACGCGGCCGGCGACGATCATGCCGCCGTTGGAGTAGCTGAGCTGCTCGCCGGGCTCGAACAGGGCGCCGCTGGTACGGGCCAGGCCGTGGACGTAGGTCTTGAGGGCGTCGCGGCCCTTGTCGGCCGGGAAGTAGAGGTCGGCGTCGATGCCGTTGGTGTGCCCGATCAGGTGGCGCAGGAGGATCTTGTCCGCGACGCCCGGCTCGGTGAGCGCGAAGTCCGGCAGGTAGCGCACGACCGGCGCGTCCAGGTCGAGCACGCCGCGCTCGACCTGCTGGAGGACGAGCGTGGTGGTGAGGACCTTGGTGACCGAGCCGAGCAGGAAGCCGGTGTCCTGGAGCATCGGGGCGCCGGTGGTGACGTTGGCCAGGCCGTGGGCCACGACGACCTGCTCGCCGGCGTGGTAGAGGCCGGCGGCGAAGCCGGGGATGGCGTTGGCCTCGCAGCCGGCGGCGATCTGGTCCTGGAGGCGGGTGGCGGCGGTGTGGAGCGCGTTGTTCGTCATGGGGCAATCGTGCGAGGTTCCCCTTGGGGGAAGGTCAAGCCCATTCGGCATCCTCCGAATGGAGGATGGGCGGTGTCGTCCGTCCGCCGTCCAGGTGCGCACGGTCGCACGATTCGCCGGGAGGGGCCTCTCTTCCAGACTCGAGGAGACATCGAGTCGAGGAGAGAACATGGTTGCCACCCTGGGGTTGCGCCCGGTCGGCGAGGGCGAGCGGCAGCTCGCTCCCGACCTGGCCAGAGGGGCCATGCTGGCGTTGATCGCCGTGGCCAACTCCGCCGTCTACCTGTACGGCCGGCCGTACGGCGTCCGGCAGCACATCGTCGAGCACGACCTTCCGGACCGGGTGGCCGCGGCGCTGACCATGTCGCTGGTCGACGGGCGGGCCTACCCGATGTTCGCCGCGCTGTTCGGCTACGGGATGGTGCAGATCTGGAACCGGCGGCGCGACGACCTGGAGGGCCGGCGGGTGCTGAAGCGGCGCAGCCTGTGGCTGCTGCTGTTCGGCGCGGTCCACGCGTTACTGCTGTTCTCCGGGGACGTGCTCGGGGTCTACGGGCTGGTCGGGCTCGCGCTGGTCCGGTTGCTGCGGGTGCGTGACCGGACGTTGCTGGTGCTCGGCGCGGTGTGGCTGGTCCCGGTCGCGTTGTTGTCCGCGCTGGCCTACAGCACGCCGGCCGGGTCGGGCGAGCGGAGCATCTTCTGGTCGCTCGCGGTCGAGGACCCGCTGACCGCGCTGGGGCTGCGGCCGATCGAGTGGGTCATGACGCCGGTCGGGATGACCGGGGTGTTCACCGCCGCGCTGGTGGGCGTCTGGGCGGGGCGGCGGGAGCTGCTTGCCGTACCGGATGGTCTGGTACGGCGGGCCGCGCTGTGGGGGCCGCTGCTGGGTGTGGCCGGGGGGCTGCCGGTGGCGCTGGCGGCGACCAAGTTCGTGGACGTCACCGACCCCGGCGCGATCGTGGGGCTGAACGCGTTGCACGTGGTCACCGGGATCGCCGCCGGGCTGGGGTACGCGGCGGTGATCGGCCTGCTCGCGCAGCGGATCGGGGCCCGGCGCGGAGTGATCGTGACCGCGTTGTCGGCCTGCGGGCAGCGGTCGATGACGTGTTATCTTCTCCAGTCGGTGGTCTTTGTGGCGCTTTTGCCCCCTTATACGATCGGGCTCGGTGGCCGGTTGGGATCCGCCGCGACGGTCGCGCTCGCCCTCGGCACGTGGGCCGCGACGGTGGTGGCGGCCGAGGTCATGCGCCGGACGGGAGTGCGCGGACCGGCCGAGACGCTGCTGCGGCGCCTGACCTACCGGCGCAAGTGAGGGCGAGGGCGGCATGGTCAAGGACTGGGAGAAGGCCTGGCGAACCCTGCTGCTGTTCCTGCTCGGCGTCGCCGCCCTGATCGCGGTGGCCGACTCGTCGGTGCCGCTCACCGAACGGGCGGTCGACGCCGGGCTGTCCCTGCTGCTGGCCGGCTGGCACTGGTGGATGGTCATGGCGCACCCCGCCTGGCCCGAGCGCGAACTGCTGCCGATGGCGGTCTACTTCGCCGTGCTGGTCGCGGTGGCCGGGGTGCTGTTCGCGCGGCATCCGGCCTACGGGCTCCTGGTGCTGGCCTGCTTTCCCACCGCCTTCGCCACGTTGCCCGGCGTCTACGCCTACCTGGGGGTGGCGGTCACGTCCGTGGTCGCGGTGGGCGGCCCGAACGCCCTGCTGTCCAACGAGGGACCGTGGTCGGTCGCCCTGGCGGTCACCGGGGCGGCGCTGGCGGCGTTCATCGGCTGGAGCATCCGTGCCCTTGAGGCGGAGATCGAGCAGCGACGCGCCGCCAACCAGGCGCTGGCCGAGGCCAACGAGGCGCTGGAGAGCGCGAACCAGCGCCTGGCGCGGCTCGGCCAGGAGAACGCCGAGCTGCAGGGCAGGCTGCTGGCCGCGGCCCGGCAGACCGGCGTCACCGGCGAGCGCAGCCGGCTGGCGCGGGAGATCCACGACACCGTCGCGCAGGGCCTGTCCGGCATCGTCACCCAGCTCGAAGCCGCCGAGGAGGCTGCCCACGACGCCGAGTCGGTACGGCGGCGCCTGGCCGTCGCGCGGACCCTCGCGAGGGAGAGCCTGTCGGAGGTGCGCCGCTCGCTGGACGACCTGCGGCCGGGCCCGCTGACCGGGACCCGGCTGCCGGAGGCGCTGTCGGCGCTGGTGGCCGAGTGGGGCGCGGTGCACGAGACGACCGCCGCCTTCACCGTCACCGGCACCGCCCGGCTGCTGCACCCCGAGGTCGAGGTGACGGTGTACCGGGTCGTGCAGGAGTCGCTGGCCAACGTGGCCCGGCACGCCCGAGCGGGCAAGACCGGCGTCACCCTGTCGTACATGGAGGATGTAGTGGTGGCCGATATCCGCGACGACGGCGTGGGCTTCGCCGCGGCCGAGCCCTCCGGCACCGGCTTCGGGCTCACCGCCATGCGGCAACGGGTCGTACGGCTCGCCGGGCGGGTCGAGGTCGAGTCGGCCCCCGGCCAGGGCACCGCGATCAGCGTGACCGTCCCCGCCATCCCGGCCGCGGCCGAGCGGGAGCCCCGATGAGCACCCGGCTGGTGATCGTCGACGACCACCCTGTCGTGCGCGACGGCCTGCGCGGCATGTTCGTCGAGCAGCCCGACCTGGAGGTCGTGGGCGAGGCCGAGGACGGCGAGCGCGGCCTGGCCGTGGTGCTGCGCGAGCGGCCTGACGTGGTGCTGACCGACCTGCGCATGCCCGGCCTCAGCGGGGCCGAGTTCATCGCCCGGCTGGCCGAGCGGGTGCCGTCGGCGCGGGTGCTGGTGCTGACCACCTACGACGGCGACCAGGACGTCCTGCCCGCCCTGGCCGCCGGTGCGATCGGCTACCTGCTCAAGGACTCCCCGCGCGACGAGGTCTTCCGCGCCGTGCGGGCCGCCGCGGCGGGCGAGTCGGTGCTCTCCCCCGCCGTGGCCGCCCTCGTGCTCAACCGGGTGCGCACCCCGCCCCCGGCCGAGCTCAGCGAACGCGAGCGCACCGTGCTCTCCCTGGTGGCCCGGGGCGCCACCAACAAGGAGGCGGCCGCGGCGCTGTTCATCAGCGAGACGACGGTGAAGACCCATCTCGCCCACATCTACACCAAGCTCGGCGTCTCCGACCGAGCCTCGGCCGTGGCCACCGCCTACGGCCGAGGCTTACTGCCCTAGGCGGTTCAACGCGCGGCGTGGTGCCGGCGGCGCAGGACGGTGGCTGCGATGAGGACGCCGAGCAGGACGAGGGCGGTGTTGACCGCGATGGCGAGGGTGACGCCGTGCAGGATGGCCGCGCCGGTCATCGCGCCGGCGGTGGCGGCGGTGACCACCGCGGACATGATCGGGGTGCCCAGCGTGATGCCGACCTGCTGCGACATGGACGCCAGGCCGGTGGCCAGGCCCTGCTCGTGGTCGGGCAGGCCGGTGGTGGCGGTGACCATGAAGCCGACGATGACCAGCATGTTGCCGACGCCGCCGAGGAAGGTGGCGGGCAGGAGCAGGGCCAGTGAGGCTGGGCCTGTGCCGAGGAAGAGCAGCGCGGCGGTGAAGGCGGCCTGGAGCAGCCCGCCGGCGACGAGGGCGGTGGTCGCGGAGGTCCTGGCCATGACCTTCGGCGCGATCAGGCCGCCGATCACGGTGCCCGCGCCCAGGACGCCGAAGGAGATGCCGGCGGTGAAGGCGGAGAAGCCGAGCGTCTTCTGCAGGTAGAGGGTGAGCAGGTAGACCAGCGAGGTCTCGGTGGCGAAGGCGATCAGGCCGAGGATGTTGCCCCAGGCCACGGTCCGCTTGCGCAGAACGTGCACGGGCACGAGCGGCTCGCGGGTCCGGCGCTCGACGAAGTAGAAGGTGATCATCAGCACCACGCCGGCGAGCAGCGAGAGCAGCGCGACGGGGTGGGTCCAGCCGTGCTCACCGGCCTGGGTGAGGCCGAAGACCAGGGCGAGCAGGCCGAGGGTGACGGCCGCGGCGCCGGGCAGGTCGATGCGGGGACGGGTGACCGGCCGGGACTCCTTCAGCACCGCCGGGGCGATCAGCAGCACGGCCAGCGCGACCGGCACGTTGACGAAGAAGGCCCACCGCCACGAGAGCAGGTCGGTCAGCACGCCGCCGAGGACGGCGCCCGCGGTGAACCCGGCCGACATCAGGGCGCCGTTGAGCCCGAGCGCCTTGCGGCGCAGCGGCCCTTCGGGGAAGGCGGTGGTCAGCAGCGAGAGCCCGGCCGGGGTGGCCGCGGCGGTCGCCAGTCCCTGGGCCACCCGGGCGGCGATCAGGATCTCCGGCGTCGTCGCCAGGCCGCCGACCAGGGAGGACAGGCCGAGCAACGCCAGGCTGCCCAGGAAGATCCGCCGCCGGCCCAGCAGGTCACCCACGCGGCCGAACAACAGGGTGAAACCAGCCGCCGGCAGGGCGAACGCGGTGGCGATCCACTGCAGCCCGGACAGCGAGAAGCCCAGGCCGTCGCCGATGGCGGGCAGGGCGATGTTCAGGATGGAGAAGTCGACGGCCAGCATGAACTGGGCGACCAGCAACACCACGAGGACCACTTTGAGGCGGCCGGTGAGGCGGGGGGTCTCGGGCGCCCGGGCGGGTGCGGTCATGGTCATGGGAGGTCCTTCCACACAGTAAACGGGTCTGTAGTTCCGTTACGATGGAAGAAACCTAGCACCATCTCCGCCCTTAAGGGAACTGGATTCCCGTTTGGAGGCTTCATGACCACCACCCCGCCGCCCGGCAGCGTCCGTCCCGGCGGGCGTACGGCCCGCGTCCGGGACGCCGTACTGCAGGCCGCGGGCGACGCCCTCGCCGCACGCGGCTTCCACGCCCTGGACCTGGCCGAGATCGCCCGCGCCGCGGGAGCCGGCAAGACCACCGTCTACCGGCGCTGGGGCACCCCCGGCCATCTGGCCGCCGACCTGCTGGAGGAGATGGCCGCGCAGTCGCAGCCCCGCACGCACACCGGTGACATCGCCGCCGACCTGCGGGCCAACGCCCGGCTCGTGGTCAGGACGCTCACCCATCCCCGGCAGGGCCCGCTGTTCAAGGCGCTCATCGCCGCCTCGCTCTGCGACGAGCAGGCGGCTGTGGCGCTGCATCGGTTCTACGCGGTCCGGATCGCCGAGTGGGCCGGGTGCGCCGCCGACGCGGTGGAGCGGGGCGAGCTGCCGCCCGGGACCGACCCGCACCGGGTCATCGCGGCGGTGTCCGCGCCGCTCTACTACAGCCTGCTGAACACCGGCGAGGCGCTGGACGAGCAGGCCGCCGACCGGGCCGCCGAGGCCGCGCTGGCCGCCGCCCGGGCCGGGATCCTGGTCAGGACGGAAGGGTGACGGTGAGGTAGGGCTCCAGCGAGCGCAGGAAGTCGGGGGCGTCGAACATCGCGCCGGCGGAGGCGACGCCGCTGGCGCGGACGCGGCCGGACAGCACGCGGTCGAGGGCCTCCACGACCAGCGGGGCGGTGATGGCGTAGATGTCCTGGCCACGGGCGGTGGCCCGGCGTTGCTCCCCGCCCGACGTGACCAGCACGTCGACCACGAAGGTCTGGTCGGAGCGGCCGAGGTCGTCCACCGCGGCCGGGGCCGGGGTGCTCTGGTCGGCCAGGTCCCGGGCCGCCTCCAGGGTCATGTAGGTCCGGACCTCGGGGACGGGCAGGTGGCTGGGCACGGTGACGATGTCGGCCATGCTGAACTCCGCGACCACCGGGCGGCGGCCGAGCGGCTCGGGGAAGCTCCAGTCCTGCTGGGTGACCGCATCGTCGTGGTACTGCAGAGCACCGCCGGCGAAGCGGACGCGGCGGCCGGCCCGGCGCTCGTGCGAGACCTGGCCGGCGGCGCGGGTGCCGGGCGTGGGGTGCCAGCTGCTCAGGCCGTAGGCCACGTGGACCTCGTCGGCCGAGGTCCAGTCGCCCAGCGCGGCGGTCACGAGCAGGTCGCCCAGGCCGCCGTAGAAGGCCATCGCCGGGATCACCGGGGTCTCGGCGGCGGCGAAACCGGCCAGGGTGGCGGCGTTGGCCTCGATCTCGGCGGCGACGTCGAGGTACGGGATGCCGGCGCGCAGGGCGGCCTCGACGAGCGGGGTGGCGGTGGTGGCGAAGGGTCCGGCGCAGTTGATGACCGCCGCGGCTCCGGCCAGGGCGCGATCCAGCGCGGCGGGGTCGTCCACGGAGGCCGGGCGGGCTTCCAGGGGGGTAGCGGCTTGCCGTACCTGCTGGGCCAGGGCTTCGGCGTTGCGGCCGGACAGGATGGCGGTGAAGCCGCGGCGCCGGAGCTCGGCGACGACGAAACGGCCGGTGTGACCGGTGGCGCCGTAGACCACCACGGACTGGGAGTGCGTCATGCGCCCAGTTTGGTGCGCGGTGGGCTGCCGGTGTGAGGGTCCGGAACGCCATCATGCGTACACTTTCGGACATGCCTACCGTCGCCCTCCTCGCCGCCGGGAACCTGCTGCACTTCGAGTTCGGCGTGGCCTGCGAGATCTTCGGCAACCCGCCGCGCGAGGCCACGAACGGCTGGTACGAGGTGCTGCTGTGCGGCCCCCGGCCGGTGCGGGTGGGGCCGTTCCTGGTGGAGCCCGAGCACGGGCTGGACCGGCTGGCGAGCGCGGACACGGTGATCGTCCCGGCCTGCGCGGACGTCGACGAGCCGCTCGCGGCCGAGGTGGTCGACGCGGTGCGGGCGGCGCACGAGGCCGGGGCGCGGGTGGCCTCGTTGTGCACCGGCGCGTTCGTGCTGGGCGCGGCCGGGCTGCTCGACGGGCGGCACGCCACGACGCACTGGGCGCACACCGAGGAACTGAGCGCGCGGCACCCGCTGGCGATGGTCGACCCGGACGTGCTCTACACCGACAACGGCAGCGTGCTCACCGCGGCGGGCAAGGCCGCCGCGGTGGATCTCTGCCTGCACCTGGTGCAGCTCGACCACGGCGCGGCCATCGCCAACTCGGTCGCGCGGCGGCTGGTCATGGCGCCGCATCGAGCCGGCGGGCAGGCGCAGTTCGTGTCCACGCCGGTGCAGGCCGGCGGTGATCACGCGCTGGCGGGGGTGCTGGCCTGGGCGCAGGAGCGGCTGGACCAGCCGCTCACCGTGAGCGACCTGGCCCGGCGGGCCAACACCAGCACGCGCCACCTCGGCCGGCTGTTCCGGGCGGCGCTCGGCCAGCCGCCGCTGCAGTGGCTGCTGACCCAGCGCGTACGGCGGGCCCAGGAACTCCTGGAAGCCACCGACGAGAGCGTCGAGGCGGTCGCCGTCGCCACCGGGATGGGGACGGCGACGACGCTGCGCCGCCAGTTCAAGCGGGTCGTCGGCGTGCCGCCGGACAGCTACCGGCGCGCCTTCCGCACCGGCTAGACGCCCATGATCTCGGTGACGGCGGCGGCCAGCTCCGCCGGTGTCGGGGCCGAGGCCGGGTCGACGAGCCACTGCATGAGCAGCCCGCTCAGCATGGCCTGGTAGTACGAGCCCAGCCGCCGCGCCCGCTCCGGCTCGGCCTCGGGATCCACCCCGTGGAAGAGCTCGGCCAGCCCGAGCCGCCCGGCGTTCAGCCCGGCTGCGAGGTGGGCCCGCACCTCGGGCAGGTGGTCGATCTGCCCGACGATCTCGAACTGGGTCAGCCAGAGCGGCCTGAGCGTCTCGAACGAGGCCATCACCTTCTCCCAGGCCGCCTCGAACCGCGCCATCGGCGCGACGCCGGGATCGCCGGCCGAGACCAGCGCGGCGGCGAGCTCGTCGCCCCATTCGCGCATCGCCTCGAAGAGCGCCTCGTTGAGCAGCGCCTCCTTGGAACCGAAGTGGTAACCGATGCCGGCGAGGCTGACGCCGGCGGCGGTGGCGATGTCGCGGGCGGTGGTGCGCGTGTAGCCCTTCTCCACCAAGCACAGCTTGGCGCCCGCGAGAAGGTCCTCCCTGTTTCCCATGGCCACAACCTAACACAAGCGTCTTGCACAAACGTCTTACACAGTTGTACCGTTCGAGGCATGGACATCCTGATCTCCGGGGCGAGCATCGCCGGCACCACGACCGCCTACTGGCTGCGCCGCTACGGCCACACCGTCACCGTCGTCGAGCGCGCCCCGGCCATCCGGCCCGGCGGCTACAAGGTCGACATCCGCGGCGCCGCCCTCGACGTGATCCGCCGGATGGGCCTGCTCGACCAGGTCAGGGCGCACAGCACCGACATGCGCCACGCCACCCACTACAACCGGGCCGGCAAGCCGGTCGCGGTGATGGACGCGGCGATCTTCGGCGGCCGGGAGGGCGAGGACGAGGAGATCATGCGGGGCGACCTCAACCGGCTCCTGTTCGACCTGACCCGGGACGAGGTGGAGTACGTCTTCGACGACACGATCACCGCCATCGCCGACGACGGCACCGTCACCTTCGAAAACAGCGCGCCCCGCGTGTTCGACGTCGTGGTCGGCGCCGACGGCGTGCACTCCACCACCCGCCGGCTCGCCTTCGGCGACGAGTCGCGCTTCGCCCGGGAGATGGGCCACTACGTCGCCATCTGCAGCGTGCCCAACCACCTCGGCCTCGACCGCGAGGAGGCCTGCCACGTGGCGCCCGGCCGGACCGCCATGGTCTACAGCACCCGCGCCGCCACCGACGCCAAGGCGCTGTTCCTGTGGTCGTCGCCGGCGCTCGACCACGACCGCCGAGACGTCGCCGCGCAGAAGCGGCTGCTCGCCGAGGCCATGAGCGGGCTGGGCTGGGAGGTCCCGGCGCTGCTCGAGCACGTGGAGCGGGCCCAGGACTTCTACTTCGACAGCCTCACCCGCATCCACCTCGACACCTGGTCCGCCGGCCGGGTCGTGCTCGTCGGCGACGCCGCCTACTGCGCCTCCCCCGCCTCCGGCCAGGGCACCAGCCTCGCGCTGGTCGGCGCCTACGTGCTGGCCGGCGAGCTGGCGCGGGGCGACGGCTTCGCCGGCTACGAGCGGGAGATGCGGGCCTTCGCCGAGGCGAACCAGAAGCTGGCCGACACCAACCTCAAGGGCATGGTGATGCCGTCGGCGGTGGCGATCTGGATTTCCATGAAGGTGTTGTCGCTGGTGCCCAGGCTGCCCATGCGCAACGCCATGGTCGAGCGCATCGCCGGCCCGATCCGCGAGGCGGCCAACGGGATCGAGCTCAAGTCCTACCTGTAGGAGGCGGGGGTGGCGTGCCTGGCACGCCACCCGGCTTGTTTACGTAACCATGCTCCACCATACTCGTCGATGTTTACGTAACCATATGGAAGGGTCAGACGTGACTGCACACCACAGCGGCCGGTGGCTTCGCTGGCCTTCGGGCGAGGAGCGGATCGGCTACGGGGCGGACTACAACCCTGAGCAGTGGCCGAAGGAGATCTGGGCCGAGGACGTGCGGGAGATGCGCCGCGCCGGGGTGAACATCGTCTCCCTGGCGATCTTCTCCTGGGCCAGGCTCCAGCCCCGGCCCGAGGAGTGGGACTTCGGCTGGCTGGACGAGATCATGGACCTGTTGCATGAGCACGGCATCGCGGTGGACCTGGCCACCGCGACCGCCTCGCCGCCCCCGTGGCTGAGCACCATACACCCCGAGATCCTGCCCGTGGACCACGAGGGACGCACCCTGTGGCCCGGCGCGCGACAGCACTGGCGACCCACCTCGCCGGTCTTCCGCTCCCACGCCCTGCGGCTGGTGCGCGCCCTGGCCGAACGGTACGGCAGGCATCCGGCCCTGGCCGCCTGGCACGTCTCCAACGAACTGGGCTGCCACAACGTCTATGACTACTCCGACGACGCCGCCCGAGCCTTCCGCACCTGGCTGCGCGAACGCTACGGGAGCGTCGCCGAGCTGAACCGCGCCTGGGCCACCACGTTCTGGTCGCAGGGCTACGGCGAATGGGACGAGATCCTGCCGCCGCGCCTGGCCGCCTCCTACGCCAACCCCACCCAGCAGCTCGACTTCAAGCGCTTCTCCTCCGACGCGCTGAAGGAGCATTTGCGGGCCGAGCGCGACCTGCTGCGCGAGCTGACCCCGGACATCCCGATCACCACCAACTTCATGGTCATGGGCGAGACCAAGGGCATGGACTACGCCGACTGGGCCGCCGAGGTGGACTTCGTCGCCAACGACCACTACCTGCTGGCCGGCCCGCAGTCCCGCGAGGAGCTGTCGTTCTCGGCCAACCTGACCGGCTCGCTGGCCGGGGGCCGCCCGTGGTTCCTGATGGAGCACTCCACCAGCGCGGTCAACTGGCAGCCGATCAACCTCGCCAAGCGCCCCGGCGACCTGGCCCGCGACTCGCTCACGCACGTCGCCTACGGCGCTGACGCGGTCTGCTTCTTCCAGTGGCGCCAGTCCGCGGCCGGGGCGGAGATGTACCACTCGGCGATGGTCCCGCACGCCGGCACCGACAGCGCGGTCTTCCGCTCGGTGGTCGAGCTGGGCGCCACCCTGCGGGCGCTGGCCCCGGTCGCCGGCACGCGCCGCCGGCCCGCCCGGGTCGCGATCGTCTTCGACTGGGACTCCTGGTGGGCCGCCGAGCTCGACTCCCATCCCACCTCCCGGCTGCGCTACCGGCAGGAGGCACTCGACTGGTACACCGCTCTCCTGGAGGCCGGCGTGCGCGCCGACGTGGTCGGCGTGCGGGAGGCCTTCGAGGGCTACTCGCTGGTCGTCGCGCCGATCCTGCACGTGGTGCCGCAGGAGCTGGCCGACCGGCTCGCCGGCTTCGTGGCCGGCGGCGGGCACCTGGTGACGACCTACTTCTCCGGCATCGTCGACGAGCACGGTCATGCCTGGCTCGGCGGCTACCCCGGCGCGTTGCGCGAGCTGCTCGGCCTGCGCATCGAGGAGTTCGGGCCGCTGCCCGACGGGGCCGAGGTCGAGCTCGACCTCGGCGTGCGCGGCAGCCTGTGGACCGACCGGATCGACCTCGCCGACCCCGACGTCAAGGTCGTCGCCGGCTACACCACCGGCGAGCAGGTCGGCCGGCCCGCGATCACCACCCGCCTGGCCGGCACCGGCTCCGCCTCCTACGTCTCCACCCGGCTCGGGCCCGGCGGGCTGGCCCCGGTGCTGGAGCACCTGCTGGCCGTCAGCGGCGTGCGGCCCGAGCACGGCCTCGGCGGCCGGGTCGAGCTGGCCGTCCGCACCGGCGCCGACGCCGACTACTGGTTCCTCATCAACCGCACCGACGACCCCGTCGAGCTGGACGGGATCGACGGCGAGGTCCTGATCGGCGGGCCGGTTCTGGGCCCGCGCCAGGTCACCGTCCTGCGCCGCGCCCGCTGAGGACGCAGAAGGGGCCGGTCACCCCCGTGACCGGCCCCTTCCGCACGCCTGGCTACTGGACGCTGAAGCCCTGCTCCTGGCCGTACTTGAGCGAGGCGTCCTGCCAGCTCTTCAGCCCGCCGAGCAGCGTGGTGGAGCCGTCCACGTACGCCTTGCCGACGGTGTCGTTGAAGACGCTGTTGGCGTAGACCTGGAAGGGCAGGTAGGACCAGCCGGCGGCGACCTGCGCGGCCGAGGCCGCCAGCACCTCGTTGACCTTCTGGCCGCCGAAGTACGGGAACTCCTTGCCGGTGAAGGCCGGGGCGTTGAGCTGCGCGGTGGTGGCCGGGAAGGCGCCGGCGTCCACGCGGGTCTGCACGCCCTCCTCCACCGTGGCGTACTTCACGAACGCGTAGGCGAGCTTCTTGTTCGCCGAGGCCTCGGGGACGGCCAGCGAGCTGCCGCCGTTCTCCGCGCTGGCCTTGCCGCCTGCCTCCCACTGCGGCATCGGCGCCACCCGCCACTTGCCCGCGCCGGCCTTGACGCCCGACTCCAGGTTGGCCGGCATCCAGGCGCCGATCACCAGCGTCGCGATCGTGCCGTCACCCAGGCCCTTGTACCACTCGTCGCTCCAGGAGCTGATCGGCGCGACCAGCTTGCCGCTGACGAGCTGCTGCCAGGCGGCGGCGAACTTCTGCGTGCCCGGGTCGGCCGCGAAGTCGATGCCGACCTTCGTGCCGTCCACCTTGTACGGCTTGCCGCCCGCCTGCCAGATCATGCTGGTGGTGAAGCCGGCGTCGCCGGTGTCGTTGGTGATGTAGGCCTTGGGGTCGGCCTCGTGCAGCTTCTTGGCGGCGGCCAGGTACTCCTCCCAGGTCGCCGGCACGGCGATCCCGTGCTTGTCGAAGACCTCCTTGTTGTAGAAGAGCGCCATCGGCCCGGAGTCCATGGGCAGGCCGTGGACGCCCTGGGCGGAGCGCACCGCGTTCCACGGGCCCGGGGTGAAGGTGCCGTCGAGCTGGCCGGCGCCGAACGCGCTCAGGTCGGTCACGCCCTTGGCCAGCGCGAACTGCGGCAACGCGTAGTACTCGAGCTGCGCCACGTCCGGGACGCCGGAACCGGCCTTGACCGCGTTCTGCAGCGCCGTGTACTGGTCGTTGCCGGTGCCGGCGTTGACCAGCTCGACCTGGACCTTCGGGTACTTGGCCTGGAAACCGGCGGCCACCTGCTTGAGCGTGGGCTCCCAGGCCCACACCTTGATCGTGCCACCGGCCTCCAGCGCCGCCTTGAGGTCGGTGTCGGAGGCCGCGGCGGGACTCGGCGTCGCGGTGTCGCCCGAGCCACAGGCCGCGGCGGCCAGGCAGAGCGCCAGCGCCGCGCCCGCCAGGCTGCGACGGGACATCGTCATGGGACTTCCCTTTCGTGGGTGTACCTGTGGAGGGATGAGCGGTCGGGCCGGACGCGGGTCACTCCTTCACGCTTCCGGCGGCCAGGCCCGACTGCCAGTACCGCTGGAGCAGCAGGAACGCCACGATCAGCGGGATGATGGTGAGCAGTGATCCGGTGATGACGAGGTGGAAGATCGCCTCACCGCCCGCGGTGGCGGCCTGGGCGTTCCAGCTGTTGAGCCCGAGCGTCAGCGGGTACCACGCGGGATCCTTGAGCATGATCAGCGGCAGGAAGTAGTTGTTCCACGTCGTGACCACGGAGAACAGCAGCACCGTGACGATCCCGGGGGCCAGCAGCGGCAGGCTGATCCGGAAGAAGGTGCGGAACTCCCCCGCCCCGTCCACCCGCGCCGACTCCAGCACCTCGCCCGGTACGGCTTCCGCCGCGTAGGTCCACATCAGGTAGAGCCCGAACGGCGTGATCAGCGAGGGGACGATGATCGCCCAGGGGGTGTCGGTAAGCCCCAGGTTGGAGAACATCAGGAACGTCGGCACCGCCAGCGCGGTCCCGGGCACGGCGACCGCGCCGATGACGACGGCGAAGACCGCCTTCTTCCCGGGGAAGTCGAACTTGGCCAGGCCGTACCCCGCCACGGTGGCCAACAGCGTCGCGCCGCCCGCGCCGACCACGACGTAGAGCACGGTGTTGAGCAGCCAGCGGGTGAAGATGCCGCCGTCGTAGGTCAGCGTGGTGGCGATGTTGTCGAACAGGGCGAAGTCGTCGGCGAACCACAGGCCGAAGGAGCCGAGCAGGCCCTCCTGCGTCTTGGTGGCGTTGATCAGCAGCCAGGCCAGCGGGAGCAGCGTGTAGACGAGCATGAGGCCGGTCAGCACGGTCAGCACGACGCTGCGCCGGCCGCCCCTGGCCCGGCGGCGGACGACCAGAGGCTTGGCGGTTCTGGTGGTGGCCATGGTCAGGCTCCCTTCCGCGCGCCGCGCAACTGGACGACGTAGGCGATGACCATGGTGATCAGCCCCATGACGATGGCGACGGTGGCGGAGTAGTCGAACTGCTGGCCGGCGAAGGACAGCGAGTAGGCGTACAGGTTCGGCGTGAAGGAGGTGGTGATCGCGTTCGGCGCGAGGCTCTTGAGGATGCTGGGCTCGTTGAAGAGCTGGAAGCTGCCGATGACGGAGAAGATCGTGGCGATCATCAGGGCGCCGCGCAGGGCCGGGAGCTTGATCGCCCAGATGATCCGCACCTGGCCCGCGCCGTCGATCGCCGCCGCCTCGTACAGCGAGGGGTTCACGACGCGCAGCGCGGAGTAGAGGATCAGCATGTTGTAGCCGGTGAACTCCCAGGTCACGATGTTGCCGATGGAGGCCAGGATCCACTCGGGGGCGAGCGGCTCGGGCAGCGACAGGCCGAGGGCCTCGTTCAGGTTGCCGACCAGGCCGAAGCGCGTGCCGTACATGAAGCCCCACATCAGCGCCGCGACCACGGCGGGGACGGCGTAGGGCAGGAAGACGGCGATGCGGAAGAAGCTCGCGCCGTACAGCCGGCCGCTGTCGATGGCCAGCGCCAGCAGCAGGGCCAGGAACAGCATGATCGGCACCTGCACGACCAGGAAGAGCGCCACCCGGCCGAAGGCGCCCCAGAACAGCGGGTCGGTGAGCGCCTTCGCGTAGTTGTCGAGGCCGACGAAGGACGTGCCGCCGATGAGCCGGGTGCGGTAGAGGCTGAGGTGGATCGAGTAGGCGATCGGGGCCAGGAACACCAGCGCGAAGACGGCCATGAAGGGGCCGACGAATCGCCAGCCCGTCCATGACCGCGCTCTCCAGCCGCTCGTCGCCATCGTCTCGCTCCCTCTCGAACCGGATCGTGCGATGTTTACGTAAACATTGTCGTGGACCCTGGGCTCGCGGATGGCCGTCGGGAGTCGTCCGAGATCATCGGAGCAGAAATGTTTACGTAAACTTCTGCGGTATGGTGGCAGTCTGTCACACGGATCGTCAAGGTCGGTGAACGAGAGGACAACATGGCGGCGGAGCAGTCCGGCGGTCTGCCCAAGGGCGGTGCGCAGCGGGGCGGGTCGGGCATCCCCGGTGGCCGGCGCAAGCAGCGGGTCTCCATGGCCGACGTCGCCAAGCTGGCGGGCGTCTCCTCCCAAACCGTCTCCCGGGTGGCCAACGGGCACCCCAACGTCATCGAAGCCACCCGCGAACACGTGCTGCGCGCCATGCGCGAACTGGGCTACCGGCCCAACAGCGCCGCCCGCGCCCTGCGCTACGGGCAGTTCAACACCATCGGCGTGATCCTCTTCAACCTGGCCTCCACCGGCAACAGCCGGACCGTCGAGGCCATCGCCACCCACGCCGCCGCCGAGGGCTACGCGATCACCCTCATCCCCGTCGACATCCCCACCCAGGACAACGTCCTGGGCGCCTTCACCCGCATGGGCGAACTCGCGGTGGACGCCGTCATCGTCATCCTGGAGATCCACCTGCTCGACGCCGGTACGGTCACCCTGCCGCCGGGCGTGCACGTCGTGGTGGTCGACTCCGACGCCGGCGACCGCTACAGCGTCGTCGACACCGACCAGGCCGACGGCGCGCGGCGGGCCGTCCACCACCTGCTCGACCTGGGTCACCGTACGGTCTGGCACGTCACCGGGCCGGAGACCTCCTACGCCAGCCAGCGCCGGACCGAAGCCTGGCGCACCGCCCTGGAGCAGGCGGGCCGGCCCGTGCCGCCACCCCTGCACGGCGACTGGTCGCCCGACTCCGGCTACGCCGCGGGCCTGCTGCTGGCCGAGGAACCCGACTGCACCGCCGTCTTCGCGGCCAACGACCACATGGCCCTCGGGCTGCTGCGCGCCTTCCACGAGCGCGGGCGCCCGGTGCCGGGACAGATCAGCGTCGTCGGGTTCGACGACATCCCCGACGCCGCGCACTTCGCGCCCCCGCTCACCACCGTCCACCAGGACTTCACCGAGGTCGGCCGGCGGTGCGTGGAGCGGGTGCTGCAGCAGATCAGCCTGGGCCTGCCCGGCGAACCCGGCACCGACCTCGTGCCCACCCGGTTGATCACCCGCGCCAGCACCGCCCCACCGGCTCGCTAGGGTGATCCGCACCTCGGGCTGGCGGCCTGTCTGAGCGGCCTGGATCGGGGCCGGGTGGGGCGCAGGGTGGCCGCCGGGCTCATCCTGATCGCCGTCCTTGGACCCATGACGCCCTGGTACCTGGCATCACCGGAAGAGTGCGGCGGCCCTGTGCCGCTCCTCAGCGCCGAGTGGTTCGCCACCGTGGCGAGGGCCTGGGGCACCGACCAGGTCTTCCGGCTGAGCGCCGCCGCGCTCGTGCTGTGCGTCACCTGGCGTCCCGAGCTGGGGCTGACCTGGCGACGGATCACGGCCCTGCTCGCCGACTACCTCGTTGTCAGCGTGGCGCTGGACGCGATGTGGTCGCTGGCGGACCCCGACGGGCGCACCTTGCACGAACGGCTGTCCGGGACCGAGGTCAGGGCTCGACGAGCCGGATGATCTCGCGGGGCCGTACCTCCCGGTCGTCGTAGGCCACGTCCAGGCCGGTGGCCTCGCCCACGGAGGCGAAGGAGGCGGCGAAGGCCGCGTCCGACTCCCAGCGGACGATGGACACGACCGCGTCGTCGGTCAGCCAGCACTCGGCCGACAGGCACCCGGGCCGGGCCCGGAAGAACGCGGCGACATCCTGGACCCGGGCGACGAACGCGTCACGGTGGTCGGGGTGCGGGTAGTGGTGGGCGATCATCCCGACTTTCATGCGGCACTCCTCTGCCAGCCGCGTCCGATGAGCCGGACGAGGGCGGGGTCGACGATCAGGTGGCGGAAGGGCCGGATGGCGGCCATGTAGGCCCGCCCGAAGGCCCCGTTGGGCTTGACCAGCACGGCCATCTGGCCTCGGTGGCCGCCTTCGGGGGTGGGCACCCAGCCGATGTGCATGACGGTGTGCACGGTGCGGTTGGCCAGTTCGGCCGCCCATTCGGTGCCGGTCAGGAACACCGAGGTCAGCGGCACCGCGGCCAGGTCGGGGCCGGGCGAGCTCAGCAGGTCGGCGGGCAGCCGGGCGCGCAGGCTCTCGACGCGGGCGCCGACGCGGGTCTCGGGGGCGTCCCAGCCGAACCACCGGCCGAGCTTCCAGCGCAGGGCGAAGAGCGCCCGGGCGGCGCCGGTGAAGTCGCCCGGCCCGCCGGCCATCTGGCGGACGAGGCGGTCGAGATCGCCGGGGCCGCCGGGGGTGGGCAGCGCCCAGACGTCCTCCAGCCGGAAGTCGGGGACGAGGGCGTGGATGCGCCAGGGCTGCGCCGTGTGGGCGGTGTCCGGCAGACGTCCTGTGTTGGTCAACATAGAATATGATTGGTAGCACAGAGGAGGTGGCGTGACAACACGACGAGAGCAGACCAGCCAGGAGAGCCGGGAGCTGATCCTCGCCGCGGCGGCCGAGCTGTTCGCGGAGAAGGGCTACCGGCAGACGACCTTCATCGACGTCGCCGCCCGCTCCGGCATCAGCCGCGGCTCCATCCCGTGGCACTTCGGCAGCAAGGAGGGCCTGCTGCTGGCCGTACTGGAGCGCTCGATGGAGCGGGTACGCGCCACCCTGGCCCAGGCTCCGCCCGAGGCGTTCGAGGTGGGGATCGAGGCGCTGCTGGCCACACCGACCACCAAGCTGTTCGTGACGCTCCTGGTCGAGGCGCTGGAGCCCGACTCCCCCATCCGCGAGCGCTACGCCGAGATCCACGCCGCGCTGCGCGAGCACTGCCGGCGCTGGCTGGAGACCCGGGCGCTGCCGCCCGAGGTGCCGGTGGACGCGCTGGCCGTCGCGGTGATCGGCGCGGGGATCGGCATCCACCAGCAGTGGCTGCTCGCTCCCGAGCAGGTCGACTTCGGCCAGGCCCTGGGCGCGCTCCGGTTCCTGGTCGAGGGCGCCGCGCCGGCCGAGCAGACCAGAGCCGGGAAAACCAGGTGACAAGCTCCGTGGAACGTGGTGAGGTCCCGCCATGACGCGAACCCCCTTCCTCCTCGGCGGCGACCTGCCCGTCTCCCGTCTCGGCTTCGGCACCATGCGCCTGACCGGCCCCGGCATCTGGGGCGAGCCGGCCGACCACGCCGGCGCGCTGCGAGTGCTCCGGCGGGCGGTCGAGCTCGGCGTGACGCTGATCGACACCGCCGACTCCTACGGCCCGCACGTCGCCGAGTCGCTGGTGGCCGAGGCCCTGCACCCCTATCCCGAGGGCCTGGTGATCTCCACCAAGGGCGGCCTCACCCGGCAGGGCCCCGACCGGTGGCAGGCGGTCGGCCGTCCCGAGTACCTGCGGCAGTGCGTGGAGATGAGCCTGCGCCGCCTCAAGCTCGACCGGATCGACCTCTACCACCTGCACCGCATCGACCCCGGCGTGCCGCTGGAGGACCAGATCGGCGAGCTCGACGCGCTCCGCGCCGAAGGCAAGATCCGGCACATCGGGCTGTCGGAGGTGACCGCGACCGAGATCGCCGCCGTGCAGAAGCTGGCCCCGGTGGCGAGCGTCCAGAACATCCTCAACCTCACCCGCCAGCGCTACCTGGACACCGTCGCGTACTGCGAGCGGGAGGGCATCGCCTTCGTCCCGTTCTTCCCGCTGGGCCGGGGCGAGCTCACCGCGCCCGGCGGGGAACTCGCCCAGCTCGCCGCCGCCCACGACGCCACGCCGGCCCAGCTCGCCCTCGCCTGGCTGCTGCACCTGTCGCCGGCCGTCGTCCCGATCCCCGGCACCACCTCCGTCGCGCACCTGGAGGACAACCTCGGCGCGCTCGACGTCAAGCTCACCCCCGAGCAGGTCACGGCCCTGTCGGCGCGCTGGTCGGACAGCTAGGTCGCGGGGAGCGGCGGTCCGGCGTCCGGCCCGGCGCTGGACCGCGCTCCGGTCTGGTCGCCGGACGGGCGGTAGCGGATGCGCCAGAGCGGGGCCAGCACCAGGAGCGTCACCACGAGCCAGCCGTCCAGGTCGAGGCCGAAGAGCCCGACGGCGAGCGGCAGCAGAGCGGTCGGTACGGCATAGCCCCAGGTCCAGCGCCGCCCGGCGCCGTTGGCTGTGCCGAGGGCGGCCGAGGCGGCGAGGTTGAGGCTGAGGCCGGCGCACATCAGCCAGGCGACCGCCGGAGGCAGCGCGGTGTCCGGGTTCTCGGCGGTGACGCCGAGCCCGGCGGCCAGGGCGACGATGCCGGCGGTCATGAAGAAGTGCGCGGTGAGCGCGACGCTGGGCCGCAGGGCCGCGCCGCCCAGGCGTTGCGGGGCGGCGCTCACGCCGTACTGGAAGGTGAGCCACCACAGGGAGACCACCAGCGCGAAGCCGGCCACGGCGACCAGCCCGAGCTCCAGGTCCCAGGCCACCTTGGCCGCGCCGATGACGACCTGCATGACCGCCTCGCCCAGGACGATGATGGTGAACAGGCCGAGCCGCTCGCCGAGGTGCTCGGGGTCGAGGACGCCGCGGGTGGCGAGGGGGTCGCGGCCCTTGTGCCGGGCCTGCTTCTTCCTGACCCTGGCCATGATCCGCTCGGGGTCGCGGCTGCGGCGGACGGAGACCAGAATGTCGAGCACGATGCCGACGAACCAGAGCTGGTAGGTGACCGGCGCGTCGAACCAGATCGACAGGATCCACGGCCCGAGCGCCAGGCCGCGGCTGAGCTGGGCGGTAGGCCAGGAGGTCATGACCGTGCCGGCCTTGCGGAAGGTGCCGGCGGCGGTGAAGCGGCAGATCACGTACGCCACGGCGAAGGCGAAGTCGCGGGTGTCCTGCACCTCGGGCAGCCGGTTGCCGACGCCGGGCACGGCGGCGGCCATGACCGCGATGCCGAACATGCCGATCAGGATCGACCGGGTGCGGGTCCGGGTGGCGGCGACGTTGGCGTAGAGCGTGTAGGAGATCCAGACGCTCCAGATGGCGTAGAAGAGCGTCAGGGTGACCGTGGCCCCGGCCCAGGAGGGGTCGTGCAGGCGGTGCGCGAGCTGCACCACGGCGGCCACGACGACCAGGTCGAAGAAGAGTTCCAGCCAGCTCGCGTGCCTCTCCCCCGATGCGGTCACTCACTGAGCGTAATCAGTCCGGCTGGCCGTGGTCGAGCAGGCGGGCGGCTTCGAGGGCGAGGGCGACGTCGACCAGGTCGCCGGGGCGGCTCAGCGAGCGTCCGGTGAGCTGCTCGATGCGGCGCATCCGGTTGATGATCGTGTTGCGGTGGCAGAACAGCCGGCCGGCGGCGCGGGCGGCGGAGCCGTCGCAGGCCAGCCAGGTCTCCAGGGTGGTCAGGAGGGTGTCACGGTCGGCCGGTTCCAGGGCGAGCAGCGGGCGGAGCACGCCTTCGACCAGGTGCCGGGAGATGTCCGGCTGGCTGATGACCAGGACGGCCGGCACCCGCTGGTCCAGCCGGGCGATCTCGGGGCCGCGGTCGGCGCAGGTGCGCAGCGCCAGGCAGGCCAGCTCGTAGGCCAGGCCCAGCTCGGCGAGGCCGCCGGCGACCGGGCTGACCCCGGCGACGCCGCCGACGATCACGCTGAGTTCGCGGCACAGGTCGTCCAGCGTGGCCTGGCCGAGCACCGCGACGGCGACCTCGTGCCCGGCGCGCATCCGCCACAGCAGCCGGATCGCGCCGAGCTCGACCGGCCGCCGCCCGTCGAGGCCGGAGCCGCGGCGCGGGAAGCGCACCGCCACGACCGCGTAGTTCCCGCGTTCGGGCAGGTCGAACGCGGCGGCGACGGAGCGCACGACGGCCGGCTCCGCGGCGCCGTTGAGCAGGGCGTCGAGCAGCGCGCCGACCCGTTCCTCGCTGCGTTCGAGCAGCTCGCGCTCGCGGCGGCGGTAGGTGTCGCCGGCGACCAGGGCCTGCCGGTCGATGGCGTGCCAGACGTGGCTCGCCGCGCGCACCAGGATGCCGAGGCGTTCTGGGCACTCGCGTTCGGTGTACTCGGTGATCGCCGACCAGATGACCTGCCCGGCCAGCCGGTACAGCCGCAGCAGCGAGTCGAGCGGCAGTCCCTGCTCGGCCCGGCGGCGGGCCATCTGCGCGGTGAAGGTCAGGTCGCGGCGCTCGCCGGGCGGCTGCAGGATGGCCGTGATGCCCAGGCGGATGCCTTCGAGCGTGCTGTCCCAGTGCTCGTCGTAGGGCACGTGGGCGCAGTAGGTCTCGTCACCGCCTCGCACCCGGTCGACCAGCTCGTCGGTCAGCTCGGGCAGGCGTCCGAGCAGGGCCCGGGCGGCGGCGCGCAACGTCTGGCGGACGTCGTCGTCCACGGCTGTGGGGGGACGCATTCTCCCGAGACTGCCATCCGCGCCAATCCCAGAACAAGGTTCTGTAGCGATTCGTGATCTGACGTTGTGCAGGTGCACAGCGAGGGCCGCGGCCCGGTGGGCAGCGCGCCTGACTTCCCTGCCGCGTCTGGACGACCGTGCCGGGCGGGGATTGGGTGACCTGCATGGCGGCATGGGAGGAATTCGAATGGCCGAGCTGACGGTCGGCGGCCTCGTCGTGGACTACGGTCCCGTCCGGGCGTTGGACGGGGTCTCGCTGCGGGTGCCGTCCGGCTCGATCGTGGCCCTGCTGGGTGCCAACGGCGCGGGCAAGACGACCCTGTTGCGCGCGATCTCGGGAACGCTCCGTTTCCACCGCGGCCGGGTCTCCCGCGGCGAGATCGCCCTGGACGGCGTCCGGCTGGACGGCACGGCCGCGGCGGCGGTGGTACGGCGGGGCGTCACCCAGGTGCCCGAGGGCCGGCGCGTCTTCGCCCGCATGACGGTGGAGGAGAACCTGCGGGCCGGCGGCCTCGGCACCCCGCGCGGTGCGGCCGGCCGGGCGCGGGACCGGGTGCACGAGCTCTTCCCCGTGCTGGCCGAACGCGCCCGCCAGCACGCCGGGTTGTTGTCCGGCGGCGAGCAGCAGATGCTCGCGATCGGCCGGGCGCTGATGGCCGAGCCGTCGGTGTTGCTGCTGGACGAGCCGACGCTGGGGCTGGCGCCGCAGATGGTCTCGCGGATCGCCGAGACGATCCGGACCATCAACGCGACCGGCACCTCGGTGCTGCTCGTCGAGCAGAACGTCGCCATGGCGCTCGCGCTGGCCTCGCACGCCTACGTGCTGGAGGTCGGGGCGGTGGCGCTGTCCGGCGAGTCGGCGGAACTGGCGGCCAGCGACGAGGTCCGGCGCCGCTACCTGGGCGTCACGGACACCGGACCCGCCTTGAGCGAGCGTCCGGGGCTGGCCCGGTGGTCGGCGTGATCCCCGAGTTCGAGCCCGCCCTGCTGCGCGCGCACTCCACATACCAACCGGACGGTACGGATGCGCTGGAGGTCAGGGACGTGACCGTGCGCTTCGCCGGGGTCACCGCGCTTGACGGCGTCAGCTTCACCGTCGCCCCCGGCACCGTGCACGCCGTCATCGGCCCCAACGGCGCAGGCAAGTCCACCTGCTTCAACGTGCTCTCCGGCGTCTACCGGGCCAGCGAGGGCAGCGTTCGCCTCGGCCCGGCCGAGCTGACCGCGCTGCGCCCGCACGAGATCGCCGGGCTCGGCGTGGCCAGGACCTTCCAGAACATCGCCCTCTCCCCGCACCTGCCGGTGCGCGACAACATCCTGCTCGGCCGGCACCGGCTGACCCGCTCCGGCTTCCTGGCGGCGGGGCTTCGCCTGCCGTACGCCAGGAAGGAGGAGCGGATCCACGCCGCCCGGGTGGCGGAGATCGCGGAGTTCGTCGGGCTGGCCCCGTGGCTGGCCACGCCGGTCGGGCTCCTGCCGTACGGCGTGCAGAAGCGTGTCGAGCTGGCCAGGGCGCTGGCGATGGAGCCCCGGCTGCTCCTCCTGGACGAGCCGGTCGCCGGGATGAACAGCGGCGAGCGGGTGGAGATGGCCGAGCTGATCCTGGCCGTGCGCCGCAGCCTCGGCATCTCGATCGTCCTGGTCGAGCACGACATGGGCATGGTCATGCGGCTGGCCGACCGGGTGACGGTCCTGGACTTCGGGCGGCGCATCGCCGACGGCACACCCGCCGAGGTGCAGAGCGACCCCAAGGTCATCAACGCCTATCTGGGGGAATCGTGACGACGTTCCTGGAACTGCTGGTCAACGGGATCTCCATCGGGGCCGTCTACGCGCTGATCGCGCTCGGCTTCGTGGTGATCTTCAAGGCGACCGAGGTGGTCAACTTCGCGCACGCCTCGCTGCTGCTGGCCGGCGGCTACGTGGTGGCGCGACTGCATCCCTACGTCGGCTTCTGGGCGGCGCTGGCGCTCGGCATCGCGGCGGCGGCGGTGATCGGCGCGGCGGTGGAGTTCCTGGTCATCCGCCGCTCGAAGGCGGCCAACCACAGCGTGCTGGCGATCGTGACGATCGGCGTGGACATCGTGCTCACCACCGAGCTGACCCGGCAGATCGGCACCGAGGTGCTGGCGATGGGCGACCCGTGGGAGTCGCGGGTGGTGCAGATCGGCGGCATCACCATCGCCGAGACCCGGATCGTCGCGCTGGTGACCGCCACCGCGCTGATCGCCGCCTTCCTGCTGGCCTTCAAGTACACCGGCTGGGGCGTGGCGATGCGGGCCACCGCCGAGGACCCGGAGACCGCGGCGCTGATGGGCGTGCGGCTGGGCCGGGTCTCGCTCAGCGCCTGGGCGGTCGCCGGGGCGCTGGCCGCGGTCGCCGCGCTCTTCCTGTGCGTCTTCCCGACGCCCGGGCTCGACCGCAGTTCCTCGCTCGCCGCGCTGAAGGCCTTCCCCGCCGCCATCCTCGGCGGCCTCGACTCCACCACGGGAGCCCTGGTCGGGGGCCTGGTCGTGGGCATCACGGAGGCGCTCATGACCGGCTACCAGAACGACCTGTCCTTCCTCGGCCGGGGCATCGGCGACGTGGCGCCCTTCCTGATCATGATCGCCATCCTGCTCTGGCGGCCCGCCGGGCTCTTCGGGACCAAGGAGCTCGCCCGTGTCTAAGTGGATCATCCGCCTGGCGGTGCTGGCGGCCTTCGTGGCCGTCCCGTTCTACCTCGAAGGCTTCTGGCTGCAGACCGGGCTGTTCGCCATGTCCGCCGCGGTCGGCGCGATCGGCATCAACCTGCTGACCGGCGCCACCGGCCAGCTCTCGATGGGCCACGCCTTCTTCCTGGCGGTCGGCGCGTACGCCTACGTCGCCTTCTCCGCCGACCTCGGCCTGCCCACCCCGCTGGCCGCCGTGCTCGCCGTCCTGCTCACCGGGGCGGCCGGCGGCCTGTTCAGCCCGATCGCCGGCCGGTTGAAGGGCGCCTACCTCGGCATCGCCACCCTGGCGCTCATCTTCGGCGGGCAGCACCTGCTCTTCAACGCCGAGCCGGTCACCGGCGGCTTCAACGGCCGGGCCGTCCCGCCGATGGAGCTGTTCGGCCTGACCTTCGCCGACGCCCCCGCGCTCGTCGTGCTGGACGTGCCCTTCGGGGTGCTGGAGCGGCTGTGGTTCCTGGGCGGCGCGCTGCTGCTCGGCGCGGCGCTGTTCGCCCGGGGCGTGCTGCGCGGCCGGCCCGGCCGGGCCATGAACACCATCCGCGACCACGAGCTGGCCGCCGGTGTGATGGGCGTCCCGGTCACCCGCTACCGGGCCGGCGTGTTCGTCCTGTCCTCCATGTACGGCGGAGCCGCCGGCGTGCTGCTCGCGCTGGTCTTCCAGCGCACGGTGCCCGACTACTTCGGCATCCTGCTCTCCCTCGACTACCTCGCCATGATCGTCATCGGCGGCCTGGGCTCGGTCGGCGGCGCGGTGATCGGCGCCGTCTTCGTCTCGCTCCTGCCGCAGCTGCTCACCCGCTACAGCGACGCCATCCCCCTGGTCGCCGCGCCCGGCTCGGGCGGCCTGTCCCCCGCCGAGGCGGCGCGCATCCTCTACGGCGCTGCGGTCGTGGCGGTCGTGCTGTTCCTGCCGGGCGGCCTGCTCGGCCTGTTCCGCTCCCTGCGTCCGAAGTTGCCCCGCGTCGTGTCCCGCATCCCTGAAACGAGGAGCTCTCATGCCGGTTAACCGCACAGCAGTCGCCGCCGCGGTGGCGGTGCTCGCCCTGGCCGCCTCGGCCTGCGCCAGCGAGAAGGCCACCGGGGGCGCCTCGGCGCAGCCGTCGGCCGCCGCGGGCGGGGACGGCGTCAAGACCGGTCCCGGCGTCACCGCCGACACGGTCACGCTGAGCCTGCTCACCGACCTGACCGGCCCGTACGCCTCCCTCGGCAAGAGCCTCACCCAGGCGCAGCAGCTCTACTTCGAGCAGCTCAACCAGGCCGGCGGGGTCTGCGGACGCAAGATCGAGACGGTCGTGCGCGACCACGGCTACGACGCGCAGAAGGCGATGGCCTCCTACGCCGAGGTCGCGCCGAAGACCGCGGCGATCCCGCAGTTCATCGGCTCCCCGATGGTCACCGCGCTCAAGGACAAGATCACCACGGACAAGATCCTCACCATCCCGATGGCCTGGGCGACCGGCCTGCTGGGCAGCGAGGCGATCCAGGTGACCGGCACGACCTACGACGTGGACATGGTCAACGCGGTCGACTTCCTGATGGCCGAGAAGGGCATCAAGTCCGGCGACACCATCGGCCACCTCTACTTCGAGGGCGACTACGGCCAGAGCGCGCTCGACGGCTCCAAGTACGCCAGCGAGAAGCAGGGCCTGACCCTGGTCGAGCAGAAGATCAAGGCCACCGACCAGGACATGACCGCCCAGGTCGCCGCGTTCAAGAAGGCCGGGGTCAAGGCCGTGCTGGTCTCGGTCGGGCCGCGGCAGACCGCCTCCCTGGTCGGCGTCGCGCTGGCCGGCGGCATGGACGTGCCCTTCGTCGGCAGCAACTCCGCCTACAGCCCGCAGCTCCTGCAGACCCCGGCCGCCCCCGCGCTGCTCAAGGACTTCTACTACGTCACCGCGGGCGCCCCGATCAGCGCGCCGCTGCCGGTCTACCAGAAGCTGATCACCGACTACCAGGCCAAGTACGCCGGCCAGCCGCTCGACAGCGGCGTCGCCGCGGGCTGGACCGCGGCCATGATCGTCGGGGACGCGCTGAAGAAGGCGTGCGAGGCGAAGGACCTCAGCCGCGAGGGCATCCTGGCCGCCCACCGCTCGCAGAAGGCCTGGGAGGGCGGCCTGGGCGGCACCCCGATGGACTTCAGCGTCTACGACAAGCCCGCCTCCCGCGCCTCCTACGTCGTCAAGCCGGACAAGGACGCGGTCGGCGGCGCGACGATCTTCAAGGAAGCCGCCGAGTCGGACCTGGCCAAGGGGTATGCGGTGCCCGCGGCCGGCTGACGGTGGACGCCTTACTGGAGATCGGCCGGCTGAGCATGCGCTTCGGCGGCGTCAGCGCGCTGTCGGAGATCGACCTCGTGGTTCGCGAGGGCGAGCTGGTCGGGCTGATCGGACCGAACGGGGCCGGCAAGAGCACCCTGTTCGACTGCCTGACCAGGCGGTGCACCCCGCAGGAGGGCTTCATGCGGCTGGCCGGCCAGGACCTGGCGCGGGTGGCGCCGCACCAGGTCGCGGCCTGCGGGATCGCCCGGACGTTCCAGACCACGGTCGTCTTTCCCGGCCTGTCGGTGCGCGAGAACGTGCTGGCCGGGGCACACCGGCACGGGCGGGCCGGCTTCTGGGCCGCGGCGGCTGGGCGGGCCGGGGCGGAGGAACGGCGGCTGCGGCAGGACGCCGACGAGCTGCTGGAGCGGTTCGGGCTGGCCGGGTACGCCGACCATCCGGCGGCCGGCCTGCCGTACGGGATCGGCAAGCGGCTGGAGATCGCCCGCGCGCTGGCGGCGCGGCCCAGGCTGCTGCTCCTGGACGAGCCGGCCGGCGGCCTGGCGCCCGGCGAGGTGCCGGCCTTCGCCCAGCTCATCGCGCGGCTCCACCACGAGCGCGGCATCACGATCGTGCTGGTCGAGCATCATTTGGAGTTCGTGCTGGCGTTGTGCCGCCGGATGGTCTGCTTCGAGCTCGGCCGCAAGATCGCCGACGGTCCGGCTCAGGTCGTGCGGCGCGATCCCGCGGTCGTCGCCGCGTGCCTGGGAACCGTCCAGTGAGCGGGCTGCGAGTGCGCGGGCTGCGCGCGGGCTACGGCGCGGCCCAGGTGGTGCACGGCATCGACCTGGAGGCCGGGCCCGGCGAGGTCGCGGTGCTGCTCGGGCCGAACGGCGCGGGCAAGACGACGGTGTTGCGCGCGCTGTCCGGGCTGGTCCGGGCCCGCGGCAGCGTGAGCATGGACGGCGTCCCGCTGCTCGGGCGCTCCCCGGACGAGATCGCCCGGCTCGGCGTGGCCCACGTGACCCAGGAGGACGGCACCTTCGCCCCGCTCACCGTGGAGGAGAACCTGCGCGTCGCGGCCCGGGCCAGGCCACGGCCCAGACGCGGGGTGAGCGAGGACGTGGCCCGGGTCTTCAGCCACTTCCCGGTGCTCCAGGCGCACGTCACCCAGCCCGCCGGCACCCTCAGCGGCGGCGAGCAACGCCTGCTCGCGCTCGGCCGGGCGCTGATGGCCCGGCCCAGGCTGCTGCTCCTGGACGAGCCCACCCGCGCGCTGGCCCCGGCCGCCGGGGCCCGGCTCTTCCGCACCCTCCACTCGATCAACCGGCACGAGGGAACCACGATGATCATCGTCGAGCACAGCGTGGCCGCGGTGCTGGAGGTGGCCCACCGGATGTACGCGATGGAATCGGGCCGCATCACCGGCCTGCGCACCCGGCAGAGGTGGTGAGCCGTGCTTCAGCAGATCCTCCAGGGGCTCGGTGCGGGCGCCGGCTACGCCGCCCTGGCGCTGGCCCTGGTGCTCAGCTACCGGTTCACCGGGATCGTCAACTTCGCCCAGGGCGAGCTGGCCATGCTGGCCACCTATGTCGCCTGGCAGTTCATCGAGGACGGCCTGCCGTACTGGGTGGCGTTGCCCGTGACCGTGGCCATCGCCTTCCTCGCCGGGGCGGTGACCGAGCGGCTGGTGATCCGCCGGGTGAGCGGCGAGTTCGGGCTCGTGGTGACCACGATCGGGCTGTACGTGCTGGTCAACGCGCTGGCCTCGCTGGTGTGGAGCTCCACGCTGCGGGTCTTTCCCGGGCCGTTCCCTGACGCGCCGCCGGGGCTGGCCGCGCTCGGCGCGGCGGGACTGGCCGGGCTGGTGCTCGGGGCGCTCGTCCTGGTGCTGCGGCACACCGGGCTGGGACTGGTGATCCGGGCGGTGGCCGCCGACCAGCGCTCGGCCCGGCTGTCCGGGATCCGGGTGGGCTGGGTGCTGGCGATCGGCTGGGGCACGGCGGCCTCGGTGGGCGCGCTGGCCGGGGTGCTGCTGGCTCCGGCGCTCTTCCTGGAGCCGGGGATGATGACCGGGGTACTGGTCTACGCCTTCGCCGCGGCGGTGCTGGGCGGGTTCGGGAGCGCGCGGGGGGCGATCCTCGGCGGGCTGGTCGTCGGGGTGACCGAGACGCTCGCCGGGACGTACGTGGGCTTCGTGGGGGCGGACCTGAAGATCGCGGTGCCGCTCGTGGTGATCGTGGCCGTGCTGGTGCTCCGGCCCCAGGGCCTGTTCGGCGCCCCGCTCGTGGAGCGGGCGTGAACGCGGTCGCCGCCGGGCGGCGGCGGGTGGCGGTCGGGCAGGTCGCGGGCGACCGGCGGCAGGTGTGGCCGTGGCGGCGGACCGCGCTGGCGGCGGTGCTGCTGCTCGCGGCGGCCCTGCCCTTCGTGCTCCCGCCCTACCGGCTCTTCCAGGTGACGCTCGTCCTCGTCTACGCGGTCGCGCTGCTCGGCCTCGACCTGGTCGCCGGGCACGGCGGCCAGATCTCCCTCGGGCACGGCGCCTTCTTCGGTGTAGGCGCCTACACCGCGGCGGTGCTGATCTCGCGGGTCGGCCTGCCGTACCCGCTGACCCTGCCGGTGGCGGCGCTGCTGGCCTTCGGGCTGGGACTGGCGGCGGCCCGGCCGGCGCTGCGCTTGCGCGGCCTGTACCTGGCGATGATCAGCTTCACCGTCGCGGTGGTGGTGCCGCCGCTGCTCAAACGGCTGTCCGGGCTCACCGGCGGCGCGATGGGACTGCCGGTGCCCACCCCGGACGACGACCAGGTGCTCTACTTCCTGGTGCTGGCGGTGACGGTCGCGGCCTTCGCCGGCGTGCGCAACCTGACCCGCTCGCGCGCCGGGCGGGCGCTGCTGGCCGTCAAGGCCCACCCGGCCGCGGCCGAGGTCCTGGGCATGCGGCCGGCCACCTACCAGGCGCACGCCTTCGCGTGGAGCGCGATGTACGCCGGGGTGGCCGGCGCGCTCTACACCTGGACGGTCGGGTTCGTGGCGCCCGACTCCTTCGGGCTGGCGCTGTCGATCACCATGCTCGCCGGCGCGGTGATCGGCGGGCTGGGCAGCCTGGCCGGGCCGCTGATCGGAGCCGTCGTGGTGCTGGCGCTCACCTCCGAGGTCAACCCGGCCGCGCCGGGGCTGGTGTCGGGCGCGCTGCTCATCGTGGTGATCTGCCTGGCCCCGACCGGGCTGAGCGGGCTGCTGCGCCGGGCGGCCGGGTCGTTGCTCAGGAGGCGGTCGTGAAGCGCGTCGTGCTGATCCCGGTCCTGCTGCTGGTCCTGGTGCTGGCCGGGTGCCGGCTCGGCGGGGACGGCGAGGTCGTCCTGGGCGGGGCCTGCGCCGGCCAGGTCGCCACCGGAATCACCCCGGACTCGGTCAAGGTCGGCGGCATCTACCCGCTCTCCGGCCCGGCCTCCGCCTACGCCGTGGTCGCGCAGGGCGTGCGCGCCCACTTCGAGCACGTCAACGCGCAGGGCGGCGTCGACGGCCGGCGGATCGAGTTCGTGGTGCGCGACGACGCCTACCAGCCCGCCCGCGCGCTGGAGCAGGCCCGCCGGCTGGTGCTGCACGACCGGGTCTTCGCGCTGTTCCAGACGCTCGGCACGCCGTCCACCGCGGCCGTGCGCGAGTTCGCCGGGCGGCGCGGCGTGCCACAGGTCTTCGTCGCCACCGGCGCCACCCAGTGGGGCGCGGACGGCGAGCACCCGTGGACGATCGGCTTCCAGCCCAGTTACACCGCCGAGGCCCGCGTCTACGCCCGCCACCTCGCCCGGGAACGACCCGGCGCGCGGGTGGCCGTGCTCTACCAGAACGACGACTTCGGCCGAGACCTGCTGGAGGCCTTCCGGGCCGCGGTGCGCGGCACCGAGGTGTCCATCGTGGCCACCCGCGCTTACGAGGTGACCGACCCGAACGTGCAGGGCCAGCTCGCCAACCTCGCCGCCTCCGGCGCCGACGTGCTGCTCAACGTGAGCACGCCCAAGTTCGCCGCCCAGGCGCTGGCCGCCGACGCGGCCATGACCGACTGGAACCCGCTGCACATCGTCAACGGCGTCGCCGCCTCCCCGGCCGTGCTCAAGGCCGTGGGGGTGGCCAAGGTGCAGGGCGTGGTGACGGCCGGCTTCCAGAAGGACCCCGGCGCGCCCGAGTGGGCCGACGACCCCGGCGTGCGCACCTACCTGGCCGCCATGGCCAGGCACGTGCCCGAGGCCGACCCGCGCAGCCAGCAGGTCGTCTTCGGCTGGGCCGCGGCCCAGGCCTTCGTCCGGGTGCTCGAGCGCATGCCCTGCCCGTCCCGCGAGGGCGTACGGCAGGCGATGCGCAGCCTGACCGAGGTGGAGATCGACATGCTGCTGCCGGGCATCACCCTGTCCACCGGCCCCGGCGACGGCTTCCCGATCGAGGCCATGCGGCTGGCGCGCTTCGAGGGCGAGCGGTGGGTCCCCTTCGGCAAGGTCATCGACACCCGGTCCTGACACTCCCGCCTGTGGACCGGGTGTGGATCTCTGGTCTACCGTCGGGCGGTGAACGTGACCGAGGCGGGACTCACCCTCATCGACCCGAGCGCCTACGCCGACGAGGCGCGCTACCACGCCGCCTGCACCCTGCTGCGCCGCGAGTCGCCGGTGCACCGGGTGGACGGGCCTGGCTACCGCCCGTTCTGGGCGGTGACCAAGCACGCCGACGTGCTGGAGATCGAGCGCCAGCATGAGCTGTTCCTCAACGCGCCCCGGCCGCTGCTCAGCCCCGCCGAGGCCGAGGACCGGGTGGCCGCCTCCGGCCTGGCCCTGCGCACGCTGGTGCACATCGACGACCCCGACCACCGGGTCTTCCGCGCGATCGGCGCCGACTGGTTCAAGCCGGCCGCGATGCGCCGCATGCAGGAGCGCATCGACGTACTGGCCAAGCGGTACGTCGACCGCATGCTGGAGTTCGGGGGCTCGTGCGACTTCGCCACCGACATCGCCGCGCACTACCCGCTGTACGTGATCCTGTCGCTGCTCGGCCTGCCGGAGAGCGACTTCCCGCGGATGCTCCAGCTCACCCAGGAGCTGTTCGGCGGCCAGGACGCCGAACGCCGCCGCGGCGAGACCGTCGACGACCAGATCACCGTGCTGCTCGACTTCTTCGCCTACTTCCAGGAGCTGACCGCCGCCCGCCGGGCCGTCCCCACCGACGACCTGGCCTCGGCCATCGCCAACGGCGGCCTCAACGACTTCGACACCGCCTCCTACTACGTGATCATCGCCACCGCCGGCCACGACACCACCAGCTCGGTCATCGCCGGCGGCCTGCACGCGCTGATCGAGAACCCCGCCGAGCTCGCCCGGCTGCGCGCCGAGCCCGCCCTGATGGCGAGCGCGGTGGACGAGATGATCCGCTGGGTGACCCCGGTCAAGGAGTTCATGCGCACCGCGACCCGCGACTACACCCTGCGCGACACCAAGATCAGCGAGGGCGACTCCCTGCTGCTGGCCTACCCCTCGGCCAACCGCGACGAGGAGGTCTTCACCGACCCGTTCCGCTTCGACGTCGGCCGCTCGCCCAACCGGCACCTGGCCTTCGGGTTCGGCGCGCACTACTGCCTGGGCGCGGCGCTGGCCCGGATGGAGGCCAAGGCGTTGTTCACCGAACTGCTGCCCCGGCTGCGATCGGTCGAGCTCGCGGGCGAGCCGAGCTGGATCGAGACCCTGTTCGTCGGCGGCCTGAAGCGCCTGCCGATCTCCTACCGGCTGACGTGAGCGCCTGATACGTTCGTGACAGGTGTGCCGGGAAGTCTGGTCGGCGAGACGTTTCGCCGACCCCGGAGGCTCCCATGCGTGCCCGTGACCTCGTCGCCCCCTTCCCCGCCGTCTCCCTCGACACGCCGGTGCTCGAGGCCGCCCGGCTGCTGGCCGACCAGGACCTGCCCGGCCTGATCGTGGTCGACGAGCACGGCCGGCCCTCCAGCATCCTGCCCGGCACCCAGGTGCTGCGCCTGGCCGTGCCCGGCTACTGCATGGACGACCCGGCGCTGGCCAGAGTCGTGGACGAGGCGCACGCCGACCGCTTCCTCGACGCGCTGGCCGACCGGAAGGTACGGGCGGCGCTGCCACCGGAGCCTAGAGAGTTGCCCATCACCGGCCCGCAGGCCACGGCGCTGGAACTGGCCGCGCTGATGGCCCGCACGCACAGCCCGCTGGTGGCGATCGTCGAGGACGGCCGGCTGCTCGGCGCGGTGACGCTGCAGGCGCTGCTGGACCGGCTGGTGGCTTCGTGACGCTCACCGCCTGGCTGGCGGTGGCGGTCTTCCTGGGCGCCTACGCGCTCATCGCCACCGAGAAGATCCACCGGGTCGCGGCGGCGCTGGGCGGCGCCGGGATCATGCTGCTGATCAGCGCGACCGGCGCGGGCCCGGCGTTCTTCAGCGAAGAGACCGGCATCGACTGGAACGTCGTCTTCCTGCTGCTCGGCATGATGATCATCGTCGGGGTGCTGAAGCAGACCGGCATCTTCGAGTACCTGGCCATCTGGGCGGCCAAACGGGCCAGGGGCCGGCCCTTCCGGCTGATGGTGCTGCTGGTGGTCATCACCGCGAGCGCCTCGGCCCTGCTCGACAACGTCACCACCGTGCTGCTCATCGCCCCGGTGACCTTCCTGGTCTGCGAGCGGCTGGCGCTGCCGGTGGCGCCCTACCTGATCGCCGAGGCGATGGCCTCCAACATCGGCGGCACCGCGACGCTGGTCGGCGACCCGCCGAACATCATCATCGCCAGCCGGGGCGGGCTGACCTTCAACGACTTCCTGATCCACCTGGCGCCGATCGTCATCGTGCTCATGGTGGTCTTCATCGGGCTGTGCCGGTGGCTGTTCCGCGACGCCTTCCGCTACGACCCGGCCCGCGCGGCCGAGATCATGCTGCTCAACGAGCGCGAGGCCATCCAGGACCGCCGCCTGCTGTGGCAGTCGCTGGCCGTGCTCGCCGTGGTCATGGTCGCCTTCGTGCTGCACCTCTACGAGCCCTCGGTGGTCGCCCTGCTCGGCGCCGGAGTGCTGGTCGCGGCCACGAAGGTCACCACCGAGGAGGCGTTGGCCGAGGTCGAGTGGCCCACGCTGACCTTCTTCGCCGGGCTCTTCGTCATGGTCGGCGCGCTGGTCGAGACCGGCGTCATCGGGCTGATCTCCGAGGCGGCCGTGTCCGCGACGCAGGGGCAGCTCACGCTGACCACGCTCGGGCTGCTGGGCTTCTCCGGCGGGGTGTCGGCGATCGTGGACAACATCCCCTACGTGGCGACAATGAGCCCGATCGTCGCCGAGCTGGTGCAGGCCAACGGCGGCGACACCGTGTTGTGGTGGGCGCTGGCGCTCGGCGCCGACCTGGGCGGCAACGCCACGGCGGTGGGGGCGGCGGCCAACGTGGTCGTGCTGGGCATCGCGGCGCGCAACGGGGCGCCGATCAGCTTCTGGCAGTTCACCCGCTACGGGCTGGTCGTCACCGGGGTCACGCTCGCCCTGTGCGTGCCGTACCTGTGGATCCGGTATCTCCTGTGAGGCGGGACAGCGAGCCGCGCAGCCGGCCGTAGCGCTTGAGCAGGCGGTCGGCCGGGACGCGCAGGGCCGAGTGGGCCAGGACGGTGTTGCGTGCCGTACGGACCGGGGCGCTGCCCAGCCAGTGCAGGGCGGCGGCGGGGGTACGGCGGGCCAGCCGGCCCTCGGCGACGACGAGCTCGCCGGTCTTCAGCTTGTCCTTGTACTCCTTGGCCCCGCGCCCGAGGTCGATCACCTGGATGCCGTGCGCGGCGGCCTCGCGGGCCATGGCCAGGTGGTGCACCAGGCCCGGCGAGTAGCGGGAGAAGGCCGGGTCGTAGGCCGGGAACCAGCCGGCCAGCACGTTCTCGCTGCGCAGCCCGAAGTGCCCGACCACCGGCACGCCGGCGACGTAGACCAGGTCGAGGACGCCGGCGAACCCCGGCGTCTGGGTGGCCAGCAGGTCCTCCACCAGCGCCACGATCCACGGCTTGGCGAAGCGGTCGGAGCGGCCGGTGCGCCGGTACTGCTCGCTCTTCCAGCGCAGCAGCACCCGGAGCTGCTCGACGTCGGTGATGCCGTAGCGGTGCGTGACCTCGCCGAAGTCGCGGCCGAGCTTGCGCTGCTTGGCCAGCGTGCTGCGGTAGGTCTTGCCCGACTCGCGGCTGACCTCGGCGGCGTAGGCCTCGTAACCGGCCCGCAGATCCATGATCGGCGAGGCGTGCCGGCTGGTGTGCGCATCGGCGAACTGGCCGGCGACCAGGTGGTCGAACTCCCACACGCTCAGCCCGGCGCCCTTGAGCAGCAGCCGGGGGTCGGGGGTGAAGCCGGGCGCCAGGACCGCGCCCTGGGCGTCGGTGAGGCCCGCGCCCACCGGCTTGCCCACGCCGCGCGGATGCCGCTCGAAGGGCAGGAAGCCGGCGAGCTGCCCGGCGTCCTCGATCACGGCCACCCGCACGTCGTCGCGGTGCCGCCCGACGGCCAGGGTGAACTCGGGGCAGAGGAAGGGGCTGACCAGCTCGTCCCCGGCCCGCTGCAGCGTCCGCCAGACCTCCAGCTCGGAGCCGCTCAGCTCCTCGGGACGCGCCACGCGGATCTTCATGGGACCAGTTATACGGAGGTCGCATGAAGGTTCCCTGAGAGGAAGATTACGAATCTTGCAGCAGATCCTTTTAGCGGCAAATGTCGTGGTAGAGGGCGTATAAGGTGTGCGCATGATTCGCAGGCGACGATGGACCCTGCTCCTGCTGGGGCTGGTCATCCTCGCGGTGCTCGGCTACGCGGCCGCCGCCCTGTCCCTCGCGGGCAAGATCCCGCCCGGCACCCGGGTCGCGGGCATCGACCTCGGCGGCCTCTCCCCGGACGCGGCGCACGCCAAACTCACCCGCGAGTACGCCGCCCAGGCCGCCGTCCCGCTCACCCTCGAAGCCAACAACGAGGAGGTACGGCTCGCCCCCGACGAGCTGGGCCTGACCCTCGACACGGTCGCCACCCTGGAGAAGGCACAGGAGGGCGCGCTCACCCCGGCGGGCCTGTGGACCTCGCTCTTCGGCCGCCGCGACCTGCATCCCGTGATCAAGGTGGACGAGGGCCGGCTGGCCAGCGCCCTGACCGAGCTGGGCGAGCAGACCGACCGCAAGCCGGTCGAGGCCCGCATCGGCTACGAGGGCCTGAAGCCGGTGGTGCGGGAGTCGCGCACCGGCCAGGGCATCGACCGCGAGCAGTCCGCCCAGGCCATCCAGAAGGCCTACCGCGAGGACCTCACCCCCGCCCGGATCGTCCTGCCGGTGGGCGAGCGGCCGCCGGCGGTGACCACCGAGGAGGCCCAGCAGGTCGCCGAGTCCACCGCCAAGCAGGCGGTCGAGGGGCCGCTGACGCTCACCGGCAGCGAGGACAAGCAGGCCACGCTCACCCCCGAGCAGGTCGCCGAGCGCCTGACCTTCGTCAACGACGGACAGGGCGCGCTACGGCCGAACTTCGACGCCTCCGGCCTGGCCGGCGAGCTGGTCGGCGGCGAACCCAAGGACGCCACCTTCAAGATCGTCAAGGGCAAGCCGCGCGTGGTGCCCTCCAAGCCCGGCAAGCAGGTGGACGGCAAGGCCCTCGGCACGGCCATCGCCGACGCCCTGGCCGGCGGCACCCGCACGGTCGCGGTGCCCACCCGCGACAAGCAGCCCCGCCTGACCACCGAGAAGGCCGAGACGCTGGGCATCAAGGAGAAGGTCAGCAGCTTCACCACGAACTACCCCTGCTGCGCCCCGCGCGTCACCAACATCCACCGCATCTCGGAGATCGTCGACGGCCACGTCGTGCTGCCCGGCGAGACCTTCTCGCTCAACGGCCTGGTCGGCAAGCGCGACACCGCCCGCGGCTTCGTCGAGGCGCCGATGATCCTCAACGGCCGCTTCGTCAACGACGTCGGCGGCGGGGTCTCCCAGTTCGCGACCACGATGTTCAACGCGGTCTTCTTCGGTGGCTTCCAGGACGTGCAGCACACGCCGCACCAGTTCTACATCTCCCGCTACCCGGCCGGCCGCGAGTCCACGGTCTCCTTCCCGCAGCCGGACTTCCGCTGGAAGAACGACTCCGAGCACGGCGTGCTGATCAAGGCGTCCTACACCTCGACCTCGGTGACCGTGCAGTTCTGGAGCACCAAGCGCTTCGACATCGAGTCGCGCACCTCCGGCCCCTACGACGTGAAGCCCTTCCCCACGCTGCAGGAGTCGGGACCCGACTGCATCTCCATGCCGGGCGCGCAGGGCTTCGCGATCGACGTGTGGCGCACCTTCAAGAAGGACGGCAAGAAGATCAAGGAGCAGCGCTTCCACACCGTCTACCAGCCGGAGCCCAAGCTCACCTGCACCGGCGGATAGCCGCTTCCTTGACGCTCGGGTGACCGAATCCTGAGCCGCCGCCCGAGCGCGCCCACCGGGTGCGCGGTATCTCCCGCTGAGACGCTTCTGTCCCATGGAGGTGATGCTGGTCGTCCATGCGGTGGCGGCTCTGGCCGCGCCCGCACTGGCCCACCGGTGGGGACGGAACGGCCTCTACCTCCTGGCGCTGGCCCCGGCGGCCGGCTTCGTCCACACCCTGTGGACCGGGGCGCGCACCAGCAGCCACGACTGGGCGCCCGCGCTCGGGCTGAGCCTGTCCTTCCGCGCCGACACCCTCACCCTGCTGCTGATGTACCTCGTCACCGGGGTCGGCGCGCTGGTGCTGATCTACTCCGCCCGCTACCTGGACGCCGACGATCGCGGAGCCGGCCGCTTCGGCGCCTTCCTCGTCGCCTTCGCCGGCGCCATGTACGGCCTGGTGGCCGCCGACGACCTGCTCCTGCTCTACGTGTTCTGGGAGCTGACCACCGTCTTCTCCTACCTGCTGATCGGCTACCAGGCCGACCGGCGACCCAGCCGCTCGGCCGCGATCCAGGCCCTCACCGTCACCGGCTCCGGCGGCCTGGTCATGCTCGCCGGGCTGATCGTCCTCGGCCAGCAGGCCGGGACCTACCGGCTCTCGCTGCTGCTGGCCGACCCGCCCTCCGGCACCGCCGTCACCGTGGGCGTCTGCCTGGTCCTGGTCGGCGCGCTCGCCAAGTCGGCCATCTGGCCCTTCAGCCTCTGGCTGCCCGGCGCGATGGCCGCGCCCACGCCGGTCTCGGCCTACCTGCACGCCGCCGCCATGGTCAAGGCCGGCGTCTACCTGCTGGCCCGGCTCGACCCCGCCTTCGGCAGCCTGCCCGCCTGGAAGCTCACCGCCATGGGCCTGGGCGGGCTCACCATGCTCATGGCCGGCTGGCGCGCGTTGCGCGAGACCGACCTCAAGCTCGTGCTCGCCTACGGCACGGTCAGCCAGCTCGGCTTCCTGTTCGTGCTGTTCGGCGCGGGCATCGTCGGCGGCGCCATCGCCGGGGCCGGCATGCTGCTGGCGCACGCGCTGTTCAAGTCGGCGCTCTTCCTCGTCGTCGGCATCGTCGACCACGCCACCGGCACCCGCGACCTGCGCGAGCTCAGCGGGCTCGGCCGGCGCATGCCGTGGATCCGCGCCGCCGCCGTGCTGGCCGCCGCGTCCATGGCCGGGCTGCCGCCCTTCCTGGGGTTCGCCGGCAAGGAGGCCGCCCTGGCCGCCCTGCTCGGCTGGCCGGTGCCGCTGGCCGTCGTCGTGCTCGGCTCGATGCTCACCGCCGGCTACTCGCTGCGCTTCCTGTGGGGCGCCTTCGCCGCCAAGCCCGGACTGGAGCCCACCCCGCTCCACGCCACCCCGGCCTCCATGGCGGCGCCCGCCTGCCTGCTCGCCGTCCTCGGGCTGGCCGGCGGCCCGTTCGCCGTCGCGTACGGCGAGGCCATGGCCCCCTACTTCACCACCTTCCGCGGTACGGCAGGCGAAGCCCACCTGACCGCCTGGAGCGGCTTCACCCTCCCCCTGGCCCTGTCGGCGCTCGCCCTGGCCGGCGGCGTCGTGCTCTTCCTCGCCCGCGACCTGGTCGCCCGCGCCGGGACGGCGATCTCGCTGCCCGACGCCAACGAGGTGTACTGGGGCCTGCTCGGCCGGGTGAACTCCTTCGCCCTCCAGCTCACCGGCATCGTCCAGCGCGGCTCGCTGCCCGACTACCTGCTCGGCACGCTGCTCGCGCTGGTCGCCATCGGGGCCTTCTCCCTGCTCTACGGCACCGACCAGGGCCTGCGGGTGGACGTCATCCTGTGGCAGCGGCCCGAGCGGGTCGGCGTGGCCCTGCTGCTGGTCGCGGTGGCCGTGACCACCCTGTGGATGCGCTCCTACCTGGGGCTGGCCATCGTCGCCGGGCTCACCGGCTACGGCGTGGCGCTGCTGTTCCTCAGCTACGGCGCTCCCGACCTGGCGCTGACCCAGGTGCTCTGCGAGACGGTGAGCCTGGTGGTCTTCGTGCTGGTGCTGCGCCGGCTGCCCCGCACGCCCGAGCACGACCGGCGGCGCATGCGGCTCGGCTTCCGGCTGGCCGTCGGGCTGGCCACCGCGGCCGTGGTGGTCTGCGCCGGCGTGCTGGCGGCCGGCGCCCGCGTCACCACCCCGGTCAGCGCGCTGGTCAAGGGGGCGGTGGACGAGGGCAACCTGGTCACCACCCTGCTGGTCAACATCCGCGCCTGGGACACGATGGGCGAGAGCTCGGTGTTGCTCGCGCTGACCCTCGGCGTCACCTCGATGATCTTCGTGCGGAGCCGTACCGAGACGATCAAGCCGGTGCTCACCGAGGCGCCGCGCGGCTGGCTGGTCACCCCCGAGCCGCCGGACCGGCAGTGGGCGGTCCTGGCCATCTCCGCGCGGCTGCTGTTCCACCTGATCCTGCTCTTCTCGGTCTTCCTCGTCTTCAACGGCGAGAACTCGGTGGGCGGCGGCTTCGCCGGCGGCATCGTCGCCGGGCTCGCCCTGACGTTGCGCTACTTCGCCGGCGGCGGGCTGGAGCTGGAGGTCTCGCTGCCGGTCGGCGCCGGCATCCTCATCGGCGTCGGCCTGCTGCTGTCCACCGCGGCCGCGCTCATCGGCCTGGTCGTCACCGGCAGCCCGCTCACCGTGCTCTCCACCCACCTGCACGTGCCGTGGCTGGGCGAGCTGCACCTGTCCACCGAGCTCCTGTTCGACCTGGGCGTCTACATCCTGGTGCTGGGCGTGATCCGGGACGTGCTGCGGGCCGTCGGCACCGAGCTGGACCGGCAGATCAAGGAGCCCGCCCGGTGACCACCTCGCTGATCCTGCTCGTCGCCGTGGCCGCGCTCATCGCGGCCGGGGTGACCCTGCTGCTGGAGCGCAGCCTGGTCCGGATCCTGGTCGGCATCATCGTCGCCGGCAACGGCGTCAACCTGCTGATCCTCACCGTCGGCGGACCCGGCGGCCAGCCACCGATCAAGGGCCGCTTCGAGCCCGACCGCATGGCCGACCCGCTCGCCCAGGCCCTCGTCCTGACCGCGATCGTGATCACGCTCGGCGTGACGGCCTACCTGCTGGCCCTCGCCCACCGCACCTGGCAGCTCGTCGGCGACGACACCGTCCAGGACGACACCGAGGACCGCCGCGTCCGGCTGGCCGCCACCCGCGGCGACCTGATCGACTCGGTGGTGGCGACCCGGGAGCGCTACCGCGCGATCCTCGACCAGCAGGAGCGCGAGCTGGCCGAACTGGCCGCGGAGTCACGCCGCCGGGTCGAGGAGGGCGAGGCCGAGCTCGAACAGCAGATCCTCGCGGTCAACGTCGACCTCGGGCGCTGGATGGAGGACCACCGCAACGCCGGGCTGTCCCCCGAGGAGCTCATGGCCAGGTTCGAGGAGGCCCGCCGCCTGGAGGAGTCCTCCAAGCAGGACCTCGCAGAACGCGAGCGCGAGCTCCGCCAGCGCTACGCCGCCAGGCGCCGCGAGCAGGAGGCGACCGAACGCCAGGCCCGGCGCAAGATCCAGGCCCGGGCGCGGCAGGCCCGCAAGGAGATGCGCCACGCCATCCGCGAGGACCGCCGCCGCCAGGCGCTCGCCCTCGACCCGGAGATGGAGGGGCAGGACGACTGATGTCCGCGCTGATCTGCCTGCCCGTCGTCCTGCCGCTGCTGGCCGCGGCGCTCAAGCTGGCCATCGGCCAGCGCCTGAGCCGCCTGCAGTCGCTGATCAGCGTGGTCACGCTGATCGTGGTGCTGGCCATCGCGATCGTGCTCGCCGTCGCCGTGGACCGTGACGGCACGCTGGTCGCCCAGGCGGGCGGGTGGGCGGCGCCGATGGGCATCTCGCTGGTCGCCGACCGGCTGTCCACGCTGATGCTCGCGGTGTCGGCGGCGGTGACGCTGGCCGTGATGGTCTACTCCATCGCCCAGGACTTCGCCGACCAGGACGAGACCGCCCCGCTGTCCATCTTCCACCCGGCCTTCCTGGTCATGGTCGCGGGTGTCTCCGACGCCTTCCTGGCCGGGGACCTGTTCAACCTGTTCGTCGGCTTCGAGATCCTGCTGTCCGGCTCCTACGTGCTGCTCACCTTCGGCGGGACCGAGTCGCGGGTGCGGGCCGGCGCCACCTACGCGGTGATGGGCCTGACCTCCTCGCTGCTCTTCCTGATCGCCATCGCGGTCACCTACGCCGCCACCGGCACGATGTCGATGGCGCACATCGCCGAGCGCTTCGACGGCCTGCCGCTGGCCATCAAGCTGCTGGTGGAGCTGACCCTGCTGCTGGTGTTCGGGGTGAAGGCCGCGGTCTTCCCGATGTCGGCGTGGCTGCCCGACTCCTACCCGACCGCCCCGGCGCCGGCCACCGCCGTCTTCGCCGGCCTGCTGACGAAGGTCGGCGTCTACTCGATCATCCGCCTGGAGTCGCTGCTGTTCCCCGGCGGCCCGGTCGCCTCGCTGCTGCAGTGGGTCGCGCTGGCCACCATGCTGGTCGGCATCTGCGGCGCGATCGTGCAGAGCGACATCAAACGGCTGCTCTCCTTCACGCTGGTCAGCCACATCGGCTACCTGGTGTTCGGCGTCTCCCTGGCCACCCCGCACGCCCTGGCCGGGTCGGTGTTCTACGCCGTGCACCACATCACCGTGCAGACCAGCCTCTTCCTCATCGTCGGCCTGATCGAGCGGCGCACCGGGACCACCTCGCTCGACCGGCTCGGCGGCCTGGCCAAGCTCACCCCGGCCATCGCGGTGCTCTTCTTCGTCTCGGCGATCAACCTGGCCGGGATCCCGCCGCTGTCCGGCTTCATCGGCAAGCTGGGCCTGCTCCAGGCGGGCCTGGCCGACGGCGGCGACAGCGAGCTGATCCTGGTCGGGGGGCTGCTGCTGACCAGCCTGCTCACCCTGTACGCGGTGGCCCGGGTCTGGAACCGGGCGTTCTGGCGGCCCTCGAAGTCGGTCGAGCTGGTGGAGTCGGTGCCCGCGCCGATGTGGGCGGCGACCGCCGGGCTCGTGGCGCTGGCGCTGTCCTTCACCGTCTTCGCCGGGCCGCTGTCCGGCCTGGCCGAGCGGACCGGCGCCGAACTGCTGGCGCGCCAGCCGTACATCACCGCGGTGCTGGGAGGCGAGGGGCGGTGAGGCGGCAGTGAGGCGGCTGTGGCGGCGGCCCTCCGGGTGGCAGGTGCTCTGGCTCACCGTGGTGTGGACCGCGCTGTGGGGGCACCTCAGCCTGGGCGTGGTCGTCTCCGGCGCGGTGGTCGGCACGCTGGTGCTGGTGCTGCTGCCGCTGCCCTCGACCTCGCTGGGCTTCCGGGTGCACCCCGTCGGGCTGGTGGCCTTCCTGGGCGGGCTGCTGTGGGACCTGGCCCGCTCCAGCCTGCGCATCTCCTGGTGGGCGCTGCGTCCGGGGCCGCCGCCGGACACCGCGATCGTGACCGTGGAGCTGCGGAGCTCCTCGGAGACGATGCTCATGCTCACCACCATGGCGTTGTCCGCGCAGCCCGGCAGCCTCGTGGTCGACGCCCGGCCCGGCACCGGCCGGATGACGCTGCACGTGCTGGGCGCGGGCGACGAGCCGCAGGCCACCGCCCAGCGTGACGTGTCGCGGCAGGAGGCCCTGGTCGTGGGCGCCTTCGGGACCAGGACCGACAAGGAGGAACTGGGATGACAGTCGTCTACGGGATCGTGGTCGCCATGCTCGGCGTGGCCTCCGCCCTGGCTTCCTGGCGTACGGCACGCGGCCCCTCCACCCTCGACCGGGCGGTCGCGCTGGACACGCTGACCGCGCTGGCCATGTGCTGGATGGCCCTGGGGATGAGCCGCCTGGGCGGCGTGGTGGTGCTGCCCATCCTGCTGGCGATGTCGCTGCTCGGCTTCGCCGGCTCGACCGCGATCGCCAAGTGCGTGATGAGGAGGCGCGGCGATGGAGGCGCTTGAGCTGGTCGCCGCGGCGTGCGCGCTGGTCAGCGCCGGGCTGGGGCTGACCGCGGGGGTGGGCCTGGTGCGGTTTCCCGACACGTTGTCGCGCATGCACGCCGCCGCCAAGCCGCAGGTGCTCGGCGTGCTGCTGGCCCTGGCGGCGGCGTGGTGCGAGGAGCCGAGCTGGGGCATCGCCGGACCGCTGCTGCTGGTGGCGATCTTCCAGATGGTGGGCGTGACCATGACCTCCTACACGGTCGGCCACGTGGCCTGCGAGGAGATGCGCGACCGATAGGGCTCAGCTCGTCGAGTCCCGGCCGACCTCGAAGGCCTCGTGGTAGCGGCGGCGGGCCTGCCGTACCACCCGCTCCGCCAGCCACGCGACCGGTTCGGCGTCCACGACGAGCGGCTCGTGGTCGGGCCCGTGGGCGACCACGCGACCGGCCAGGACCCATGCCCGGCGTCCGTCCTGTCCCAGGTCGGCGTACTTGCAGACCTGCCGGGCCAGCCAGTCCTGCGGCGGCCGGGTCCACCACGACTCGGGGTCGAGCACGGTCGCCGACAGCCCCGGCAGTTCGAGCCCGCTCTCGTAGTCGACGCTCGCCTCAGCCCCGTCGGTCTCCGGACCCTTGGAAAAGCGCAGAAAGAGTCCGGGCCGCTCCGTAACCAGCTCGGTCAGCTCCTCCAGCGTGAGCACCTCGTCCATATCCCCTCCGATACGTTCCACTCTTTCCACGTGAGAGGCATCTATCCCCCTTCGGGCGCTCCGTCGGTGGCCGCCGGGTAGCAGCAGGCACCGTCCAAGCGTTACCTCAGGAGGTATCCGGTGACCGACTACCCAACGCAGCAGACCGGGCAACCGGTGGAGCGCACCAAGCAAGCGGCCCGTGAAGTGGCGGGCGAGGCCGGGTTCCAGACCAGGCGCGTGGTCGGCCGGCTCCGTGAGCGGGCCGGACGCGAAGCCGACTCCCAGGCCCAGCGCGCCGCCCACGGCATCCGCCAGTGGGCCGACGACCTCAGCACGATGGCCGAGAGCAGCAAGCCCGACTCCCCGATCAACCGGGTGACGCACCAGATCGCCGGGGGTGGCCGCCGGGCCGCCGACTACCTGGAGCAGCAGGGATTCTCGGGCGCGATGCAGGATCTGCAGCAGTTCGCCCGCCGCCGGCCGGCGCTGTTCGTCCTCGGCGCCATCGCCGCCGGTTTCCTGGCCGGACGCGCCGCCAAGGCCGGCGTGGACCTCCAGCAGGAGGAGCGGGCCCCCCGCCCCCAGCCCGGCGAGGGCTACGCACAGAGCGGCCAGAGCGGCCAGGAGGAGGCCCGCGATCAGGCCGATCAGGTTCGCCACGACACCTATTGACGGCTGAGGGGGACCAGTACGGCCCGCGACCGCGTGCCGTACCGGCTCTTCAGGTCAGGTCGACGGTGGCGCCGCCCGGGCCGGGCCGGGGAAAGGTGAGGTCGCGGCCGTCCACCGTGACGGTCAGCTCGGCGAGCTCGTCCCGCGGATCGGCGACGGTGAGCCGCCCGCCCCGGAGCAGCACCGCGCAGGGCCCCGAGGCCGTGATGCCGCCGGCCGTCCCCGGTTGCCAGAAGGCGACCGCGGTGAGCCCGAGCGCCGGGACCCGCACCGCCTGCTGGGCGTCGGTGTTCGCCGGCACCTCCAGCCAGCCGAGCCCGGCCAGTTCCCGCGTGCGGGCCTCGGAGGCCCCGGGCAGCAACACGTACCGATAGCCCGCCCCACGCGGGTCGACGCCGTGGTCGAACCAGAACGTGCGATACCCCCGCTCCCCGGCAGTGCGGAAGCCTTCGCCCAGGTACCCGGCGTGCCCCGCCAGGTGCGCCCACCCCGCCCCCTCGGCCGGCTGCGCCGCCGAGCGCCGGTTGTCCACCACGGTCTCCACGGCCACCCCGTCCGAGCACGTGATGCCCGCCCCCAGGCAGACCACCGCCTCGTCGAGGAAGACCCACGCCTTGAACGCCTCCAGCGTGCTGCCCAGCCCGGCCAGGTGCTGCCCCACGATCGCGTAGGTGCCGTCGCTCGCCCCGCCCACCCAGCGCCACTTCGTGCGCGTGTCGCCCCAGCCGCGGCCCGCCCCGTCGGCCAGCCGCCGGGTCGAGACGGTCGTGCCGGGCAGCCGGTAGGGGTCGACGGTGTGCCAGAAGTCGGAGTAGTGGTCGCGCTGCCCGGCGGCCCACCAGTAGAGCATCCCGGAGCCGGTGTGCCAGCCGCGCAGGTTCTCGCCGTTGCCGTGCTCGTAGTGCCCGATCCGGTGGGAGGACATGCTGAGCGCCGCGGTCCAGCCCGGCCGGCGGTGCACCGCGCGGGCGCTCATCGGGAACAGCCGGTGCCCCACCGGCTCGGGGGCCGCGGGCACGCTCGCGTCGGCCAGCAGGTCCTCGAACCCCGCCCGGTAGCCGCCCCGCTCCGCCCAGCCCTTCACCAGCGACCGCCAGCGGGCCCGCTCCGCCGCCGGCGCCGACTCGCCGAGCAGCAGGACGGCCGAGGCGATGGCCTGGCCGCGCCGGTGGTCACCGTACGGCCGGCGCGCGATCCCCCGGCCGCTGACCAGGTCCATGCACAGCCCGTCCAGCACGAAGGGCGCGAAGCTGCGCTCCACCTGGTCGAACAGGAACCGCCCGTCCACCTCCCACGGCGTGCCGCGCACCAGCGCCAGCATGATCGCCGCCCCGGAGAGCAGCACCGCCCCGTAGCCGCCCTGGTAGGGGATGGTGGTGTGCTGGAGGAAGGACCCGTCGCGGTAGAACCCGTCGCCCTTCTCGACGTAGCGGAAGACCGGCGTCAGCGCCTCGGCCGCCCGCCGCACCTCGTCCGGCTCCTCCACCACGATCGCGCGCAGCAGCCGGACCAGGCACAGGTCCACCCGGTTGGCGCCCGTGCTCCGCCCCCGGTAGGCCGCCAGCCGGTCGTCCGGCACGAAGTGCCGCACCGCCTCGGCCAGGGCCCGGTCGCGCGAGCCGATGAGCACGGCGGCGTCCAGCAGCTTGCGCGGGACCCCGATCTCCCAGTCCCACCAGTTGCCGACCGGCTCGGCGCCCTCGGCGTAGACGTGCCGCACGTAGTGGGCCAGGCCCTCGGCGGTCGCCTCGGCCAGGCCGGGATCGCCGGTGATCGCGTGCGCCCTGGCCATCGTCTGCAGCCGCGCGGGCGTGTCGTCGAGCGACGGGTAGGGCAGGTCGGCCCAGAGCCCGCCGCGGGCGGGCCGCATGCTCGCCCGGTGCCCGGCCGCCGCCTGTTCCACCCTCCCCGCGTACGGCACCGCCGTCACCTCCCGCCAGCGGCGACGCAACAACGGGAAGGTGGCGTCGGGCGTGTGGGCGGGCCGGGCCGGGAGGAGCGTGGCCAGCGTGCCGAGCGCGGCGAGGCTGCCCAGCCTGGCCAGTGCGCGCCGCGAGAGGGGGGACACAAGGTGATTATCCGCGACTTGTTGACACGCGGGCGGAGCCGTACCTAATGTCCTGACCTGGACAACTGCATAAGCCCATGATCCCGCGCGGGAGAGTCCACAGGCTGTGGACGCCGAAGGAGCAAACCTCCCCGGAAACTCTCAGGCCCAAGACCGCGTGGAGGAGGCGAACTCTGGAAAGAGGCGCACCCGGCGTCTCGCCCACGGGGCAAACCGCACGCAAGCGCGGTGAATCTCTCAGGCCTATGACAGAGGGGGAGGCCCTACGGCTACGTGAGGAGCCTCATGCTCGACGCACCCCTGTCCGCGGTCGACCCCGAGATCGCGGCGGCGCTGGACGCCGAACTCGACCGCCAGCGCACCACCCTGGAGATGATCGCCTCCGAGAACTTCGCACCGGTCGCGGTCATGCAGGCGCAAGGCAGCACCCTCACCAACAAGTACGCCGAGGGCTACCCCGGCCGCCGCTACTACGGCGGCTGCGAGCACGTGGACGTCGTCGAGCAGCTCGCGATCGACCGCGTCAAGGCGCTGTTCGGCGCCGAGCACGCCAACGTGCAGCCGCACTCCGGCGCGCAGGCCAACGCCGCCGCCATGCACGCGCTGATCACGCCGGGCGACACCATCCTCGGCCTCGACCTCGCGCACGGCGGCCACCTGACGCACGGCATGCGGCTCAACTTCTCCGGCAAGCTCTACAACGCCGTGGCCTACCACGTCTCGGAGAGCGACAACCGGGTGGACATGGCCGAGGTCGAGAAGCTGGCCCTGGAGCACCGGCCCAGCCTGATCGTCGCCGGCTGGTCGGCCTACCCGCGCCACCTCGACTTCGCCGAATTCCGCCGGATCGCCGACCTGGTCGGCGCCCGGCTCATGGTGGACATGGCGCACTTCGCCGGCCTGGTCGCCGCCGGGCTGCACCCCAGCCCGGTGCCGCACGCCGACGTCGTCACCACGACCACGCACAAGACGCTCGGCGGCCCGCGCGGCGGCGTCATCCTGTCCACCGCCGAGCTGGCCAAGAAGATCGACTCCGCGGTCTTCCCCGGCCAGCAGGGCGGCCCGCTGGAGCACGTCGTCGCGGCCAAGGCGGTCGCCTTCAAGCTCGCCGCCACCCCCGAGTTCCGCGAGCGGCAGGAGCGCACGCTGGAGGGCGCCCGCATCCTGGCCGCCACGCTCACCGGCGCCGGGCACCGCCTGGTCACCGGCGGCACCGACGTGCACCTGGTGCTGGTCGACCTGCGCGAGTCGGTCCTGGACGGCAAGCAGGCCGAGGACCGGCTGCACTCCATCGGCGTCACGGTCAACCGCAACGCCGTGCCGTTCGACCCGCGCCCGCCGATGGTCAGCTCCGGGCTGCGCATCGGCACCCCCGCGCTGGCCGCCCGCGGCTTCGACGCCCGGGACTTCACCGAGGTGGCCGAGGTCATCGCCGAGGCGCTGCGCCCCGACCTCAACCCGCCCGCGCGCACCCGGCTGCGGGCCAAGGTGGCCCAACTGGCCCAGCGGAGGCCGCTCTACCCGGAGCTGTGACCGTTCACCTGCCCTAGCTTGACCCAAGCGGGGATAGGAATCCGGACATGAGCACATCAGGGGCGGGGAGCGTGGCCACCGCCGCGCTCAGCGCCCCCGATGTTCATCCTGCTCCGGTTGACGGCGGTGTCCCCCCACGACCGGGACACCGCCTTCAGCCGGACCTGAGCGCCCGCTCGATCTCGGCCAGCACCGCCGGGTCCTCGATCGTGGACGGCGGCCGGTAGGTCCTGCCGTCGGCGATGGCCCGCATCGTGCCCCGCAGGATCTTGCCCGACCGGGTCTTGGGCAGCCGGGCGACCACGCTGACCCGCCGGAAGGCCGCGACCGGGCCGATGCGCTCGCGCACCAGCGCCACCAGCTCGGCCTCGATCTCCGCCGCGGGCCGCGCCGTCCCGCTCTTGAGCACCACGAAGCCAGCCGGGACCTGGCCCTTGAGCTCGTCGGCCACGCCGATGACCGCGCACTCGGCGACGTCGGGGTGGGTGGCGACGACCTCCTCCATCGCCCCGGTGGACAACCGGTGGCCGGCCACGTTGATCACGTCGTCGGTGCGGCCCATGACGAACAGGTAGCCGTCGGCGTCCAGGTGGCCGCCGTCGCCGGTGAGGTAGTAGCCCGGGTAGCGGGCCAGGTAGGCCGACTCGAAGCGGTCGTGATCGCGGTAGAGCGTGGGCAGCGTGCCCGGCGGCAGCGGCAGCCGTACCACGATGGCGCCCTCGACCCCGGGCGGGCACTCCGCGCCGTTCTCGTCCAGCACCCGCACGTCGTAGCCGGGCACCGGCACGGTCGGCGAGCCGGGCTTGGGCGGCAGCGGTTCGAGTCCCATGCAGTTGGCCGCGACCGGCCAGCCGGTCTCGGTCTGCCACCAGTGGTCGATCACCGGGACGCCCAGCAGGTCGGAGGCCCAGTGGTAGGTGTCCGGGTCGAGCCGCTCCCCCGCCAGGAACAGGTAGCGCAGGCCGTGGTCCTTCACCAGGTCGCCGTTCGGGTCCTCCTTCTTGATCGCGCGGATCGCGGTCGGCGCGGTGAACAGCGTCTTGACGCCGTACTCCCCCGCCACCCGCCAGAACGCCCCGGCGTCGGGCGTGCCGACCGGCTTGCCCTCGTACAGCACGGTCGTGCAGCCGGCCAGCAGCGGCGCGTAGACGATGTAGGAGTGCCCGACGACCCAGCCCACGTCGGAGGCGGCCCAGAAGACCTCGCCGGGCCCGGTGTCGTAGACGGCGGCCATGCTCCAGTGCAGGGCCACCGCGTGGCCGCCGTTGTCGCGCACGATGCCCTTCGGCATGCCGGTCGTGCCCGAGGTGTAGAGGATGTAGAGCGGGTCGGTCGCCGCCACCCACTCGCAGCCGGCCGGCTCGGCCCCGGCCACGGCGGTGGCCCAGTCGAGGTCGCCCTCGCCCATGGCCGCCTCGCACTGCGGGCGCTGCAGGATCACGCAGTGCTCCGGCCGGTGCGCGGAGGCGGCCAGGGCCGCGTCGAGCAGCGGCTTGTACTCCACGATCCGGCCCGGTTCCAGGCCGCAGGAGGCGCTCAGCACGACCTTCGGCCGCGCGTGCTCGATCCGGGCGGCGAGTTCTGGCGCGGCGAAGCCGCCGAAGACGACCGAGTGCACCGCGCCGAGCCGCGCGCAGGCCAGCATGGCGACGACCGCCTCGGGGACCATCGGCAGGTAGATGACGACGGTGTCGCCCCGGCGCACGCCGAGCGACTTCAGCAGCCCGGCCGTCCGGGCGACCTCGTCGTGCAGCTCGGCGTAGGTGTAGCTGCGCCTGGTCCCGGTGACCGGGCTGTCGTAGATCAGCGCGGCCTGGCCGCCGCGGTCGGCCAGGTGCCGGTCGAGGGCGTTGTAGCAGGTGTTGAGCTCACCGCCGGGGAACCAGCGTTCCCCGTCGAAGACCTCGGTGAAGGGGGTGTGCCAGTCGATCCCGGCGGCCGCCTCGCGCCAGAACGCGCCGGGATCGTCGAGGCTCCGCCGGTAGACCTCGTGGTATCGAGCCATGGCCCGATCGTGTCACCTCAGGGCAGCTCCGCGAAGCGCTCGACGGCCTCGACGCTGCCGGAGACGATGATGACGTCGCCGTAGCTCAGCTCGGTGTCGGCGGTGGCGTAGGTGAAGTCCTCGCCGGGGCTCTTCACCGCGACGATGGTCACCCCGTGCTTACGCCTTAAATTCGACTGGCCCAGCGGGCGGCCCACGTACTCCTTCGGCGGCCGGGTCTTGGCCATCGCGAAGTTCTCGTCGACCTCCATGTAGTCGAGCATGCGCCCGCTGACCAGGTGCGCCACTCGCTCGCCCATGTCGTGCTCGGGGAAGACGACGTGGTGCACGCCGATGCGGTGCAGGATCTGGCCGTGCTGCTTGCTGATCGCCTTGGCCCAGATGTCCTCGATCTCCAGCTCGGCCAGGAGCGAGGCGGTCAGGATGCTCGCCTCCAGGTCGGTGCCGATCGCGACGACCGCGCGGTAGAAGTCGGGCACGCCGAGCTGCTTGAGCGCCTCCATGTCGGTGGCGTCGGCGGCGGCCACGTGCGTGATGTGCCCGGAGAGCTGCTGCACGGTCTTGGGGCTGTTGTCGATGGCCAGCACCTCGGTGCCGCGCCGGGTCAGCTCCAGCGCCAGCGAGCTGCCGAAACGGCCGAGGCCGATGACCACGACCGGGTCGCGGTTCTTGTCAACCAACGAGCATCCTCTCCTCGGGCAGCTCGTAGCGGGTGCGCCGGTCGCGCAACGCCAGCGCAGAGCCAAGCGTAAGCGGGCCGATCCGGCCGATGAACATCAGGAGCGCCAGCACGACGTGCCCGGCGGGCGGCATCTCGGTGGTGATCCCCGAGGACAGGCCGGTGGTGGAGAAGGCCGAGATCGCCTCGAAGAGGATCTGGTCGAGGTCGTGCTTGGTCATCACCATCAGCGCGTAGGAGGCCACTCCGATCGCCGCCGCGCTGAGCAGGACGACGCAGATCGCCTGGCGCTGCACCGCCTCGGAGATGCGCCGGTGGGCGATGTTCACCCGGGGCTCGCCGCGCAGCTCGGCCATGATCAGGAAGAGCAGCACGCCGAAGGTGGTGACCTTGATGCCGCCGGCGGTGCTGGCGCTGCCGCCGCCGATGAACATCAGCAGGTCGGAGACGAGCCAGCTCGACTCCGACATCTGCGTGATGTCGATGGAGTTGAAGCCGGACGAGCGGGTGTTGACCGAGGCGAAGAAGGCGGCCAGCACCTTGGAGCCGTCGTCGAGCCCGCCGAGCGTCTTCGGGTTGCGCCACTCGGTCAGCAGGATGAGCAGCGTGCCGGCCACCAGCAGCGCCAGCGAGATGCCGACGGTGAGCTTGGTCATCACCGACCAGCGGCTGGGGTGGCGCCAGTTGCGCACCTGCTCGAAGACGACCGGGAAGCCCAGGCCGCTGACGATGATCGCGGCGGCGACGGTCAGGCTGATCCATGGATCGCTGACGAACTGGCTCAGGCTGTCCGGCCACAACGCGAAGCCGGCGTGGTTGAAGGCCATGATCGAGTGGAAGACGCCGTAGTAGAGCGCCTGCCAGAACGGCTCGCCGTACCCGATCACGAAGCGGCCGGCCAGCACGGCGGCGATCACGGCCTCGCAGCTCAGGCTGAACAGGACCACCTTGCGGGCGATCCGGCCGACGTCGGCCATGCTCAGCATGCTCGTCTCGGCCTGGGCCAGCAGCCGGAAGCGCAGGCCCATCTTGCCGCCGACCAGGACGGCGATGAGGGTGGCGAAGGTCATGATGCCGAGCCCGCCCACCTGCACCAGCCCCGCGATCACCACCTCGCCGAAGGCGGACCAGTGCGTCCGCGTGTCGACCGTGGCCAGCCCGGTCACGGTCACCGCGGAGGTGGCCGTGAAGAGGGCGTCGGTGAAGGTGGCGGGCGCTCCGGCCGCGGCGGCGGGCTGGAGCAGCAGGACCGTGCCCAGCGCGCACGCCAGGGCGAAAGCCGCCACCACGATCTGCGTGGGGTGGTTGAAGCGCGCCAGCAGTGCCGCTGACCAGCGCGCACGCCTGCCTAGTGGGCTCATAACCCCCGGAATGCTAGTGGATTACGCGCGTGAGGTGATTTGCTGCACCATCCAGCGGTTGCCGTCGGGGTCGGCGAAGGACACGAACCCCACGTTGTTCAGCTCGGCCTCGTCCTCCCGCGCGGGCCGGAACCCGTTCGGTCCGGCCACCTGCACCTCGCTGACCTCGACGCCCTTGCCCGCCAGGATCTCCCGTGCCGCCCGCACGTCGTTGACGACGAGCTGCAGGCCCTCCAGCGAGCCCGGCTTCATCGTGGTGAGGCCGCTGCCGATGACCACCGAGCAGCCGGAGCCGGGCGGGGTGAGCTGGACGATGCGCAGCGTGCCGGTGTCGGTGTCGTGGTCCACGGCGAAGCCGAGCTGCCCGGCGTAGAAGGCCTTGGCCCGGTCGACGTCGGCCACCGGGACGACGACCACTTCGAGAGTCCAGTTCACTGCGGGTTCTCCCATCGCTCAGGGCTCTTCCCGACGATCTAACCCGCCTGGTGCGGGCTCGCCAAGGGGGCGGCCTCCCATTCGTGGCAGGGCAGCAGCGCCTGGTGATGGAAGATGAGACCCAGCCCGCGCGGGGCGAGCTGGCCGAGGGGGCCGCAGGCGCAGTCCGCGGAAGCCTCGTGCCCGATCGCATCATCAACCGGCCTGACGTGGACAATCAGCGCCATCTTCCGCCGCCCTTCCCAAAGATTGCATGTAGTTTATGCATCTTTGACCGTTTTGCCAGCGGGCATGACCGGAACCCGGGGATAGCGTGCCGCCATGCTCTCCCGCGGTATGCGCATCCTGGTGGGTCTGGCGGCCGCGATGATCATCCTGGCCGGGGCCAGGTCGCTCAGCGACATCGTCGGCCCCGCCTTCCTGGCCCTGACCCTGACCATCGCCGTCGCCCCGCTGCGCTCCTGGCTGGTACGGCGAGGCGCCGCGGGCTGGCTGGTGATGGCCGCCCCGCTGACCGTCGTCCTGCTCGTGCTGATCGGCCTGGTGCTGGCGGTGGTCGTCTCGGTGGCGGAGTTCGCCGCGCTGATCCCGACCTACGCCCCGCAGTACCAGGCCCTCCTCGCCCAGGCCCAGAGCTGGCTGGAGGCGCACGGCGTGACCTCCGCCCAGGCCGGCCAGGTCTTCTCCCACCTCGACATGGGCCAGGTCCTGCGGGCCGCGGGCGGCGTGCTGTCCAGCCTGGCCGGCACCGCCTCGACCGTGCTGATCGTCATCCTGCTGCTGTACGGCATGAGCCTCGACGCCGCCTTCCTGCAGAAGGCCATCACCGCCCTGCCGGCCAAGCGCGCCGACCTGGCCGGGGCGCTGGTGCGCTTCGCCCGGCAGACCTGCCAGTACCTGCTGGTCTCCACGCTCTTCGGGCTGATCGTCGCGGTGCTGGACACGATCGGGCTGATGCTGCTCGGCGTGCCGCTGCCGCTGCTGTGGGGACTGCTGGCCTTCATCACGAACTACATCCCGAACATCGGCTTCCTCGTCGGGCTGGTGCCGCCCGCGCTGCTGGCGCTGCTGGACTCGGGCGTGGGCACGATGATCTGGGTCATCGTCGTCTACAGCGTGCTCAACTTCGTCATCCAGTCGGTGATCCAGCCCAAGTTCGTCGGCGAGTCCGCCGGGCTGTCGACCACGGTGACGATCCTGTCCCTGCTGGTCTGGACCTGGGCGCTCGGCGCGCTCGGCGCCATCCTGGCCGTGCCGCTCAGCGCGTTCGTGCGGGCCGTGCTGCTCGACGCCGACCCGGCGACCTCCTGGGCATCTCCCCTGGTAGCGGGCAAATCATCGCCCTGACTTTGCCCTAGGCCGGACGTGCGTCGGGTACCACCGGGCCATGGCAAAGATCACCGGCTGGGTTGGCTGGATCTGGTTCGCCGGCATGATGCTCATCATGAACGGCCTGTTCAACGTGATCACAGGTCTCTACGCGATCTTCGACGACCAGCTCTACGTACCCTCGCGCTTCGGGCTGCTGCTGTTCGACCGGACCGGCTGGGGCTGGGTCCACCTGATCCTGGGCATCGTGCTCGTGATCGTCGGCATGGCCGTCTCGGTCGGCCGGGGCTGGGCGCGCTTCGTCTCGGTCATCCTGGTCATGATCAACGCGCTCACCCAGCTCGTCTGGATCGCGGTGAACCCGTGGTGGTCGCTGATCATCATCGTGATCGACGTGTTCATCCTCTACGCGCTGATCGTGCACGGCAAGGAAGCCGAGGAATTGTCCTGACTTTCCGGTGACCCGGTGGCGGGGAGGGGTGGCTGCATGAGCCACCTCATCGCCATCGACTATCCCGACGTCCAGACCGCCCAGCGGGCTCGCGACCGTCTCCTCGACCTGCAGAAGCAGAACCTCATCACGCTGGACGACGCGGTCGTCGTCGAGCACCGCCCGGACGGCAAGATCAAGCTCCACCAGCTCAACAGCACCGTCGGCTTCGGCGCGGCCAGCGGCGCGCTGTGGGGCGGGCTCATCGGCCTGATCTTCTTCATGCCGCTGCTGGGCATGGCGATCGGCGCCGCGGGCGGTGCGGCCGGTGGCGCGATGACCGACGTCGGGGTCTCCGACAGCTTCATGAAGGAAGTCGCCGCCAAGATCCCGCCCGGCACCGCCGCGCTCTTCCTGCTGGTCAGCCAGAGCACGCCGGACAAGGTCATCCCGCAGATCGCCGAGTTCGGCGGCGACATCATGCAGACCTCGCTCAGCCAGGAGGCCGAGGAGCAGCTGCGCGCCGCCGTCGCCAGCGCGACCGCCGCCGCCCAGCGCGGCACGGCCCAGCCGAACGCCGGCCAGCAGAACGCGGCCCAGCGGTCAGGGTCGACGCCCCAGGCACCGACGCCCCAGGCGCCCAAGCCCAAGGCCCCGACTCCGGCGAGCTGAGCTCAGCCGGGCAGTCCCACGCGCGACAGGCCGGTCGGCACCCGCCCACCGGCCTCTCGTTCGTCCCCGTGAGTCCGCGTCAGCGCGCGGGCTCGGACTCCTGATCGTGCGTGGAGGTCTGGGGAATGTCGTCGCTCGATGAGTACGCGCCCAGTTCCTTGCTCAGGCTCTCGACGTCCAGATCGTGGCTGGTGTACTTGAGCTGGCGAGCGACCTTCGTCTGCTTCGCCTTCGATCTTCCTCGGCCCATGGCTACTCCCTCGTCCCGTCTGTCATCCTAGCCAACGCCGTTACGACTTGAAGAATTATGCAAGTCGCTATATTACACTGACCACATGCCCGTTCCGCTGTACCAGGCCAAGGCAGATTTCTTCAGAACGCTCGGGCATCCAGCCCGTATCCAGGTGCTGGAGCTGTTGCAGAAGGGGCCACTGCCGGTCCGGGATCTCCTGGCGCAGATCGACATCGAGGCATCGAGCCTCTCCCAGCAACTCGCCGTGCTCCGCCGCGCCGGCATCGTCAGCGCCAGCCGCGAAGCCGGAAGCGTCGTCTACTCCCTGGCCAGCCCCGACGTGGCGCACCTGCTCACCGACGCCCGCCGGATCCTCACCGACATGCTCGTGGACCAGGAAGAACTCCTGGCAGAACTGAGAGCCGAGGCCCGAAGTTAGGGCCCCGGCTCTGTCATTGGCGCGGTCATTGCCGCTGTCATCGAATGCTCGCTGGTCCTCCGCCCAGCGGGGTGTGGGTCAGTCGGCGATCCAGGAGCCGTGGAACCCGGCCGGCACCCGGCGCGGCAGCCGGACCGTCGCCACCGTCTCCAGCCCGGCGGCGTCCAGCACGAGCAGCCGGTCGTGCACGATCGACATCAGCCACCCGTCGTCCTCCGTGCGCGCCGCCTGCGCGGGCACGAACACGGCCTCCCCCGGCCGTCCGTCGATCGCCCGCACCTGGCTCGTGCCGCTCTCGGTGTCGTACTTGACGATCTCCGCGTCGGTCACCGTGTAGAGGTAGCGGCTGGCCCGGCCGAGCCGCTCGTCGTTGAAGGTCGGGAACTCCACCTGCCGGTCGTCGAGCTGCGCCTCGGCGGCCCGGCCGGTGGCCGGGTCGAGGGTCCAGCGGTGCAGCGTCGCGCCGGCCGCGTGTGCCGCCGGGTCCTGCTCGCCGCCGATCTCGTCCCAGACGCTGGTGAACGCCTCGCGGGTGTAGCGCACGCCGTCGAGCACCACCCGGCCGGCGGCGTCCTCGCGGGCGTTGCCGACGTGGAAGACGTAGCACGGGTCGATCTCGAACCATGTCACCTTGCCCGCGCGGTCCATCACGCCCAGCCGCGCGCCGTAGCCGTCGTCCCACCCGTACGGCATGCCGCCGCCGAGCCGGTCGAGGTCGAACACCACCGGCAGGTCGAGCCAGACCACGTAGTGCTCGGTGACCGCGAAGTCGTGCATCATCGTCGGCCCCGGCACGTCCACCACCCGGCTCTCCACCAGCTCGCCCTTGGCGTCCAGCCGGTGGTAGGTCAGGTACGGCGGGGCGAAGCCGTACCCGAAGAAGTGCAGCTCCCCGTCGAGCTCCTTGGGGTGCGCGGTCATCCCGCTGGTCGTCAGCCGCCCGCCGAAGTCGCACGGCCCGATGGTGTTGAGCTCCCCGTCCACCTCGTACGGCAGGCCGACCTCGACGAGCGCGAGGATCTTGTCCGCGTGCCGCACGACGTGCGTGTTGGCCTGGACCGCGGCCCGGTCGAAGCCGTTGTCGCCGACGAAGGAGGCCCCGTCGGTGAACAGCGAGGTGCGCACCCAGCGGTTGCGGTACCACTCGGCGCGGCCGTCGCGCAGCCGCACGCCGTGGAGCATGCCGTGCCCGGCGAACCAGTGCCCGGGGTCCTCGCCGGGCCGCGGGTTGGGCCCGTTGCGGAAGTAGCGCCCGTTGAGCTCCGCGGGCAGGACGCCTTCGACGGCCAGGCCGGTGGCGTCGATCTCGTCGGGGACGGGGGCGAGGTGCCCCTCCAGGTAGGTCTTCATGACACGCCTTTCACGATCTTCGATCATCGGCGGCGCCTCTGGTGCAGGAGCTCACCACGTTCCATGCCTGACATGTCGAAAGTAGAACGTCACGTCGCGATATGTCAATATAGGAAGATGAGTCTTCGGCACGGCGTGCTCGGCCTGCTCGCCCACTCCTCGGCGAGCGGCTACGACCTGATGCGGGCGTTCGACCTGTCCCTCGCCAACGTCTGGCCGGCCACGCAGAGCCAGCTCTACGGCGAGCTCGGCAAGCTCACCGCCGACGGGATGATCGAGGTCGTCGCCGAGGGCCCGCGCGGGCGCAAGGAGTACGCGATCACCGCGGAGGGCCGCGACGAGCTGCGCCGCTGGCTGATCGACGTGCCGCCGGCCCGCGTGCGGCGCAGCGACATGCTGCTGCGGGTGTTCTTCCTGTCGCAGGTCGACCCCGACCAGGCCCGCGCCTACCTGCGCCGCCAGGGCGAGCAGGCCGAGCGGGCGCTGGCCGAGCTGGAGTCCATCCGCGGTGTGGTGGAGGGCGGCGACGACGACCTGCGCCACCACGGTCGGCTCGCCTTCGAGTACGGCCTGCGGCTGCACCAGGCCGAGGCCGAGTGGGCCCGCTGGGCCGAACAGCAGATCAGTTAGGCTTTCCGCCATGGTCTCCGAGCTGTTCGACGCCGCGGCGTGGAAGGAAGTCGAGGGTTTCGACTTCGCCGACATCACCTACCACCGCGCGGTGGACCAGGGGACGGTGCGCATCGCCTTCAACCGGCCTGAGGTGCGCAACGCCTTCCGGCCCCAGACCGTCGACGAGCTCTACCGCGCCTTCGACCACGCGCGCCAGCAGCCCGACGTCGGCTGCGTGCTGCTCACCGGCAACGGCCCCTCGCCCAAGGACGGCGGCTGGGCCTTCTGCTCCGGCGGCGACCAGCGCATCCGCGGCAAGGACGGCTACCAGTACGCCGACGGCACCCCGGCGACCGGGCGGCTGCACATCCTGGAGGTGCAGCGGCTGATCCGGTTCATGCCCAAGGTCGTCATCTGCGTCGTGCCCGGCTGGGCGGCCGGCGGCGGCCACTCGCTGCACGTCGTCTCCGACCTCACCCTCGCCTCGCAGGAGCACGCCCGCTTCAAGCAGACCGACGCCGACGTCGCCTCCTTCGACGGCGGGTACGGCTCGGCCTACCTGGCCCGCCAGGTCGGGCAGAAGTTCGCCCGGGAGATCTTCTTCCTGGGCGACACCTACTCGGCCGAGGACGCGCACCGCATGGGCATGGTCAACGCGGTCGTCCCGCACGCCGACCTGGAGCGGGTCGCGCTGGAGTGGGCGCGCAAGGTGAACGGCAAGTCGCCGATGGCCCAGCGGATGCTGAAGTACGCCTTCAACGCGGTCGACGACGGCCTGGTCGGCCAGCAGCTCTTCGCCGGTGAGGCCACCCGGCTGGCGTACATGACCGAGGAGGCGGCCGAGGGGCGCGACTCCTTCCTGCAGAAGCGCGAACCCGACTGGTCGCCCTACCCCTGGCACTTCTGATGATCGACGTCCCGGCCGAGCTGGCCGCCCATCACGCGAAGTACGCCCACGAGTCGGGTCCGGAGTGGACGGCGGCGCTGCCCGGGCTGGTCGGCGACTTCGTCACCCGCTGGGACCTGCGCGTCGACGGCGCCGCCATGCACGGCGTGGTGTCCCTGGTCGTGCCGGTGTTGCGGGCCGACGGGACGCCTGCCGTACTGAAACTGTCCCCGGGCACGGACGAGAACCTCACCGAGGGGCCGGGGCTGCGCGCCTGGGACGGCGACGGCATCGTGCGGCTGCTGGCGGAGGAGACGCTGCCCGCCGCCGGGCCGTCCGGGCTGGGCAACGTGCTGCTGCTGGAGCGGCTGACCGGCCCGACGCTGGAGACCCACCCCGACGTCATGACGGCCACCGAGCTGCTGGGCGGCCTGCTGGCCCGGCTGACCGCGCACCCGGCGCCGGCCGGGCTGCGGCACCTGCGCGACATCGCCGGCGCGATGCTGGAGCAGGTCCCGTGGGCGATGGAGCGGATCTCGCCCGCCGACCGGCCCTGGCTCGACCTGGTGGCCGGGCCGGTGCGCGAGCTCGTCGCCGAGCCCGGCGACCGGCTGCTCCACTGGGACCTGCACTTCGACAACGTCCTGGCTGCCGAGCGCGAGCCGTGGTTGGCGATCGACCCCAAGCCGCTGGCCGGCGACCCGGGCTTCGACCTGCTGCCCGCGCTGGGCAACCGCTGGGACGGGGTGGCCGACTCGGTCAAGCGCTTCGACCTCCTGGTGGAGATGCTCGGCCTCGACCGGGCGCGGGCGGTCGGCTGGACGCTGGGGCGGGTGCTCCAGAACACCCTGTGGGACATCGAGGACGGCGAGAGCGAGCTCAACCAGGACGAGTTCGCCCTGGCCGAGGCGCTGTACCGGCGCGGCTGAGCGCGCCGGTCCCGGCCTCAGCGCCACTGACCGGTGGCCTTGGTCAGCACCCACCCCGCGGCGATCACCACCAGGCTGCCGGCCAGCACCGGGTTGAGCAGGAAGAGCGGCTCCGGAGCGGTCAGGCCGACCAGCGCCGCGGTCGCCACCGCGGGCGGGTGCGGGGCCTTGAGCAACACCATCGGAGCCAGGGACAGCCCCGCCGCGACCGCTGCCGCCCAGACCGACGGGCCGGCCGCCGCGGTGACGGCCAGGGCCAGGACGGTCGCGGTGAGGTGACCGACCAGGATGCCCTTGGGCTGGGCGAAGGGGGCGGCCGGAGCCAGCGCGACGATCGCCGCGCTGGCCGCGAACGGCAGGGCGAACAGGTGCAGGCCGGTGGTCGCGGTGATGGCGGCCAGCAGCAGCAACTGCGCCAGCGCCACGCCGGTGATCAGCAGCGCGGCCCGGCCGGTCCGGGGCGCGGCGGCCACCGGCTGGGGACCGGTCGTGACGGCCGGCACCGGCTGGGGGCCGGTCATCGGGCCGGTCATCGGGGCAGGCGGCGCAGGAAGGCGCGGATGAGGTCCGCGCTCTCCGCCAGCCGCGTGGTCAGCGGAAAGTGCCCCGCGTCCAGCAGGTGGATCTCGGCGTCCTTGGCGTCACGGGCGAAGGCCCGAGCGCCGTCGGGCCCGAAGATCTCGTCCCCCTCGCCCCAGGCCGCCAGCACCGGCAGCTGGTGGGTGCGCAGGTACTCCTGCCAGGCCGGGTACTGCGGCGGGTTGGTGCCGTAGTCCAGGAAGAGCGCGAGCTGCACCTCCTGGTTGCCCGGCCGGTCCAGCAACGCCTGGTCGTGCAGCTCCAGCGCGGGGTCGACGTGCGCGACGTCCGGCACGCCGTGGGTGTACTGCCAGTGCGTGGCCTCCCGGGTGAACAGGCCGCGCAGCGCGTCGCCGTTCTCGGGGGTCGGCTCGGCCCAGTACTCCTTGATCGGCGCCCAGAACGGGGTGAGGCCCTCGTCGTAGGCGTTGCCGTTCTGGGTGATGATCCCGGTGACCCGCTCCGGGTGGCGCAGGGCGAGGCGAAAGCCCACCGGCGCGCCGTAGTCGTGCACGTACAGCGCGAACCTCTCGACGCCCAGCCGGTCGAGCAGCGCGTCCACCACGTCGGCGAGGTGGTCGAAGGTGTAGTCCCACTCCTCGACCGGGGGCGCGGAGCTCAGCCCGAAGCCGGGGTAGTCGGGAGCGATCAGGTGGAACTCCCCGGCCAGCTCCTCCATCAGCGTGCGGTAGGCGACCGACGAGGTCGGGAAGCCGTGCAGCAGGAGCAACGTGGGCGCGGACGGGTCGCCGGCCTCGCGGTAGAAGATCTCCAAGCCGTCGACGTCAAGGGTCTGATGCTTCATGGGATTAACCTCCAAAAGTTGTTACGCCGGTTAAGCTAGCACTCCCAGCATTAACCAGTCAACGGAGATATAGTGGTTACATGAAGAGACCCTTGCTCGGTGAGCCGCTCCCGCTGGACCTGGTCGACACCGACTGGGTCGAGCACGGGGAGCCGGTGGACTGGTTCGACGACGTCGCCCGGGTGGCCGAGTGGCTGGCCGCCTTCGGCCTGCCCGGCGACGCGGAGGCCGTTCGCGAGCCGTTGCGCGCCACGCGGGCGGCCATGCGGGCCGCGCTGGCCGGCGATCAGCGGGAGCTCGACGCGGTGCTCGACCGCGGCTCGGTGCGGCCCCGGTTGCGGGACGGCGTGCCGTACGAGGAGGTGATCGTGGCCGACCCGGCGTGGCACGCGGCCTGGGTGAGCGCGGCGGCCTTCGTCCGGCTGCTCGGCGAGCGGCCCGAGCGGGTGCGCAAGTGCGCGAACCCGGAGTGCGTGCTGTGGTTCCTGGACGTCAGCAAGAACGGGAGCAGGCGCTGGTGCTCCATGGAGGGCTGCGGGAACCGCGCCAAGGTGGGTCGTTTCAACCAGCGATCACGGAATCTGGTTGACCGAGGTCAGACGGGGTAAGAAAACGATCGCCCCCGACAGGTGTGTCCGGTCGGGGGCGCCAGCTTCCGGCAGGCTTTCACCTGCGCCTATTCAGCACGCACAGGCGATGCCCGACTTGGGAGCGGTCAGCGGGTCGATCGGCGGCCGGCTCACGCCGTCGGCGGTCTGCACCTCGAAGCCCTCCCGGGCCCAGTACTCGAACCCGCCGAGCATCTCCTTCACCTGGTAGCCGAGCTTGGCGAACTCCAGCGCGGCCTTCGTCGCCCCGTTGCAGCCCGGCCCCCAGCAGTAGGTGACCACCCGCGCCGAGCGCGGGATCTCCGCCTCGGCGCGGGCCGCGATCTCCCTGGTGGGCAGGTGCAGCGCGCCCGGGATGAAGCCCTGCTCCCAGCTCTCCAGGTTCCTGGTGTCCACCACGACCAGCCCCTCCGTGCCGGCGGCCAGTTCGCCGGCGACGTCGGAGACGTCGGTCTCGTAGGCGAGGCGGGTGGTGTAGTACGCGATGGCGTCGGTGCTCATGAGCGAGTCCTTCCAGGTCAGGTACGGCGTAGCCCCCATCCTCCAGGCACGCCCGCCCGCCCGGCAGTGGCGGGAACGCCGCTGACCGCTCAGATCACGCCACGACCACCACGACCTTGCCCCGCCCGTGCCCGGTCTCGATCTCCCGGTGCGCGTCGGCCGCCCGCTCCAGCGGGTAGGCCCGCCGGACCGGGAAGGCGAAGCGCCCCTCGGCCACCAGCGCCGCGTACCGCCCCAGCCGCTCGGCCGTCCGCACGCCCTCGGTCACCCGCACCCCGAGCTCGGCGGCCCGCCCGTGCTCGACCAGGGTGAGGATGCGCTTGCGCTCGCCGACCAGCTCCAGCGACAGGTCCAGCGCCTCGCCCCCGGCCGCGTCGAGCACCACGGTGACCGGCCCGAGCCCGGCCAGCCGCTCCCGCAAACCCTCGCCGTAGGCCACCGGGATCGCGCCCAGCGCCCGCAGGTGCTCGTGGTTCTCCGGTCGCCCGGTGCCGATCACCCGGGCGCCCCGCATCCGCGCGATCTGCACCGCCGCGGTGCCGACCGACCCCGAGGCGCCGTGGATCAGCAGCGTGTCCTGCGGCCCCACCGCCAGGTTGTCGATCGCGATCTCCGCGGTCTGCACCCCGGCGGTCAGCCCGCCGGCCGTCTCCCAGGCCAGCCCGGCCGGCTTGGGCGTCACCTGGTCGGCCGGCACCACCACGTACTCGGCGTAGGCGCCGAGCTGGGTGAAGCCCAGCACCTCGGTGCCCACCGGCAGCGAGTCCGACTGATCCACCACCCCGGCGAACTCGTTGCCCGGGATCCGCGGCAGCACGTCCGTCACGCCCGCCGGCACCCAGCCGGCCCGCACCGCGGCGTCGTACGGCTGGACGCCGGCCGCCTTCACCCGCACCCTGACCTGCCCGGGCCCCGCCTGCGGGGTGGGCACTTCCATGACCTTCAGCACTTCCGGGGATCCCGGAACCTCGAACGCGGCAGCTCTCATGGCGACCAGCGTGCTACCTCAACCAAGGTTGAGGTCAACTAGGTCGCAAGTCGACTGCAATACCGCCTCGAATACTGAAAAGCGATGGTTACCGGGGATATAGTCGGCCTTCCGCTTTTACGGGGACAAACGGGGAGCCGATGAGCGACTTCATCGACGCCGCACTCGACTTTCCGGCTGTGGTGTTCACCTTTCTGCTGCTGGTCGTGGTGGCCTACTGGCTGATCGTGCTGACCGGCCTGGCCGAGCTCGACGACGAGCTGCCCTGGCTGGGGCTCGGCGGCGTGCCGGCGGGCGTCACGCTGTCGCTGCTGATCCCGATCGCCTGGTTCCTCTCCCTGGCCGGAGGGCTGCTGGTCTCGCACACCCTGCTGCGGGTGGCGGTGCTGGCCGTCGCGCTGACCGGGGCCTGGTACATCACCCGGCTCCTGGTCATCCCGCTGCGCAAGCTCTTCCCAGACGGCAAGCAGCCCTCGCGCGCCGACTTCGTCGGGCAGTCGTGCGTCATCCGCACCGGCGAGGTCACGGGCGCCTTCGGCCAGGCCGAGGTCACCGCGACGGACGGGTCCACGGCGATCATCCAGGTCCGCACCACCGGTTCCGACGTCCTGGGGCGGGGCGAGACCGCCCTGATCTTCGAGTACGACGCGAACGGCGAGTTCTTCTACGTCATGCCCTTCGAAAGGCAACTTTGATGGACATCCTCACCAGCGGCCTGGGCATCGTGCTCGCCGTCATCCTCCTGGTCGTCATCGGCCTCCTCGTCATCGTGAGCCGGCTGTTCCGCAAGGTCGAACAGGGCAAGGCGCTGATCATCTCGAAGGTCAACCGGGTCGACGTGACCTTCACCGGCGCGGTGGTCTGGCCGGTCGTGCACAAGGCCGAGACCATGGACATCTCGGTGAAGACCATCGAGATCGCCCGGACCGGCCGTGAGGGCCTGATCTGCCGCGACAACATCCGGGCCGACATCCGGATCACCTTCTTCGTCCGCGTCAACAAGACAGCCGAGGACGTCATCAAGGTCGCCCAGGCGATCGGCACCGAGCGGGCCAGCGACGAGACGACCCTGCAGGAGCTGTTCAACGCCAAGTTCTCCGAGGCGCTGAAGACGGCCGGCAAGCACCTCGACTTCGTCGACCTCTACACCAAGCGCGACGAGTTCCGCGACGAGATCGTCCGGCTGATCGGCACCGACCTCAACGGCTACAGCCTGGAGGACGCGGCGATCGACTACCTGGAGCAGACCGCGCTGCTCTCGCTCGACAAGAGCAACATCCTCGACGCGCAGGGCATCCGGAAGATCACCGAGCTCACCGCCCTGGAGCACGTGCGCACCAACGAGTTCCAGCGCGCCGAGGAGAAGGAGATCACCCGGCAGAACGTCGAGGCCGCCGAGGCCATCCTGGAGCTCAAGCGCCGCCAGGCCGACGCCGAGATGAAGCAGAAGCGCGAGATCGAGACGCTCAAGGCCCGCGAGGAAGCCGAGATCGCCCGCGTCCAGGCCGAGGAGCGGCTGCGCGCCACCGCCGCGAACATCAAGACCGACGAGCAGCTCGGCATCCAGCACGAGAACCGCGAGCGCGAGGTGGCCGTCGCCGCCAAGAACAAGGAACGCGTCATCGCCATCGAGAGCGAGCGGATCGAGAAGGACCGCATGCTCGAAGTGATCTCCCGCGAGCGCGAGACCGAGCTGTCGCGCATCTCCAAGGACAAGGAGCTGGAGACCGAGAAGCGCTCCATCGCCGAGGTGGTCCGCGAGCGCATCGTGGTCGAGAAGACCGTCGCGGAGCAGGAAGAGGGCATCAAGAAGCTGCGCGCCATCGAGGAGGCCGAGCGGCTGCGCCAGACCACGATCATCGCCGCCGAGGCCGAGGCCCAGGAGAACCTGGTCAAGGACATCAAGGCGGCCGAGGCCGCCGAGGCCGCCTCGAAGTTCAAGGCGCGCGAGGAACTCGTCCTGGCCGAGGCCCGGCAGCAGGCCGCCGACCTGGAGGCGCGGGCCAAGATCCGGCTCGCCGAAGGCGTGCAGGCGTCGGCGGCGGCCGAGGGCCTGGCGAGGGTCCAGGTGCGTGAGCGCGACGCCGAGGCGACCGAGAAGGTGGGCCGCGCCGAGGCCGCGGTGCTCAGCGAGAAGCTGCGCGCCGAGGCGGAGGGCGCCCGCGCCATGGCTCTGGTCGAGGGCGAGCGGCTGAAGGCCCAGGCCGACGGCGAGACCGCGCTGGCCGGCGCCGAGGCCGCCAAGCTCAGGGCCGAGGCCGAGGGCACCGCGGCCAAGCTCAAGGCGCAGGCGGAAGGCGCCACCGCGATGGCCCTGGCGGAGGCGTCGGCGGTGGGCGAGAAGCTCAAGGCCGAGGCCGAAGGTCTCACCGAGAAGGCCGCGGCCCTGGCCGCCCTCGACGAGGCCTCCCGCACCCACGAGGAGTTCAGGCTCCGCCTGGAAGCCGACCGCGACGTGCGGCTCAAGCAGATCGACGTCAACCGGCAGATCGCCGAGTCGCAGGCGGCGGTCATCTCCGCCGGGCTGTCGAAGGCCAACATCGACATCGTCGGCGGCGACACCATGTTCTTCGACCGGGTGGTCGGCTCGATCACCGCGGGCAAGGTCGTGGACGGCTTCGTCGAGCACTCCGACATCGCCTCGACGCTGGCCCAGCCGTACCTCAACGGGTCGGCGAGCCTGCCCGACGACCTCAGCCGGATCATCGGCGGGGTGTCCAGCGAGGACCTGAAGAACCTCACGCTCTCCGCGCTGCTGCTCAAGCTCATCCAGGACGGCGGGCCGGACAGCTCCAAGCTCAGCGAGCTGCTCGACACGGCCAGGCGGCTCGGCGTGGCCGACTCCCCCATGGCGGCCCTCGCCGCCGCGCGGGCCTGATCTCGGCGAGCACTGGCAAGCACGGAGCTAGGCACGGAGGACTGATCGATGACCACGGTCTCCACGGAGACGACCGGGCTGGAAGCCGGCACCTACGAGGTGCTGCGCAACCGCCTGCTGGCGCAGTCGAAGCAGCTCGCCGAGGCCGCCGAGGAGCTCAACGCCCAGCGGCTGGGCGTCTTCGGCGGCTCGGAGCTCACCCTGGTGGGCACCGAGCGGCTGCGCACGGAGAACAACTGCGTCCCGAGGGACATCGTCTCGCTCGGTGACGTGATGCTCTTCGGCTACAACGTGTTCATCGGCCTGAAGTCGGAGACCGCGGTCGACGACGTCTTCTCCGTGCACCGCTTCACCCGCGACGGCGCGGCCTTCCGTTTCGACCCGGCGGAGCTCGCCACGCTGGCCGAGCCGGGCTTCCGCAAGGACTTCGCCGAGCTGTACCGCTACTACAAGGAGACCCGCCTGCTGCAACTGCGGCGGGTCGAGGGCAAGCTGCTGGCGGTCTTCCAGACCGGGCCCAGCGACACCAGGGTGCTGCGGTGGTCCGTCGACACCGCCGGAACGCCCAGGTACCTGGACAACCGGGGCGAGCGCGATCACGTCTTCCCGCCCTCGCACGACTTCGAGTGGATCCCCACCACCCGCGACGACCACATCCTGGGCCGCCACCCGCACATCTCCATCGGCAACGAGGTCTTCGTCGAGACGGTCGGCGGCGACCTGACCATCAAGATCGAGAACAACACCGAGTCCGGCGAGGGCATCTACACCGAGCCGGTCGAGGAGAAGCTGCAGTCGCTGGCCGACGCCGACGTCGAGCACGCCCGCGTCGGGCCGCTGATCCTGCTGCGGGTCAAGCCGTACAAGGAGACGGCCTGGCGGCACCTGGTCTTCAACACCCGCACCAGGACCGTGGTCCGGCTCGACGGGCTCGGCCAGGCCTGCCAGCGGCTGCCCGAGGACCAGGGGCTGATCTTCCCGGGCGGGTACTACCTGGCCACCGGGATCAGCAAGACCTTCGACACCGACGTCACCGACCTGGAGTTCGAGCGCGCCATCCGCTCGCCGAACGGGGAGGACGTGCTCTACGTCTTCCACGCGCGCGGCGACGGCCGCTCGCTGCTCCTGCCGTACAACGTGATCAGGAAGGAGGTCGCCAACCCGATCCCGTGCCACGGCTACTCGATCTTCGACGACGGCACGATGGTCATCTTCCGCGCGACCTCCGACGAGCCCACCCGCGTGCATCCCATGCAGGTCTGGCAGACGCCGTACGTCTCCGACACCTACGCCGCCGCCCAGCCCGCCGGCACCGGCCCGCTGGAGCGCATCGGCAACGCCGAGCTGGTGCGCGGCATCTCCGACTGCCTGTCGGTCGCGCGGATGGCCGACGAGATGGCGCCCTCGCTGGCGATGTTCGAGGCGCTCATCGCGTCCTGCACGCGCGCCTTCGACGCCTACCACTGGCTCGGCGAGCAGGGCCTGCGCACCCCGCTGGCCGACGTGCGGGCCACCGCCGAGCAGGTGCTCGACGAGTACGAGAAGGTCGAGCAGCTCACCGCCCAGGCCGCGACGCGGCTGGCCGAGGCCACCGCCGAGACGACCACGCTGATCCGGCAGGCCCGCGCCGACATCCCGGCCACCGCCGACGCCTGGGTCGCCTCGCTGGCGACGTTGCGCCGGGCGCAGGGCCGGCTGGTCGGCCTGCGCGAGGTGCGCTACCTCGACACCGCCCAGCTCGACCGGCTCGTCGCCGACCTGGCCGCCGAGCTCACCTCCGTGGGCGAGCGCGCGGTCGCCTTCCTCCAGGGCGAGGAGGCCTTCACCGGCTACCACGCCGCCGTCGACCAGCTCGCCGCCGACGCCGCCGCGATCACCACCGTCGCCGGGGCCGCCCCGGTCACCGAGAAGCTCGCCGCCCAGGCCGAGGGACTCGAAGTGGTCACCGAGGTGGTCGGCTCCCTCGACATCGCCGACGCCACCGTCCGCACCGCGATCCTGTCGCGCATCGGCGAGGTCGTCGCCGGCGTCAACCGCGCCCGCGCCCTGCTCGAAGGCCGCCGCCGCGAGCTCATGACCACCGAGGGCCGGGCCGCCTTCGCCGCCGAGTTCGCGCTGTTCGGCCAGGCCGTCACCGGCGCGCTGGCCATGGCCGACACCCCCGAGCGCTGCGACGAGCAGCTCGGCAAGCTGATGCTCCAGGTCGAGAACCTCGAATCCCGCTTCGGCGAGCTCGACGACTTCGCCACCCAGCTCGCCGACAAGCGCGACGACGTCTACGAGGCCTTCTCCGCGCGCAAGCAGTCACTGCTGGACGACCGCACCCGCCGCGCCGACCGGCTGTTCACCTCCGCCGAGCGCATTCTGTCCAGCGTGTCGCGCCGCGTGGCCACCCTCGCCTCGCTGGACGAGGTCAACACCTACTTCGCCACCGACCCGATGGTCACCAAGCTCGCCTCGGTCGCCGCCGAGCTGCGCACGCTGGGCGACGCCGTACGGGCCGAGGAGCTGGAGGGCCGGGTCAAGGCCGCCCAGCAGGAGGCCGGACGCTCGCTGCGCGACCGGCTCGACCTGTTCACCGACGGCGGCGAGACCCTGCGGCTCGGCCGGCACGCCTTCGCGGTCAACACCCAGCCGATCGACCTCACCCTCGTGCCGCACGACGGGGAGATGCACTTCTCCATCACCGGCACCGACTACCGCTCCCCCGCGCCGCCCGCCTTCGCCGAGACGCGGCCCTTCTGGGACCAGCTCGTCGTGTCCGAGACGCCCGACGTCTACCGGGCCGAGCACCTGGCCGCCTCGCTGCTGCCTGCCGCGCAGCCCGGCGCCGATCTTTCCTCGCTGGTACGGCAAGCCGCCGAGCAACGCTACGACGAGGGCTACGAGCGCGGCGTGCACGACCACGACGCCACCCTCATCCTCGACGCGCTGGTCCGCCTGTCCGCCGGAGCCGGGCTGCTGCGCTACCCGCCCGCGGCCCGGGCGGCGGCACAGCTCTACTGGGCCCACGGCGTGGACGAGGTTTCACGTAAAACATTGACCATCCGGGCGTCGTCGCTGGTCAGAGCCCGTGAGGCGTTCGGCGCCTCGCCCGCGCTCGACCAGTTCACCGACGAACTCGCCACCGCGGTCACGGCCTTCCTCACCACGCTCTCCCCCGACCACTCCCCCGGGATGGCCGGCCTGGCCGGCGAGTACCTCGTCGAGGAGCTCGCCGCCACCCCGCCCGGCTTCGTCACCAGCGCCGCGGCCCGCGCTCTGCTCGACCGCTTCCGCCAGGCGCTCGGCCCGGCGCGGGCCAAGGAGTTCGACCACGACCTCGAACAGCTCGGCCTGCCGTACCGGGTGCAACTGGCCCAGGCGTGGCTGGCGGCCTTCGACGACTCGGCCGAGCTGCCCGAGGCGGTGGCGCTGCTGCTGGCCGAGCTGCCCAGGTACGACTCCAGCGCCACGCTGACCGCGACGGTCGAGGGCCTGCTCGGGACGCACCCGCGGATCAGCGAGCGCAAGCTGGAGCTGCGCCTCGACGAGCTGCTGCCGCGCGCCAAGGCCTTCCGCGAGGAGCGCGTCCCGGCCTACCGCGCCTACCAGAAGCGCCGCAACGAGCTGGTGCAGGCCGAGAAGTCCCGGCTGCGGCTGGAGGAGTACAAGCCCAAGGTGATGAGCGCCTTCGTGCGCAACCGGCTGCTGGACGAGGTCTACCTGCCGCTGATCGGCGACAACCTGGCGAAGCAGCTCGGCGCGGCCGGGTCCGGCAAGCGCACCGACCAGATGGGCCTGCTGTTGCTCATCTCCCCGCCCGGCTACGGCAAGACGACGCTGATGGAGTACGTCGCCAGCCGCCTGGGCCTGCTCTTCGTCAAGGTCAACGGCCCGGCGCTGGGCCACGAGGTCACCTCGCTGGACCCGGAGGAGGCGCCCAACGCCACCGCCCGCCAGGAGGTGGAGAAGATCTCCTTCGCCCTGGAGTCGGGCAACAACACGCTGCTCTACCTGGACGACATCCAGCACACCTCGCCCGAGCTGCTGCAGAAGTTCATCTCGCTCTGCGACGCCCAGCGCCGTATCGAGGGCGTCTGGAACGGCCGCACCCGCACCTACGACCTGCGCGGCAAGCGCTTCGCGGTCTGCATGGCCGGCAACCCCTACACCGAGTCGGGCCAGCGCTTCCGCATCCCCGACATGCTCTCCAACCGGGCCGACGTCTGGAACCTCGGCGACGTGCTCAGCGGCCGGGACGACCTGTTCGCGCTGAGCTACATCGACAACGCGCTCACCTCCAACCCGGTGCTCGCGCCGCTGTCCACCCGCGACCGAGCCGACGTCGAGCTGCTGGTCCGGCTGGCCCGCGGCGACTCGGCGGTGCGGCCCGACCAGCTCACCCACCCCTACTCCAAGGTCGAGCTCGACCAGGTGCTCAGCGTGCTGCGCAAGCTGGTGCGGGTGCAGCAGGTGGTGCTGGCCAACAACCAGGCCTACATCGCCTCGGCCGCGCAGTCCGACGACTCCCGCACCGAGCCGCCCTTCAAGCTGCAGGGCTCCTACCGCAACATGAACAAGCTGGCCGAGCGCATCGTGCCGGCGATGAACGACGCCGAGCTGGAGTCGGTCATCGACGACCACTACGTCGGCGAGGCGCAGACGCTCACCAGCGACGCCGAAGCCAACCTGCTCAAGCTGGCCGAACTGCGCGGCACGCTCACGCCCGAGCAGGCGGCCCGGTGGGCGGCGATCAAGCAGGCGTACCTGCGGGCGCGGGCCCTCGGAGGGTCCGAGGACGATCCGATGACCCGCGCCGTCGGCGCGATCGGCCTGCTCGCCGACCGGGTGAGCGAGGTGGGCTCCGCCATCCGCGGCGAGTGACCTCTTGCGCGGCCCCGCCGGTCAGGCGGCCTGGAGGTGGGCCACGTGGCCCGCGTCCAGCTCCAGGTGCCGCCCGGAGAAGCCGGCCCGCATGCGCCGGTCGTGGGTGACCACGACCAGCGCGCCGGTGTAGCTCTCCAGCGCCTCCTCCAGCTCCTCCACCAGGGCGGGCGAGAGGTGGTTGGTCGGCTCGTCCAGCAGCAGCAGGTCCACCGGCTCGGTCACCAGCCGCGCCAGTTCGATCCGCCGCCGCTGGCCGTACGACAGCTCCCCGACCCGCAGTCGCAGGTCGCCGGGGTGGAACAGGCCCAGCGAGAGCAGCAACTCGGCGTGCTCCGCCGGGTCGCCCGGCCGGCCCTGGGCGAAGGCCCGCAGCACCGGCAGGGCCGGGTTCCACGGCGTCTCCTCCTGGCGGAGGTAGCCCACCTTCCCCCGCACCGCGACCGTGCCGCCGCCCGGCGTCAGCTCGCCGGCCAGCACCCGCATCAGGGTGGACTTGCCAGCGCCGTTCGGCCCGGTGACCAGCAGCCGCTCGCCCTGCCCCACGGTGAGGTACGGCAGGCGCAACCGCGAGCCCACCCGCACGTCGACCAGCTCGGCCACCGCCCGGGCCGGCTGGTGCCCGCCCGGGTTCTCGTGCGGGTGGCCGATGGCCGCGGTGAAGCGGAGCCGCTCGGGAGGCGGCGCGACCGGGTTGTCCTGCAGCGCGGTCAGCCGCTGGTGCGACTGCCGGATCCGGCTCATCGCCCCGTGGCTGCGCGAGCGGGCCCGCCACGCGCCGGTGCCCATCCCGGCCTGGGTGACCTTGCGCGGGATGGCGGCCAGCCGCCCGGCGTTGGCGGTGACCAGCGAGCTGTGCCGGTCGATCTCCAGCAGCCAGTCCTGGTAGGCCCGGATCATCGCCTGCCGCTCGGCCGCCTTGGCCGCGAGGTAGCCCTCGTAGCCGTTGCCGAACCGCCGCACCTGCCCGCCCTCGACCTCCAGGATCGTGGCGGTGATCCGCTCCAGGAACACTCGGTCGTGGGTGATCGCGACGACCGTGCCGCGATGCCCGCGCAGGTGGTTCTCCAGCCAGGTGACGGCCTGGTCGTCCAGGTCGTTGGTCGGCTCGTCGAGCAGCAGCAGCTCGGGCGACGACGCCAGCACCGCGGCGAGCGCGAGCCGCGCCCGTTCGCCGCCGGACAGGGTGCCGAGCGCCCGCGACCGGTCGAGGCCGGGCAGGCCCAGCCCGTCGAGGGCGATGTCGAGCCGCAGGTCGGCCTCGTACCCGCCACGGGCTTCGTAGCGGGCGAGCAGCTCGCCGTAGGTGTCGAGGTCGGTGAGGTCGGTCTCGGCCGCGCGGAGCTGGGCTTCCAGCTCCCGCAGGTCGGCCAGCGCCAGGTCCACGGCGTCCTGGACGCTGGCCTCGGCGGGCAGGTCGAGGGTCTGGGCGAGGTAGCCGATCCCGCCGGGCGCGCTCACGGTGAGCTCGCCGTTGTCCGGCGCGACGACGCCGGCGACCAGCTTGAGCAGGGTGCTCTTGCCGGAGCCGTTGTCGCCGATGATCCCGACCTTCTCGCCGGGCTTGACGGTGAGGGAGACCTGGTCGAGGACGACCCGGTCGTCGAAACGCTTGGTGACGGAGTCAAGGGTGAGTTGCGCGGTACGCATGTAAGCGTGCTCCTGTTGTCTCGGCATGGCTGAGGGCGGCGTGGTACGGCGGAGCGGGGCTCGACGCCGTACGGCGATCACAGGAACGACAACATGGGCGTTACGGTACACAAACCCAAGACAAGACGCAACGTCTCGTCTAGAAATTCTTCAGGAGATCTCGGCGGTCGCCGCCGTCTGAATGGCGGTCACCCGGTTGAGGAAGTCGAGGATGAGCTCCAACTGCTCGTCGGTGTAGCCCTCGTAGAGCTCGGCCAGCCCGTTCACCAGCGTCGCGAACAGGTCCTCGCCGCCGTGGAGCATCTCGGGGTTGATCTCGACCATGACCCGCCGGCGGTCCCGCGCGTCCCGCACCCGGCGCACGTACCACTTGGCCTCCAGCCGGTCGATCAGCCCGGTCACCGAAGCCGGGGCGAGCCCGGTGTGCTGCACGATCTCGCCCGCGCTCAGCGGGCCACGCCGCTGCAGCAGGTCGAGGGTCTTCTCCTCGCTCGGCCCCAGACCCATGCGCGCGGCGACCGCGCTATGGAACATCACGGCCGCCTGACTGTTCTCCCGCCCGGCCACGGTGAGGTCGTCGAGCAATTTCTTTCGGTGCTCCGAAATATCTCTGGACACGCCGTCTCCCGTCTGCCTAATATTTCGTTCAAGCGAACGAAAGGATATCACCATGAAGGTTTTGATCATCGGGTGCGGCATCGGCGGCCCGCTCACCGCGATGGCACTCCAGCGCGTCGGCATCGACGCCGAGATCTACGAGGCCTACGGCGACAGCGCCGTGGGCGTCGGCTCCTTCCTCAACGTCGCCTCCAACGGGCTCGACGCATTGCGCGTGCTCGACGCCCACAAAGCGGTCATGGCTGCAGGTATCCCCACTCCGCAGATGGTCATGTGGAACGGCAACGGCAAACGCCTGGGCGAGGTGCCCAACGGGATGGCCCTGGACGACGGCACGGTGAGCCACACCATCCAGCGGTCCGACCTCTACCGTGTGGTCCGCGACACCGCCCTGGCCCGGGACATCCCGATCACCTTCGGCAAGCGCCTGGTCTCCTTCGACGACACCGGCACCGGCGTGACCGCCCACTTCGAGGACGGCACCAGCGCCCGGGGCGACGTGCTGGTCGCCGCCGACGGTGTGCACTCCCGCACCCGCCAGGTCCTCGACCCCGGCGCCCCGGCTCCGCGCTACAGCGGCCTGTACAGCCTGGGCGGCCTGGTCAAGGACGGTGGCCTGCCCGGCGAGGTCGGGGTCTATCACATGATCTTCGGCAAGCGGGCGTTCTTCGGCTACACGGTCGCGCAGTCCGGCGACACCTGGTGGTTCGCCAACCTGCCCCGCGCCCTCGGCGACGTCCCGGCCCCGGCCAAGTCGGTCGAGGCGTGGCGGCCCCTGCTGGTCGAGGCGTTCGCCGACGACTTCATCGCCGCCTCCGACCTGCTCACCCGCACCAGGATCGACCCCGCCGTGCCGATCTACGACCTGCCGCCGCTGCCGCTGTGGCACCGGGGCCGGGTCATCCTCACCGGCGACGCCGCCCACGCCACCTCACCCAGTGCCGGGCAGGGCGCCTCGATGGCCGCCGAGGACGCGATCGTCCTGGCCCGCTGCCTGAGCACCGAGCGGGACCCGGGCCGGGCCTTCACCGCCTTCGAGCGGGCACGGCGCGAGCGGGTCGAGCGGGTGGTGGCGTACTCGCGGCAGATCAGCAACAACAAGGCGGCCGGGCCGGTGGGGCGGGTGCTGCGGGACCTGATGATGCCGTTCTTCCTCAAGCGCACGGCCAGCCAGACCAACCTGACCTGGCTCTTCCACCACCACGTCGACCTCGTCTGACCCTTCCTGCGAAGACCTGTTCTGGGGAAAGCCCGTCAGAGCAGTGCCAGGGCCGCCGCCACCGTCTCCGGACTCGCCGGGAGCAGCGGCAGCCGCACCCCCGCCGTCGGGATGAGTCCCTGGGCGGCGAGCACCCCCTTGATCACCGTCGGGTTGGGCTCGGCGAAGAGCGCCGCCGACAGCCTGGCCAGCCGCCCGCCGATCGCCCGGGCGCGCACCACGTCCCCCGCCGCCCAAGCCCCGGCCAGTTCCACGAACTCCCCGGTCGCCAGGTGCGCCGAGGCCAGGATGCCCCCGGCCGCGCCCAGCGCCAGCAGCGGCGAGGCCACCGCGTCGTCACCGGCGAGCACCGCGAAGTCCGGCGGCAGGTCACCGAGCAGGTCCATCGTCTCGCCGTCCACGCCGCCCCCGGCGTACTTGACCCCGGCGATCATCGGCAACGCGCCGAGCCGCCGCAACGCCCGCCCGCTCAGCGCCTGCCCGGTGCGGTAAGGGATGTGGTAGATCACGATCGGCACCGGCGACTCCGCCGCCAGCGCCTCGAAGTGCGCGATCACCCCCCGCTCACCCGGCCGAACGAACGACGGCACTGTCACCAGCGCGGCGGCTCCGGCGGGCAGGTCGCGCAGCGCCACGGCGGTCGCGCGGGTGTCCGGCCCGCCGGCCCCGACGATCAACCGCACTCCGCGCTCGCGGGTCACCCGCGCGCACACCTCGATCACCGCGGCGCGCTCGGCGGCCGTCAGGGTCGCCACCTCGCCGGTGGTGCCCAGCGCGACCAGCCCGGCCGCGCCCTGGTCGAGCACGTGGTGGCCCAGCTTCTCCACCGCGTCCAGCGCCACCTCGCCCTCGGCGGTGAAGGGCGTGATCAGCGGCACGAAGATTCCGTTCAGCATGGAACGAGCCTGACCCCGGAGCATCGTGCAGGTCCAGTTCAGGTTTCTACCGTCGAGCGTAAGCTGACCTGATGCTGGACCCTCGTAAGCTGCGCCTGCTGCGCGAACTCGCCCACCGCGGGACGATCGCCGCGGTGGCCGAGGCGCTCACCTTCACCCCCTCGGCCGTCTCCCAGCAGCTCGCCGCGCTGGAGCGCGAGGCCGGGGTGCCGTTGCTGGAGCGCACCGGGCGCACGGTGACGCTCACCCCGGCCGGGCGGCTGCTGGTCGAGCACGCGCAGGCCGTGCTGGAGGAGCTCGACCGGGCCTCGGCGGCGCTCGCGGCCACCCGGGAGGGACCCACCGGGCCGCTCCGGATCGGCGCCTTCCCGACCGTCACCCGCACGCTGGTCCCGGCGGCGCTCGCCGAGCTGCCGCCGGGGCTCGAACCGATGGTCACCGAGATCGACCCCGCCGACGTCTCGGCGGCGTTGCGAGCGGGTGAGCTCGACGTGGCGTTGATCCACGAGTACGACTTCGTGCCCTCGGTGATGGATGCCGGGGTCGAGTGCGCGCCCCTGTTCAGCGAGCCGATCTACCTGACCACCCGCGCCGCCCGGACCGCCCCCGCTGATCCGGCCGCCGCCGGTTCGCTCGCCGACGTGCGGGACGAGCCGTGGATCCTCAGCAAGCCCGGCACGCTCTGCCACACGATGGCCGTGCGCGCCTGCCACGCCGCCGGTTTCGAGCCTCGGGTGCGCCACTACATCGACGACTTCGACACCGTGCTCACCTTCGCCGCCGCCGGTCAGGGCGTCGCCCTGGTGCCGCGCCTGGCGGCGCCGGCCCCGCCCGCCGGGGTACGGCTGACGCCGCTGCCGATCAGCCGCCGCACCCTGATCGCCTTCCGGCGCGGGTACGGCGGGCATCCCGCGATCAGCGCCTTTCAGCGCGCCATGGCGGCCAGGATCGCCTCGACGACCTTCCCGCTCGGCGCGCCCTGCTCCTCGATCGGCAGGTTGTAGAGCCCGGCCGTGACCGCGACGACCAGGTCGAGGCTCGGCACGACGTAGAGCCGCTGCCCGCCGTTGCCGAACCCGCCCATCCACGGCTGCGGCGTCGGCCCGAGGTACCACTGGTGCGCGTACCAGAACTCGTCGGCGATCTTGAAGTGCGGCTCCATCGTGATGCCCTGGTCGAGCACGTACTGCCCGATCTTGGCCAGGTCGCGGGGCGTGAGCCGCAACCCCGAGGCCGCCCGCACCACCCCGTCGGCCCCGGCCGACCACTCGAACCGGTCGATGCCGAGCGGCTCGAACAGCACCTTCCTGGCGTAGTCGTCCAGCCGCAGGCCGGTGCCCTTCTCGATCAGCCGCGCCACCAGGGCGCTCGCGCCGCTGGAGTAGGTCCAGGTACGGCCCGGCGGCTCGACCTGCGGCTGCTCCAGGATGAAGCGGAAGCGGTCGGGCGCGAACTCCATCGCGATCTCGCTGTTGGCCGTGCTCGTGTACGGGGCGCTCTCGTCCCAGAGCAGGCCCATCGTCATGGTCAGGGCGTGCTCGACGGTCAGCTCGGCCCGGCCGGGGAGCTCGGGGTACTCGGGGAACTGCGCCATCAGCGGCTCTTCGGGGGCGGCGACCTGGCCGTCGCCCAGCGCCTTGCCGTACAGCAGACCGACCACGCTCTTGGTCACCGAGCGGATGTCGTGCAGCGTCTCCGGCCCGAAGGTCACGTTGCCGAGCGCCTGGTCGAGGTGGAAGTCCTCGCCCTCGCCGTACCGCTCGTGGATGATCTCGCCGCCACGCCGTACGACCAGGCCGTGGAGGGCCGGGTGCCAGGCGTCGCTTGTCCAGTCGTGAGTCATGCGTCCCTGTCTAAAGCCTCACACGGTGTCAGCCACAAGCCCTTGACTGTGGTTGACCCATGCCAGTTGAGATTTGTTGGAACAAATGGCAAGAAAGCCCTGGAAATGCCCGGCAAAGTGCGCATACTGAAGGAACCCCGGTTCAGGAGCGCATCATGCGGAAGACGCCCCCTCGCATGACATCCCCAGCGGAACTCCTCGACACGAGCGAGTTCCTGCCTCTCGTCGCAGTGGACTTCACTGGCATCTACGCGGTGCACCTCGCCGCGAAGGACGAGCGGCTCAAGATGACGCGGCTGGCCATGAGCCTGCTGTCGGTGCCGTTCGCCGCGGCCATCGCCCTGGCGAGCACCAAGGTCATCGACCCGGCCAGCCTCACCTCCTGGCACGAGGTGCCGTGGTACCTCTTCGCCCTGGTCGCCGCGTTCGGCCTGCTCGGCGTGCTGCCCTTCCTGCGCATGATCGAAGCGGTCAACGCCCACGCCAGGACCGCCCGGGCGATCAACAACTTCCGGCTGCTGTACACCACGCGGCTGCGGGACCAGCTCGACTGGGTGCCCAACCTGCCGCTCGACCCGCGCTTCCCCGAGACCTACGCCCCGCTGACCTGGCCCGGCATCAACGTGATGATGCTCGCCCTGGTCAACTCCACCTACCTCACCGTCGGCGTCACCGGCCTCAGCGGCCAGGCGCCCCACCTGCTCCTGCTGCTGACCGGCATCCTCATGGTCGCGCTGGTGCACTACTCGGTCTACTACGTGCGCTGCAACGTCACCCGGCGCCGGCGCCTTCCCCACGATCCCTACCTGGAGAACTGAATGCACGGCCCCGTCGAATGGGCGTCTTGTGGGGAGGCGTGGTTGTGGCTCATGCGGCATGTCCGGGCGTACGGCACGCCCGCCGACGACGACCGCGGGCCCATCCTCGAAGCGCCCGCCGTCCTGTTCACCATCAAGCAGATCAGCCACGACGACCCGCTCCTCGCCCGGCACGGCGACCCGGTCAAGGCCGCCCTGTACGCGCGCAAGTTCACCGAGGAGCAGGTCGTGGCGCCCTTCAAGTACAGCTACGGCGAACGCATCAACGGGCAGCTCACCTGGGCCGCCGACGTGCTGCGACGCAAGCCGTACAGCAAGAGCGCCTGGATCTCGCTGACCCGGCCGGCCGAGCCGCCCAACGAGGTGCCCTGCCTGGCCGGGGTCGCCTTCCGGATCCGGCAGGACCGCCTCGTCCTCACCGCCGCGTTCCGCTCGCAGAACGCCTACACGAGCTACCTGAATTATGTGCCGCTCTCAGACGTCCAGGCCGGGATGGCGCGGAATCTCGGCCTGGGCTGCGGCCCCATGCACGTCTTCGTCGCGGTGCCGCACCTGTACCTGAGCGACCTGACGGAGGTCTCCACCCTCACCGGCTGACCCGGCCCCGCCGCTCAGGCGGGGCTGGAGGCCGGTGCGGTGGACAGCGGCGCGGCGATCTCCTCCAGGCCGCGCCGCTCGGCCTTCACCCCCAGGAGCAGCTCCACGATGCCCGCCGCGATCATCACACCGGCTCCGATGGCGAACGCCAGCGCCGTCTTGCTCGGGTCCGCGGTCTCCACCAGCGAGGCGAAGATCAGCGGTCCGGCGATGCCGCCCGCCGCGGTGCCGATGGCGTAGAAGAAGGCGATGGCCATGGCCCGCGTCTCCATCGGGAAGATCTCGCTCACCGTCAGGTAGGCCGCCGACGCCCCGGCCGAGGCGAAGAACAACACCACGCACCAGCACGCGGTCAGCGTGACCGCGGTCAGCACGCCCTGGTTGAACAACCACGCCGTGCCCAGCAGCAACAGCCCCGACCCGATGTAGGTCGCCGAGATCATCGGGATCCGTCCCACGGTGTCGAACAGCGGCCCGAGCAACAGCGGCCCGAGGAAGTTGCCGACGCAGATGACCGCGAAGTAGTAGCCGGTGTTCGTGTCGATCCCGAAGAAGGTGGACAGGATCTGCGCGTAGCCGAAGGTGATCGCGTTGTAGAGGAAGGCCTGCCCCAGGAAGAGCGACAACCCGAGGACCGTGCGCTTCGGATAGAGCGCCACCAGCGTGTGCGCGATCCGCACGAAGCCGATCGACTTGCGGGTGTGGATCGTCATCGAGGTCTCCGGCTCCGGCAGCCGCGCGCCCGTCTCGCGCTCGACCTCCTCCTCGATGTCGCGGACGATCGCCTCGCCCTCCTCGCCCCGGCCGTGGATGAACAACCACCTCGGGCTCTCCGGCACGTTCTTGCGCACCAGCAGGATGCCCACGCCCAGCACCACGCCCAGCCCGAAGGCGATCCGCCAGCCGACGTTCACCGCGAAGTTGTTCAGCAACGGCACGGTCAGCAGGGCTCCGATGCCCGCGCCCAGCCAGAAGCTGCCGTTGATGATGATGTCGATCCGCCCCCGGTGCCGGCTGGGGATCAGCTCGTCGATCGCCGAGTTGATCGCCGCGTACTCCCCGCCGATCCCGAACCCGGTCAGGAACCGGAACAGGAAGAACCACCAGGCGCTGAAGGAGAAGGCCGTGGCCGCCGTGGCCACCAGGTAGACCAGCAACGTGATGATGAACAGCCGCTTGCGCCCGAACTTGTCGGTCAGCCAGCCGAAGAACAACGCCCCCGTGCAGGCCCCGGCCACGTAGAGGGCCGCGGCGAGCCCGGCGACCTGGGCTTGGGTGATTTCCAGACCGCTGCCCGGCTTGGCGAGCTGGGCGGAGAGATTCCCGACGATGGTCACTTCGAGACCGTCGAGGATCCAGACCGTGCCGAGACCGATAACGATCATCCAGTGCCATCGAGACCATGGAAGCCGGTCAAGGCGAGCGGGGACCTTGGTGGTGACTGTGCCCGTCATACCGGTGACGCGATACCCAGAAGCCCCCGACAAATGCCGTCCGATCCCCGCAAGAGGGACTCAACCGCTCTGCAATCCGCGCCCACTAGATTGCCTGGGATGAAAGCCCGGATCACCCACACTGCCGTCCACCTCCCGAAGGACACGCTGGCCAGCGACGAGGTCGAGCGCAGGATCGAGGGGTTCCGGCCGCCGCGAGGGATCGTGGAGCGGATGACCGGCATCAGGCGGCGCCACGTCGCGGCCCCGCACGAGCAGGCCTCCGACCTGGCCGCAGCCGCCGCCAGCAACCTCGGGACCGACCTGAGCGACGTGGATCTGCTGATCTTCGCCTCGGCCTCCCAGGACATGGTGGAACCGGCCACCGCGCACATCGTCGCCGCCAAGCTGGGCCTGAGCTGCCCGGTGTTCGACGTCAAGAACGCCTGCAACAGTCTGCTCAACGGCGTCCAGGTGGCCGAGGCGCTGATCCTCACCGGGGCCCACCGGCGGGTGCTGGTGGTCACCGGCGAGGTCCCGTCGCGGGCGATCCGGTGGCAGGTGCGAGACCGGGCACAGTTCGTGGACTCCTTCGCCGGCTACACGCTGTCCGACTCGGGGGCGGCGGTGCTGCTGGCGGCCGACCCGCAGCGCGGGATCTTCTACCGCGACTTCTCGGCCGACTCCACCGCGTGGGCGATCGGCACGCTGCCCGGCGGAGGCACCGCCCATCCCCGCGACCCCGAGTACAGCTACTTCCGCGGCGACGGGCGGCGGCTGAAGGAGGCCTTCGAGCTGGTCGGGCCGACGCTGTTCCTCAACGCGCTCAAGCAGACCGACCTGACCTGGAACGACTTCGCGATGGTGGCCGTGCACCAGGTGGCTCTGCCGTACCTGCACTTCCTGGCCAGGTCGCTGGAGATCCCGGAGGAGAAGCTGGTGCTGAGCCTGCCCGAGCACGGCAACTGCGCGTCGGCTACCCTGCCGCTGCAGTTGTCCATGGGCGGCTGGCGGCCGGGCGATCGGGTGGCCATGCTCGGCCTCGGCGGAGGGATCAGCCTGGGCGTCATGTTCGCCGAGATGTGAACCCCCACCGACCACCCCGCACCCCGAGATCAGGAACGTGAACCACGAGACCCGGCTCCACCTCGCCGCCCATCCCGTCGCCTACCCGCTGCTGCGGCTGCTGGCGAGGATGGGCCCGGTGGTGCGGGTCCCGGGCCTGGGCGTGGTGGTGAACGACGCGGCCGTCGCCCGGACCGTGCTGATGGACGCCGACTTCCGCAAGGACGGCCCGGGCTCGCCGGGCGACCTGTGGACGCCGGTGCTGGGACCGTCGGTGCTGCTCAACATGGAGGGCGAACCGCACGCGGCGCTGCGCGCGAAGCTGGCGCCGCTGTTCACCCCCGCGTCGGTGCGAGCGCTGGTGGCCGACGTGCTGGCCGGGCCGCTGGCCGAGCTGGACGCCCGGCTGGGCCGGGGCGAGCGGGTCGATCTGGTGGACACGATGCGGCTGATGGCCGGCGCGGTGATCTGCCGCGCGGTGGGCCTCGGCGAGGTCTCGGAGGCCAAGGCCCGCGAGCTGTTCGCCGACGGCGAGCGGGTCGTGTCGATGGTGTCGTTGCGCACCCGTGGCCTTTCCGAGCGCCAGGTCGGCCTCGCCAAGCAGGTGCTGGACAAGATCGGGGACATCGCCGCCACCGCCTACCACGCGGGCGACCCGGCGACGGTGATGGGCCGGATGCGGGAGCTGGACCTGTCGGAGGCCGAGGCGCGCGGCGCGGCCGGGGCCTTCTTCCTGACCGGCACCGAGACGGTGGCCACCTTCGTCCCCCGGCTGATCGCGCTGCTGCACGACCACGACGCCCTGAATGCCGGGCTCGACCTGGACCGGGCGATCGAGGAGGCGATGCGGGTCACGACGCCGACCCCCGTGATGTTGCGCTCGGTGGCCCGGCCGACCGCCGTGGGCGGGCTGCCGGTCCGGCCGGGCGACCGCGTCGTGATCGCCACGCATTCGTGCGCCCGCGCCTACGGCGGCTTCGACCCCGGCCGGCCGCACCCGCCCGAGCTGCGGCGGCTGTGGTTCGGCGCCGGGCCGCACTTCTGCATCGGCTACCCGCTGGCGCTGGCCGAGATCCGGGCGGTGGCGGGCGTCGTGTTGCGGCACCGCGTGCGGATCGTGCGCCGGCGCGCGGCCCGGCGGGTGTTGCTGCCCACCTACGCGCACCTGTGGATCGAGGCGAGCTGAGCCGTGCGGGTCGCCGTCACCGGGGCGTCGGGGTTCGTGGGCGGGGCGGTCGTCCGGGCCGCCGCGGCGCGAGGGTGGGAGGTCTTCGCCTTCGGCCGCCGCGCGCACGCCGAGACCGGCGGTGTGCCGTACCGATCCTGGGACCTGACCCGCGGGCCCCGGCCCGAGCTGCGGGTGGACGCGGTGGTGCACTGCGCCGGCAGCGTGACCGACTGGGGCGACGCGGCGGAGATCTGGCGGGCGAACGTGACCGGCACCCGGACCGTGCTGGAGACCTTTCCGGACGCGCGGCTGGTGCACGTGAGCACGGCCAGCGTCTACGACCCCTTCCGGCCGACCGTGCGGGCGCGGGAGGAGGAGGCCCCGGTGGCGCGGTACGTCAACGCCTACGGCGCCTCGAAGGCGGCGGCGGAGCGGCTGGTCGCGGGCCGGGCGGTGATCCTGCGGCCGCACGCGGTCTACGGGCCCGGCGACACCACGCTGCTGCCCCGGGTGTTGGGCGCGGTCCGGGGCCGGTGGCTGCTCGCGGTCGGCGGGGGCGACCAGCTCGTCAGCCTCACCGCGGTGGACAACCTCGTCCGGGCCTGCCTGCTGGCTGTGGACCACCCGGAACCGGCCGTCTACAACGTGACCGACGCCGAGCCGGTGCGGCTGGACGACGCGTTGCGGGCCCTCCTGCGCGAGCGCGAGATCGACGCCGTCCCGCGTTACCTGCCCGCCCGGCTGGCGCATGCGGTGGCCGCGGTGAGCGAGCGGCTGTCGGCCACGCCCCGGCTGACCCGTTACGCCGTCGGCCATCTCGCGGTGGAGCGCACCCTCGACATCTCCAGAGCCCGCGACCGCCTCGGCTACGCCCCCGCCCCCACCTCCTTCACCGGCGCAGCAGCCTGGTGACCTGAACCGGCTTACGAGCCTGGGCACCAGCAAGGTGGCTCAGCTCGGTTTGCGGGCCTCCACCAGCAAGATGGCTCAGCTCGGTTTGCGGGCCTCCACCAGCCAGGTCGCGAACCACGGCCCGCCGTACCAGAACCGCCAGCCGAGGTTGCGCCGCCGCACGTCGGCACCGCCGAGCCCGCGCAGGACCTCCTCGTCCGCCTCGCTCCCCTGGACCTCGGCGAGCAACACCCGCCCGCCCGGCCGCACGACCCGGAAAGCCTCCGCGACCGCCCGCGCCCGCCCTTCGGCATCCCGGAGATCCCGCAGAGCCAGGCTGGAGATGACCACCTCGAACGAGCCGTCCGCGAAGGGCAGGTCCCGCAGATCCCCGACAGCCGCCCCGGACGCGGACCCAGCCCGCACCAGCAAGGACCTTCGGCCCAGCTCCAGCACGCTCTCCCCACCGCCCGGCCCCAGCAGCTCCGCCCAGACCCTGGCCCTGCCCCACCCCATCGTGTAGCCGTAGCTCGCCGCGCTCAGCGCCGTGTACAGCGCACCGGCCAGAAAGGCCACCCCCGCCGGCGCGGCCCCGGTCGAGAACCCGGCGACCGCCAGCGCGACCAGGACGAACGTCCCCAACACCAGTCCCAGGAACGGACCAGGGGCGTCGAATCCGCGGTGTCGGCGCATCCCCGCGTTATTTGAAGTGCTCCCCATGGCTAGGACCGGGGGATTCCAGCCAGCCCAGTGCCCGCCGTAGCGTGGCCCTGAGCTGCTGTTGCTTGGCGGTTCGCCTTCCGGCCCACCCGATTGGGAGGTTTGCGGGCCCCAGCCCGCACACCCGGTCGGGGTCGTGCGTGCTCCGCTCTTCCGGCGGTGAGGATGTTCTTGGCGGCGTTCACGTCGGCGTGGTCGGTATGGCCGCACGAGGTGCACCGGAAGACCGCTTGGCTCTCGCGGGACTTGCGGTCGACCATCGTGCACACGTTGCACGTCTGACTCGTGTACGCCGGATCAACGGTGATCACGCTGGTGCCCGTGTACCGAGCCTTGCTGCGGGTGGCCAGCTCGATCCGATACCAGCCCTTGTCCAGAATGCTGCGATTCAGGCCTGACTTGGCCGCAGCCCCATTCGGCAGGAACGCGCCCGGCCGTCTGGGATCGGGTCTGGGTTCGACGGCGGCGGTCATGTTCTTGGTCCTCAGCGCCTCGAACACGACCAGCTCGAAGCCGGTGGCCAAGGTGTGGGCGGTCTTGGCGGCGAAGTCCCTGCGACGGCTGCGGACCCTTCGCACCATGTCGGCGACCCGCGCCGCGGCCAGTGTGCGCCGCCGGCTGCCCTTCTGGGTGCGGGCCAGGTCACGCTGTAGCTTTTTGATGTGCTCGACCTCCCGATCGCGGGCGAACACCCGGTGGTGGAACACGCCGTCGGAGCGGGAGACGATCTTGGCCACGCCCCGGTCGGTCCCCACGGCGCTGCCCGGGCTGGTGTGCCGTTCGGGCGGGGCGATGCTGTCCTCGACGAGGAAGCTGATGGACCAGTACCTGCCGTCGCGGGAGACGGTGGCGTTCTTGATCTTCCCTCCGAGCGGGCGGGTGATGCGGAAGCGAGCCCAGCCGAGCTTGGGGAGTTTCGCCCGTGCCCAGCACCGGTTGAGCCGCTCGATGGTGATCTTTCCGCCTTCGGGGAAGCGGAAGCTCGGGGCGTCCCCGGTCCGCGACTTCCAGCGAACTTTCCACGTTCCGTACCTGGCACAGGCCCGGTCCAGGTCGATGAGCGTCTGTTGAAGGCAGTGACCGGGCACGTCGGCCAGCCACTCGAATGCGCCCTTGGCTTCCACCAACTGGCCGGCTTGGTCGTGGTAGCCGATGAACGCGCCCCGACGCCGGAAGGCGCGCCGTTGTTCCAGGCCGGTGTTCCACACGCTGCGACAGGCTCCGCCGATCCGCTCGGCGAACTCAGCCTGCTCCTCGGTGAGGCCCAGGCGGTACTTGCGTCCGGTCAGCATGATGCCTCACCGGCTCTTCCGGTTCTCGGCATACCGTTCGACGTCTTCCAGGCGCGCCCCACCCACGCTGGCCAAGAAGCAGGAGGTGGTCCACAGCGTCGACTTCCAGCTCGGAAAATCCCGGCGCAGGACGCGCGAGGAACGGCCCTTGCTGGCCTTGACCGGCTTGTGGATCCCGAGCTGCGGGTTCACTCCGGCCGGCGGGTGAACGTGACCGGGCGTGACTTCCAGGTCCACCACCACGCCCCTTTCTCCTCGCTCATCCCTCTTCGATTACCTCGCGGATCAGCTCTATCAGCCGCGCACCGATCCGCCTGCCGAGCACGCGCCTGCGATATTTGGTGCACCACCCCACGTGAATGCCGCGCTGGACGCGATGTCGCTGGTCGCGCATACGGTCACAGCCACATAGATCAAAATACAGCGTTGGCTTACCACCGCTCCAAGATTCGACAGAAGGGCTTACGCCATGGCTGAGGCCAAGGCCCCATGCCCTGGAACTCCGATCGCAATCAGCCCTTGCCCGTGAATTGACAAGACCCGATCTGCACGTTGGCGCTTCCATCCAGGTGCCGTTACTAGCCTGTGAGAGATCTGCTGGTAACGGGGGTTGAACAGGCATGACAGGCGGAGAGCGCGGTTTCGGGCTCGGTAGGTGCGTCGCGCTGACGCTCGGTTCGGCGCTGGTCTGGGGGACCGCCCACCTGGCCACCGGGCACAAGCGCACGGGCATGGTCCTGCTGACCGCCTGGGCGCTCCTGGCCGCGCTCGTGGCCACGCTCGTGCTGGTCGGCGGCCCCGGCCTGCTCTCGCTGGCGGTCCAGCCGGGCTGGCTGACCGCCTTCGCCGTCGCGCTCGCCACCGTCGCCGCGGTGTGGACGATCGTCATCGTCTGGTCCTACGTCCTGGTCCGGCCGGCCAACCCCACCCCCGGGGCCCGCGTGGGCAGCATCGGCCTGGCCGCCGCGCTGTGCGCCCTGATCATCGCGCCCAGCGCCTACGCCACCCGTCTGGCCTACCTCTCACACGACGTCGTGACCAGCGTGTTCTCCCCCACCAGCACCCCGGTGATCGCCCAGGACCCGTGGAACGGCGCCAAGCGGGTGAACATCCTGCTGATCGGCGCCGACGCCGCGCCCAACCGCCCGGGCGTGCGCACCGACAGCATGACCGTCGCCAGCATCGACACCGCCACCGGCGCGACCACGCTCTTCGGCCTGCCGCGCAACCTGCAGAACGTGCAGTTCCCGCCCGGCCCGGCCCGCCAGCGCTTCCCCTACGGCTTCACCGGCGAGCCGCCCTACACGCCCGGCCTGCTCAACGAGGTCTTCCAGTACGCCGAGGACTACCCCGAGATGGTCCCGGGCGTGCACAGGGGCCAGCGCGGCCCGGCCCTGCTCAAGCGCACCGTCGGCAGCATCCTGGGCCTGCCGGTGCCGTACTACGCGATGGTCGACATGGCGGGCTTCGCGCAGATCATCGACGCCATGGGCGGCGTGAAGGTGACCATCAGGGAGCCGATCACCTACGGCAAGTACAGCGAGGGCTACCTGCCCGCCGGCACTCGCAAGCTCTCCGGCCAGGAGGCCCTCTGGTACGGCAGGAGCCGCACCAACAGCGACGACTACGTGCGGATGGGCCGGCAGAAGTGCCTGCTGAACGCGGTGGCCAAGCAGGCCGACCCGATCACCGTGCTGAACAGCTTCGAGAAGCTCGCCACCGCCACCAAGCGGGCGATCTCCACCGATCTGCCGCAGAGCCTGCTGCCCGCGCTGATCGACCTCGCGGCGAAGGTGAAGGGCACGCAGATCAAGAGCCTGCAGTTCGTGCCCCCGCTGATCAGCACGGTCTACCCGGACTGGGACCTGATCCAGCAGAAGGTGGACGCGGCCATCGCCGACCGCCCGGCGCACCGCTCGGCGACCGCCAAGGCGGCTCCCGCGCCCGGCGCCCGGCCTTCGGCGTCCTCGCACCCCGACCGCCCGGTCTCCCTCGACGAGGCCTGCGGCTAGCGCCGGACGAGCACGGTGGTGCCGACCGGCAGGCGGGGGAAGAGCCGGTCGGCGATGTGCAGCGGCATGCGGACGCACCCGTGCGAGGCGGCCCGCTTCGGCACCTCGACCGAGCCGTGCAGGGCGATCCCGCCGTTGAAGTAGACCGGCTTGTACATGGCGCCGAGCGGGCCGTCCTCCCAGCCGTGCACCCGGCGCTGGACCCGGAACTCGCCGACCGGCGTGACCGCGTAGCCGCAGTGGGCCTTCAGGCAGTAGTGCCGGTTCGCCCCGGTCGAGACGTGCGCGATCAGCCGCAGCTTGCCGCGTTCGTAGTGGAACAGCAGTTGGTCGCCGAGGTCGACGACCACTCCGTCCCGCACCGGCCGGCGGATCTTGCGGGGCCGCTTCAGCGCCCGCTCCGTGGCGGGGGTGACCCGCGAGACCGGCTTCAGCCCGTTGAGCTTCTGCAGGGCCCAGAGCGCGGTGGCGGTCTCCTCGGTGAACACCCCGTCCACCACGCCGGGATCGAAGCGCAGCTTGGCCAGCCGCTCTTCCACTTCCAGAATCTGCTGGTCAAGCATGGTTTCGAGTCAAGCACCCCGCGCTTCGGGCCAGGCCGGACTTGACCTTCTCCATAATTCCGACTTGACGAGAGGGGAATCTGGCTCTTTGATGTGCACATAGCCGACTGATTAAGTAGGAATTAGGGAGAACCCATGAAGATCCGCGCGGTGGTCGCCGCCCTCTCGCTCACCCTCCTGGCGGCCGCCTGCGGAAGCGGCGCGGAGACCGGCGCGGGCGGCGCCGCCAAGGAGGTGCGGCTCGGCTACTTCCCGAACATCACCCACTCCACCGCCCTGGTCGGCGTCGAGAAGGGCTTCTACGCCAAGCACCTGGGCGTCCCGGTCAAGACCAGCACCTTCAACGCCGGACCCGCCGCCATCGAGGCGATCTTCTCCGGCGCCATCGATGCCACCTACATCGGCCCCAACCCCGCCATCAACGCCTGGGCCAAGTCCAAGGGCGAGGCGATCAGGATCGTCGCCGGCTCCGCCTCCGGCGGCGTCTACCTGGTCACCAAGCCCGAGATCAACGGCGTCGCCGACCTCAAGGGCAAGAAGATCGCCACCCCGCAGCTCGGCAACACCCAGGACGTCGCCCTGCGCTACTGGCTCAAGCAGAACGGCCTGAACACCGACACCAAGGGCGGCGGCGACGTGCACATCGTCCCGCAGGAGAACTCCCAGACCCTGCAGACCTTCGCCACCGGCGACATCGACGGCGCGTGGGTCCCCGAGCCCTTCGCCAGCCGCCTGGTCCTGGAGAGCAAGGGCAAGATCCTGCTCGACGAGCGCGAGCTCTGGCCGGACAAGCAGTTCGTGATCACGCACCTGATCGTCCGCCAGGCCTGGGCCGAGCAGAACCCCGACCTGCTCAAGAAGCTGATCCAGGCGCACGTCGAGTCGACCACGTTCATCAACGCCGACCCCAAGGCCGCCGCCCAGACCGTCAACGCCGCCATCGAGAAGCTCACCCAGAAGCCGCTCAAGCCCGAGGTCCTGGACAGCGCGTTCAAGAACATCACCTTCACCAACGACCCCATCGCCTCGTCGCTGACCGGCAGCGCCGAGCACGCCGTCCAGGTCGGGCTGCTGGAGCCGGTGGACCTGACCGGCATCTACGACCTGAAGCTCCTCAACGAGATCCTGACCGCCCAGGGCCAGCAGTCGATCGCCGACAAGTAGGAGGCCACCCCACATGACCGCTCCGCTCACGGAGCAGGCCACCAGCCGGACCGACGGCCACGCGGTCCGGCTGGACGCCGTCTCCAAGATCTACGGCCACGGCGCGCGCAGCCTGCTGGCCCTCGACCACGTCTCCCTGTCCGTACGGCCCGGCGAGTTCGTCTGCCTGCTGGGCGCCTCCGGCTGCGGCAAGAGCACACTGCTGAACCTGGTCGCCGGGCTCGACCAGGTCAGCAGCGGCGAGATCGCCACCTCCGGCTCCCGCATCGCCATGATGTTCCAGGAGCCGGCCCTCTTCCCCTGGCTGACCGTCCAGGCCAACGTCGAGATGGCCATGCGCGCCGACGACATCGCCAAGCCGGTACGGCAGGCCAGAGCCGAGGAGCTGCTCGACCTCGTGCACCTCGGCGGCTTCGGCGCCAAGCGCCCGCACGAGCTGTCCGGCGGCATGCGCCAGCGCGTCGCCCTGGCCCGGGCGCTCGCCCAGGACGCCGGGGTGCTGCTGATGGACGAGCCGTTCGGCGCGCTCGACGCCATGACCCGCGACCTGCTCCACGACGAGCTGGAGCGCATCTGGCGCGAGCGCGAGCTGGCCGTGCTGTTCGTCACGCACAACGTCCGTGAGGCCGTGCGGCTGGGCGACCGGGTCATCCTGCTCAGCAGCCGGCCCGGCCGGGTGGTCGAGGAGTTCCCCGTCGAGCTGGCCCGGCCCCGCCGTACCGACTCGGCGGAGGTCGCCACGCTCGCCGGGAAGATCACCGACCGGTTGCGCGAGGAGGTCTCCCGCCATGGCTCTTGACGTCAAGGACACCCCGTCGCAGGACCGCGACACCACCTCGCACGAGCGGCGCATCACCGGGCTCGACGCCCTCGAACTGGTCACCGAGCAACGGGCCGGGCTGGCCGGCCGGATCTGGGGACGCGCCTGGCCCATGCTGACCGCGGTGGCGCTCGTGCTGGCCGTCTGGCAGCTCGTGGTGCTGAGCGGGCGCTGGCCCGAGTACGTGCTGGCCGGTCCGGTCACCACCTTCCAGGAGCTGTGGCATCGGCTCGGCGAGCCCGAGTTCTACCAGGCGCTGGCCACCACGATGCGGCGCGCGGTCACCGGGTTCGCGCTCGCGGTGCTGATCGGCCTGGTCATCGGCGCCTCGGTGTCGCGGATCAAGATCCTGCGCGCGGCGTTCGGCTCGCTCATCACCGGCCTGCAGACCATGCCGTCGATCGCGTGGTTCCCCTTCGCGATCCTGCTGTTCGGGCTGACCGAGTCGGCCATCCAGTTCGTGGTCATCCTCGGCGCCGCGCCATCGATCGCCAACGGCCTGATCGCGGGTGTGGACTACACGCCGCCGCTGCTGCTGCGCGCCGGGCACGTGCTCGGCTTCCGCCGGCTGCAGCTCTACCGGCACGTCATCCTGCCCGCGTCGCTGCCCAGCTTCCTGGCCGGGCTCAAGCAGGGCTGGGCCTTCGCCTGGCGTTCGCTGATGGCCGGCGAGCTGATGGTGATCATCGCCTACCAGGCCTCGCTCGGCGAGCAGCTCGCCATCGCGCGCGAGCTGTCCGACTCGCCGGGGCTGATCGGCACGATGATCGTCATCCTGGCGATCGGCATCTTCATCGACCTGCTCTTCGAGGCGGCCGACCTGTCGCTGCGCCGCCGCTGGGGCCTGCACCAGGAACGATGAGGCTCTCCGCGAGGACCCAGTACGCCCTGCGGGCGGTGAGCGAGCTGGCCGCCGCCCCGCCGGGTCCCGTCCCGGCCGAGCGGATCGCGCTGGCCCAGCACATCCCGCGCCGCTTCCTCGACAACATCCTGCTGCAACTGCGCCGGGCCGGGATCGTGCACAGCCTCCGGGGGCCGGACGGGGGCTACTGGCTGGCCCGCCCGGCCGCCGACATCACCCTGGCCGACGTGATCGACGTCGTGGAGGGCCGGCCGGAGTACCAGGCCGACTACCCCGGGGTGGCGCAGCCGCTGGCCGAGGTCTGGAACGCCCTGCGCGAGCACGAGGAGCGGCTGCTCACGGAGATCACCTTCGCCCAGATCGTCCGGCCCTGAGCGCTCAGACCGTCTCGTCGAGGTGGTCGGCGTAGTAGGCCGCCGGCCGCTCGTAGCCCCCCAACTGCTCCTTCTCCGCCAGCAGGTGCAGCAACTCCCCGACCGCCTCGCGGGAGCGCCCCAGGTTGTAGCAGGCCATCGCCCGGAAGGCGCGCAGCGCCGGATCGCCGCGGAACTCCGCCAGCCCCCGGTCGAAGGCGGCCACCGCGTCCTCGAAACGCCCGATCACCCGCAACGTGCTGCCGTAGCCGGTCCACAGTCCCAGCCGGTCCTCCTGCGCGAGTTCCAGGGCCCGCTCGTAGTACGGCACCGCCTCGTGCTCCAACCCCATCCGGTCGTGCTGGTAGGCGGTCTGCCGCAACAAATCCGGATCATCCGGGCGCTCGGCGAGCCGCGCCAGCAAGTCGTTCAGCTTTTCCTCATCAGACATGCGCGCAGTATGTCATCATCGTCGGCAACGGAAACGGTTTTCATTTCGGACCAGGAGGTGCCGCCGTGCGCGTGGCTTTCGTCGGCAAGGGAGGCAGCGGGAAGACCACCTTCTCCGCGCTCTTCAGCAGGTTCGTCGCCCGGCAGGGCCGGCCGGTGGTCGCCATCGACGCCGACATCAACCAGCACCTCGCCCTGGTCCTCGGCCTCGACCGGCAGCCGGAGCCGCTCGGCGCGCACCTGAACGAGATCAAGGAGTTCCTGCGCGGCGACAACCCGCGCATCCTCAGCGCCGAGGAGATGCTCAAGACCACCCCTCCCGGCCGTGGCTCCCGCCTGCTCGGCCTCGACGGCCTGCCGTACACCATGGAGACCCCGCACGGCCTGCGGCTGATGGCCACCGGGCCGTTCAGCGAGGACGACCTGGGCGTCGCCTGCTACCACTCCAAGATCGGCGCGGCGGAGCTGCTGCTCAACCACCTCGTCGACGGGCACGACGAGTACGTGGTGGTCGACATGACCGCCGGGGCCGACGCCTTCGCCTCGGGGCTGTTCACCCGCTTCGACCTGACCGTGCTGGTCGCCGAGCCGACCCGGCAGGGGGTGAGCGTCTTCCAGCAGTACCGCGAGCACGCCGCCGACTTCGGCGTCAGCCTGGCCGTGGTCGGCAACAAGGTGCACACCGCGCACGACGTGGAGTTCCTGCGCGAGCACGTGGGCGACGCGCTGCTCACCTGGATGGAGCACTCGGCCGCCGTGCGCGCCCTGGAGCAGGGCCGGCCCTTCGAGCTCGACGACCTGGAGCCGGCCAACTCAGAAGCCCTGGCGATGGTGCTCAAGCACCTCGACTCGCAGGAGAAGGACTGGGCGCGCTTCGGCCGCCAGGCCGCCGAGTTCCACCTGAAGAACGCCCGCGCCTGGGGTGACGCACGGGCCGGACGCGACCTCGCCGACCAGATCGACCCGGGGTTTGTGTACGGAAGGATCTAGTTTTGTCCCCTTTGCGGCTTCCCCCGGAGAACCTAGCGTCAAAGAGATCCCTTCGAGAGGAGACAGCATGTCGCTGACCGTTCCCAACGATCTGCTCGACCAGGCCAAGCTCGGTGAGGTGGACGACCAGGCCTTCGTGGACTGCGTCCGCGAGTCCCTGCCGTACGCCTGGTCGGTGATCAGCGGCCTGGTCCAGCAGCGTGAGACCACCGGCGCCGAGTTCGCCGACAACCACGTCCCGCCGCCCGACGAGGCGGCCCGCGGGCAGCTCCTGCGCTGCCTGGCCAGCGACGCCATGCGCAGCGCGCTAGAGCGTCACTTCGGCGTACGGCTCGCCTTCCAGAACTGCCACCGGGTCGCCGTCTTCGACCCGTCGGCCGAGAGCGCGCTGCGCGAGTTCGTGACGCCCCGCGCGCAGATCCTCAACCAGAAGCCGGAACTCGTCGACTGCTGACGTTTCCTGCTCCTCACCGGGCGGGCGGCCCCGCCCGCCCGGTGAGGCGGGGCAGCACCTCGGCCCCCAGCCGCCGGATCGACCCGGCCGGATCGCCGGTCGCCTCGACCATCAGCAGCAGCCGCCGCAGCCCGGTGGCCTGCGCGGTGCGCGCGATCACCTCTGCGCAGTGCTCGGGCGAGCCCACCGGGTGCACCCGCGTCAGGAAGTCCACGTACGCGCCGGTGTCGCGGCGCGTCCGCTCCCGCCCGTCCACGGTGACGTAGCCCGCCAGGCCCGGCTCCAGCCAGGCGGGCATCCGCTCCCTGACCTCCTGCACCGCGACGGCCGTGCTGCCGGCGACGTGCGCCACCACCACCGCCACGTGCTCGGCGGGCGAGCCGCCGTAGGAGTCGAGCATCTCGCGCTTGCCCGCGTCGTCCAGGTGCATGCCGAGCAGCATCGGCAACCCGCGGGCCGCGGCCAGCCGTACGGTGGGCTCGGAGGTGCAGGCGACCACCGGCCGCAGCCGCGCGGCGGGCACCATCGCCACCTCGCGGAAGGCGAAGAACTCCCCCGCCGCCGCCACCGCCCGATCATCGGACAGGCAGGCGCACAGCAGGTCCAGCGCCTCGGGGAAGCCGCGCTCGAACCGTTCCACGCCGGTGCCGAAGACCTCCAGGTCCACCCACGGCCCGCCCCGGCCGACCCCGAGCGTGAAGCGGCCACCGGACAGGTGGTGCAGCATCGCCGCCTGCTCGGCCAGGGCGACCGGGTGCTGCGTGGACAGCACGCTGACCGCGGTGCCCAGGCCGATGCGCCGGGTCCGGCCGAGGGCGAGCGCGGCGAGCGTGACCGGCGAGGGGCAGACGCCGTAGGACATGAAGTGGTGCTCGGCGAGCCACACGTCGTCGAACCCGGCCTGCTCGGCGGCCACGACGGCGTCCAGGGTCTGGGTGAGGGTCACTTCCGGAGGAATGCCGGGAAAACCGGCCGCGATGAGAAATATCCCGATCCGCACACCCCAGCTCTTACCCGAAGAGCGAGAGCTGGCCCTCCCCGGCGAGCGGATCGCGGTGTCGCTTGAGGTGCCGCCACTGCGGCAGGTCGTCGAGATACGACCACGACAACCGGTGATGCTCGGTCGGCCCGAACTCGGCCAGCGCCGCCTGGTGCACCGGCGACGGGTAACCCGCGTTCTCCGCGAAGCCGAACTCCGCCCGGCCCAGCGTCGCCATGAACGCGTCCCGCCGCACCTTGGCCAGCACGGAGGCGGCGGCCACCGAGATCGAGGCCGCGTCCCCGCGCACCTCCAGCCGCACCGGCCAGGGCGGGCCGATGTAGTCGTGGGAGCCGTCGAGGATGACGAAGTCGGGCCGCGCGGGCAGCGCCCCCAGCGCCCGGCGGGCGGCCCGGCGCAACGCCTCGGTCATGCCGAGGGTGTCGATCTCCTCGTGGGAGGCTTCGCCGTACCCGATGCCGGTGGCCCACGTGGCGATCTCGGCGGCCAGCGACTCGCGGCGGGCGGCCGAGAGCTGCTTGGAGTCGGTGAGCCCGGCGGGCGGCTCGGACAGGTCGGTGACGACCGCGCAGACCAGCACCGGGCCGGCCCAGGCGCCCCGGCCGACCTCGTCCACCCCCGCCACCAGGGTCCCCGGCCGGGCGGTCAGCAACCGTTCGATGTCATACGTGGGCACCCGATCAGGCTAGCCGGACCGGCCCGGGCCGGGAGCCGGGTCAGGCCAGCCGTACGGGCTCCAGGTCGGAGGCCAGCAGCCGGGCGGCCACGTGGATCGCGCGCAGGGTGACCATGACCGCGGGCCGGTGCACCGACGCCTCGCGCGCCACGGCGTGCACCTCCCGCGCCACCTGGTTGCCGGGGAACTCCCGCACCGCGATGCCGCGCACCCCCGCCGCCAGCGCCAGCGCGGGCACCGCGGCGATGCCGATGCCCTTGGCGACCAGCGACAGGATCGTGCCCAGGCCCTCGAACTCCCACGGCGTGGGCCGCGGGCCGCCGACGTCGACGAAGAGCCGGTCGACCGCCAGCCGCGACGGCTCGCCGTCGGGCGTGGCCATCCACGGCTCGTCCCGCAGCTCGCGCAGGTCGATCGGCACCGCGGGGTCGGCCAGCCGGTGCTTGCGCGGCACGACCAGCACCAGAGGGTCGTGCAGCAGCGGGAAGACGCGCAACGTCTCGAACGCGCGGGTCCTGCCGTACCAGCTGTCGATCAGGGCCAGGTCGACCTCGCCCGACTGCACCTCGCGCATGCCGCGCCCGGACCGCGACTGCCCCAGGCGCAGGGTGAGCTCGGTGTAGCGGCGCAGGGACCGGGCCAGCGCGGGGGCGAAGGCGACCGCGGCGGTCGGGAAGGCGGTGAGCACGACCCGCCCGGACGGCTTCCCGGCATGCGCGGAAAGGTCGGACTCGGCCTCCTCCACCATCGTCAGGATGCGCTCGGCGTGCTGGACGAGCCGGCGTCCGGCATCGGTCAGTTCGGCGCTGCGCGCGGTCCGGTCGAGCAGCACCGCGCCCGCCTCCCGCTCCAGCGCGGCCAGTTGCTGGGAGACCGCCGACGGGCTGTAACCCAGGGATGCGGCCGTCGCCGCGATGCTGCCCCGACGGGCGAATTCGCGGATCAGGACAAGTCTCCGCAGATCGAGCATCACTCTTCCTTATGCCTACCCACCAAAAGCCTCGCTTGTGGTGATGCCTTTCATCCAACCATCTTGGGAACGTGACAAACATGACCGTGACCCTTTCCGCCACGTTGGCGGCCAACGAGGACATCGAACGAAGACGACGCGCCGGGGAACGTGTGCTGCACCTCGCCTTCGGCGAGGCTGGCCTGCCCGTCCACCCGGCGCTGCGCGACCGGCTCGTCGAGGCTTCAGGACGCAACGGCTACGGGCCGGTCGCCGGAGCGGCCGAGCTGCGCGCGGCGGCGGCGGGCTACTGGAGCCGGCGGGGCCTGGAGACCGATCCCGAGCTGGTGGTCTGCGGACCGGGCAGCAAGTCGCTGCTCTACGCGCTGCTGCTGGTGCTCGGCGGTGACATCGTGCTGCCGAGGCCGAGCTGGGTCAGCTACGCGGCGCAGGCCGACCTGGTCGGCTCCCGCTCCATCCTGGTCCAGGCGAGCGAGGGCGGCGTGCCCGACCCCGAGCTCGTCCTCGACGCCGTACGGCGGGCCCGCGCCGAGGGCCGCATCGTCCACTCGATCCTGGTGACCCTCCCGGACAACCCCACGGGACGCCTGGCCACCCCCGCGACCATCGAGCGGCTCGTCGCGGTCGCCCGCGAGCTCGACCTGGTCATCATCTCGGACGAGATCTACCGCGACCTCGTGCACGACCCGGCCCTGCCCTACCTCTCGCCCGCCGACCTCGCGCCCGAGCGGACCGTGGTGACCACCGGTCTGAGCAAGAGCCTCGCGCTCGGCGGCTGGCGGATCGGCGTGGCGCGACTGCCCGACGGAGCGCACGACCTGCGCCGGACCCTGCTGGCCGTCGCCAGCGAGATCTGGTCCGCGCCGGCCGCTCCGGTGCAGGCCGCGGCCGCCCTCGCCTTCGAGGAGCCGGCCGATCTGGTGGCCCATGTCGAGCGCAGCAGAAGACTCCACGGCCTCGTCGCACGAGAAGTTTGCGAAAGATTCATCCAGGCCGGAGCGGTCGTCGCGCCGCCTCAGGGCGGTTTCTACCTCTACCCGGATTTTTCACATTTCGGGCTCGGTGGATCGGCCGAACTGACCAAGATCCTTCTCAACGAGCACGGCATCGGCGTCCTGCCTGGTCATGCTTTCGGCGACGAACCGGAGCACGCGCGGGTGCGCGTCGCGACCAGCTTGCTCTACGGCGAACTGGCCGAGGAAAGGCTCGACGCGCTGGCCGCCGACAACCCCCTCGAACTGCCCTGGATAGCCGCCAACCTGGCCTTCCTGAGCACCGGTCTGACCGCTTTGACCAGGGAAAACAAGCAGGTTGCATAAAGTTGCAGAATTCCGGGATGGTTAGCTGGTACCGAGCACTGCCGGCAGGCCCCATCATGTGCTCATGCCCGCTCTTGTCACCTTGTCCGGGCGCCTTGTGCGCCTGGAGCCTCTCAGCCTCGCGGTGGTCGATGACCTCGTAGCCGCGGCGAGTGAAGACCGCAGCACGTATGCCTTCACTCGCGTCCCTCATGGGTGGGACGAGATGGCCTCCTACGTGGAGGCCGCCATGGCTGAGCAGGCGGAGGGTCTCGCGATGCCCTTCGCCGTCCGGTGGCTGAACACCGACCGTATCGTCGGTGCCACCCGTCTGATGAACCTCGAGTACTGGCAGGGCCCCATGCCCTGGCCTCCCGGGGTTCGGAGCCTCGTGGGAGACGTTCCGTCCGTGGCCGACATCGGTTACACCTGGCTGGCCGCTTCGGCCCAGGGCACGGGTGTCAACCGGGAGAGCAAGTTCCTGATGCTCTCGCTCGCCTTCGACACCTGGAACGTCCACCGCATCACGCTCAAGGCCGACGTGCGCAACGTCCGGTCGCGAGCCGCCATCGAAGCGCTCGGCGCGCACTTCGACGGGGTCCGCCGGGCGGAGAGCAGGGGGGCCGACGACACGGTCCGAGATACCGCCTTCTATTCGATCCTGCGTGAGGAATGGCCGGCGATCCGTGATCGCCTGTCCCAGCGCCTCGGACTCGTCGAGGCGGCCTAGACCGATCTTCCGACTCGTTTCGCGGACGCCCGGCTGGAACCCCCAGCCGGGCGTCAACTCTTTTCCGGCCCGACCAGCCCGCGCACGGCCCACGCGCGAGCCTTGAGCGCGATCGACCCGTCCTCCGCCACCGGCAGGCTCGCCCGCAGCCGCTCGCGCAGGTCGGCCCGGTGCTCCTCGCCCAGTGACACCACGTACGCCGGCGCCGGACCCACCCCGGCGAGGAACGGCGTCCAGAAGTCGGCGAAGTCGCGGAAGACGGTCGCCACCTCGATCGCCTCGACCGCCACCTCGCGCAGCCCGGCCCCCGTCCAAAGCTCCTCCAGCGGCCCCGGCCGGCACAGCGGGAAGAGCGCGGCCTCCGACCCTCTGTCCGGATCGAGCGCCAGAGCGGCCGTCCAGAACGACCGGATCATCCCCATCCCCTCGGCGTAGTCCCACACATACGCCGCCACCACCCCGCCGGGCGCCACCACCCGCACGAACTCCCGCAGCGCCCGCTCGGGTTCGGGCAGGAAGTTCACCACCAGCCCGGAGACCGCCGCGTCGAACCGGTCGTCCGGGTACGGCAACGCCTGGGCGTCCCCCACCTCGAACCGCGCCCGCGGATCACTCACCTGGCCCCGCGCATGCGCCACGAACCCCACAGAGGCGTCGATCCCCGCCACCTCGGCCGGCTCGGCCACCCCCAGCACCGTCGCGGCCAGCGCCCCCGTCCCGCACCCGGCGTCCAGCCACCGCCCACCCGCCGGCACCCGCAGCCAGGGCACGAACTCCGCGGCCACCAGCCGGCCCCACCGGCCCATGTACCGCTCGTAGGCGTCCCCGCGCGTCCAGACGTCCTCGGCCATGAGCCGACCCTACGTGCCCCGTCGTGGAACCGGGGCGGAACCCGGTGGAACGCCGATAAATAGTCACCATTTCTTACTTTCCACGAAGCACCATTCAGGAGGCAGCTCATGTCCGTTCGTTCTCTCGCCCTGCTCGGCGCGGTCGCCGCGATCCTCGGTCTCGGTGCCGCTCCGGCCCAGGCCGATCCGAAGCCCGGCGTCATGGCCTCGCCCCGGCTGACCATCCAGCAGGCCGGCGGCGGCCAGTGCCGGCTCACCGTGCTCACCTCGGTGGGCATGGCACAGGCGCAGGCGCAGTATCAGATCGACAACGGCGCGGTCGCCCGGATCGAGGTGTGGGCCGACGACCTGGTCTACGACAACCGCCTCCTGAAGGCCCCGAACGCCGCCCTCACCGCCAGCCGGTACGGCAGCGGCCTGGTCGTCACGGCCCAGCCCACCCTGCCGTGCTCCGCCCTCGACGAGGACCGCAGTTCCAACCTCGACACCGAAGGGGACGAGATCTACGTGAAGGTCGTCTTCGACGGCCCCGGCTACCCCCGCCTGTCCAAGAACTCCAACGTGGTCAGCGGCCGCTGGTAACCGCACGTCGGCCCGTCGTGGGCCGGGCGGGAAACACCCACCGCCCGGCCCCGCCGGTATCTGGAAGGCATGGCCGCCCCCGTGGGACCATGCCTCTTTGATAGAGAGCATGGGCTTTCGGGCTCAATGCCTGATCAACGCTCGATCAACACTTCGATGAACGAATCAAGGCATGCCTATGTGTTAGGCATGAGTCGTTCTATCATTTGGTCACAAAATATTCCTTTGACTGGGAGACAGGGGCATGGCTGGAGGACTGCGGTTCGCCGTGCTCGGTCCCGTCCGGGCCTGGCGTGAGGGCATCGAGCTCGACCTGGGCACTCCGTTGCAGCGGTCGATCCTCGGTGTCCTGCTGCTGCGCGAGGGCCGGGCGGTCACCCCGACCGAGGTGATCGACGCCGTGTGGGGCGACGACGCGCCTCCTCGGGCGCTCGGCGCGCTGCGGACCTACGTCTCCCGGCTGCGCACGGTCCTGGAGCCCGACCGGCCGGCCCGCTCCCGTCCCGAGCTGCTCACCTCGGTCGGCCGCGGCTACGCGCTGCGCCTGGAGGACGGCGCGCTCGACCTGACCCGTTTCGAGCGCCTGGTGCACGAGGGCGAGGCCGCCCGCAAGGCCGGCGCGCTCAAGGACGCCGCCGAGTCCCTGCGCTCGGCGGTCGCGCTCTTCGAGGGCGAGCCCCTGGCCGGCGCGGTCGGCCCGTACGCCGACCACCAGCGCGACCGGCTGGTCGAGCGGCGGCTGACCGTCGTCGAGACGCTCATGGACCTCGACCTGGAGCTCGGCCAACACGCCGCGGTGGTCTCGGAGCTGATCGCGCTCACCGCCGACCACCCGCTGCGCGAGCGGCTGCGCGCCCAGCTCATGCTGGCCTACTACCGCTGCGGCCGGCAGGGCGACGCGCTCAACGTCTTCACCGAGACCCGCGAGGCGCTGATCGAGGAGCTGGGCATCGAGCCCGGCCCCGAGCTGTCGGCCCTGCACCAGCGCATCCTCAACGCCGACCCCGGCCTGGCCGCCACTCCGCCGGCCGAGACCGGCCCGGCGCCCGCGCCGGAGGAGGCGGAGGAGGAGCGCTGGCTCGACCTGCCCCGCCCGGCGCAGTTGCCCGCCGCGGTCAACGACTTCACCGGCCGCCGCGAGCTGGTCGGCCGGTTGCGCAGCCTGCTGGCGGCGCAGAGCGCCGTGGAGGGCGTGCCGGTCGCGGCCATCTGCGGCATCGGCGGCGTCGGCAAGACCGCCCTGGCCGTGCACGTCGCGCACGCCTGCGACGACCTCTTCCCCGACGGCCAGCTCTACGCCGACCTGCGGGGCTACACCGACGAGGCGACCGCGCCCGAGTCCGCGCTCGGCGCCTTCCTGCGCGCGCTCGGCATCCCGCCGGACGTCATCCCCGAGGGCCTGGCCGAGCGCTCGGCGCTGTACCGCTCGCTGTTGTCCGACCGGCGCATCCTCGTGCTGCTGGACAACGCCCGCGACGCCGCGCAGGTCACGCCGCTGCTGCCCGGCTCCCAGGGGTGCGCGACGCTGATCACCAGCCGCGCCAAGCTGGCCGACCTGCCCTCCGCCCGGCTGATCGACCTCGACGTCCTCGAACCGGACGAGGCCCTGTCGCTGTTCGCCGCGGTGGCCGGGCCGGAGCGGGTGGCCGCCGAGCGGGCCGCGGCCATGGACGTGGTCGCCGCGTGCGGGTTCCTGCCGCTGGCCGTACGCATCGTCGCCGCGCGCCTGGCCGCGCGGCCGAGCTGGACGGTCAGCTCGATCGTCTCGCGGCTGGCCGACGAGCGGCACCGCCTGGACGAGATGCGGGTGGGCAACCTGGCCGTCGAGGCCACCTTCGCCCTCGGCTACGGCCAGCTCTCGCCCGCCCAGGCGCGCGCGTTCCGGCTGCTGTCGCTGCCCAACAGCCCCGACATCTCCACCGGCGCGGCCGCCGCGGTGCTGTCGATGAGCACCTTCGAGGCCGAGAACCTGCTGGAGTCGATGGTCGACGTCAGCCTCCTGGAGGCGCCGACGCCGGGCCGCTACCGCTTCCACGACCTGCTGCGGCTGTTCGCCCGCCGCCAGCTCGAACAGGCCGAGCGCGTCCAGGCCCGCACGCTGGCGCTGCGCCGCCTGCTCGGCTTCTACCTGGCCTCTGCCCAGTCCGCGCACCGCCTGGCCTACGAGGGCAGCCTGATCGCCGACCACCTGGTCGTGATCGGCAGCGGGCGCAGCTTCAGCTCGGTGGACGAGGCGGTCGCGTGGCTGATCGCCGAGGGCGACGCCCTGTTCGCCGCGATCAACCAGGCTTCAGAAGCCTCCCGTACGGCGGAGCAGCTCCTTCCGGCCGGCGACCTGCTGGTGGCGATGGAGCCGCTGCTGGAGTCCGGCACGCACACCCGCGAGTTCGACCTCGCCACCCGCGCCGTCCTGGCCACCGCCCTGAAGCTCGGCGACCCCGCGGCCGAGTTGCGCGCCCGCTATGTCCTGGGCCGCGTGCTCTTCGCCGCCAACCGGCTGACCGAGGCCGAGGAGCAGTTCAGGATCGTCGAGCGGCTCTCGGCCGAGCGCGGCGAGAAGGTCGTCACCGGCGAGGTGCTCAACGCCCTGGCCGTCGTCGTGGGCCGCCAGCGCCGGCACACCGAGGCCCTGGAGTGGTTCGACCGCGCGATGACCTGCTACCGCGAGGCCGGCGTGCCCGGCGGCGAGGCGCTCGTGCTGAGCTACTCCGCCCGCGACCACCTGGGCCTGGGCCGCCCGGAGGACGCCATCGCGGCGGCCGAGAAGGGCCTGGCCATCTTCACCGAGATCGGCAGCGGCGCCGGCATGGCACGGGCGCGCTACCACCTGGGCATCGTCCTGTCCCGCGTCGGCCGCCTCACCGAGGCGGTCCACCACCACGCCGAGTGCCTGGCCTTCTTCCGCGCCGGCAAGCAACGCGTCTGGGAGCAGCGGGTCTGCTCCCGGCTGGCGGAGACCTTCATCGCCGCCGGCCGCTACCCGGAGGCGGTCCGGCACGCCGAACAGGCTCTCGTGGTGAGCAGGGAGATCGGTCACCCCTACGGCGAGGCGCTGTCGCTCGCGGTGCTCGGCAAGGCGCTGCACGGCATGGGCAGCCTCTCGCGCAGCACCGACTGCCTACGGCAGGCCTACGACATCTTCTCCCGCCTCGGCGCTCCCGAGGCCGCCGACCTCAAGGCCCTCCTCGCCGCCGCCCCGGCCGTCGGCGGGGCCGCGGCCGTCGATTCCGTCGTCGAGGCCTGAGTACAGCTCGTCGTCGAGCCTGGTCATCCACACGTGGTTGAACAACGGGCTTTCCTTGTCCCAGAAGGTTTCAGCCCGGCCGGTCATCCGGCCGCCGCGCTTCGCCAGGGGGCCCGGTTGTCCGGATGCTCCACGCGGCGGCTAGCCGCCTCACAAGACGACCGGCCGGGCCAGGCACGGCCCCGAACCCCCCGGGACGCGCCTGCCTCCTCAGGGTGCTCCCGGAGGCTCAACGCCCGATCAACGCCGGATCAAAGGGGGTCCTGACCTGGGATCACAGCCGGAAGTAGCCTTCGGCGATGAGCGGGCGCAGCCGGTCGGCGTCGACCCGGTCGCCGCCGACCAGTTCGGCGATGACGTTGAGCAGCGGGCCCAGGGCGAGCTGGCCGTCGCAGACCCCGGCCAGGGCCGCCTCGACGGTGCCGACGTCGGTGCTGCGGCGCAGGCCGCGCGTCTGGCGCAGGACGATCCTGGACGGGTCCTCCGCGCCCGGCAGCCCGATGCGCTCGTCCAGGAGGCCCTCGGCGGTGCGCAGCCGGGCCTGGTCGAGCTCGGTCAGCCGGTGGGCCAGGCCGATGGCGTCGAGGATCTCGTCCACGTAGCCGCCCACCGGGAGCTCCACCTGCTGGGTCAGCCGCTCGACCCGCACCACCGGGTCGATGCTGTCGGAGCGGCGCAGGGTGATCCAGCCGAAGCCGATCCCCTCGACCTTCTGCTCCTCGAACCAGCCGAGCCACTCGTCGTAGCGCTGGGTGTAGGCGGGGGTGCCCTGCTCGGCGGCGTCCTTCAGCCATAGCTCGACGTACTCGGCCGGGTCCTGGACGTCGCGCTCGACCACCCAGCCGTCGCAGGTGATCCAGTTCCCGACCCGCTCCTGCCAGTCCTCGCCCTCGACGTGCAGCCAGTTGGCCAGGAAGTGGGCCTGGCCGCCGGGGTTGAGGTGGTCGGGCGCCTGCCGTACGAGCTCGCGGCAGAAGCCGTCGCCGCCGCTCTCGCGGTAGGTGAAGCGCTTGCCGGGGGAGAGCACGAAGGGCGGGTTGGCGACCACGAGGTCGAACAGCTCGTCCTGGACGGGCTCGAACATCGAGCCCACCCGGGCGTCGACGCCGGAGATGCCGGACAGCTCCCAGCTCATCCGGGCCAGCTCGATCGCCCGCGGGTTGAGGTCGGTGGCCACGACCTGCGCGGCCCGATCGCCGAGCTCCAGCACCTGGACGCCGCAGCCGGTGCCGAGGTCGAGGGCGCGCTCGACCGGTCGCCTGGTGACGAGCTGGGCCAGGTTGGCCGAGGCGCCGCCGGCGCCCACGACGTGGTCGGGGCGCAGCGCCGGGTCACCGGGGCGGACCTTGCGGTCGGAGACCAGGTAGCCGTCCTCGCCCCAGGGCTGCAGGTGGTAGCGCGCCCGGCCGTCGGCCACGAGCCCGGCCTCGACCAGCGGGGCGGGGATCGGGCCCTCGACGGGCACGCCGAGCCAGAACAGCCGGATCAGTACGGCCAGCGGATCCAGCTCGCGGGTGGCCCGCAGGGCCGGGACCAGTTCCTCCCGCGCCAGCGCGGTCGCCGCGACGTCGCCGAGCCGCTCGCGCACCCCGTCGACGGTGTAGCCGGTTTCGAGGAGCAGGTTCCGCAGGTGTTTCATCGACTTCCTTCGACGGACAGTAACCAGACTGTTACAACTTACCCAAGCGTTCCACAAGCGGGGACCAAGTCCCCCGCGATATCTCTGGTGCGGTCAATCCGACCATCCCACGAGGAGGATCGATGCTGATCCCCTGCCTGGCCTGCGAGGCGCGGTTCGGGCCCGACGAGTACTTCCGGGCCTGCTCCGACTACCACCGCGGCCGCGACCTGGTCTCCTGGACCTGCCCGCGCTGCGGCAACCACGACGACCTGCGCGTGCTTCCGGGAGAGCTCGGATTCGGCTATCCCCGCCATGGCCGCTTCGCCGTGCGCGACCGGGTGCGGGTGCCGGGGCTGCGGCGCACCAGGGGCGAGCTGCGACTGGACATCTCTCTCGATGCGGGCAACTGGCGGGTGCCTACACGAGCCCGGCACTCGGCATGACCACCGGCGTCTCGCCCCGCACCAGGCTCTCGATCTCCTCGACGACCCGCTCGGCCCGCTCCTCCTGGCTCTCGTCGGTCGCCTCGCCCAGGCGCGGCGTCAGCACCACGTTGGACAGCCGGGTCAGCGGGTGGCGGGGGTCGAGCCACTCGCCCTCGAAGTGGTCGATGCCCGCGCCGCCCAGATGTCCCCAGCGCAACGCGTCCACCAGGGCCGACAGGTCGTGCAGCGAGCCGCGCGAGGTGTTGAGGTAGATCGCGCCGCGCTTCATCAGGCCGAGTTCGGTGTCGCCGATGAAGCCGCGCGTCTCGGCGGTGACCGGCACGTGCAATGAGACCACGTCGGCCTCGGCCAGCAGTTCGGGCAGGGTGTGCGTGGCCTCAGGGACGTAGGGGTCGCAGGCGATCACCCGCATGCCCAGCCCCTCGCAGCGCCAGCGCACCGCCCGGCCGACGCGGCCCAGGCCGACGATGCCGAAGGTCCGGCCGGCCAGGCGCGAACCGCGGTAGCGCTCGGCCGGTGGCACCTTGGTGCGGTAGACGCGGCCCCGCCGTACCTCGCGGTCGGCTGGGACGATGTGCCGGCTGAGCGCGAACAGCAGCGCCAGCGTGAGCTCGGCGACGGCGTCGGAGTCGCGGTCGTCGACCCGCAGGACCTTCACCCCGAGTTCGGCGGCGAGGGCGAGATCGATGGTGACCGGGGCGCCCAGGCTGGCCACCACGTCGAGCGGCAGGCTCAGGACCGAGCGGCGGACCTCGTCCCCGTCGGTGATCAGGATGGTGGCGCCGGTCTCGATCAGCAGGTCGGCGAGCTGCTCGTCGGTGAAGCCGAGGTTGGGCCGGTCAGGCGCGCGGACCACGTCCGCGAACTCGCCGAGACGTGCCAGAGCGCTCTGCGGCAGGGCGGTCAGAACCAGCGCCCGAGGTCGTCCCACAAAGCCGACAATACAGCACAGAGGGTGTGCGGATCATCGCTCCCCGTTGGCAGGCGTTCAGGCCTCGCGCTGCCGCAGGCTCTGCCACGCCGCCTCGCCCAGCGCCTTGATCTCCTCCTCGGTCGGCGCGTGCGCCCCGGCGAACCACAGCCGGCACATCTCCTGGGTGGGCCCGAGCCAGAGCACGTAGCACATGGTGGGGTGGACCGGCTGGAGCTCGCCGTTCTTCATGTGCGGCTTCCACCAGTCGGAGACCTGGCGGAAGAAGGTGCGCCGGGCCTCTGCCACCTCGGCGCCGCCCGGCTCGTTCTTGCGCGGCGGGCGCTCGCTGACCAGGATGCGGGCCTGCTCGGGATACTCCCCGGCCCAGCGCATGTGGAAGGCCGGGATCGCCTCGATGCCGGCCTTCGCGCCGTCGTGGCTGGTCAGCTCCGCGAGGAAGGCCGCCTGGTAGGAGGCGAGGATCTCGGCGTAGAGCACGCCGTAGACATGCTCTTTGCTGGCGAAGTGGTGGTAGAAGCTGCCGACGCTGACGCCGCTCTCCTCGCGCAGGCTGGCGAGGGTGGTGGCGGAGACGCCGTCCTGGCTGAAGCGGCGCAGGGCACCCTCGATGATGCGGGTGCGGCCGTCGCGTCCGTTCTTAGCAGTCTTCACAAGGTCAATGGTGTACCACTAGAACCTTATTCTGCAAATAGCCCTGCCGGTTCGATCATAGCGATCACCTCCACGGCACCGGAAGAGACGGAATATCGTGCTTCGGGCCACGCCCTGCGGATCATGCGCAGGACCCGGCGGTTCTCGCCCAGGACGTCCATGCCGACCGTCTCGGCGCCCCTGAACCAGGCCCGCGACAGGATCGCGTCGATGAGCCTGGGCCCGATGCCGACGCCCTGCCACTGGTCGGCCACCACCACCCCGATCTCGACGTCGGCGCCGACCGGGCCGCCCCGGTAGGACATCGCGTGGCCGACGATCTCCCCCTCCAGGACGGCGACCAGGGCGTCCCGCGTCTCGTCCACGGCCAGCAGGCCGCGCACCAGGCCCGGCGACGGGCGGCCCAGCCCGCTGAAGAAGCGCAATGTCTGGGTGTGCAGGGACAACCCGCTCAGGAAGCGGGTGAGCGCCTCCTCGTCCTCCGGGGTGACCGGGCGGATCTGGGTTCCGAGCATAGACTCAGCATCCTCCGCTCGTCTGGGTCTGTCAATTGAACTCAGATATGATGGGCGGATGAACGTGGCCTTCCGGGTGGACAACTGCTCGATCGAGCGCACCCTCGGCATCGTCGGCGAGAAGTGGACCTTCCTCGTGCTGCGCGAAGCCTTCAGCGGCGTGCGGCGCTTCGCCGACATGCAGGCCATGACCGGCGCCCCCCGGCAGGTGCTCAGCGCCCGGCTGGCCCGGCTGGTGGACGAGGGCCTGATGCGGAAGGTGCCCTACCGCGAGCCGGGGCAGCGCCAGCGCGACGAGTACCGGCTCACCGACAAGGGCCGCGACCTCTATCCCCTCCTGGTGGCCCTGATGCACTGGGGCGACCGCTACCTGGCCGACCCCGAGGGCCCCCCGGTCGTCCTCACCCACCGCGACTGCGGCGCCCCCATCGAGCAGGTCTTCCGCTGCGCCGAAGGACACGAGGTCCCCGGACCCCGCGAGGTCACCCCCGAGCCCGGGACCGGCGCCAAGCTCCAGAGCGCCTAGAGCTCAGCCTCCACTCGCAGGGCCGACAACGTCCGGCGGAAGTCGAGCAGCGCCGCCAGCGCGGCCAGGCTCAGCAACACCGCCACCGCCGAGGTGCGCAGCAGCAGGAAACCCTGCACGCTCTCGTGGAAGAGCACCCAGGCGCTCAGCGACGCGTTGCCGAGTTGCACGCACCCCCACATCAGCGACTGCCGCCGGAAGAAGCGCCGCATCGCCGGATGCTCCTGAACCCGTGCCGGCATGGGCACCAGATCGCAGGCCACCCGCCTGGCCAGCGGCCGCCGGGTCGGGGCGGAGAAGAGGAAGACCAGCGCGACGCAGAACACCCCCGCGATCGGCGGCAGGAAGTAGAACACGCTGTTCCCGGTCACCAGCGCGAAGGCGGTGCGCGCGGTGATCGCCGCCATCGCGAGGATCACCAGCCCCGGCAGGACCGCCCGGCGGCTCAGCCGCCACAGGGCGCATCCGAACACCCACAGCAGCCCGGCGATCAGCCCGGCCGACAGGTCGAACAGGAAGATTCCGGCATAGGTCACCACCGGCGGCATGATCATCGACTCGACGACCCGCGGGATCGCGTGCCGGACGAGAGCCGGCAGCGGAGGCATGGTGAACGGCGCCGCGATCGGCGCCGCTTCGAGCACAGACATACGAGAGCGCAGCTCCTGAGGGATGGAGCGTTCCGGGACAGCTCACGACCGTACGCGATCGACGCCGACTTCGTCCCGCTTTCGCAAGTGACGGCCTCGGAGTCCGGTGGCCCGACCGGTGCCCACGGTGCCTACCCTGGATGACGTGTACCGCTTCCTGCTGACCCCTCGATGGCTGACGCTCCACGTCGTGGTGCTGCTCGTCATCCCGGCCTTCGTCTTCCTGGGCAACTGGCAGTTCGGGCGGTTCGAGGAGCGGTCCTCCAGCAGCGACCTGATCACCGCCAACCTCGCCGCCGCGCCCGCCCCGATCGGCCAGGTGCCGGCCACCGAGGCCAACCGCTACCGCGCGGTCACCGCGAGCGGCGCCTACGACCCGGCCAACCAGTTGCTGGTACGGCTGCGCTCGCAGAACGGGCGGCCGGGCTACTACGTGCTCACCCCGCTGGTCACCGCGCCGGGGCAGGCGGTCCTGGTCAACCGCGGCTGGGTCAAGGTGGGCGCGACCGCGCTGAGCGCGCCCGAGGTGCCGCCGCCGGCCACCGGCCAGGTGACGGTGACCGGGCGGTTGCGGCTGAGCGAGACCGAGGAGTCGACCGGGATCAAGGAGCGCGCCGGGGCTCCGGCCGGGCAGATCCTGCTCATCGACACCGAGTCCATCGCCGGACGCCTGCCGTACAAGCTGAGCGGCGGGTACGTGGAGCTGATCGAGCAGCGGCCGGCGGCGGGCACCTCGCCCGAGCCGGTGCCGGCGCCCGACGTGGGCGCGGGCGGCGGGCTCAACTTCGCCTACGGCGTGCAGTGGTGGTTGTTCATCGGCGTCGCGATCGGCGGCTGGTTGTTGCTGATCAGACGCGAGGTCGCCGATCGGCGTCAAGCCGCGCGGACTGAAAGCGCCTCGGTCGGGTAGGGGCGAGGCCGGGTCCGCAAAGCAGCAGTACCCTCCTCAAAATGGCGGGCCCTCGTGCCCGAGCCTGGCACGGGCACGGAGCGACCGGGATCGCCGGCCCCTTTCCCCCTCCGGCGATCCCGGGTCCGCTTGTTCGACGCCTCACGCACGTCGTACGGTTACCTGCGTGACTACGGCGCTCCTCCCCCACCCCGAGCAGAGGCGGCGCGACTATGTGATCATCTCCGCCGACGATCACCTCATCGAGCCCCCCGACCTGTTCGAGCACCGACTGCCCGCCAAGTACGCCGAGGCGGCGCCGAAGGTCGTGGAAACCGACGCCGGCCACCAGGTCTGGCGGTACGGCGGAGCCACCTACCCCTGCGTCGGCCTCGACGTCGGCGCCGGCCTGCCGCGCGAGCAGTGGACGCTGGAGCCGGTCCGCTTCGAGAACATGCGGCCGGGCTGCTACGACATCGAGTCCCGCATCGAGGACATGGACCTGGCCGGCATCTGGGCGGCGCTGTGCTTCCCCGGCATGCTGGCCGGCCAGTCCGGCATGCCCTTCGCCCGCACCCGCGACCAGGACCTCGGCCTGGCGCTGGTCAAGGCCTGGAACGACTGGCACATCGAGGTGTGGGCGGGCACCTACCCCGAGCGCATGATCGGCCTGCAACTGCCGTGGCTGCCCGACCCGGAGGTGGCCGCGCAGCAGATCAAGGAGAACGCGGCGCGCGGCTTCAAGGCGGTCGTCTTCCCCGAGTTCCCCACCCGGCTGCGGCTGCCGTCGATCCACACCGGCCACTGGGATCCGTTCTTCGCCGCCTGCGAGGAGACCGGCACCGTCGTCTGCCTGCACACCGGCTCGTCCTCGTGGTCGCCGGTGCCCTCCCCGGACACCCCCATCGAGGCGATCACCACGATGATGCCGGCCAGCGCGATGTTCGCCTGCGCGGACTGGCTGTGGTCGGGCGTGCCGCTGCGCTTCCCTGCGCTGCGCATCCTCATCGTCGAGGGCGGCGTGGGCTGGGTGCCGATGCTGGCCGAGCGGGCCGACTACGCGCTCGACCACCCGGTCGCCGGCGAGGCCTCGTGGGACGGCGGGCTCAAGCCGAGCGAGGTGCTCAGGCGCAACTTCTTCTTCGGCACGCTCGACGACCACGCGTTGTCCGGCGTCCGCCTGGCCGTCGGGCTCGACCACGTGCTGCAGGAGAGCGGCTACCCGCACTCCGACTCGACCTGGCCCGACACCCAGCAGGCGGTGACGCGCAACCTCGGTCAGCTCCCGCCGGTAGACCTGGCCAGGGTGGCCTACGGCAACGCCGCGCGCCTGTTCGGCCACCCCCTGCCCTCCCGGGCCTGGCTCAGGCGGGAGTCGATCTGATCAGCCGGCGGCGTTCGTGCTCGACGTAGTCGCCGCTCTGCCCGAGCAGCGAGGCCATGAGCCACAGGAAGACCCCGAAATCGTCGACGACGCCGATCCCGAGCAGGAATTCCGGGATGGCGTCGACCGGCGAGATCAGGTAGACCAGGCCTAACGCCATCATGGTCAGCTTGCCCTTGCCCAGGGCCGGGTAGTGGCCCCGGCCGGCGGCGCCGAGCATCCGCGGGATCGCCCGGAGCCTGGCCATCAGCCCCGGGGTCCCCGGACGTGAGATATCCCTGTACGTGCGCCACGCCCTGACAGCTTTTGTCATCGTGAGCACCTCCCTCACGACTCAACGCAGTGCCCCGGCGGGCGGGTTCCCTAACGCGCCGCCGGATGCTCGAACGGCCGGGCCGCCTCGACCTGCGACGCGACCCGGACGAGCAGATCTTCGCGGCCCATCGCCGCCACCAGTTGCACGCCGACCGGAAGCCCCGCCGGGGTGCGATGCATCGGCAGCGAGATCGACGGCTGCCCTGTGGCGTTGAACGGCGCGGTGAAGGAGACCGCGTGCGCGGTCCGGCCCAGCGCGGTGCTCAGGTCGTCTTCCGGGATCCAGCCGAGCTCGAACGGCTCGACGCCGAGCGACGGCGCGAGCAGCAGGTCGAACCGGCCCCACCAGGCGGCCATGCGGCGGCGGAAGGCGTCCGTCCACTGCGTCGCCCGGATCTGCTCGGCCGCGGTGTGCCGGGCCGCCCCTTCGGCCATCGCGCGGTTGCGCGGCTCCAGCTCGGCCAGGTCCACCGGCCGGCCGCGCCACTGGCCGACGTTCTCCACCTCGGCGGCGACGTTGTTGGCCACGATCGCGCCGAAGTACAGCGGGAAGGCCGGATCGGCCAGCGGCGCCGGATGGGCCTCCACCACGTCGTGGCCCAGGCTCTCCAGCAGGTGCGCCGCCCCGGTCACCGCCGCGACCAGCTCGGGGGACGCCGGGACGTCCTTGCGCGGGTGGGCGGTCACGAAGCCGATCCGCAGCCGGCCCGGCTCGATTCCCACCTCCTCGGCCAGCGGCCGGGGCAGCGCGGGCGCCACGTACGGGTCGCCCGGCTCGTAGCCCGCGACCAGGTCGAGGGCCGCCGCGGTGTCCCTGACCGTGCGCGTCACGAAGCCCGAGCAGGAGAAGCCGTTCCAGCCCTCGCCCATCCCGGGCCCCGAGCTGACCCGGCCGCGCGACGGCTTGAGGCCGACCAGGCCGCACAGGCTGGCCGGGATGCGAATCGACCCGCCGCCGTCGCTGGCGGTCGCGATGGCCACCATGCCCGCGGCGACGGCCGCCGCCGAGCCTCCGCTGGATCCGCCCGCGCTGTAGGCCGGGTCGTAGGGGTTGCGGGTCGGGCCGAAGGCGACGGGCTCGGTGGTGATCGTCGTGCCCCACTCGGGGGTGTTCGTCCGGCCCAGGACGACGAAGCCGGCCTCGCGCAGCCTGGCCACGCCGTACCCGCTCTGGAGCACCCGGACGCCGTCCAGGGTCCTCGACCCCGCGTTGTACGGCTCGCCCGCCTGGGCCCAGCCGAGGTCCTTGAGCAGGATCGGCACCCCGCGGAAGGGCGCGCTCTCCGGGATGGCGTCGAGCTCGCCGAGCGCCTTGTCGAAGCGGCGGTGCACGACCGCGTTGAGCTCGGGGTCGAGCGCCTCGATCCGCGCGATGGCCGCCTCGACCAGCTCGCGGGGCGAGACCTCGCCCTTGTGGACGGCACGGGCCTGGGCTAAGGCATCCTGTTCGAGCATGGCGGGATCCTCTCTAGCGGGGGGCGAGGGCCCGGACGGCGTCCTGGATCGACACCTCACCGCCCGGGATGAGCGCGAGCACGGGCGTGTCGAGCCCCGCGTCCACGTACTGCTGGACGCGGGCCCGGCAGGTCTCCGCGTCGCCGTGCACGACCAGGGCGTCGACCACCTCGTCGGGCAGCGCCTTGAGCGCGCCCTGCCGGTCGCCGGCCGCCCACGCCTCGTGCATCGGCCGGAGCAGCTCGCCGCGGCCCAGCCAGTCGTGGAAGGCGGCGTAGACCGGCACGTTGAGGTAGGTGGCCAGCATCCAGCGGGCCATCTCGCGCACCTTGTCGACGTCCTCGCTCACGCACACGAACAGGCGGGCGATCAGCTCGGTCTCCGGGCCGATCTCTGCCCGCACCTTGCCGACGTCCTCGGGCGCGAGCCAGTTGGTGATCGCGCCGTCGGCCTCGGCGGCGGCCAGGTGCAGCATGCGTGGCCGGAGCGCGGCGAGCACGATCTTGGGGGCGATCTTCGGCGCGCGCTCCAGCTTGAAGCCCTTCACCGCGAAGGTCTCGTAGGTCTCGCTCACCTTCTCCCCGGCCAGGGCGCGCTTGAGGAAGCGCAGCGTGTCGCGGGTGCGGGCGTACGGCTTGACGAACTCGCCGGCGTTCCACTGCTCGACGATCGCCGGGGAGGAGGCGCCGATGCCCAGCACGAACCGCCCGGGCGCCAGGTCGGCGAGGGTCGCCGCGGACATGGCCAGCAGGCCCGGCCCCCGGGTCGAGACCGGGACGATCGCGCTGCCCAGCCGCAGCTCCGGCGCCCATTCGGCGGCCAGCGCCAGCGGCGTGAAGCCGTCCACCCCGTTGACCTCGGCCGACCAGGCGTCGGTGTAGCCGAGCGCGGCCAGCTCCGTGACGAGCTGTTTCGACTGGGCCAGCGAGCGGTCGAAGAACGGGATCGTCATGCCCCATGCCATGGCCAACCTCCAGAGAGCGGTCCGGTGCCTGCACCATACCAACCGGTATGTAGGGGTGCGCCAGAGCTTCAGCGCCCCCAGAACGGCCCGGCGGAGCACCGGCGACCCCGGAGACGCTCCCAGCCGGCGCCAGGGCCGCACGGGCGTTTCTGGGACGGCTCAGGCCCTGAGCTCCTGGATCGCCGCCAGGAAGTCCTTGGTGATTCCCCGCAACCCCGGCAGATGAGACAACCCCACCAGCCGATCCACCATCGCCACCGAAACCTCGATCAGCCGATACGTCTTCTCGCAGCCCGGCGAATTGTCATGCACCCAGAACAGGATGATCCCCATCGACATCAACCACAGCAGCTCGGGCAACTCCCGCCGCAACTCCGGATCCATCCGGCCTTTCGCCCCCTCGACCACCCGCCGGTAGATCGAGATCGCCGCCTCCCGCACCGGCGAGGACTGCGCGCTGAACGGGCTCAACGGATTGTCCGGCTCGGCCGCGTGCTTGAAGAACTTCACCGCGAACCCGTGATACGGCTCCGACACCTCGACCCACGCCTTGAGCACGCCGCTCAACCGGGCCGCGAAAGCCGTCTCGGTCGCGAGCAGCTCCCGGCAGGCCTCCTCGTGCGCCGCCTGCGCGCGGTCGTAGTACGCCTGGATCAGCGCTTCCTTGGAAGCGAAGTAGTAGTAGGCGTTCCCCACGGAGACCCCCGCCTCGGCGGCGATCGCCCGCATCGTGGTCGCCTCGTACCCGCGCTCCCGGAACAGGCGCAGCGCCGTTTCGACGATCACCTCGCGGGCGTTCCCTCGGGGTTGGGACACACCGCCCAGCCTACCGAAAGTCATGAATTGGCACGGTGATCACGGTCACCTGGCAAAGATCGCCACGGTACAGGAATGAACCACTGTGCGCAGTGGGATTGATGTTTCTGGCGGAAGGGCTATGTCCGCAGAGAAAGCGATAGACATGTGGATACGGCTCCTTGGAGTAACCCTTCTGGGCGCAGTGGTCTCTGTCAACGCACTGGCTTCGGCGGCCTCGGCCGCACCGGTGACACCCCGGCACGACTCGGGACGGCATGCGCCGCCGCCGACCATCCGTACCTACGACTTCTCGGGCGTCGTCCAGGCCGCGCGCTGGTACGCGGGAAAGGTGGCCACCAAGGCCGCGGCCGCTGAGCTCGCCCGGCGACCACGCCCGGCGCCACGGACCGTGCGCGTCTCGCACGGCCACGCCATCCGCGCCCTGAGCTCGGCCGGGTTCCGCTGGAAGTCCAGCGGGCGGTGCGTGGACCGGCGGGTCCGCTGGTGCACCTCGCTGCAGGCGGTCCGGTCCGACACCATCCACGACGCCATCGCGCTCAAGCGGGCCAGCGGGTGCCCGATCATGGTGACCGGCGGCACCGAGGCGGGGCACGCGCCCGGCCACTTCAGCCACGCGCGGGGGTACAAGCTCGACATCGCGCACAACGGGTGCATCGACCGGTTCATCACCGGCAACTATCCACGGGTCGGGGTGCGGAGCGACGGGTCCCGGCTGTATCGCTCACCAGGCGGCACGGTCTTCGCCGACGAGAGCGATCACTGGGACATCCTGTTCCGCTGACCGTTCCCGGCTCGTCGACACCGCCTGCCGTACGGCAAGCACAGGCCCGGCTCGGCCACCGCCTGCCGTACACCCGGAAAAGGCCGAGCCCGGCACCCCTTCTCAGAGGTGCCGGGCTCGGCGGGGACGGTCAGAGCTCGGCCGCGATCAGCTCAGCGATCTCGGCGGCGTTCAGCGCGGCACCCTTACGCAGGTTGTCACCGCACACGAACAGGTCGAGCGTGTTCGGGAAGTCGATCGCCTGGCGGATCCGCCCGATGTAGGTCGGGTCGGTGCCCACCACGTCGATCGGCGTCGGCCACACGCCGTTGGCCGGGTCGTCCACGAGCACGACGGTCGGCGCGGCCTCCAGGATGCGGTGCGCGTCGGCCACGGTGATCTCCCGCTCGAAACGGGCGTGGACCGCCAGCGAGTGGGTGGTGACGACCGGCACCCGGACACAGGTCGCGGAGACCTTGAGGTCGGGGATGCCGAGGATCTTGCGGGACTCGTTGCGGAGCTTGAGCTCCTCGGAGGCCCAGCCGCCGTCCTTGTAGGACCCGGCCCACGGGATCACGTTGAACGCGATCGGCGCGGGGAACGGCGACTCCTCGGTGAGCTTGTTGCCGAGCGCCTTGCGCACGTCACCGGCGGTCGAACCGACCGTACGGTCACCGGCGAGCGCCTCGATCTCGTCGTAGAGCCGCTCCGGACCGGCCACACCGGCGCCCGAGACGGCCTGGTAGGAGGCCACGACGAGCTCGGTGAGCCCGAACTCGGCGTGCAGCGCGCCGATCCCGGCCATCATCGACAGGGTGGTGCAGTTGGGCGTCGAGATGATGTTGCGCGGCCGGTTGCGCACGTCCTGCGGGTTGACCTCGGGCACCACCAGCGGCACGTCGGGGTCCATCCGGAAGGTGCCGGACTTGTCGACCACGATCGCGCCACGCGCGGCGGCGATCGGCACCCATTCCTTCGACACCTCGTCGGGCACGTCGAAGATGGCGATGTCGACGCCGTCGAAGACCTCGGGGGTCAGCGCCTGGACGACCAGGTCCTCGCCGCGGACCGGCAGAAGCTTGCCGGCGCTGCGGGCCGAGGCGACGAGACGGATCTCGCCCCAGATGTCCTCGCGGTTGGTCACCAAGTCACGCATCACGGTGCCCACGGCACCGGTCGCCCCCACCAGGGCGAGAGTGGGCCTGCTCATCGTCCGCTACCTCCGTACACCACTGCTTCAACCTGGTCCGAGTCGAGGTCGAAGGCCTTGTGGGCGGCGGCGACCGCCGTGTCCACGTCACCCTGACCCACGATCACCGAGATGCGGATCTCCGAGGTGGAGATCATCTCGATGTTGACCCCCGCGTTGGCGAGGGCGGCGAAGAAGGTCGCCGTGACACCGGGGTGCGAACGCATCCCCGCGCCGATCAGCGAGATCTTGCCGATCTGGTCGTCGTACTGCAGCGACTCGAAGCCGATCCGCTCCTGGATCTTCTTCAGCGCGGTGAGCGCCGTCGAGCTGTCCGTCGTGGGCAGCGTGAAGGAGATGTCGGTGCGTCCCGTGGCGGCGGCCGAGACGTTCTGCACGATCATGTCGATGTTGACTTCGGCGTCGGCCAGCGTTTTGAAGATGGCGGCAGCCTCTCCGACCTTGTCGGGAACCCCGACAACGGTGATCTTGGCCTCGCTCCGGTCGTGCGCGACGCCGGAGATGATGGGCTGCTCCATCTCGGTTCCTTCGGTGTAAGGGTCGGCCACGACCCACGTGCCTTCCTTGGTGCTGAAAGAGCTGCGCACGTGGATCGGCAGGTTGAACCTGCGAGCGTACTCCACGCAGCGCAGGTGCAGGATCTTCGCGCCGCAGGCGGCCATCTCCAGCGTCTCCTCGTAGGAGATGCGCGGGATCTGACGCGCCGCGGGCACGATGCGGGGGTCGGCGGTGAAGATGCCGTCGACGTCGGTGTAGATCTCGCAGACGTCCGCGTCGAGCGCCGCGGCCAGGGCGACGGCGGTCGTGTCGGAGCCGCCGCGGCCCAGGGTGGTGATGTCCTTGGTGTCCTGCGAGACGCCCTGGAAGCCGGCGACGATGGCGATCTGGCCCTCGGTGAGGGCGTCCTGGATCCGGCTCGGCGTCACGTCGATGATGCGCGCGTTGCCGTGCGAGGAGGTCGTGATGACCCCCGCCTGGGAGCCGGTGAAGGACCGCGCCTCCGAACCCAGGTTGGCGATCGCCATGGCCAGCAGGGCCATCGAGATGCGCTCGCCGGCGGTCAGCAGCATGTCGAGCTCGCGCCCCGGGGGCAGCGGCGACACCTGCTCGGCCAGGTCGAGCAGTTCGTCCGTCGTGTCACCCATCGCTGAGACGATCACGACGACGTCGTTGCCGGCTTTTTTCGTCGCGACGATCCGCTGCGCGACCCGCTTGATGCAGGACGCGTCGGCGACGGACGAACCACCGTACTTTTGCACAACGAGCGCCACGAGAGTCTCCCGGTTTGGACTGTGAACGGCCAGTCTACCGGCGACCTCCCGGACGCCCGCTGAGCCGGACCACTATGTGGACAACGCCTCTTCGGCCACGTCAAGACGGGTGTGCGCGGCCAGAGCCTGCAACGCCCGCATGGCGGCGCCCGCGTGGTTGCCCCAGGTGTTGAAGTAGGAGTACTGCCACCACCACAACGCCTCCAGCGGGCGGCCGGCGCGGAAGTGCCGCAGCCCGTGGACGAGGTCGGCGGCGACCGCGGTCAGGTCGTCGGACAGGCGGTAAGGGGTGACGCCCGTGTCCTTGTACGGGTCGAAGACCTCCGCGTAGTCGTCGACCGCGCCCAGCCGTTCGGCGAGAGCCGTACGGACGCCGTCGAGGTCGGGGTCCTCACCGATCGCCGGTTCGAGGTTGCCCGCCAGGATGACGTCCTTGCTGGCGCCCAGCTTGGCGCCGGCCAGGCTGACCTGGGCGACCTCGACGAGCAGCAGCGACCAGATCGCGTCGCCGCCCTCACCGCAGGCGACCCGGGTCAGACCGTCGATGAAGTCCTGCGCGTGACCTGCGGTCTCCTCCGCGAGCGTGCTCCAGTGGTCAGACATCCAGCAGCCTCCGTCCTTCGAAAGCTCGGCCGAGCGTGACCTCGTCAGCGTATTCGAGGTCACCCCCGACCGGCAGCCCGCTGGCCAACCGTGTCACTTTGATGCCCATAGGTTTGATGAGGCGCGCGAGGTAGGTCGCGGTCGCCTCTCCCTCCAGGTTGGGGTCGGTGGCCAGGATCAACTCGGTCACCCGGCCGTCGGCCAGACGCGTCATGAGCTCCCTGATCCGCAGGTCGTCGGGGCCGACGCCGTCGATCGGGCTGATCGCGCCGCCCAGCACGTGGTACGTGCCGCGGAACTCGCGCGTCTTCTCGATCGCGACGACGTCCTTCGACTCCTCGACGACGCAGATGACGTGCGTGTCGCGCCGCGGATCGCGGCAGATGCGGCACTCCTCCTCGGAGGCGACGTTCCCGCAGGTCCGGCAGAACCGGACCTTCTCCTTGACCTCCAGCAGCGCGTGCGCCAGCCGCTTGACGTCGGCGGGATCGGCCGCGAGCAGGTGGAACGCGATCCGCTGCGCGCTCTTGGGACCGACGCCCGGCAACATGCCCAGCTCGTCGATCAGATTCTGGACGACCCCTTCGTACATGGCCTAGAACCCCGGCAACTGGCCGAGGCCGCCGCCGCCTAGCCCCTGCGCGAGCGGGCCGAGCTTCTCCTGCTGCAGGTCGGCCGCGGCGCGTACGGCGTCGCGGACGGCCGCGATGACCAGGTCGGAGATCGTCTCGGCCGTCTCCTGCGGGTCGGCGGCGTCGATGACGGTGGGGTCGATCTTGAGTTCGAGCAGCTCGCCGGAGCCGTTCACGACCGCCTTGACCAGGCCGCCGCCGGCGGAACCCTCGATCTGCGCGTCGTTGAGCTCCTGCTGGGCGTTCACGAGCTGCTGCTGCATGAGCTGCGCCTGCTCCAGCAACTGCTGCAGGTTGACATCCCCTGGGTTCACCGGTGTGCGCTCCTCGTGGCTCCGACTATTTGCAACTCCCACGAGCCTACGGTGTTTGAGCGCCGCCACGCACTGCGGCACTGAGGTGTCGGCGCGACGGCCGGTCGGCGGGCCTTTTCATGGCCGGGTGGTGCGGGCATTTATGGCCGGGTTCCGGCCCCCCTCCAGCGTCCGGAACCCGGCCAAGCGTCGGCCGGAGCGGCCGCACCATGCCGACGCGCCCAAAGAGAAGGTAGCGACTCCAACGTTGCGCACACGTTGCACTCAAGCAATCACCAAGCGCAATCTCCGGAATCGGTTGCGGCGGCACACCAATCGTCCGATGCTCACACATGTGACTGCCGACCTCGACGAGTACTCACGTCGGCTCCGCAACGCGCACGAGTCCGACGCCCCCTATCCCGGCCCGCGCCCGGAGATCTCCGAATCCTGGGGTCGTTCGTTCCAGGCGGGCGTCAGCATGCAGACCGCCGTCGCCCCGCTGGTCTACGACTCGGGCACCGTCGGCGACGTCCGCCGATCACACCCGCTCGACCCGCTCCTGCCCACGATCACCGGCGCGCTCCGGCGGATGGCCGACGAGACCGCGCACATCATGGTCATCACCGACGCCGGCGGCGGCATCCTGTGGCGCGACGGCCACGCCGCCACCATGCGCATGGCCGACCGCGTCGGCCTCGCCGACGGCCACCTGTGGGCCGAGGGCAGCGTCGGCACCAACGGCATCGGCACCGCCCTCGTCGCGCGCAAACCCGTGCACGTCTACTCCGAGGAGCACCTGCTGCCGGCCCTGCACGTCTGGTCCTGCAGCGGCGCCCCCATCGTCGACCCCGACACCGACCAGGTCCTCGGCTGCATCGACGTCTCCGGCCTGTCCCGCAGCCTCCACCCCGCCACCGTGGCCCTCGTCGGCACCGTCGCCCGGCTCGCCGAGAGCCAGCTCGCCCTGCGCATGTACGAGCGTGACCGCGTCCTGCGCGAAGCCTTCCGGCACCGGGGCGGCGTCCTCATCAGCTCCACCGGCCGCGTCCTCGCCGGCGACCCCGACGGCCGGCTCGGCAACCGCATCGCCGTGCCCGGGCCCGGCGGCTACACCGTCCTGCCCGACGGCGCGCTCGGGCTCCTCGAACCCTTCCACGACGGCTTCCTTCTCTTCCGTCCCCCTGCCGCCGCCGACCCGCCGCCGCTCCGGCTCACCTTCCTCAACGACGGCGCCCCCACCGCCCAGTACGGCGAGCGGACCCTCCTGCTGTCGCCCCGGCACGCCGAGATCCTCGCCCTCCTCGCGCTCCACCCCCACGGCCTCACCGGCGAGCAGCTCTCGTACTACCTGTACGGCGACGAAGGCAACCCCTCCACCCTCCGCGCCGAGATCCACCGGCTCCGTGCCCAGTTCGGCGGCATCGTCGAGGCCAAGCCGTACCGGCTCAACGCCCGGGTCGAGGCCGACTTCCTCGCCCTCAAGGACCTGCTCGCCACCCGCCGCACCACCGCCGCCGTCACCCTGTACGGCGGGCCGCTCCTGCCGCGCTCCGAGTCCCCCGAACTGCGGCGCGAGCGCGACGAGCTGGAGATCCAGCTCCGGGGGTGTCTGCTGGCGTACGGCACGCCGGAGGACCTCTGGACCTACGCCCAGACCCTCAACGGCCGGGAGGACTTCGAGGTGCTCGAACAACTCACCCAGGACCTCCCCGCCCACGACCCCCGCGCCTTGGCCGCCCGCAGCCGCCTCACCTTGGACTGACCGGCGGGTATCGGGCCTTGCGAGATGCCGTAAGGGACCCTCTGGGGGCCGCCGCGACCTGACCGATCTTCGGCCGGCCCCGCTGCTACGTGTGGTCGATCTCCCCGATCACCACGGCGCCCAGTTCCCGCTTGAGCAGTTCCATCCCGCCGACCTCGTCCACATCGGCGTCGGCGTCGTTGAGCGGATCGACCTCATCGGCATCCGCCCCCTTGCCAGGCACAGCATCCGGCCAGGCCGAAGCCCCACCCTTACGCGGCGCAGGCGGTCGCGGCCCAGCCTGTGCAGCGGCCCGCGCAGCCGACCTGGCCGCCGCCAGCCCAGCCCCAACCACCGGCGCACCGGCAGCCGCCCCACCCGAAGCGGAACCACCCGACGCGGGAGCCCCCGAAGCCGAGGAGAACCCGTTCGCCGCCCCCATCGGCGGACTACCAGGATCAGGCTCATCCGGCGCATCCGGCCACGACTCATCCGTCGTCGGCCGAGCCACCGCCTCCGGGGCCACCCCAGAGCCACCGTTCCCCTGCCCAGGGCCACCGTGAGCCGCCCCAGCCGACTGCCCCGGCCCACCCGCGGCCTCAGCACCCCCCGAACCGGGAGCACCCGAACCAGCCCCAGGCCCACCATCCGCCCAACCCACCGAACCCGGCGCGGCCGGCGAACTCACCGCACCCGGAGCACCCGGCGACGAAGGAGAACCCGCCGAAGCCGGCGCGCCCGTAGAGCTCGGAGCGTAGGGGGCCGGCCTAGCCGACCCCCCGGGTTGAGCCCTTGGCGCAGGCGACCCCCCAACCACGGCCTCAACTCGCCAGTGCCCCCCGAGCACATCGTTGAGTACCGCCGCAACAACCGCGTCCTTGCCACCACCGGTGAAGTTCTTCATCGCCCCGACCTGGGTGAACCCAAGCGTGACGATGTTCCCCTCAACCCCCACCACCTGGGCGTTGGTGTTGACGTTCGCCCACACCACGATGCTGCGCGACTTCAAAGCCGCCAGAACCGCAGGCCACTGCGCCTGAATCCCCGCCAGCGCACTCCCACCACCCTGCGGAGCCGGAGCCGGAGCCGGAGCCGGAGCCGGAGCCGGAGCCTGGGGAACAGACGGGGCCGCCGCAGCCGCCCCCGGCCGCACCGCCTCAGGCCAGTCCCCCTCACCTTCGCCTGCCGTACCGGAGCCGGCACCCTCAACCCTGGCAACCACCTCAGCCACCGGAGGCGGAGAAGCAACCGGTGCCGGAGGCTGCGCGGACACCGGCACCTGCGGCGAGATGGCCCCCGAATGGGACGCCCCAGCGGAAGAAGGAGAAGCCTGCAGCGCCACCTGGGAAACCACGCCGCTCCGCTCAAGCCGTTCAAGGCGAGCCAGCAGCGCCTCCTCCCCCTGCGCCGCCCCGGGCAACAGAACCCGCGCACACATCAGCTCAAGCAACAACCGAGGCGAGGTGGCCCCCCGCATCTCGGTGAGCCCGGTGTTGAAGATCTCCGCCGCCCGCGTGAGCTCCGCCGGCCCCATCGAGGACGCCTGCTGAACCAGCCGCTCCAGCTCATCGCCGGGCCGGTCGAGCAGCCCGCTGCTCGCCGCCTCGGGCACGTTGGCCAGGATCACCAGGTCGCGGAACCGCTCCAGCAGGTCGGTGGCGAACCGGCGCGGGTCGTGCCCGCCCTCGATCACCCGGTTGACCGCCTGGAACACCGCCGCGCCGTCCCGGGCCGCGAACGAGGTGACGATCTCGTCCAGCAGATCGCCGTCGGTGTACCCCAGCAGGGACACCGCCCGGCCGTACGTGATGCCCGTGTCGTCGGCCCCGGCGAGCAACTGGTCGAGGATCGACAGCGAGTCACGCGCCGATCCCGCGCCGGCCCGTACCACCAGCGGCAACGCCGCCGGCTCGAACGGTACGTCCTCGGAGACCAGGATCTCTTCCAGCAACGCCTTCAGCGTCGCGGGCGGCATCAGCCGGAACGGGTAGTGGTGGGTACGCGACTTGATGGTGCCGATGACCTTTTCCGGCTCGGTCGTCGCGAAGATGAACTTCAGGTGCGGCGGCGGTTCCTCGACCAGTTTGAGCAGCGCGTTGAACCCTTCGCGGGTCACCATGTGCGCCTCGTCGATGATGTAAATCTTGAACCGCGCGGACACCGGCGCGAAGAACGCCCGCTCCCGCAGGTCACGCGCGTCATCGACACCACCGTGCGAGGCGGCGTCGATCTCGATCACATCCAGGTGCCCCGGCCCCGTCGCGGCCAGCGCCACACACGACTCGCACTCGCCGCACGGCTCAGGCGTCGGACCCTTTTCGCAGTTGAGACTTCTCGCAAGAATTCGGGCACTCGACGTCTTGCCGCACCCACGCGGGCCGCTGAACAGATAGGCGTGGTTGATCCGCCCCGACCTCAGCGCCTGCCTCAGCGGCTCGGTGACGTGATCCTGCCCCTTGACCTCAGCGAACGTCCCGGGCCGGTATTTGCGATAAAGCGCAAGGCTCATGCGACCATCCCGCCTGCAAGGGGTTCAACGAAGAGACCCCCCGCACACCCATCAGAGCCCGCTTATCCTTGCTGCCTTCCGGCCCTGGGGAGGTTCACAGGATGACGCCGCGCGAGGGGTCCCTGAACAGTCTAACGCCGTCCGGCAGTGCTCGGACCCCCGAATTCGTGGTCACTTCACCGCCGGAAGTCCGGTAAGCTCGTCGGCGGAGGATTCGCCTAGTGGCCGAGGGCGCACGCTTGGAAAGCGTGTATAGGGCAACCTATCGGGGGTTCAAATCCCCCATCCTCCGCCAGCCAAGAGGGCCCCTGCCGGGAACACCGGCCGGGGCCCTCTTGCATTGCCCCCGTTTTGTCGGCGCCTGCTGCGATCATGCCGCTCACATCGTCAAACGAGGAGCGATCATGACCGAGGCCCCCGAATCCCCCTGTTTCCCCGACTACGAGACGCTGGGTGAGATCTACTGCGTGTCCTTCGTCCGCGGCATCTCCCCGGAAGAAGCCCTCCGCCGGTTCGGCGTGGACGAGGAGACCCTGGAGGAGGTCGACTTCGACGAGCTGGGCCATCGCTCGGTGGAGGCCATGAGCGAGGACGCGGCCGGTTTCGTCGGCGCCGCCCGGATCGGCGACTGGACCGTGCTCATCGAGCCGGGCGGCTGGCAGGTCGCCGTGGACGAGGACATCTACACGCGGGTCTCACGCGGGACCGAAGTCGTGTCGGTCTGCCGCCACGAGTACGCCGAGGACTCCTTCGCCTACATCGTCGACGGCGCTCCGGTGGTCCACTTCACCCCGGACATGCCGGACGACCGCTCGGGCAGCGACCCCGACCGCTTCGTCGACCAGATGCGCGAGGTCGGGCTGGACCCCGACCACGACATCGAGGGACCGGACATCGTCGACTCACTGGGAAGCGCCTTCGCCTTGGCCGGCCACATCACCGGCCTCCCCACCTCGACAGACCTGCGCACCCTGCGCTTCCTCGGCGCGGACCCCCTCGAAAGCTGAGCAGCTAGCCGGCCACGACCGTGTCGAGCGAGGCAGTCTCCAGCGGGTCCAGGCGCACGCCCTGACCCGTCTGTACGGCATGCATGATCTCCACCTCGCTCAGCGTCGCCCGGCCCACAACCAGCCCACGCCGCTCCTCACACCAGCGCAGCAGCGAGCGAGGCTTGGCGACAGGGGCAGCGAAGTGCACCAGGCTGACGTACCAGCGGTCACGGACCAGCTGATCCCGCGTCTCGTACTCCAGATCATGGACCCCACGCTCCAGAAGACCCTGGGCGAGACGTTGCTGCAGGGTGACGATCGTGTCGCCGACCGGGCGGCCGGCCACCAGGACACCGCCCGGATGCGGCACGATCCCCACCAGGTCGATCTCGATCGGAGACAGCCCCGCGACAGCCGCCCGCAGACACTCCGCGTAGACCAGACGCCGAGGATCATCCGCCGAGATCACCGACCGATAGCGCTCCAGAGCCCTGAGCGTGAAGTGCAGCACCCGCCGGTCATGCACCCACTGCCCAGGCCCCGCCGCAACACCCGCAGAGGCCGCCAGCTCAGCCAGGCGATCCAGAACCTCCCCCGTAGGCCGGAGGATGGCCGAGGCCCCCCACCGCCCGCCTTCGTGCAGCGGCTGCTCCACGAAGGTCTGGCCAGTCTCGATGGCTTTGCGCCCGTCTTCGTACATCTGGGCGAAATCGTGCATCGAGGCATTATGTCAACGCCCTGATCATTTCGCCCGCGTCTTGAACGGCGCGGCCATGACCGCGGCGAGCACGGGAAGGGCGGCGGCGAAGGAGAGAACCGTCTCCCACGGGGTGTGGAAGGAGCCCCGGGGCGGAACCTCGAGGTAACCGACCGGGGCCGTGGCCGGCCACACCAGGAGCATCCCGACCGTCACCCCGATGACGACGCCGGGCAGCGCCCCGCACAGCGTGGCCAGCCCGGTCCGCGTGACCGCCGACAGGCGGAGGGACGGCCTGCCGGTGACGCGCGTGAGAGTGCGGGCCGCACGGCTTCGAAGGCCCGCGCGGCGGCCGGCGACGAGCCCGGCACTGAGCGCGATGGCAGCCGCTGCCGAGACGGGGACGATCCCCCTCGGGGACGGCTGGTACCCCCGCTCGACATGGACGTCCTCCTCGCCCAGGTGCCCCTCGAGCCGCGCCTGCTCCGCCTCGGTCGTGCGGTGGAGGGCGGGGTCGATGATCAGCTCTTCCGGCTGCGGGCGCATGCCCAGCTCGTGCAGGAGCTTCGTCGGAAGGAAGATGCCCTGCGTGGTGCGGTCCGAGGATCTCGCCGGGTAAGCGGGGATGGTCTTGGTCGACAGTGTGTCGTCGGGGTTGGACGGGGCGGGCTTGTATTCGATCGTGATGGCGTCGACTCGGCTGCTCAGGACCGTCGCGCTGAACGATCGGCACGCCCGGCAGCTCCCGCTCGATGGCCGCCCGGACGGGCGCGGCGTCCAGCCAGACGCGGGCGACCAGAGCGCCGGGCCGTGCCTGGGGGCGGTACTCGACCCTGTCCCGCTCGGACTCTGCGGCGGCGACGACGATGACCGTGACGGCGAAGGCGGTCGACATCAGCACGACGGCGATCCGGCCAGCCACGTGGCGCGCGTTCCGGGCCAGGTCGGCGGCCGCGAGCCGGATCACCGGAAAGAGCCGGGAGGTGCCCCTCCGCACCATGGTCAACGCGGCCGGGATGAAGGCTCCTGCGCCGGCGACGACCATCGCGCCTCCCGTGAAGCCGGCCCACTCCGCCATGGCGGTCCCGAAGTCATCGTGGCTCTCGTCGCTGCTCGTCGACCGGGCGATTACTGCCGCCACCGAGAAGCCCGTCACCATCAGGGCCGTCCCCCACCCCCGGATCCGCCACCTCCGGTCGGGGCGATCGGCCGACGCTCTCGCCAGAACGACCGCCAGCCACGAGAGCGCCGCAGGCGCCCCAAGGAACACGCCCACGAACAGGGCGGACATTAAGTCGGTGCCATCATTCGCCGAGCGTACGGAGCCACCTCCGACCGATCAAGGGCGGGCGAACCAGCGGGCCGCTGACGGGGTGAGGAGCAGGATCACCAAGGTCAACGGGAGGAGCAGCTGCGGAAACGCCGCGGCCCAGCGGAAGGGGCCGTCGACGGTGAGGGCGGCGAGTCGGACGGCTTCGCGGAAGGCGACGACCGCGATGATCCCCCACCGCCCCGAGGGCCAGAGGTAGAAGAAGCGGATCAGCAAGATCGTGGTCACGACAAGGGCGATCAGGTAGAGCACACCCGCGACACGGAAGTCCTGGCCCATGGACGCGAGAACGGCAGGGCCGGCCACGAGCCAGACCGTGCTGAAGAGGATCTCGAGCAGCAGCAGGCGACGGCTGACCCGGACGGCCAGGGGCGGGGTCAGCGGTCGAACCAGCGGGCGGCCGGGGTGCGGCTGAGCAGGATGACGACGATGAGCGGGAAGCCCAGGCTGAACAGGTTCCCGATGCCGTTCTGGCCGCCGTCGAGCTCGATGAGCTCGTAGATCCAGGTCAGCACGCTGAAGCCCTCGGCGGCCAGGGCGACGTAGCGGGCCCAGCGCTTGCGGGAGCGGAAGCGGAGGGCGGCGAAGAGGAGGAGCAACAGGCCGAGCAGGGCGGGAATGAGCATCAGCAGCTCCAGCCCCACGCCGGCGCTGAGCAGCGTGGGGATGACGAAGGCCAGGGCGAGCAGCCCGAATCCCACCTGGACGAACATGATCACCCGGGCGGTGGACACCTCCGAGGGGAGGTACTCCTTCGCCGGAGCAGGCGGCGGCAGCTTCGGGGTTTCCGACATTCAAGACCTCAAGGGAGAAAGCGCGACTGGGGGGAGCCTGATCATAAGAGCCGCCCAGCCGGCCCGGCTAGGCCAGCGAGGTCACGAGTTCTCCCTGCTCGAAGCGGCGGACGGCGACGAGCCGGCCGGCGGAGAAGCCCTCCACCCGGATCGGGCGGGAGCCGAGGTCGAGCGAGACCTTGGCGACGCCGTCGACGTCGACCGAGGCCCGGGGGCGGCCGTCGACGTAGACGTCCGCGCGGTCCACGCCCTCGGCGGTGATCTGGAGGTCACCGGTCCCGAGCGTGACCTCGAAGCTTCGCCGTACCCCTCGGGAGAGTTCGGCGCCCGCACGGGCGAACAGGTCACGCGAGCCGTGCAGGACGTCGTCCCGGGTGGTGGCGTGGACGAGGTCGGCGGCCACGCCGAAGTCCTCGATGGCGACGCCGGCGGCCGGGCCGACGCGCAGCAGGCGCATGATGGCGACGGACAGCCCGGCCCCGCCGGGCAGCGGCCGGTAGGGGAACTCGCCGGGCGCGTTGAGGACCTGGAGGAAGGTGGTGTGCTTCCAGACCGCCGCGCCTCCGGCGCCGGTGGTGGGGTCGGTGCCGATGACGGGCCCGAGCCGGTGGTCCTGGAAGCCGGCGGCGAAGATGTCCGCGGCGGAGTAGCTGCGCGCGTCGGTGAGCAGGACGAGCGGCCCGAGGTAGGACTGCGGGACACGGGCCAGGTCGCGCGCGTCGGTGATCGGCAGGCCGGCGGAGTACGGCGAGCCGGTCTCGATGGCCTGTTCCAGCGACGGCACCCAGCCGCCGAGCCAGTCCTGGCTCCGGCAGATGCGCAGGTTGAGCTCGGAGCTGAGGAACTGCAGCGGCTCGGAGGCGAGCGGCCCCGGGGTGAGCGCCTGGAGGCAGAGCTCGGCGGCTTCGGCGTATCCGCCCCCGTTGCCGCGGATGTCGAGGATCACCCCGGCGGGCGGCATCTGGCCGAGCAGCCGGATGAACTCGTTCACGAACAGCGGGATCGCCACGTCCCCCGGCAGGTTGTCGGGGTGGAAGCTGCGGATGCGCAGGTGGCCGAAGTCGCCGCTGGGCGTGGTGAGCACGCGGGCCTCGAACATCTCGGCCAGTTCGCCGCTGACCGGGATGTCGCCGGGGCCGGCGACCACGGTGGCCCCGGCGTCCTGCTGTTCGGCGATGTGCGGGGCGAACAGCAGGGTGCGCAGCCGGGCGAGCTGGCGGCCCTCGATGTCCACCGCGAGCGTACGGCCGGCCCCCACCGAGCCGTCGGCGGCGGCCGGGGCGAGCCCGGCGGGCACGAGCCATTCGGCGGCCACCGCGCCGGGCTCGCCGTCGAGGTCGAGGAAGTCGATGAGGATGAACTCCTCGTCCGGCGGCCCGCCGAAGGCCAGCGAGCGCACGGTGAAGGTGTCGACGGCACGGGCGTGCCGCGCGGCCGGGTTGGCGCCGGGCAGCCGGTCGGCGTAGAGCTGGACCGCCCGGTCCATGGGCACGCCGTTCCAGCGCAGCAGCTCGACCCCGGGACGGAAGCGCCCGGCGGGCGGCGGCCGGCCGTCGGGCGCGTAGAGGTAGCGCCGCCGCCCGCCGGCCGCGAAGTCCTTGATCCGGAAGGGCAGGAAGGCGGCCGCCCCGGAGAAGGGCGCGGGCAGCGAGTAGCGAGTGTGCAGGTCACGCAGCGAGTTGAAGATCGACACCAGCTCGGCGTGGAACTCCCACTCGGGCGTCTCCGGGCGCAGCCGCGCCAGCAGGAGCCGCAGCCGCTGCACCGGGTTGATCGCGTACCGCGTGGTCTTGAGCGGCAGGTTGACGTAGTTGCGCTCCAGCACCAGCAGCGCCTGCTCGGCGATGGCCCGGCGGCCTTCGGGGGCCAGCCGGCCCGCGGTGGCCAGGAACCGCGCCAGCGGGACGGCCGCGACGGTGTCCTGGAGCGTGATGGTTTCCACGGTCATGGCGCGATTGTGGGCACCGGCCCGCCGCGGCTACATGAGTAAGCCCCTACTCAAGCTCAGGCGGCGACGGCCTTCGACCGGTCGGTCGCCATCAGGATCGCCATGCCGCCGAGCACTGAGCCGGTGACGTAGCGCTGGATGCGCAGCCAGGCGGGCCGGGCGGCGAGGAAGGCGGCCAGCGCGCCCGCCGAGATCGCGATGAGCCCGTTGACGGTGGTGGCGACCACGATCTGCACCGAGCCGAGCGCGAGGCTCTGGCCGAGCACGTTGCCCGCCGCCGGGTCCACGAACTGCGGCAGCAACGACAGGTAGAGGATCGCGATCTTGGGGTTGAGCAGGCAGGTCAGCAGTCCCATGGAGAACAGCCGCCGGTTGGAGGCCACTTCGAGCGCCTGCGGCTCGAAGGCCGAGGCGCCACCCGGTCGCAGCGTCTTCCAGGCCAGCCACAGCAGGTAGGCCGCGCCGCCGAGCTTGAGCGCGGTGTAGGCGGCCGGCACCAGCGTGAAGATCGCGGTCAGGCCGAGGCAGGTGGCGGCCAGGTAGAGCGTGAAGCCGAGGAACACCCCCGTCAGCGAGATCAGGCCCGCGCGGCGGCCCTGGGTGATCGACCGGGAGATCAGGTAGATCATGTTCGGTCCTGGCGTCAGCACCATGCCCAAAGAAACCAGGGCAATTCCCAGCAATCCACTCGACATGGGCCAAGCGTAACGAAACACGGAGGGTAATCACGCCATTACCCGGGAACACGGACCGCATGCAGTTCGACGACGATGCCAAGCTCGACCCGTCCCAGATCGAGGACGTGCGGGCGTCCGGTCAGCGGCCGGGCCGCAGCGGCGGTGGCCTGCCCGGCGGCTGCGCCGTACCCATCGGGGGCAAGGGCGGCTGCCTGCTGCTCCTGGTGGCGGTCGCCGCGCTCTTCCTGTTCAAGCTGGTCCCGTCCACGCTGACCGACGAGCCCGCGCAGCCGCAGGGCGGCCAGCAGGTGCCCGCGGCCAGCCCCTCGGGCAACCTCGCCGCCCGCTGCCAGACCGGCTCGGACGCCGACCAGTCGGAGGACTGCCGCATCGTCGGCATCGTCAACAGCATCCAGGCCTACTGGAAGCAGGCCTTCAGCCAGCGCGGGCGCCAGCCGTACACGGCGGCCAAGACCGTGCTCTTCTCCGACCGCGTCCGTACGGCATGCGGCACGGCGGACTCCAACGTGGGCCCCTTCTACTGCCCCGGCGACCAGAAGGTCTACCTCGACCTGTCCTTCTTCAACACCCTCCAGCGCCAGTTCGGCGCGCAGGGCGGCCCGTTCGCCCAGGCGTACGTGATCGCCCACGAGTACGGTCACCACGTCCAGAACCTGCTCGGCACCATGGACCGGGTCGGCAACGACCGCCAGGGCGCCACCAGCGGCGCGGTCCGCCTCGAACTGCAGGCCGACTGCTACGCCGGCGTCTGGGCCAAGAACGCGGTCGAGACCGGCTTCTACTCAGAGCCCTTCACCCAGGCCGACATCGACCAGGCCCTCGACGCCGCCGCCGCGGTCGGCGACGACAGCATCCAGCGCCGCTCGCAGGGCATGGTCGTGCCGGACGCGTTCACCCACGGCACCTCCGCCCAGCGGGCCAAATGGTTCACCACGGGCTACGAGTCAGGTAACCCCAGCCGCTGCGACACGTTCACGGGCGCGATATAGGGCAGTTCCCTCCCTATGGACTTCAGGGACGAAGCCGAACTAGACAGCTCACAAGTTCAGGACGCCGGTCGGGGCGGCGGGTTCCCCGGCGGCGGTCTCGCCATAGGCGGCGGCATCACCGGCATCATCGCGCTCATCGTCGCGCTCGTCTTCGGCGTGGGCGGCGGAGGCGGAGGCGGCGAGGGCGGCCAGCCGGCCGGCGTGCAACCCACTTCCAACCTCTCCGAGCAGTGCCGCACGGGCGCCGACGCCGACCAGTCGGAGAAGTGCCGCGTGGTCGGCGTGGTCAACAGCATCCAGGCCTACTGGCGTGAGGCGCTGCCCGGCTACGAGCAGGCCAAGACCACGCTCTTCTCCCAGGCGGTGCAGACCGGGTGCGGCGACGCCACCTCGGCGGTCGGGCCGTTCTACTGCCCGAGAGACCGCCGCGTCTATCTCGACCTGACCTTCTTCGACCAGCTCCAGAGCCAGTTCGGCGCCAAGGGCGGCCCCTTCGCCCAGGCGTACGTGATCGCTCACGAGTACGGTCACCACGTCCAGAACCTCACCGGCGGCCTCAGCGGCGGCGGTTCGGTCGGCACCGAGCTCCAGGCCGACTGCTTCGCCGGCGTCTGGACCAAGAACGCGGTGGACACCGGCTTCTTCGAGGCCCCCTTCACCGACGCGCAGATCGCCGAGGCGCTCGACGCGGCCGCGGCCGTCGGCGACGACCGGATCCAGGAGCGCACCCAGGGCCGGGTCGACCCCGACTCCTTCACCCACGGCAGCTCCGAGCAGCGTGTCAACGCCTTCAAGACCGGTTACGCGGGCGGCGACCCGAACGGCTGCAACCCCTCGGGACTGCAGTGAGCGCGCGCGAGCGGATTGTCTCCTAAACTCGATGAGGTGATTTTTAAGTTGGTGGGCGACGGCCGCCCCTATCCCGATCATGGGTTGAGCAATCGGGAATGGGCGCAGATTCCGCCTCGGCAGGTGCGGCTCGATTCGCTGATCACCACCAAGGCGATGCTCGACCTGCACTCGTTGCTCGCCGCCGACTCCACGTTCTACGGCGACCTGTTCCCGCATGTCGTCCAGTGGCGCGGCGAGCTCTATCTGGAGGACGGGCTCCACCGGGCGCTCCGCGCGGCCCTGCACCAGCGTTCGATCCTGCACGCCCGCGTGCTGGACATCCAGTGACACCTGACCCGCGGTAACACCTGCGGAAACGCGTCAGGGCCCCTGCCGGAGCAGGGGCCCTGATTCGTCTGGCGGTGGTGGAGGGATTTGAACCCTCGAAGGAGTTGCCCCCTTACGCGCTTTCGAGGCGCGCGCCATCGGCCACTAGGCGACACCACCGTGGAGCAGCTTACCGGATCCGGCGAGCGGCGAAGAACTCCTTGAGCAACCCGGCACATTCCTCCGCCAACACGTCCAGGATCACCTCGGGGCGGTGGTTGAGGCGGCGGTCGCGCACGACGTCCCACAACGAGCCGGTCGCGCCGCCTTTCGGGTCCGCCGCGCCGTACACGATCCGGTCGATCCGGGCGAGTACGGCGGCGCCGGCGCACATGGTGCAGGGCTCCAGAGTGACGACGAGGGTGCAGCCGCCGAGCCGCCACGTCCCCAGCCGGGCGGCGGCGGCGCGCAGGGCCAGCACCTCGGCGTGGGCGGTGGGGTCGGCCGTGGCCTCGCGGTCGTTGCCGGCCTCGGCCAGCACGGCGCCGTCCGGGCCGAGCACGACGGCGCCCACGGGCACCTCGCCGCGCTCGGACGCGAGCCGTGCCTGGGCGAGCGCCAGCCGCATGGCCGCGTCGTAGGTCACCGCAGGCGGTCGAGCTCGTCGGCGAAGCCGAGCTTCTCGGCGATCACCGAGAGGATGTCGGCGGGCAGCACGCCCTCCTCCATGCTCAGCTCCATGAGCTCCTCGGCGCTCATGCCGAGGTCGCTCAGCAGTTCGAGGTCACCGGCCGGGCGGACGCCGAGCTCGGTGGAGTCCTTGTCCGGGACGAAGCCGGCGAACTCCGCGAACAGCTCGCCGAGGCTGGAGGGCCCGACGGCGTGCGCGTCGGAGAGGAAGACCCGCGGCTCCTCCACGCCCCGGTAGCGGGCGATGGCGAACCACTCGTCCTCGACCTCCACGCACAGCAGGGCCAGCTCGTCGCCGGTCAGCCGCAGGGCCTCGCCCGTCGCGTCGCCGAGATCGTCCACGAGCTCGGCGCCGCTGAGATCCACCTCCGCCCCCGACCAGCCGTCGGGGGTGCGGACGAAGGCGGCGGCGAAGACAGCGCTGGAGACCATGGGCCGAGCTCCCGGTTCAGCCGAAAACGGAGTCGATCGCCCGCTCGAAGGGCTCGGAGAAACCCAGCCGGGCGGCGATGCTGGACAACACGTCCTCGGGGTGCAGGTCGATGTCACCGGAGAGGATGCCCAGCTCCATCTCGTCCAACCCGAGGTCCACAAAGATCGACAGGTCGCCCGCGGGCAGCACGGTGTCCTCGTCGAGGATCTCGTCGAGCTCGTCCTCGTCGGGGACCGGCACGTCGAGATACTCCAGCACCTGCTGCGCCAGCGGGAAGTCGAGCGCCGCGGCGATGTCGGAGAGGAACACGTCCACCCTGTCGCCCAGCACCCGCAGCGCCACGAAGAACTCGTCGCCCACCGCGATCAACCCGATCGTGCCGCTCTCACTGGGCTGCTGGCGCAACGCGTGGAGGAGGCCGTGCAGGTCCGACGTCAAGGCCACCGGCAACAGATCGGCGTACCACCGGTCGTCTTCGCGGTAGACCACGATGGCGAAGTCGAGCGCGTCCTCGTCTGTCATTGCCCACCCCCACTGCGCATGGTTTCAGAACCGGCCACTCGTCGTGGGCCGCTCCTGCCAAATTGTGATCAAAACCAGGGACGCGACGTGCCGCCTCCTCCCACACAAGATAGCGTTGTCCCTTATGGAGACCCTTGTCGTCGATCATCCGCTCGTGGCCCACAAGCTCACCACGCTGCGTGATGTCAACACCGACTCGCCCACCTTCCGTCGCCTGGCGGACGAGCTGGTGACCTTGCTGGCCTACGAGGCCACTCGTGACGTCCGGGTGACCGACGTGACCGTGCAGTCTCCCGTCTCCGAGGCCCACGGCGTACGGCTGGCCTCCCCGAAGCCGCTGGTGGTGCCGATCCTGCGGGCCGGTCTGGGCATGCTCGACGGCATGACCCGCCTGCTGCCCACCGCCGAGGTGGGCTTCCTGGGGATGATCCGCAACGAGGAGACCCTCCAGGCGGAGACCTACGCCACCCGGCTGCCCGACGACCTGTCCGGCCGCCAGTGCTACGTGCTCGACCCGATGCTGGCCACCGGCGGCACCCTGGTCGCGGCGATCCGCTTCCTGTTCGACCGCGGCGCCGACGACGTGACCGCGCTGTGCCTGCTGGCCGCGCCCGAGGGCCTGGCCTACATGGACAAGGAGTTCGCCGACTCCGGCCGGCCGATCCGCGTGGTGACCGCCTCGCTGGACGAGCGGCTCAACGAGCACGGCTACATCGTGCCTGGTCTCGGCGACGCCGGTGACCGTCTCTATGGCGTTGTCTGAGTAGCTCTTTCCCTTCACCAAGCTCGCCGCTTCGTTACATACTGTGTTCTCACGGGTACGTACAGTGAGGAAGGCATCTCCTCCGCGTTACTGACGCGGATCTTTGGGAGCACCATGAGCGAGCGAATCGAAGCGGATCCCGGTCCGTATGAAGAGGTGGAGTCGGCGTTGCGCGACGAGTTCGCCGGCGTCCACTCCGCCTCGACGGTGACCCGCTGCGTCGAGGCGGCGCACTACGGGGCGCTGGAGGTCACGGGCTACGCCCACCCCGGCCTGGTGGAGCGCATCGCGCGCAAGCACCTACACGTCCTCGCGCTCGTCGCGAGCGAGCGCGGTTAAAGAAGATCAAGACTTACCGGCGAAGTTACGCTTTACCCGGCCAGTGAGGTGGGTAATGTACTCGGCGGGTGTAGTGGGTAGTAAGTACGGAGGCGACAGTGCAGGTCAAGAAGTATGCCATCTGGGGAGGTATCGCGTTTGTCGCGTACTTCCTCTTCGCGAGGCCCGCGGACGCGGCTGATGCCGTCAGGGGCGCTCTCGACACCGTGTTCAACGCAGCCGACTCTCTCGCGCACTTTGTGACCAGCATCGCATGAGACTTGTGACCCACGGGGACGCTGCTCCGTCGTCGGTCAACCGTTACCTACTCCCCCACGAACAGCCACACATCATGGTGCGGCGACACCCCGCCGTACTACTCCGTCCGGTCGCCGAGGTCTTCGGCGGCCTGATCATCGCCGGACTGCTCAGCCGCTTCTTCGGCGAGGGAAACAGCAGCACCGCACTCGTCGTGGTGTGGTGGCTCTGGTTGCTGTTGCTGATCCGCTTTGTCTGGAAAGTCGCCGAATGGTCAGTTGACTACTTCGTCGTCACGACAAAGCGGATCTTGCAGACGACCGGGCTCATCACCCGCAAGGTCGCGATGATGCCCCTCGGCAAGGTCACGGACATGAGCTTCCAGCGTTCCCTGATGGGCCGCCTGCTCGGTTACGGCGAGTTCATCCTCGAGTCGGCGGGTCAAGATCAGGCCTTGTCGCGAGTGGGGTACATTCCCTACCCCGAAACGCTCTATCTCGAGGTGTGCTCGATGCTATTCCCGGGCGACGACAAGGGTGATGATTAATCCTCTCAGGTAGGGATTTCCTGGCGCGGGGATACCCGATCGGGCCACTTCATGCAATCATTGCGTGTTGTTGACCCTTCCCCGCCCTGAGAGATGAGATGCCGAGTCAGGGAACCATCGGTGACCGCGTCCGCGGACTGCGGCTGAACAGGCGGATGTCTCAGGCCCAACTGGCCGGACCGGACCTGTCTGACAGTTATGTCTCGCTCATCGAGTCGGGTAAGCGCACGCCCACGCCCGTCGTCGCGCGCCTGCTGGCCGAACGCCTCGGCTGCACGACCGAGTTCCTCCTGCACGGCATCGAGCCGCGCCAGCGCATCGACACCGAACTCGGCCTCCGTCATGCCGAGCTGGAGCTGCGTCACGGCGACGCCGCCCTGGCCGCCGAGCGGTTCAACGAGATCGTCAAAGCGGTCGGCGAGGAAAACGCCATGCTCGCCGCCCAGGCCCGGCTCGGCCGCGCCCGCTCCCTGGAGGAGCAGGGCCGCCTCGGGCAGGCCGTCGAGGCCATGGAGCGGCTGCGCGCCGAAGCCTCCGCCCACCCCGAGCGCCTGGCCGACCTGCCGCTGACCATCGCCCTGAGCCGCTGCTACCAGCGCGCCGGCGACCGGTTGCGCGCCCGCGACCTCGGGCTGCACGCGCTCGGCCAGATGTCGCGCCTCGGCGTCGACCAGGGTGAGCTCGCGGTCGACCTGGCCGCCACGCTGATCGAGATCGGCGAGGACAACCCCACTGAAATCGCTTTCCTCAGGCGGGTGCTGGAGACCAACGGCGTTCCCGAGGTTCTGGACCGTTCCGCGGAGATCCGCACGCTGTGGGAGGCCTCCAAGGCCGCCGCAGCCGGTGAGGACTCCGCGCTGGCCGTCCGCCTGGCCGACGACGCCATCGCCGCCGGCCGTCCGGCCCGGCTGGGCCTGCAGCTCGCCCGGGCCGCCATGCACTGGGCGCGGCTGGAGTCGTGCCCGGTGGCCGAGGCCGAGGAACACGTCACCGCCGCCGCCCGCGCCCTGTCGGTCTTCACCGCCACCCGTGGGGAGCTCGGCGAGAGCCAGGTCATCCACGCCCGCGTCCGGCTGCGGGCCGGTGACCCGGCGCGCGCCGGCGAGCTGGCCACCACGGCGCTCGAACTGCTCGGCGAGGCCCCCGGCACGGTGACCGCGCAGGCGCACCTCGTGCTCGCCCAGGTCTCCCTGGGCCTCGGCGCCGACGCCACCGGCTCGCTCACCACCGCCCGCGCCCTGCTGACCGCGCTGGAGGGCCCGCTCTACGGCGCCAACCGGCAGGCGGCCCGCACCTGGCGCGAGCTCGGTGATCTCTTCGGCCAGGTCGGGGCGCGAGCAGACCAGACGTCCGCGTATCGTAAAGCGCTCGAGGCCGCCGGAGTGCGCTCGGCGCTGGCCGGCGTGACCGTCCACGCAACCACCCCTCGTTGACCTCCGGATTTGTCTTTGGGCCCTGGAATAATTAGGGTCTACCAGTCATTGACTCATAGGATGACTGGTTTCCCCGGAGGAGGCGGACTGTGAGTCTGCGTACGGCGCAGCGAGCTTCGCTCGTCGACCAGGTGATCGACCAGCTCAAAGAGCAGATCACCTCAGGTTCGTGGTCGATGAACCGCAAGATCCCGACCGAGACTGTCCTGGCTGAGCAGCTCGGAGTGGGGCGGAACACCGTCCGCGAGGCCGTCCGCGCGCTCACGCACGCCGGACTGCTGGAGTGCCGTCAGGGGGACGGCACCTACGTCCGGGCCACCAGCGAGCTGTCCGGCGCCATGTTGCGCCGCCTGCGCCAGGCCGAGCAGCTCGAGATCCTCGAAGTGCGGCGAGCCCTCGAGGTCGAGGCCGCCCGCCTGGCCGCCACCCGCCGCAACGACGAGGACATCGTCCGCATCGAGGCCGCGCTGGCCGCCCGTGACCGGGCCTGGGAGTCCGGCACCGCCGAGGAGTTCGTCGAGGCCGACCTCGTCTTCCATATGGCGATCGTGCACGCCACCCACAACCTCGTGCTGATCGACCTCTACGAGGACTTCTCCGCCGCGCTGCGCGCCAGCATCACCGCCGCCGGCACCTCGCTCAACAAGAGCTACATCCCGCACGACGCCATCGCCCGCGCCATCGCCGCCGGCGACGCCACCGCCGCCGAGCGCGCGGGGCACGCGTGCATGGAGCACATCCTCATCGCGCTCACCGACCAGGACTGACCCGCCGCGTGCCACGCGCTCCGACGACTCACGGCCGGAGCTGGGCGGCGTGGTCGCGGGCGAAGTCGGCGAACGACCGGGCCGGTCGGCCGACGACGTCGCTGAAGTGGGTCGTGGTGTAGTCGCCCCAGTTGGCGGCGTAGGCCCTGCCGTACTCGACGGAGACCTTGGCGTCCCATTCGGGGAAGCCGGCGCCGAGCATGGCCTCCAGCACGCCCTCCTCCGGCACCGGCTGGTAGGTCGCCCCCACCGCCGCCGCGGCCTGCTGCAGCGAGATGCTCTCGGGGCCGGTGAGCGTGTAGATCCGGCCGGCGTGCGGCGCGGGGTCGGCCAGCACCCGGGCGCCGAACTCCGCGATGTCGCGCACGTCGATCATGCCGAGTCGCCCGTCGCCGAGCCCGCCGTACAGGGTGTCGCCGTTGACCGAGCCGAACAGGTTCTGCATGAAGAAGGCGGGCCGGATGATGGTCCAGGCGATGCCCGAGGCCTGCAGTTCGAGGTCGGACAAGGCGTGCAGGCGGCCGTTGCGGGTGGGCGCGTCATGGGCGGCGCCGATGGCCGACAACCGCACGATGTGCTTGACCCCCGCCTGGCGAGCCGCCCAGACCGCATTGCCGCTGGCGTGCGGCGAGCTGGGGCCCATCGCGGTCAGCAGCCACAGGGTCTCGACCCCGTCGAACGCCTCGGTGAGCGTCTCGGGGTGGTCGAGGTCGCCCACGAACACTTCCACGCCCTCGGGAGCCCTTGCCGGGTCACGCACCAGGACTCGTACATTCTCTGTGGAGGGCAGCGCGCGGATCAGGGCGGACGACACGTTTCCGGTAGCACCGGTGATCAGGATGGTCATGAGAAGACCATATAGTCAGTTTTAGTGACAGTCAATATTAGTGACTAATTTGGAGGCGGCGTGAGGCGGAGCGAGCGCAAGCAGACCGATCCCGACCTGGGGATCCTGGTGGCCCGGTTGCTCTTCGGCCTGCAGCGGGACATGGTCCGTGACCTGGACGACCGGCAGGGGCCGGGGCCGAAACACGGCGCGGTGCTGGCCTACCTGGACGAGGAGGGCAGCCGCGCGACCGACCTGGCGACCCTGTCGGGCCAGCACAAGCAGGTCATCGGCACGCTGATCGACGAGCTGGTGGAGCTGGGCTTCGTCGAACGCCGGCCGGATCCGAGCGACCGGCGGGCCAAGCTGGTGGTGCCCACGGCCAAGGGCGTGGAACGCATGAACCGCTCCGACGAGGTCGTCGCCGGGATCGAGCGACGCTACGCCGAAGCGGTCGGTGAGCAGGAGTTCGCCGCGTTCAAGGCGACCCTGCGCAAGCTGGTGGAGATCAGCCGAGGCGCAGCGACATGACCAGGTAGCGGAAGGCGGGCTGGGCGTCACCCGGCACGTCGGAGACGAGCGCGGGACGCGTCGGCGAGTCCATCGCGATGCGCGCGAACTCCGACTCGACGCCGCTCAGCCCGTCGAGCAGAAAGTGCGACTGGAACCCGATCTGGATGTCGTCGCCCCGCAGCTCGCAGTCGAGCACCTCGACGCCGCGCCCCAGCTCGCCGCCGCCCGCCTGGATCTTGACCTGGCCCTGGGTGAAGGTCAGCCGGATCGCGGTGTTGCGCTCGGCGACCAGCGCGACCCGCTTGATGGCGTCGATGAACGGCGCCACCCGCACGTCGGCCTTGATCGACCAGTCGCTCTGCAGCCGCGCGCGGTAGTCGATGAACTGCTCGTCGAGCAGGCGCACGGTGGTGCTGCGGCCCACGCTCTCGAAGCCGGCCACGCCGCCGCCCATGGCGATCGCCACCTCGCCGCCGCGCAGCGACTTGGCCACCTCGACCAGCACGCGTGCCGGGACCATCGCCGAGACCGCCGCGTCGGCCTGCGCCGGACGCCAGGTGAAGTCGCGGGCGGCGATGCGGTAGCGGTCGGTGGCCGCCATCGCGACCTCCGCGCCCTCGATGTCCACCCGGATGCCGGTGAGCATCGGCAGCGTGTCGTCCCGGCTGGCGGCGGGGGCCACCTGGCTCACCGCCGAGGCGAAGACGCCGCCGCCGATGTGCCCGATGACCGGCGGCATCTTGGGCATGGTGGGGAAGTCCTCGACCGGCATGGTGACCAGCCCGAACTCGGCCGACCCGCAGGTCAGCACCGCCTCGGCGCCCTCGGTCACCAGCTCGACGCTGTCACCCGGCAGCGCACGGGTGATCTCGGCCAGCAGCTTGCCGGGGATCAGCACGCTGCCCCGCTCGGAGACGTCGGCGTCGACCGTGGCCTGGGCCGAGACGTCGTAGTCGAAGGCCGAGAGCGTGAGCTCCTCGCCCGCCTCCAGCAGCAGGCCGGAGAGCACCGGCGCGGCGGGGCGGCTGGGCAGGACCCGCGCCGCCCAAGCCACGGCCTCGGCCAGCACATCGCGACTCACCCGAATTTTCACGTGATCTACCCCTTCGTCCAGCGGGCCATGAGAGAAAAATATCTGGCCCCACCGACAGAAGCGGGAGTCAGCCCCGGCTCAGCGGCCCCTCAGGCGTGCGCGCGCCCCCAGGCTAGCCGCGGTTGGCAGCGTTCAGGTACGCCAGAACGGCCAGTACCCGGCGGTTGTCGTCGTCGGACGGCACGAGGTCGAGCTTGCCGAAGATCGAGGCGGTGTGTTTCGCCACCGCGCTCTCGCTCAGGAAGAGCCGCTGCGAGATGGCCGCGTTGGAACGGCCCTCGGCCATCGCCTCCAGGACCTCGCGCTCGCGCGGCGTCAGGCTGCCCAGCGGCTCGTCGCGCCGGTTGCGCGCCAGCAGCTTGGCGATCACCTCCGGGTCCATGGCGGTGCCGCCGGCCGCCACCCGGCGCACCGCGTCCACGAACTGGCCGGCGTTGAAGACCCGGTCCTTGAGCAGGTACCCGATCGCGCCCGCGCCGTCGGCGAGCAGCTCGCCCGCGTAGAGCTGCTCGACGTGCTGGGAGAGCACCAGGATCGGCAGGCCCGGGATGCGTTCGCGGGCGGCGAGCGCGGCCTGCAGGCCCTCGTCGGTGAAGGTGGGCGGCAGCCGTACGTCTACGATGGAGACGTCCGGCCGCAGCTCGATGAGGGCCTTGTACAGCTCGGGGCCGCTCTCGACCGCGGCCACGACGGTGAAGCCGTGCGCCTGCAGCAGGTGGACCAGGCCGTCGCGGAGCAGGTAGAGGTCCTCGGCGACGAGCACGCGGTTCACGCGCGCACCGCCTGGGCCGACAGCAGCGAGGCGAGGACGTACATGGAGGCTCCCAGCAGGATCATGAAGACGATCATCGGCCATTGCCACGGCTCGGGCAGGTGCAGGGCCAGGAACCACGACTTCTCCGGCACCGCCAGTGCCTTCAGCACCCCGGCCACGATGCCCTGAGGAAAGGTCGGCAGCCAGGCGGTCAGCCAGCAGGTGGCCACCACGATCGCCTTCCACCTCGGCATCCGCGGCAGGGCGCTCGCCCAGTGGTCGGACAGCACCTTCGGGAACTCCAGCGTCACCGTGGTCGGGCCGCCGGGCGGGCTGTTCAACGCGACCACGCCGTCGAAGGCGGCCAGGCGGCGCTCGATGCCGTACAGGCCGCTGCCGTTGTCCGGGTCGGCGCCGCCGTGGCCGTCGTCGGTGACGGTGATGCGCAGGTCGGGGCCACGATGGCTGACGTCCACCCGCACCGAGGTGGCGTCGGCGTGCCGTACCGCGTTGTTGAGCAGCTCGCTGACGGCGAAGTAGGCGGCGGCCTCGACCGGCGAGGAGGGCCGCTGGGCCAGGTCCACCGTGACCTCGACCGGGAGCGGGCAGTCCAGCGCGAGCGCCCGGACGGCGTCGGCCAGGCCGCGCTCGGCCAGCACCGGCGGGTGGATGCCGCGGACGACGCGGCGCAGCTCGACGAGCGCCTCGGCGGAGGCCTCGCGGGCCTTGACGACCAGCGCCCTGGCCGCGGCCGGGTCCTTGTCGACGAGTTCCTCGACGGCGCCGAGGGTCAGGCCGAGCGCGACCAGGCGGGCCTGGGTGCCGTCGTGCAGGTCACGTTCGATGCGCCGCATCTCGGCCGCCTGCGAGTCGTTGACCAGGCTGCGCACCTGGGTCAGGTGCCGCACCTCGCCGGCCAGCCGGCTGCTCTCGGTGTGCCCGAGCAGCAGCTCGGCCCATGCCCGGTAGACCCGCAGGCCGCGGCCCGGAACGAGCAGCAGCATCGGGGCCATCAGCACCTTGACCGGCGGGTCGAGCAGCAGCCAGAACGCGTCCCGCCAGGTCTGCGGGTCGTGCAGCAGCCACTTCCAGCGGTTGTTCCAGGCCGGGATACGCGGCGTCTTGTAGAGCGTGCGGTCGGAGCGGTACCAGCCGTCGGCACCGGGCCGCGGCGGCGGGGGCGGCGGCCGGTACGGCGAGGCGATCCCGGCGATCCGCCGGGTGCGCTCGGCCAGCCGGCGGATGGCCATCGCCTGCGGCGGGAACAGGAAGACCAGGCCGAGCCCGAAACACAACACCAGCACCACCATGGACATCGCCAGGACGACGACCTGCACGACGATCATGGCGAGGAGGGAGAGGACCCGGGGCATGTCCCAAGTGTCCTCGATGTCGCCGCCCATCCGGTATTGCAGCTAGGTACACCCTTCCCGGCACCCAGCCGCATACCGGGGACCGAGCGCGCTTCCTAGCGTTCTGGCCATGGCCCTCATCGAAGTCACCAAGCTCCACAAGCGTTACGGCGACCACGTCGCGGTCGACGACGTCAGCTTCTCCGTCGCCGAGGGCGAGATCTTCGGCGTGCTCGGCCCGAACGGAGCGGGCAAGACCACCACGGTCGAGTGCCTGTCCGGGCTGCGCTCGCCCGACGGCGGCACGATCCGGATCGCCGGGTTCGACCCGCTCACCGAGCGGCGCGAGATCCGCCGCATTCTCGGCGTCCAGCTCCAGAGCTCCGAACTGCCGGAGAAGATCAAGGTCTGGGAGGCGCTGGAGCTGTTCGCCTCCTTCTACGGCGAGCGACCCGGCGACCTGCTCGACCGGGTGGGGCTGACCGCCAAGCGCGAGGCCTACTTCGGCAAACTGTCGGGCGGCCAGAAGCAGCGGCTGTCCATCGCGCTGGCCCTGGTCGGCCGGCCCCGCGTGGCGATCCTGGACGAGCTGACCACCGGGCTCGACCCGGCGGCCCGCCGCGAGACCTGGGACCTCATCCGCGAGGTGCGCGACTCCGGCGTGACGATCGTGCTGGTCACCCACTTCATGGAGGAGGCCGAGCGGCTCTGCGACCGGCTCGCGGTGATCGACGCCGGGCGCGTGGTCGCCGTGGACAGCCCGGTCGGGCTGATCGACCGGGTCAACGGCGAGCAGCGGCTGCGTTTCCGCCCGTCCGGCCCGTTCGACGAGTCGGTGCTGCGCGGCCTGCCCGAGGTGACCGGCCTGGCCCGCGACGGCGCCCAGATCGCGGTCACCGGCACCGGCAACCTGCCGCACGCCGTCACCCTCGCCCTGGCCTCGGCCGGGATCGTCCCCACCGACCTGCGCATCGAGCAGGCCACCCTCGACGACGCCTTCCTCGCGCTCACCGGAAAGAAGCTGGCATGAAGCAGATCCTCATCACCGAGACCAAGCTGCACCTGCGGGAGCCCTGGTCGATCCTGTTCACCCTCGGGCTGCCGCTCACCCTGCTCGTGGCGCTCGGCCACATCCCCGACCTGAGCAAGCCGGACCCGAACCTGGGCGGCGAGCGCTTCGTCGACGTCCAGTTGCCGGTGTCGATGATGTTGCTGGCGTTGTGCACGGTGGCGTTCAACGTGCTGCCCGGCGTGCTGGCCACCTACCGCAAGCAGGGCGTGCTGCGCCGGATGTCGACCACGCCGGCCAGCCCGGCGGCCATGCTCACCGTGCAGTTGCTGATCAACACGGCCCTCGGCGCGGTCGCCGTCGTGGTGCTGCTGGCGGCCGGCCGGCTGGTGTTCGGCTCGGCGCTGCCGTCCGGGGTGGCCTTCGTGCCGGTGCTGCTGCTCGGCACCGCGGCGCTGATGGCGATCGGGCTGCTCATCGCCGCCGTCGCGCCCAGCGCCAAGTCGGCGCCGCTGATCGGGACGGCGGTGATGTTCCCGCTGCTGTTCATGGCCGGGATGTGGATCCCGCGCGACGTCATGCCGGCGGCGCTCAAGACGATCAGCGACTACTCCGTCGCCGGGCCGTTCGTGCAGGCCCTGCGCGACACCTGGTCTGGACAGCCGCCGCAGCTCGCGCACCTCGCGGTGGTCGCCCTGGGCGTGCTGCTCTTCGGCGGCCTCGCGGTCCGGCTGTTCCGCTGGGAGTGAGCGCGCTAGCGGGCGTAGGCCGGGGCGGCGCCGCGCACGTTGGTCATGAGCGCGTAGACCGAGCTCGACGCGGTGACGAAGAGCCAGTTGCGCTTGAGCCCGCCGAAGACCAGGTTCGAGCACTTCTCCGGCAGCAGGAAGCGGCCGATCAGCGTGCCGTCCGGGTCGAAGCAGTGGACGCCCTCGTGCGTCGCCGCCCAGACCCGGCCGGTGTCGTCGAGCCGGATGCCGTCGAAGCTGCCTGCCGTACAGTCGGCGAAGACGCGGCTGCCGCTCAGCTCGCCGGTCGCGGCGTCGACGTCGAAGACGCGGATGTGCTTGCGGCGGGTGTCGACGACGTAGAGGAGCGACTCGTCCACCGAGAAGGCCAGGCCGTTCGGGCGGATGAAGTCGGTCGCCACGGCGGTCAGCTCGCCGGTGGCCGGGTCGAGGCGGTAGACCTGGTCGTTGCCGATCTCGCTCTCGGCGCGGCCCGGCCCCTCGTAGTCGCTGGTGATGCCGTAGCTCGGGTCGGTGAACCAGATGCTGCCGTCGGAGCGCACGACCACGTCGTTGGGGCTGTTGAGGCGCTTGCCCCGCCAGCGGTCGGCCAGGACGGTGATCGAGCCGTCGGCCTCGGTGCGGGTGACCCGGCGGTTGCCCTGCTCGCAGGAGACGAGCCGGCCCTGGGCGTCGAGGGTGTGGCCGTTGGTGTAGCCGGCCGGGCTGCGGAAGACGCCGACCGCGCCGGTCATCTCGTCCCAGCGCATCATCCGGTCGTTGGGGATGTCGCTCCAGACCAGGTAGCGCCCGGCGGGCACGTACGTCGGGCCTTCGGCCCAGCGGCACCCGGTCGCGATGCGCTCCACCCGCTCGTCGCCGCCGACGCCCTCGAAGCGCGGGTCGAGAGCTTCAAACACGGCCACCATGGATTCCATCCGGAAAACCTCCTCGTTCACCGGATAGCATATGGCAATGGACGAGATCGACCGAACGCTGATAGGCCTCTTGCAGGAGGACGCCACCCGCTCCTACGCCTCGCTCGGCGCGGCGGTGGGCCTGTCCGGGGCCGCGGCACACGAGCGGGTGCGCAAACTGCGCGAGCGCGGGGTGATCCGGCGGACCACCGTCGAGGTCGACCCGGCCGCCGCCGGGCGCGGCGTGCTCGCCTACGTGCTGATCGAGGGGAACACCTGGATGGGCGGGACGGCCGACGCCCTGCGCGCGATCCCGGAGGTCGAGGAGGCGCACGTCATCGCCGGGCCGGCCTCCCTGCTGGCCAAGGTCCGTACGGCGAGCACCGCCGAACTGCAGCAGGTGCTCAGGCGGCTGTTCGAGGTCGAGGGCGTGTCCAGCACGCAGACCATCGTGGTGCTGGAGAGCTTCTTCGAACGCGGCGTCCACGTCCCGCCGCTCTAGACTCCTGAGATGGCCGTATTCGCGCACATCAGCGACATCCACATCGGCGCCACCGACCAGAGCGTCCCGCGGACCGAACGGGTGCTGCGCCACCTCAACGAGCTGCCCGGCCGGCTCGACGCCATCCTGGTCACCGGCGACATCGCCGACCACGCCCTGCCGGAGGAGTACGAGATCGCCCGCGCGCTGCTCAAGAGCGACGTGCCGGTGATCGTCTGCCCCGGCAACCACGACCAGAACCCGGAGGCTTTCACCGCCGCGCTGGGCCCGGTCAACCAGGCGCTGCGGCTGCCGGACCTGACCATCGCGCTGGCCGACTCCAGCCTGCCCGGCCGCGACGACGGCTACCTCGGCGACGAGGCCCTCGCCTGGCTCGACGGGGTTCTCGGCGAGCGCCCCGACCTGCCGGCCTTCGTCGGCTTCCACCACCCGCCGATCAAGCTGGGCGTGCCGTACGTCGACTCGATCATGCTCCAGGCCGTGGAGCGGCTCGAAGCCTTGCTGGTCCGGCATGCCAACGTGGCCGGCGTGCTCACCGGGCACGCGCACACCAGCGCTTCCGGCACGCTAGCCGGGCTCCCCGTGATCGTCGCGCCGGGCGTGCTGTCCACCGGCCTCACCCCGGTCGAGACCAGCGGGCGCGTCCCGGTCTCCTACGACCTCCCGCCCGCCTACGCCCTGCACGTCTTCGAGGGCGGGCGCCTGGTCACCCACTTCCGGCCGGTGCTGTGATGTCCCAGGTCCCGTGGAACAGCAAGGAGCTGAGCGTCGGCCAACTCGCCGAACGCAGCGGCATCGCCGTCTCTGCGCTGCACTTCTACGAGTCCAAGGGGCTCATCACCAGCCGGCGGACCGCCGGCAACCAGCGCCGCTACCACCGCGACACGCTGCGCCGGGTGGCGTTCGTACGGCTCGCGCAACGCCTCGGCATCCCGCTCAACACCATCAAGGACGCCCTGGCGACCCTGCCGGACGGGCGCACCCCCACGCGCGGCGACTGGGCCCGCCTGTCGGCCGCCTGGCGCACCGAGCTCGACGACCGCATCGAGCAGCTCCAGCGGCTGCGCGACGACCTCACCGACTGCATCGGCTGCGGCTGCCTGTCCCTCGACCGCTGCGCCCTGGCCAACCCGTTCGACCGGCTCGGCGACCAGGGGCCGGGCGCCCGCAGGCTGGACACCCGGCTCAATCCCCCCGCCGGGTCAGCCCTTCCTGGGGACGACCATGATCGGGCGTCGTGCGTGGTGGAGCACGTGGTTGGAGACACTGCCGAGCAACACTGACGCCACCCCGTTGAGTCCACGCGAACCGGTCACGATCACCGAGGCGTCGATCTCGTCGGCGGTGTCCAGGATGGTGCGCCAGATCGACTCGGTGTCGGCCACCGCCCGGGCGCTCACCTCGGTCAGCCCCGCCTGCTTGGCCAGCTCAGCGCCCTCGGCGGCGTTGTGCTCGGCCGCGGCCTTCGACTCGGCCGACGGATCGGCGGCCAGCAACGCGGCGCCCGCGGCCGGGTAGTGCCGCAACTGGACCAGCAAGGGTTCCCACACCGACAGGACGACCACCGGCTCGGGCTTCAGGTGCTTGGCCGCGTACTCGATGGCCGCCTTGGCGTCTTCAGAACCGTCATATGCGATCAAAATACTCATATCTGGTGGAGCACCGCGACGATCACGTTTGTTTCCCGGCGGGCTGTCTGATGGGTCACACGAGCTCGGCCAGCGAGGTGATCACCGTGATCCCCTCTTCGACGTGCGTCCCGCCGGCCTTGCGGTCCAGCCAGTAGGCGCGCAGGCCGGCCGCCTTGGCGCCCAGGGCGTCGACGTCGTACTTGTCCCCCACGTAGGCCACCTCGCCGGGCTCCAGCCCCAGCAGCTCGCACCCGGCCACGAAGATGCGCGGGTCCGGCTTGGCGCAACCGTACTCGTGGGAGCAGAGGATCACGCTCTCCTCGAAGAACCCGCTCAGCCCGATCGCGCTGAGCTTGCCGCGCTGGTGCTCGATGGAGGAGTTGGAGATCAGGCCCAGCCGGTAGCGCCCGGCCAGCGCCTCGAGCGCCGGGGCCGCGTCGGGGAAGGCGGACCACTTCTCGTTGCGCCGGGCCGCGTACCCGGCGAACCACGCGTCCGGATCCTCGGCCTCGATCCCGAGCTCGCCCAGGAAGCGCACGGTGCGGAGGCGCTGCTGCTCCTTGAAGGTGACCTCGCCGGCGAGGAACCGCGCGTACTCCTCCTCCATGATGTCCCGCCACCTGGCCACCGCCGCCTCCGGCGAGGGGAAACGCCCCAGCAGGCCTTCGGCGGTCAGATGGCCGACGACGGCCGAGTGCTCGGAGCTGGTGTAGTCGAAGAGCGTGTCGTCGATGTCGAAGAGCATGCCGCGAATCGTCACGCGGCCACCCTAGGACCTGACCGCGTAGCTCCCGAGCGAGGGCTCCATCAGCTCGAACACCTCCCGCGCCGCCGCCCCGACGACCTCGGCGATGCGCGCGTTGTCCACCCCTTCCAGGGTCAGCTCCATGATGCGCTGCAGCAGCACCCGGTACGGAGCGGCCAGTTGCACCGCCACCAGCCGGGACACCGTGCCCTCCGCGTCGCCCGTCTCGGCGGCCAGCAGCCGGGCGAGGGCCTCCTCTCGCTGCTCCATCAGCTCCCGCAGCCGGGCCACCAGCGTCGGCGAGTCCACGATCATCCGCGCGAAGCCGTCGCGGGTGAAGCCGAGCATGGGATCCTGCCGCTCGGCCGCCTCCAGGAAGACCCGCCTGAGCGCGGCCAGCGCCGACTCGCCGGGCGCGCGCTCGGCGACGATGGCCGCCAGCGTGGCCACGAACTGCTCGTGGTGGTCGAAGGCCAGGTCCTCCTTGCGGGCGAAGTAGTTCGTGACCGTCTTCTTGGCCACCCGCGCCGCCTCGGCGATCTCGGCGATCGTCGTCTGCTCGAAGCCCTGGTCGATGAAGAGGCGGGTGGCCTTGTCGGAGATCTCCTGGCGGGTCTCGCGCTTCTTCAGCTCACGCAGGCCGAGCATTTTTACGTCGGACATAAATTTCCTCTTGACGATCCGATGCTTCGGTCGTAATCTTACCATCGTCGCAAGTTTCGCTCAATGGAAGGCGCTGTATGCCAGAGTCGATTCGGATCAAACTTCCGGACACCATCACCGACGCCACCGCTCGCCTGCACACGCCACGGTTGCCGCGCCGCTCCGCCGTACCGGCTCTTGACCAGAGCCCCGCACCACGGCCACACCTCCCGCGCCGCACCGCCGCAGTCCCGCGCCGCGCCGCCTACTGACCCGGCCCACCACCAGCCAGGAGCCGACCTGACCGTTTCCCGCACCACCGCCGCCCGCCGCACGTCCGCTCACCTTCGGGAGGTCCCCATGGCAGCCACCACCACCGCGACCCCGACCGCGACCGCCGACCCGGTCAAGGACTACCTCAAGCAGATCGGCAAGATCCGGCTGCTCGACGCCCAGCAGGAAGTGGCGCTCGGCGAGCGCATCGAGGCCGGCCTGTTCGCCCAGGACCGCCTCGACCGCGAGTCCGCCGGCCTCCCGGCCCAGGACCGCGCCGACCTCGAGTGGATCGCCGCCGACGGCCGGCTGGCCAAGGACCAGATGATCGAGGCCAACCTGCGCCTGGTCGTCTCGATCGCCAAGCGCCAGACCGGACGCGGCCTGCCCATGCTGGACCTGATCCAGGAGGGCAACCTCGGGCTGATGCGGGCGGTGGAGAAGTTCGACCACAAGCTCGGGCTGAAGTTCTCCACCTACGCCACCTGGTGGATCAAGCAGGCGATCGGCCGCGCCCTGGCCGACCAGTCCCGCACGATCCGCATCCCGGTGCACATGACCGAGCTGATCAACAAGGTCAACCGGGCGCAGCGCGACCTGTTCCACTCGCTCGGCCGCGAGCCCTCCAACGAGGAGATCGCCCTCCAGACCGAGCTCACCGCCGAGCGGGTCAAGGAGATCAAGAGCTACGCCCGAGAGCCGATCTCGCTGAGCGTGCAGATCGGCGACGAGGGCGAGACGGAGCTCGGCGACCTCATCGAGGACGCCGAGGCCGGCGACCCCAGCGAGGTGATCGGGCACGACCTGCTCCGCGAGGAGCTGCGGGACGTCCTCGCCGGGCTCACCGAGCGCGAGGCGGGCGTCATCGCCCTGCGCTTCGGCCTGGCCGACGGCCAGCCCAAGACGCTGGACGAGATCGGACGGGTGTACGGCGTGACGCGGGAGCGGATCCGGCAGATCGAGGCGAAGACGATGAGCAAGCTCCGCCACCCCAGCCGGTCGATCACGCTTCAGGACTACCTGGCCTGACCGGCTGCGTGGGTTCCGGCATCAACCGATCGGTTGATGCCGGAATCCACCACCCAGCTCACTGTCCGGACGATCCGCCACCCTTCGTCCCGGCGCGATGCTCAAGGCATGCCAACCAACCGGGAGCCCGCCCTCCGCACCGCCGGGCTGCGCAAGGTCTTCGGCGACCACGTGGCCGTCGCCGACCTCGACCTCACCGTCCCCGCCGGATCCTTCTACGGCCTGGTCGGCCCCAACGGCGCCGGCAAGACCACCACCCTGGCCATGGCCGTCGGCCTGCTGCGCCCCGACGCCGGCAGCGCCGAGATCTTCGGCGTCGACGTCTGGCGCGACACCGTCCAGGCCAAGGGCCTGATCGGCGTGCTGCCCGACGGCAACTCCATGCCCGAACGGCTCACCGGCCGCGAGGTCCTCACCTACCTCGGCCTGCTGCGCGGCATGGACCCCGCCGTCGTCGCCGAGCGCACCGACGAACTCCTCCAGGTCCTCGAACTCGACTCCGCCGAGCGCACCCTGGTCATCGAGTACTCCACCGGCATGCGCAAGAAGATCGGCCTGGCCGTGGCCCTGCTGCACGCGCCCCGCCTGCTCGTCCTGGACGAGCCCTTCGAGGCCGTCGACCCCGTCTCCGCCGCCACGATCCGGGCCATCCTGCGCCGGTTCACCGCCAACGGCGGCTCGGTGATCATCTCCAGCCACGTCATGGCCCTCGTCGAACAGCTCTGCGACCACGTCGGCGTCATCTCCGACGGCCGCGTTATGGCCGCCGGCCCCCTGGACGAGGTCCGCGGCTCCGGAACCCTGGAAGACGCCTTCGTCGAACTCGTCGGCGCCCGCACCGGCGGAACGGAGGGGCTGGCATGGCTCACCTCCTGACCCCCCGCCCGGCCGCCCTGGCCCAGCACATGATCCGCCTGCGGCTCACCCTCATGCGCAACACCCTGCGCGGCGACAACGCCACCAACCTCTACACCGGCGTCACGGTCGGGCTGGCCCTGGCCATCGGCACGATCGTCGTCGCCGTCCTGTGGCCCGCCCACCTGCCCCTCACCCTCGCCGCCTGGCTCTCCGGCTGGATCTTCGGCCCCATCCTCATCGGCGGCGGCAACGAGGCCCTGCGCCCCGAGTACTTCTCCATGCTCCCGGCCCCGCCGCGCCGGATCGCGGCGGCCCTGCTCGCCGGCGCCTTCGCCGGCCCCGCCCCCGCGGTCAACCTCCTCGCCCTGCTCTCACTCCCCGTGTACGGCTGGCGCTACGGCCCCACCGGCGTGCTCATCGGCCTGGTCGCGGCCGTCACCACCCTCGTCACGATGATCATGCTCTCCCGCGTCATCATCGCGCTCATCGGACTGTTCGTCCGCTCCCGCGCCACCGCGGCCGCCGTCGGCATCGTGGTCGGCACCGCCATCGCCCTGTGCAGCAACGGCTGGGCCCTCGTCATCGCCCTCGGCGGCTCCGACAGCTGGATCCAGCGCCTCCTGCGCGCCCTGCCCTCCGGCTGGGGCGTGGCCGCGATCGAGGCCTCCTGGCCCGTCGCGCTCGCCATCCTCGTCGGCGGCGTCGTCGTGATCGCCCTGCTGCTGGCCGCCTGGTCCGCCCTGCTGGCGCGCCGCGTCGTCTCCTCCGCCCGAGGCGGCGTCCCGCCCCGCCGCGGCGCACCCCGGCCCCTTCCGGCCACCACCAGCGGCGCCCGCATCACCGCCGCCAAGGAACTGCGCGCCTGGTGGCGCGACCTCGTCCGCATCCAGCTCCTCGCCACCGCCTTCTCCTACGCCCTGATCACCCCGCTGCTGCTGGTCACCATCGACGCCTGGATCATGGTCCCCTTCATCGGGCTCATCGCGATCGTGATGGCCGCCGCCAGCTCGGCCAACCTCTACGGCAGCGACGGCACCGCCCTCTGGCTCACCCTCATGACACCCGGCGCCGAACGCGCCGACGTCCGCGGGCGGCAACTGGCCTGGCTGCTCGTCATCGGCCCGGCCGCAGTCGTCCTGTCCCTGGCCGGCACCCTCGTCAGCGGGGAGACCTGGGCCTGGCCGTGGGTGCTCGGCCTGCTCCCCGCCCTGCTCGGCGGCGGCGCCGGCGTCATCGTCCTGCTCGCCGTCACCTCGCTGGTCCCCGGCACCGACCCGCACAAGCGCGGCGGCAACCCGCTCAGCACCGGCGCCGACGAGACCGCCGAGACCAGCCTCGCCTGGCTCGTGCTCTTCGCCGTCCCCGCCACCGCCCTGCCCGCGGCCGGCGCCATCCTCCTCGACCCCTGGGCCGGCGTCGCCACCGGCCTGCTGACCGGCGCGCTCAGCGCCTGGGGCCTCGGCAGGATCGCCTACCGCCGGCTGGAGAAGCGCGGGATCGAGCTGCTCAACCTGATGAAGTACGGCCCGCCGCCCCAGCCGGCCGAGTCCGCCACCGCCGAGCTGCCGCTCGTGCACCGCATCGGCGTCACCTTCTGCTACGCCATCGCCTGGCTCCCGCTGTTCCCGCAGGGGCTCGTGCCGATGTTCATGAAGATCTTCGGTGTCGAGGAGCCCGTGTGGTTCCTCGCGCTGCACCTCCCGCCGATCTGGCAGTGGCCCACCATCATCTTCATGATCGCTCTGGGACTGCTCATGTACGGCTATGCCATCCTTCTCCCCATCCGCCTAAACTCCTCCTCAACTGCTGCGACCAGGTGAAACCCGTCCATACCTGACAGGAGGGGTAGCCCCCGATGAACGATCCCTTCCCCCCTTCCCAGTGGGAACGACGCTTCGAGCGGCTCGTGGAGATCGTCCCCTTCGTCACCCTCGCCGCCTCCCTGGCCATCAGCCTGGCCACGCCCGACCAGCCGACCGGCGGGGTGCTCCGTACGCTGGCCTTCACCGCCCTGGCCCTCGCCTGGATCCTCGGCGCCCGCCTCCTCGTACCCGCCGAGGTGCGCGGGCGCCGGGCCTTCGTCAGCGTTCACTTCGCCGGCGTCCTGGCGACCGCTGCCCTGCTGTCCTTCCACGACCCGATCTTCGTCATCTACTGCATCTCCGGCTTCTTCCTCGCCGCGAACTTCGCCCCCTCCAAGTGGACCTTCGCCGCCGTCGCCGCCACCTCCTGCATCGTGTACGGCTCGACCCTCGACTGGTCCCAGGCCACTGTCCAACTCGTCGCCTTCCACCTGGCGATCGTCGCCGTCCAGACCGTCGCCATCGGCGGCGGCGCCATCGCCGGCATCCGCATCGAGGACCGGCAGCGCAAGTACCGGAAAGCGGTCACCGACCTCCAGACCGCCCTGGAGGAGAACGCCGACCTGCACGCCCAGCTCCTCACCCAGGCGCATCAGGCCGGCATCCTCGACGAACGCCAGCGCATGGCCCGCGAGATCCACGACACCCTCGCCCAGGGCCTCACCGGCATCATCACCCAGCTCCGCGCCGCCCAGCGGGTCGAGAACGCCGACACCCACGTCGAGCTCGCCCTGAACCTCGCCCGCGACAGCCTCACCGAAGCCCGCCGCTCCGTCGCCGCCCTCCAGCCCCACCAGCTGGAGAACGCCCACCTGCCCGACGCCATGACCACCCTGGCCCGCAACTGGTCGCAGACCACCGGCGTGGACCTGCACGTCGAGGTGACCGGCGACCGGGTCCCGCTCAGCCCCGCCATCGAGGTCACCCTCTTCCGTGTCGCCCAGGAAGCCCTGGCCAACGTCGCCAAGCACGCCGGCGCCACCCGGGCCGGGCTGACCCTCTCCTACACCGGCACCCTCGTCCTCCTCGACATCCGCGACGACGGCATCGGCATCCAGGACACCCACGACGGCAAGGGCTTCGGCCTCAGCAGCATGCGGCAGCGGCTGCGTGGCGTCGGCGGCTCCCTTGAGATCGAGAGCACGCCCGGCGAAGGCACCGCCATCAGCGCCACCGTCCCCGCCCTCCAAAGCACCCCCGCTCACAGGGGTACCCCCACCCCCGGAGAAGACGCCGCCCCCGCAGGAGACACCGTCCCCGCAGGAGACACCGCCCCCGCCCTCGAAGGAAACCCCCAGTGATCCGCCTCCTCATCGTCGACGACCACCCCATCGTCCGCGACGGCCTGCGCGCCGTCTTCGAAGCCGAACCCGACCTAGAGGTCGCCGGCGAAGCAGCCAACGGCCGTGAGGGCCTCGACCGCGCCGCCGCCCTCCAGGTCGACATCGTCCTCATGGACCTCCGCATGCCGGAGATGGACGGCGTCACCGCCATCACCGCGCTGCGCCGCTCCCACCCGCACATCAAGACCCTCGTCCTGACCACCTTCGACGGCGACTCCGACGTCCTGCCCGCCATCGAGGCCGGCGCCACCGGCTACCTCCTCAAGGACGCCCCCACCGACGAACTCCTCCGCGCCGTCCGCGCCGCCGCCGCCGGCGAACCGGTCCTGTCCCCCTCCGTCGCCGGCCGCCTCATGGGCCAGGTCCGCAAACCCGCCAAGGTCGCCCTCACCGACCGCGAACTCCAGGTCCTCACCCTGGTCGCCGACGGCGCCTCCAACCGCCAGGCCGCCGCCAAGCTCTTCATCAGCGAGGCCAGCATCAAGACCCACCTGCTCCACATCTACGACAAACTCGGCGTCCGCGACCGCGCCGCCGCCGTCGGCGAAGGCTACCGCCGAGGCCTCCTCACCTGAGCGTTCCGCCGGAGGTCAGTCCTGAACCTGGCCTCTGCCTGGGGTCCAGTGGAAGGGCGCGTATGCCTGGGTCAGTGCTGGGCCATGTCCACGAACCGGCTGTAGTGACCCTGGAAGGCCACCGTCACCGTCGCGGTCGGACCGTTACGGTGCTTGGCCACGATCAGGTCCGCCTCACCCGCCCGCGGCGACTCCCGCTCGTAGGCGTCCTCCCGGTGCAACAGGATGACCATGTCCGCGTCCTGCTCGATGCTGTTGTGGACCGAGATGCCGTTGGCCACGAAGTTGTGGGTGCCGAGCACGGTCGCGTCGTAGACCGGCTGCTCTCCCAACGGCTCGACGCTGTCGACCTCGTCCCAGAACACGTCGTTGGTGGCGAGCAGTTCCAGGTCGGAGGCGTCGAGCACCTGCGCGATCCGGCCGACTCGCTCCCGGCTCGGCGCGCGCTTCCACACCGCCGACCCGCTGTGCTGGACGTTCATCGCCGCGGAGAACTCCCGCTGCGTCATCTCCCGCTGCGACAACACCCCGCGCACCCGGTCCCACACTTCCGTGGGGATCGTGTCGACATTCGTGTTCGGGGTCACGCCACGCAGCCGGTCGGCGCACAGCCGGGCCATCTCGCCCCGTCCGCCGAATACGCCGATGTCGTCGAGGAAGCGGAGCTGGTTCTCCGCCCCGGTGATGACGAGCTGGTACCCGGGCCGGTGTTCGCCCTTGCGGACCACCTTCACCCGGGTCATGACGTTGAAGCGCAGCAGGAGGCGCGCCACGTCATCGATGAGACGCCGGCTGGTCGAGGCGTAGTAGATGCGGGCCTGGCCCTGCTTCTCGTCCCACCAGACGCACCCATCGGTCGCCCACAGGTGCCGCAGGAAGCTCGCCGCCTGGAGCTTGGGGAGGGCGAAGAGGCCCTCGGGCAGGAACTTCTCGTGGCTCCTGAGCCCGAACAGGCCCAGCCCGTCGAGCCAGGCCGCCACCGGGTCGCGCCGGCCATGCGTCAGACGGAAGGGCGCGGGCAACCGCAGCGACGTGCACCGCGCCGCCTCGTGCTCGTCGCGGACCGCCGTGATCCCGAAGCGCCGGGCCGCCGCCTCGGTCACCGCCCTGAGATTGGCTTCATCGGTGCTCGCGTACCGGATCGGCTGCCGGCGCACGAAGAACCCGTCCCCGATCAGATGCGCCAGCAAGACCAGCTCGTCCTCGTCCCAGGACTTCAGCTCAAGCGGCGGTGGCACGTGCCGCGGCACGGCGACCCGAGTGCCCGCCACGAGATCGCCGATCGCTTGCCAGCCGTCATAGGTCAGGAACGGATGGTTGGCCGTCGCCTCCACCTCGCGGCCCGACCGCAGGCGAACCCGGTAGACCTGCTTGACCCCGCTCGGGAAGACGTGCGTCATCGTGCGCGGCACCAGCTTGAGCCGCTCGTCCAGCGACCACACCGGGACGTCCCGCGCGCCCGCCTCCAGCAGTTCGCTCAGCGTGACCTCAGCACCGGTGTCGGCCCGCATGATCCGCGTGCCGGCCGTCAGGCAGCCCGACTCACGCAGGTCGCTCACCGCCGGGCGCTTGTCGGCTCGCTGCTCCGGACCACGGTTGAGCTGCGACATCGCGATGACCGGGACCTCGAGCTCCTTGGCCAGCAGCTTGATCGACCGGGAGATCTCGGAGACCTCGTTCTGGCGGCTCTCGGTCTTCTTCGGCGAGCTCATGAGCTGGAGGTAGTCGATGACCACGAAGCGCAGGTCGTGCCGCTGCTTGAGACGGCGGCACTTGGCGCGGATCTCCATCATCGACATGTTGGGCGAGTCGTCGATGAACAGCGGCGCCTCGGCGACCTCGCTCATCCGCCGGGCCAGCCTGGTCCAGTCGTCGTCGGTCATCGTGCCGGACCGCATCGAGTGCAGCGCCACCCGGGCCTCGGCCGAGAGCAGACGCATGGTGATCTCGTTGCGCGACATTTCCAGGGAGAAGATGACCGTGGTCATCCCATGGCGAATCGCCGCGGAACGGGCGAAGTCGAGGCCGAGGGTGCTGTTGTGTGTCGGGATGCACGTCCGGCCGGCGAGGTACATGTGGTCGGCGTTGTCCACCTCGACGCAGCGCACCGGCACCGAGGCCACCGGGCGGACGTCGACGATGTACCGGGTCCTTGTGGACGGATGCGCTGACTGCCGCTGGCGGGCGGCCTTGCGGCTGAGGCGGAAGACCGGGTCCACCGTGGTGAAGTTGATCAGGTAGGCCGTTGACGACTCCGGGGTGCGCCCCGCCACGGACTTGGTCCGCAGGCCCGCCTTGTAGCCCAGGCTGAGGATCAGCTCGTGCACATCATGGGCCAGCCGCTTGCTGGTCACACCGAACTGGATCTGGCCGGACGGACTGACATACCCGTCGGAGTCGAGCAGCCCGGCCAGCAACGCCCGGCGCTGCGCCTCAGAGGCGCGCAGATACCGTGCCGGGATGTGCTTGTCCCCGAGCACGCCCAGCGAGCGAAGGATGCCCTGGACGGTGCCGTGGTCGTCGTGGCAGGCCTGGCAGCGCCGCAGGCCGCTCGAGGGGCCGCCACAGTCGGGGCAGGTGGGTGTGGGCACCGGTTCGGAGACGAAACGGGCTCGGCCACCGCAGGACCGTCCGCAGGTGCGGACCTGCGTGGTCTGCGGCACGAAAGCGGCACCGCAGACCACGCAGGCGCGAGCGGCCGGCTTCTCGTCCTCGGGGAGGGTGAGCTGGTAGGCGAGCGAGGTGCCGACCCGCTTCACGCGAAGGCCCTCGGCTGCCAGGTTGGTGACGATCTCCGGGTCCGTCGTGGTGATCCGGGCGCTCGCGGAGGCGCCGTCGCCCAGCCACAGGCCCAGGACGTACGGCGAGAGCGGCAGGTCCTGCTCCGGCAGCTCGAAGGGAGCGGCCACGGCGACGGCGTGGTTGGGCCTCCGGTCGGGACCGCACCGGAGGGTGCGTGCGATCTCCTCGGTGGTGACGACTTCCGGGTGGGCGGCACGGGCGATGGCGTGGATGGGGGTGGCGGTCCGCTGGTGAAGCGCGCCGAGCAGTTCGACCGCCGGGTTGGCGGGGGTGCGCCTGGTGTAGCTGCGCACTCTGCCGCCCACGGCGGGCACCTTGTCGGAGATCCCCACACCCTTACCCACCGGGCGGAGGACGTGGCTGAGCTCCTGCCCGACCATCCCCACGGCCACGCGGTCCGCGCCGAGGGCGTCGGCGTAGGCCTGCCGTACCCGCTGGGCGGACGCCTCGGGCCAGGCGAGGCGGGGCGGCGGCTGGCGGCGGGAGGCCCGGGTGGTGGTGCGCCACTGGTGCTGGGCGTCCGCGACGATGACCGTGCCGTCGCTGAACTCGACCTCGTAGCACGGCCTGCCGTGCATGACCTCGGTGGCCGCGACGACGCGGGTCGGCCGGCCGTCGGCGCCGATGAGCTGGTCACCGACCCGCACCTCGCCCATCGTGGTCCAGCCGGTCGGGGTCGGCAGCGGGGTGTCGAGTGCCAGGGCCTTGCCCATGGCGGGGCGGGCGGCGACGACGATCATCTGGCCCGGGTGGAGGCCGTTGGTGAGCTGGTCGAGGTCCTGGAAGCCGGTCGGGACGCCGACCATCTGGCCGCTACGGCTGCCGATGGCCTCGAGTTCGTCCAGAGCGCCGGGCATGATCTCGGCGAGGGGGATGTAGTCCTCGGAGGTACGGCGCTCGGTGACCTTGTAGATCTCGCCCTGGGCCCGGTCGACGAGGTCGTCGACCTCCTCGTTCTGCCCGCCGTACCCGAAGGAGACGATACGGGTGCCGGCCTCGATGAGGCGGCGGAGGATGGCCTGCTCGCGGACGATACGGGCGTAGAAGCCGGCGTTGGCGGCGGTGGGGACGACGGCGGTGAGGGTGTGGAGGTAGGCGGCGCCGCCGACGCGGGCCATCTCGCCGCGCTTCTGCAGCTCGTCGAAGACGGTGACGGCGTCGGCGGGCTCGCCGCGGCCGTAGAGGTCGGTGATGACGTCGTAGATCATCTGGTGGGCGGGCCGGTAGAAGTCGTCGCCCCGGATGAGCTCGATGACGTCGGCGATGGCGTCCTTGGACAGCAGCATGCCGCCGAGCACCGACTGCTCGGCCTCGATGTTGTGCGGCGGGGTGCGCTCGAAGGAGGGGCCGGACGGTTCCTCGTCCACGAGATCGACCCCCTTTCGAACAAACTCTCGATAGCACTCTAAGCAGCGCGAGTGACAGTTTCGCGGCACCTGAGGCAATCGGCAACGCGACCTGTGGACAAGGCTGTGGTCAAGCTGTGCAGGGGGTGGGGACGGGCTGTGGAACGTCCTGGGGATAACTCCGGCCGATCATCCACAGCACCGATGTGACCAGGGCAGATACTATCCACTCCCTGTGGAGGAAAGAAAGTTGAACCGACACGCCGAGTAAGGGCCATACTAGTCCTATGCCCATTACAGCCAGGGACCGCGAGATCCTGCGGCTTGCCGTACCGGCCTTCGGCGCCCTGGTCGCCGAGCCGCTCTTCCTCATCGCCGACTACGCCATCGTCGGCCATGGGCTGGGCACGACGGCGGTGGGCGCGCTGGGCGTCGCGGGCGCGGTGCTGACCACGGTGGTCAACCTGTGCGTGTTCCTGGCCTACGGCACGACGGCCTCGGTGGCCCGGCTGACCGGCGCGGGCCACCTGGACCGGGCGATGCGCAGCGGGGTGGACGGGCTGTGGCTGGCGATCGGGATCGGCGTGGCGCTGATCGCGCTGGGCTGGCCGCTGGCCCCGGCGATCGTGGAGCTGTTCGGCGCCGCGCCGGACCAGACCGCCATGGCCGTCACCTACCTGCGGATCAGCCTGCTCGGCACCCCGGGCATGCTGGTGGTCCTGGCCGGCACGGGCGTGTTGCGCGGGTTGCAGGACACGGTGACCCCGCTGGTGGTGGCGATCGGCTCGTTCGTGCTGAACGCTGTGCTGAATGCCTGGTTCGTCCTGTGGATGGACTGGGGAATCGCCGGCTCGGCCTGGGGCACGGTGATCGCCCAGACGCTGGGGGCGGCGGTGTACCTCGTGGTGGTGCTGCGCCGCGCGCCGACGTGGCTGCCGGACCTGCGGGGCATCAAGGCCGCGGGTTCGGCGGGGCTGGCGTTGCTCGTCCGTACCATCTGCCTGCGCATCGTGCTCCTGGTGGCCACGGTCGTCGCCACCCGGATGGGCCGTCCCGAGCTGGCCGCGTTCGCCATCGCCTCGCAGATCTGGTCGTTGCTGGCCTTCGCGCTGGACGCCATCGCGATCGCCGGGCAGGCCATCACCGGCCGCAGCCTGGGCGCCGGGGACGTCGCCGAGACCAGGGCGGCGTCCAGGCGCATGGTGGTGTGGGGCGTGTGGTCGGGGGCGGTGCTCGGGCTGCTCGTGCTGGCCGTACGCCCGCTGCTGCCCGGTCTGTTCGCGGCGGACGCCCAGGTCACGGCCGAGCTGCTGGCCGTACTGTGGCCGGTGGTGCTCTTCCAGCCGCTCTGCGGCGTGGTGTTCGTGCTGGACGGCGTGCTCATCGGCGCGGGCGATCAGCGCTACCTGGCATGGGCCGGGATCTGGAACACGATCGCCTATCTGCCGGCCGCCGCGGTGGCGGCGTGGAGCGGCAGCCTGGTGGTCCTGTGGTGCGCGCTGGGCGTGTGGATGCTCGCCCGGCTGGTGGCCCTGGGGACCCGCGCCCGCGGCCGCGCCTGGCTGGTTACGGGGGCGTAACCCTGCCGTGCTTGCTAGTTGGCCGAGTGGTAAGGCACTGTCCATGAAACGAGGCTTCAGCTAGGCGTGCGTGCCGATGGGCGGGTGGTGTGTCGTGACCACGATCCTGCGTCGGCTGCCGCCCGGTGAGGTGACCGGGTTACGCACCGGCGCCCGGCACCGCCTCGACGAGGCCTACCGTCCCAGTGATCTCGTCGTGCTCGGCCTGGGCGTGATGATCGGCGCCGGCATCTTCAGCATCGCCGGCCGCCAGGCGGCCACCACCGCCGGGCCGGGCGTGATCCTCTCCTTCATGATCGCCGGCATCGCGTGCATGCTGGCCTGCCTCTGCTTCGCCGAGATGGCCTCGGCCATCCCCTCCTCCGGCAGCGCCTACACGATCACCTACGTCGTCTTCGGCGAGGTGTGGGCGTGGATCATCGGCTGGGCGCTGGTGCTGGAGATGCAGCTCGCCGCCGCGGTGGTCGCCGACATCTGGTCGTCGTTCGCGGTGCGCGCGGTCACCGATCTCGGGCTGAGCGTGCCCGCGCCCGCGGTGACCTCCAAAGTGCTGACGGTCGGCATCCTGCTGGCTCTGTCCGCGCTGGTCATCCTCGGCACCCGGATCGGGCTGCGGGCCCTGTGGATCATGGTCACCGCCAAGCTGGTGGCCATCGGCGCGGTCATCGTGGTCGGCTTCCTGAACTTCGACCCGGCCAACCTGGGCGATTTCGTGGTCGATCCCAAGCCGTCCTCCGCGCCGCCGGACACGATCATCGACTTCGTCCTCGGCACGAGCACGACCTTCGGCTGGGTCGGCGTCTTCGCCGCGGCGCCCGCGATCGCCTTCGCCTACATCGGCTTCGACATCGTCGCCACCGCCGCCGAGGAGGCCGCCGACGCGCCGCGCACCATCCCGCAGGGCATGATCCGCAGCCTGGTCGTCGCGACGCTCATCTACATCGGCGTCGCCCTGGTCATGGTCGGCATGGTCCCGCACACCGCCATCTCGGTCGACGCGCCCCTGCCGAGCGGCTTCCGGCAGGCCGGCGCGGGCTGGATGGTCCACGTCGTCAACGTCGGCGCGGTGCTCGGACTGACCACGGTCATCCTGGTGCTGATCGTCGGGCAGACGCGCGTGCTGTTCTCCATGGCTCGCGACGGCCTGCTCCCCCGCCGCCTGGCCGGGCTCAGCCGCTACCGCTCCCCCGCCCGGATCACCGCGCTCATCGGGCTCATCGCCATCGGCCTCGCCCTCTTCGCCCCGCTGCCCGCGCTGGAGGAGCTGGTCGTGATGGGCACCCTGTGCGCGTTCCTGGCGGTCTCCGCCGGGGTGCTGGTCATCCGGCGGAGCCGTCCGGACCTGTCGGGCGACTTCCGCGCCCCGCTGCACCCCTGGGTGCCGATCCTCTCGTTGCTGGCGATCCTCTGGCTCATGGTGAACCTCAAGGTCGCGACCTGGGCGTCCTTCGCGGTGTGGATGGCGTTCGGACTCGTGGTCTACCTCGTGTACGGCAGGCGCCACAGCCTCCTGGCGACCCCGCGCGCGGCAACGGGCCGGGGCCGGCACCGCCGCTAGAACCGCCCCGACTCCAGCACGCTGCGCAGGAACTCACGGGTGCGAGGCTGCTCGGGATCGGTGAAGATCCGCTCCGGCGCCCCCTTCTCCACCAGCACGCCGTTGTCGAGGAAGCAGACCGTGTCCGCGATCTCCCGGCAGAAGCTCATCTCGTGCGTGGTCATGACCATGGTCATGCCCGTCGCCTTGAGCTCCCTGATCACCCCGAGCACCTCGACCACCAGCTCCGGGTCGAGCGCCGAGGTGATCTCGTCCAGCAGCAACAGCGTCGGCTGCGTGGCCATCGCCCGGACGACCGCCACCCGCTGCTGCTGCCCGCCGGAGAGCTGGTCGGGGTAGGCGTCCGCCTTGCCCTCCAGCCCGAAGCGCGCGAGCAGCGTCCGGGCCTGCTCCTCGGCCGCCTTGCGCGTCACCTTGTGCACCTGGCGCGGCGCCAGCGTGATGTTGTCGAGCACGGTCATGTGCGGGAAGAGGTTGTAGGCCTGGAAGACGATGCCCAGCCGCTTGCGGACGTCGTCCACGTTCACCCGTGGGTCGGTGATCTCCTTGCCCTCCAGGTAGATCGCGCCGTCGTCCACCTCCTCCAGCAGGTTCACGCAGCGCAGGAGCGTCGACTTGCCCGAGCCCGACGCGCCGATCAGGCAGACCACCTCGTGCGAGCGCACCTCCAGGTCGATGCCCTTGAGCACGTCGTGGCCGTGGAAGCTCTTCCGCAGCCCCTCGATCTTCAGGACACTCATGCTCCGCGCCGCCTCTGCGATCGAGCCGCCAGGTAGTCGGTGAAGCGCGCCATCGGGATCGTCAGCAGGACGAACAGCAGCGCCGCGACCAGGTACGGGGTGTAGTTGAAGGACTTGGCGGTGTGGATCTGCGCCTGCCGCAGCGCCTCGATCGCGCCGATCGTCGCCACCAGGGCGGTGTCCTTCTGCAGCGACACGAAGTCGTTCAGCAGCGGCGGGACGACCCGGCGCACCGCCTGGGGCAGCACGACGAAGCGCATCGTCTTGCCGTACGACAGGCCGAGGCTGCGGGCGGCGTTCACCTGGCTCGGGTGGATCGAGTCGATGCCCGACCTGAAGACCTCCGCGACATAGGCCCCGTAGGAGAGGGTCAGCGCGATGATGCCCAGCGTCGCCTCATCCGTCGGGATGCCCTGCAGCCGCAGCGCCGGCAGGCCGAAGCCGACCAAGTAGATCAGGAGGATCGTCGGGATGCCGCGGAAGATGTCGGTGTAGGCGATCGCCAGGCAGCGCAGCGGGAAGAAGACCGGCGCCTTCAGCCCGCGGGCCAGCGCCACCAGCAGGCCGACGATCAGGATCAGCGGCTCGGCGATCAGGAAGATCTTGATGTTCAGCAGGAAGCCGTCGAGCACGTCCGGGAGCGCGGCCACGAACTTGTCGACGTTGAAGAACGTCTCCTCGACCCGCGGCCAGCCCGGGGAGTTCGTGACCCCCCAGACCACCAGGACCAGGAAGATGATCGTCGAAACGGTCGCGGTCGACGCCGAGCGCATGCCGCGCTGCCGCTTCAACCGCTCCCGTTCGACCTGCTTGCCGCTCTTGACCCAGCTCGCGCCGGGCTTGCCGGCCGTACTCACTTCAGCTCGGGAGCACCGGCCGCAGCGCTCAGCCACTCCTGCTCGATCTTCGCCAGCTCACCCTTGGACTTCAGCGCCTCGACGGCCTTGTCCACGCAGCCCTTGAGCGCCGTGCCCTTCTCCATGACCAGGCCGAACTCCTCCGGCGTGCCGCCGGTCGAGGAGAACTGGCCGACGATCGTGGAGTTCTCCACCTGCGCCGCGGTCACGTAGAACGCGGTCGGCAGGTCCACGACCAGCGCTTCCACCTGGCCGTTCTTCAGGCCGTTCACCGCGTCGATCTGCTCGTTGTAGACCTTGGGCTGGTTGCTCGGCTGGATGCCCTTGCCGACCGCGTCGAACGAGGTCGTGCCGATCTGGACGCCGATCTTGGCGTCCTTGAGCTCGGCGAGCGTCTGCACGTTGGCGTACTTGCTGCCCTTGATGGCGACCACGGCCTGCTTGACGGTGTAGTAGCCCTTGCTGAAGTCGACCGCCTCCGAGCGCTCGGGGGTGATCGAGACCTGGTTGATGTCGAAGTCGAACTTCTTCGGGCCGGGCGCGAAGGCGGTGTCGAACTTCACCGTCTGCCAGACGATCTCGTCCCGGTCGAAGCCCAGCTCGCCGGCGACCGCGAACGCCACGGCGCTCTCGAACCCCTGGCCGTTGCTGGGGTCGTCGTCCTTGAACCACGGCTCGTAGGCGGGCTTGTCGGTGCCGATCGTCAGCTTGCCCGGGGTGATCAGCTTGAGCTGGTCCTTCGTGCACGCCGTGCTCGGCGCGGCCGCCGGGGCCGACCCCGTCGCGGTCGCGGACGTCGTGCCGCTCCCCGTGTTGTCCGCAGGGGCACAGGCCACCGCCGCCAGCGCGAGCACGCCGGTTGCGATCAGCAGTGAGGGACGGGCCATGGTTCAGCCTCCTGAAGGACATTTCGGGAACTCCGGAATTCTACGCCAGCCCGCTCGGGAATCTGGCCCCACCTGGGCTGTTGACCCTTCGGTACGGCGGAGCCCCCGATTACGGACATCGGACTTCCGGGCTTTTGACCGATGTACGGCCGGCACCGGGCAGCCGAAACGCGCGACGCCCCGGGCTCCCCCTCGGGCCCGGGGCGTCTCTGCCCAGCGGTGGACGTGGCGATCAGCCGAACATGCCCGGCTGGTAGTCACCCGCCGGCTGCTGGATGATGACGTTCGCCCGGTTGAAGGCGTTGATGACCGCGATGAGCGACACCAGCGCCCCGAGCTGCTCCTCGTCGTAGTACTTGGCCGCGTTGGCCCACACCTCGTCCGACACCCCGCCGGCCGCGTCCGCGATCCGGGTGCCCTCCTCGGTCAGCTCCAGCGCGGCCCGCTCCGCGTCCGTGAACACCGTGGCCTCCCGCCACGCCGCCACCAGATGCAGCCGCGTGACGTCCTCCCCGGCGTGCATCGCCTCCTTGGTGTGCATGTCCGTGCAGAACCCGCAGCCGTTGATCTGGCTCGCGCGCAGCTTCACCAGCTCCTGCGTCGCATGCGGCAAGGACGACTCCATGACCACCTTGTTCGCGGTCACGATGTGCTTGAGGGCCTTGGCGGCGACCGGGTTGGTGAAGAGGTTCAGGCGGGCTTCCATGACGTGCTCCTTGCCGTTTTGACGCTGCTTCCACGTTTACGACGAGATGGCACGCTTCCCTGTGACACGCCCCAATGTGACGTCCGTCTCCCTGCCGTCCCTTTCGGTAGCCCACGCGCCCCGGTCGAGCTCCCGCAGAATCCTCGACGGCCTTCCCACCCTCCGGGCCGCCTGGCTTCTAGGGCGCCTCCACCCCCGAGATCCGGTACTTGCTCACCTCGGCTCCCCTGATCTCCGCCACCTGCTCAGCCTCCGGCCCCTCACCCCGGAACCGCTCCAGGTCCTCATCCGACTCCCACCGCTCGTAGACGTTGATCCGCCCCGCCTCGACCAGATCCGCCGACACCGAGAAGTCCAGACATCCGGGCGCCCTCCGTGCTTGCTCGACCACCTCGACACAGGCCGCCAGATAGGCGTCCCTGGCCTCGGCATCCACATCCAACGTGCCAGCGATGATGATCACTCAAGCCTCCGCAGCTCCCAGCCGAATCACCTACGATCCCCACCCTGACCCACAGAAGGAACGAGTGCCGCCACCCACTCCCGATCAGCATCGGTGATCTCATCGTCAACCCAGGCGAACGGACACCCGTCGGCCCACGCCACCAGGGCCCTGGTCTTCCAGCAGAGCCCGAACCACCGGTCCTGCCGTTCGTCCTCCTCGCAGGGCTCGGGCCAGTGGACGACTGGCAGGCGTGGCAACCCGATCCGCGGCGCGATCGGCGCTCCAGGCCATCGCCGAACGGCAACAGCGGCCCATCCACATCAAGGAAGAGCAGCAGGCGCACTTGGGGGCGGTCAGGCCTTGACGTCCGGTTCGCCTCCGGCCAGGACGTCGCGCTCTGAGCGGGCTCCGGCCCGCACGAGGTCGACGCTGACCAACGTAGTGGCCGTGACACGCTGCCCGGCGGCAACCGAGCCCAGCTATGGGTGGCTCCAACCGTTCGCCGTTTCTCCCGACTGAAGGTGCCCCGCCGAACTCGCCCCGGAAATCGCCCCAGTCACGGGGAGCGCGAGGGGCCGGCAGGCCCC
>NZ_JBFAKP010000012.1:0-232322 GCF_040655795.1 Nonomuraea sp. NPDC050310 | reverse complement strand
GACCCCGGCCAATAACTTAGCATCAGGGGCCGTGGCGGCTTACCGCCGCGACGCCCCTACGATGTGATGCCATGAGGACCAAGGCCGAGCACACCGATGCCATCCGTCGCGACCGCCGCGTCGCGGTGGTCATCAACACGCGCTCGCGACGCGGCCGCAAGCACTACTTCGAGGTGCTCGACCAGATCCACGGCCTGGGGTTCGAGCCGCTGGCGGAATACTCGGTCGTCAACCCCAAACGGTTGCGCGCCCATCTGGACAAGGCCCTGGAGCTCAAGCCCGACCTGCTGATCGTGGGCGGCGGCGACGGCACGCTCTCCTCCGCGGTGCGCCACGTCGCGCACAAGGACGTGGCCCTCGGTGTGCTGCCGCTGGGCACCACCAACAACTTCGCGCGCAGCCTCGGGCTGCCCCTCGACCTGGCCGGAGCCATCCGCGTCTTCGCCGAGGGCAAGGTGGCCGACATCGACCTCGGCATGGCCGGCGACCGGCCGTTCGCCAACCTGGCCAGCTTCGGCGTCTCCGTCGAGGTCGCCGGCAAGGTCAAGCCGTGGCTCAAGCGGCTCATCGGCCGGCCCGCCTACCCGCTGACCGCGCTCACCATCCTGCCCGGCCACACGCCCTTCCGCGCCTTCATCACCGTGGACGGCAAGCGGCACGAACTGCTCACCCACCAGCTCAACATCGCCAACGGGCGCTTCCACGGCGGCTGGCAGGTGGCCAAGGACATCAGCATCGACAACGGGCTGCTGGTGGCCTACCAGCTCGGGTCCGGCAAGAAGGTGCGGCTGCTCGGCGAGACCCTCGCCCGCGCCACCACCGGCCGCTGGCGCAGCCTGGCCGGGGGGCCGTTCGTGACCGGGCGGGAGATGGTCCTGGAGACCGAGCCGCCCATGGCGGCCGACGTCGACGGCGAGGTGCGGCTGATGACGCCGCTCACGCTGCGCGTCGTGCCCAACGGGGTGCGGGTCATGGTGCCCGACTCCTTCGAGGACCGCTAGGGGCCGAGACGGTCGGTGAAGTAGGCGCGTTCCGCCTCGTTGCCGGTGAGGTCGAGGGCCTGGCGGTAGGCCGCGGCGGCCTCCTCGTCGCGGCCGAGCCGGCGCAGCAGTTCGCCCTTGACCGCGGGGAGGTACTGGTAGCCGTCCATCTGCGTCTCCAGGCGTTCCACCACCCGCAGCGCGGCCTCGGGGCCGTGGACCATGGCCAGGGCGACGGCGCGGTTGAGCTCGACCACCGGGGACGGCCACACCTCGTGGAGCCTGCCGTACCGCGCGCCGATCCGCCATAGTCAGCTGTCGACCAGCGGCCGGATCTCCACACCACCGTCCATGATCGGAAGCAGCTTGCCGACCTGGATCGCGTGGTCGAGGTCTCTCGCCTCGATCACGAAGATCCCGGCGAACGCCTCCTTCGTCTCCAGGAACGGCCCGTCGGTCACGACTCCCCCCTTCCTGATGGTGGTCGCGACGCTCGCCGGTTGCAGCGCCGTCTCGTCCACCACCCGCGCGCCCAGGGCCTTGATCCCCTCTTCCGCGGCGATGTTGGCCTCCATGACGTCGGCCGGGATCTCCTCGACGGGGATCTCACGCTCGTAAATCAAGATCGCGTACTTGGGCATCTGCCGATCCTCTCTCTCAGGCCTGTCACCTCTGACGACTCACCTATGACGACGAACGGCTCGGCGGAAATCGACACGCCTGTTCAGGGCGGGCCGGCAAAGAGCCGGTCAAGATACTCGTCCAGTACGGCCAGCGCCGTACTCGCGTCGGTCTGGCCGAGGAGGACGTGCGTGCCGAGGCCCTCGGCCAGCGCGAACAACCCGGCGGCGGCGCGCTCGGGGTCGAGGGTCGTGGGCGCGTCCCCGGTCTGCCTGGCCTGCCGCAGCAGCAGGACCAGCAGGTCGTTCAAGGCGGCGTAGCCGGTGCTCAGATGCTCGGCGAGTGCCGGGTTCACCAGGGCCCGGGCGGTGAACGCGGTGGCGATGCGGAGTTCGGCGAGGCGGCGCTCGTCGGTGGGGACGAGTTCGGCGAGGACGCGGCGCAGGACGGTGCGGGGGAGCTGGTCGCCGTCGCCGAGGCTCTGCCGTACGCGCTCGGAGCCTCGTTCGCTGATGTGGTCGAGGGCGAACAGCAGCATCTGGTCCTTGCTGCGGAAGTAGTGCTGGACGGAGCCGAGCGAGACGCCCGCCTCGGCGGCCACGTCGCGCAGGTTCACCGCGTCGAGCCCGCCCCGGTCGATGATCGCCAGCAGGGCTTCGGCGATCTGCCCGCGGCGTTCCTCGTGCCGGGCGCCGAGCCCCCGCGTCCGACCGCCTTCATCCCCCACGGCCGAAGTTTATCAGTACATCCGACTTGCTTTAGTGGCCGCGCGTAGGTCATTCTCATACAGACGTATTGATTTGAGGGTGATGGAGAAACCGATGATCCGATGGCGATGGACCCACGGGATGGCGCTGGCCGTCCTCGCGGCCGGCCTGGTCACAACCCCGGCAAGCCCGCAGGTCCGCACCGACCTCGGCTGGGTGAAGGGCACGCAGACCGCAGGCCACCGCCTCTACCAGGGCATCCCGTACGCCGCCGCCCTCACGGGCGAGCGGCGCTGGCGCTCGCCCGGCCCCGCCGCCCCATGGCCAGGCGTTCGAGACGCCACGGCCCCCGGACCCCGCTGCATCCAGCGCACCGCCTCGGCCGGCACGTCGGAGGATTGCCTGTACCTCAACGTGACCGTCCCCCGCACCCCGGGCGGGCGGAAACCGGTCATGGTGTGGCTGCACGGCGGCGGCTTCGTCGAGGGGGCGGGCAGCGACTTCGACGCCCGCCGCCTGGCCGCCACCGGCGACGTCATCGTGGTCACCGTCAACTACCGGCTGGGAGTCTTCGGGCTGTTCGCCCACCCGGGCCTGGCCGGTTCCGGCGGGTTCGCCCTGGAGGACCAGCAGGCCGCCCTGCGCTGGGTGCGCCGCAACGCCGCCGCGTTCGGCGGCGATCCCGGCAACGTCACGCTGTTCGGCGAGTCCGCCGGGGGCAAGAGCGTCTGCGCGCACCTCGCCTCACCGGGCGCGGCGGGCCTGTTCCAGCGGGCGATCATGCAGAGCGCGCCGTGCACGGGGACGGTCCCGGCCGGGACGATGTTCCCCGGCCTCCCGGCCTTCCGCCAGTGGCCGACGGTCGCCGAGCGGGAGGGCGACGGCGCCCGGCTCGCCGCCGAGGTGGGCTGCGCCGACCCGGCGACCGCGCTCGCCTGCCTGCGCCGGCTGCCCGCCGAGCGCCTGCTTCCGCTGCACGACCGCTTCATCACGCCCGCGGCCGGCAGCCCGGTCCTGCCGAAGGACCCCGAGCGGGCCATGGCCGAGGGTGCCTTCCACCGCGTCCCGGTGATCTCCGGGACCACCCGTGACGAGATGCGGTACATGGTCGCCCTCTTCTACGAACTGCCCGGCACGCCGATCACCGCGGCGACCTACACCCGGCTGCTGGAGGAGGCGTTCGGCGCGCGGGCCGGGGAGGTCGCCCGCAGGTACCCGCTCGACCGGTACGGCTCGCCCGGGCTGGCGTGGGCGAGCCTGACCACCGACGTGGTCTTCAGCTGCCCGACCCACGAGCGCAACGGGAGCCTCGCCAGGCGGGTGCGCACCTACGCCTACGAGTTCACCGGAGCCGACGTCACCACCGAGATCCCCGGATCGGACTTCCCGCTCGGCTCCGCGCACGGCGCGGAACTCGCCTACCTGTTCCCCGCCTCGGGACGCGACCCGCTGTCCACCCTCATGATCAAGTACTGGACGGCGTTCGCCCGCACGGGCGACCCCAACACGCCCGGCCTGCCGCGCTGGCCGGCCTTCGACCCCGACCGCCCCACCACCCAGGTCCTGGCCTCGCCGCCCGCGCGGACCGAGCCGGGCGACCTCGCCACCGCACACCAGTGCGGGTTCTGGTCCTAGACGATCGATTCCCTGGGGTGGAGAACCACCCATCGGCTAGCTCTCCGCGAAGGCGGTGTAGGCCGCGGTGAGCTCGGCCGTGAGGCCGTCCGGGGCCGGGTGGAGGCGCAGGAGCAGGCCGGGCGGGGGCGTGCCGCGGCGTTCGGGGCGGTGGACAGTGGCGCCGGAGGCGAAGAAGTCGCCCAGCCGCTCGGCGAACGGCACGTCCTCGACCAGATCGGGGTCAGACGGCGGACCGGGCACGGCGTCGAGTTCGCTGAGAAGCTGATCCCGGCCGCGGCCCCGCCAGGCCAGCACCAGGAACGGGTCCTCGTCGAACGACTCGGCCAGCAGGTACAGCACCGCCGACAGGTGCTTGCACGGCAGCCCCCAGTCGGGGCACGAGCACCGCATGTCCAGGTCGCGCGGGAACAGGTCCACGCCACGGGCCGCGAAGACCTCCTCGATCTCCTCCGGCATCTCCCCGGCCAGCAGCCGCGCCCGGTGCACCGCCTGGGCCGACATCGCCGCCTGCAGCTCGGCCCACCGCTGCTCGCCGTAGGCCTCGATCCCGACCTCCACCTCGTACGGCTCCCGCCGCGACCCCTGCACGCGGGCGGCGACCAGGCCGGGGGACAGGTCGAGGTGGAGCACCTGCCCGGCCCTGGCGTACGCGCGGCCGCGCGACAGGCGGCCCTTGTCGCAGACGCGCTCCAGGATGTCGATGAACCGCCGCGACCACCACGCCGACCCGATCGACCCCCGCCGCGACCGGGCCTTCAACCCGCCCTCGACCCGCACCGGCCGCCCCCAGCCACCCGGGCCGCCGGACGTCATGCCACGGCCTCGGCGGTCAGCCGGAAGACCTCGCGCAGCTCCTCCGTGGACAGCTCCGTCAGCCACTCCTCGCCCGCGCCGACCACCCGCTCGGCCAGCGCCTTCTTGCGCTCGATCATCGCGTCCACCCGCTCCTCCAGCGTCCCGGCGCAGATGAGCTTGCGCACCTGGACCGACCGCCGCTGCCCGATCCGGTAGGCGCGGTCGGTCGCCTGGTCCTCCACCGCCGGGTTCCACCACCGGTCGAGGTGGATGACGTGCGAGGCGGCGGTCAGGTTCAGCCCCACCCCGGCCGCCTTCAGCGACAGCAGGAACAACATCGGCTCCTCCTCCCGCTGGAACCGCTCCACCAGCCGGTCCCGCGTCCCCTTCGGCAGCCCGCCGTGCAGGAACAGCACCGGCCGGTCCAGCCGCTGTTCGAGGTACGGCTGGAGCAGCCCGCCGAACTCGGCGTACTGCGTGAACAGCAGCGCCTTCTCGCCCTCGGCCAGGATCTCCGCGCCCAGCTCCTCGACCCGCGCCAGCTTGCCCGACCTCCCGGCCAGCCGGGAGCCGTCCTTGAGCAGGTGCGCCGGATGGTTGCAGACCTGCTTGAGCTTGGCCATCGCGGCCAGCACCAGGCCACGCCGCTCGACGCCCTCGCTGTCGTCGATGCGGCCCATCATGTCGTCGAGCACCGCCCGGTAGAGCGTGGCCTGCTCGGGCGTGAGCGAGCACCACTCCTTGACCTCCAGCTTGTCCGGCAGGTCGGAGATGATGGACTTGTCGGTCTTGAGGCGCCGCAGGATGAACGGCCCCGTCGCCCGGCGCAACGCCCGCTCCGCGCCCTCGTCGCCACGTGCCTCGATCGGCTCCTGGTAACGCCGCCTGAACGCCTGCCTCGGCCCGAGCAGCCCCGGATTGCAGAACTCCATGATCGACCAGAGCTCGGCCAGGTGGTTCTCCACCGGGGTGCCGGTCAGCGCCAGCCGCGTGTCGGCCCCGATGGTACGCAGGGCCCTGGCCTGGAGCGTGCCGCTGTTCTTGATCGCCTGCGCCTCGTCGCACACCACGCGCCGCCAGCCGACCTCGCGCAGCGTCTCGACGTCTCGCTGGGCCGTGCCGTACGTCGTGACCACCAGATCGGCCCCCGCGATCCGCGCCGGGTCGCGGCCCGGGCCGTGGTGCACGTACACGCGCAGGTCCGGGGCGAACCGCGCCGCCTCGCGCTCCCAGTTGCCCAGCAGGGACATCGGGCACACCAGCAGCGTCGGCCGCTCCGCCCGCTCGTGCACGAGCAGCGCGAGGGTCTGCACCGTCTTGCCCAGCCCCATCGAGTCGGCCAGCACACCGCCCAGCCCGAGCTCGGACAGGAAGCTCAGCCAGGCCAGGCCCCGCTCCTGGAAGGGCCGTAGCGTCGCCTTGAGGCCCTCGGGGGCGGGCACCGGGGCCAGGCGGCGTTCGGCCTGCCCGGACAGCAGGTCGCCCAGCGCGCCGTCCGCGTCCACCTCCAGCAGCGGCAGCTCGCCCTCCTCGCCGCCCACCACCTGGCGCAGGATCTCGCCCGCGCTCAGCTCGCCCTCGCGCCGCCCGGCCACCGCGCGCAGGGCCGCCTGGAGCTGGCGATCGTCTAGCTCGACCCAGGAGCCGCGCACCCGCACCAGGGGGACCTTGAGCCGGGCCAGTTCGGCCAGCTCCGCCTCGTCGATCGGCCGGCCGTCCACGGCCAGGTCGACCCGGAAGTCCACCAGCTCGGCCAGCCCGAACCCCTGCGCCGTCGCCGCGCTCTGCCGGCTCCTGGACCGGGTGGTCAACTTCAGGCCCAGCTTGGACTTGCCCGCCCACCTGGGCAGATGGACCCCGAACCCGGCCGCCTGGAGGAGCGGGGCCGCCTGCCGGAGGAAGGCGAACGCGCCGGCCGTGTCGAGCTCCAGCTCGTACGGCTCGGCGGTCCGTAGGGCGGGGTCTAGGCCCGGGTAGAGCCGTACCGCCCGTCCGAGGCCGGCCAGCAGTTCGTGGCCTGGCCGTCCCGCAAGCCCCGGCACCGCTTCACCGGCCCAGATCCGCTCGGCGGGGATCTGGAGGCTGGGGTCGTCGGCCGGCTGCAGGGCGAACTCCACCCGCCACACGTCGCCTCGGCTGGGAGGGGGTGGGGTGGGCACGGTGGCGGGCTCGGCGATGCCCAGTGGCTCGGTAAGGGATCGGGGCCGCGTGATGTCCGATGGGTCGGCGGGGTCGGCGGGGTCGCCGGCCGGCTCGGCGATGCTCGGCGGCTCGCTGGGAGTGGCGGAGGGCTCGGTAATGGCCGTGGGCTCGGTGGCCTCCCGGGAGTCGGTGGCCTCGGGGGTTTCCGTGGTGGGTGGGGGTTCGATCAGGCGGAAGCAGAGGCGGGCGCCGCCCTCCGTGCTGGCCGTCCGGTGCCAGCGGTCGAGGTCGTGGCGGAGCTCGGGCAGGTCGACGCAGCGGGCGTCCGGGCCGGTCAGGGCGGACAGCCAGCGGTCGCGCAGTGTGCGGGCGCGGGGGACGAGGGGCGTGGTGAGGGCGCGGCGGGCGGCGGCGTCGGTGAGCTGGGCGAGCGCGTGGTTCAGGACCGTTGCGGAGGGGCGTTCCCCGGCTCCGGTACGGCAGGCGGGTGGCATGGCGAGGGCCAGTTCGCGCAGGTGGGCGGCGTCCGCGCCGGTCACCACCGGACGCCACCTCGCCTCGGCGTTCGGTTCTGGGACCGTCCACATGTCGCCCGGCTCGGCCGTGGGGTCGTCGGCGACCAGGGCTGGGACCACCCGGCCCCGCCGTACGAGATCGATGGCGAAGGCGGCCACCGCCGCGCAGTGCCGGAGCGTGGCGGTGAACCCGCCGGAACCCTCGGCGGGGTGGCCGGGGGTGCCGTCCAGGTGGAGAAGTTGGAGGGCGTCGGCGGGCTGGAGGAGCAGCGCGGGGACCGACCAGGTGCGCAGGCGCAGGCGCGTGGTCGAGACGGCGCGACCGGACTCAGGGGAGACCAGGCTGGACTCGGGGGAGGCCAGACTGGACTCGGGGGAGGCCAGGCTGGACTCGGGGGAGGCGAGGCCGGGCTCGGGGGAGGTGAGGCCGAGCTCCGGGGAAGCGTGGCCGGCTTCGGGGGACGACAGAGGCTCGTGGGAGGAGCCGGGGAGGAGGAGCCGAAGCTCAAGCTCGACGACCGGCTCCACGACCTTGTCCAGCACGCCCGCCAGCCACGCCCGCAACTCGCCCACACCCGCCGCGAAGGGGTGCCCCACGACCGAGGCCCCCGAGGCTTCAGCAGTCTCCGGATCGGGCGCGGCTCCCCGCGAACCAGGGGAGCCCCCGGTGGCGGCGGAGGTGGCGGCGGAGGGTTCGGCAGGTAGAGGTCGCGCGGGCTCGAGGGGAGAGGGGGAGTGACGGGGGCGGTGGCCCGTGGAAGTGGTGGCTGGGCTGGAAGAAGCCGTGGAGGTAGGGGTGGAGGGGTGCTCGGCCCAGAGGGCGAGCCCCTCGTGTTCCCAGATCCCGTGGACGACCAGCACCCGGGCAGGTTACCCGCACCCGCCGACAGACCCGGACCGTTCGGAGGAGGCCGGATCGCGGGGAGGGGGCGTAGATTGGGTGGTATGAACCGTCCAGGAGACTGGTGCGAACGGCCGGGGCCGCAGGCGCCGTCCTGCGAGCTCCCCTCGCCGTTCAAGGCGCCGAAGAAGCCGGATGAGTGGTGCGGGGTTCAGGAGTCGCCGGTGACGAAGGTGGTCGACTTCCTCCTCCGGGTCGCCCGCCGTTAAGGCAATCCTGACCTTCGCTTGCCGTACCCCCGCGTCCCCGCCGGGAAGGAACTAATGGGGACGAAGGGGGTATTGGCATGCCTGAAGAGGAAGAGCGGACGGCGGGGTTCGTCGGGGCGCATGAGCAGGTCCTGGGAGCGCCGACCGACTGGCTGTCGTTGAACACCGCGCCCGCCAGACCGGGGGCGGAGGCGAACGCGGTGGCGGCGAAGGCCGGGCGGGCTGAGGTGTTCGTGCCGGCGGACCTGCGCACGGGGGAGATCCTCGACGTCAGCCCGGCCCGCGAGCAGCGAGCAGAGCGGCGAGCGGAGCGGCGCGAGGCCGACGAGCGCGACCCGCGGCAGGGCGTGGAGGACGCGGTGGAGGCGGACCTCGACGGCAGGTGAAGAAGCCGGCAGGTGAGGAAGCCGGCGGGTGAGGAAGCCCGGCGGCGGGTGAAGGACGCCCAACGGCAGGCTCAACGGCAGGTGGGAGCTCGACGGCAGGTGAAACAGGCCGCCGTGAGTGAGGGGCCCCCGGCGGGGTAGGCGGGGTGCGTGAACGACAAGTCCAAGTCCACCTCCGAACTGATCGGCGAGCTGTCGGAGCACCTGACCACGCTGGTGCGTCAGGAGCTGACGCTGGCCAGGCTCGAACTGGCCCGCAAGGGGCGCAGGGCCGGGTTCGGCGCGGGGCTGCTGGGCGCGGCCGGGATGACCGCGTTCCTCGGCGGGGCCACGCTGGTGGCCACCGTGGTGTTGCTCCTCGCGCTGGTGCTGCCCGCCTGGGCCGCGACCGCCATCGTGGCGGCGGTGCTGCTGGCGGTCGCCGCGGTGCTCGGCCTGGCCGGGCGCGCGCAGGTCGCCAAGGCGACGCCGCCGGTGCCGGAGGAGACGATCGCGAGTGTCAAGGCCGATCTCGACGAGGTGAAGGGGAGGGCTCGACGATGACCGAGTCCAGCGGGGGCGAAGGCCCCCGGGTGCACGCGGGTGACATGGGTGCGCACCGGGCGACGGTGGGGGAGCCGACCGACGAGCTGTCGGTGAACGTGCCCCCGACCAAGCCGGAGGCGCTGGAGAACGCACGGGCCGCCGAGCGGGCCCGCGAACCGGAGGAGGTCTTCGTGGCCGAGCCGCCGGTGCCCGACGACCGGGTGGGCGAGCAGGACACCGGCGAGTATCGGAGCGCACGCATGGACGAGCAGGGCAGAGCCAAGTCCCATGAGCACGACGCCGAGACGATGATCGTCTCGCATGCGCCCGGCGGCGGGAGCACGCGGCACGCGGGCACCCGCGCCGACCACCACCGGGCCGGCGACACCACGGAGGCCGACGAGGCCCGGGTGCGCACCGAGATCGTGGAGACACGCGAGCGCGTGGGCGAGACCGTCGAGGCGCTGACCGCCAAGACCGACGTCAAGGCCCGCCTCAAGGAGGCCGCGCCGGCCAACCTGCACGAGGCGGCCGAAGAGGTGAAGAAGCGGCCGAAGCTGCTGGTGGCCGCCGCCGGGGTGGTCGCCGCGCTGGTGATCCGCAAGCTGCTGAGGAGAGGCCGGAAGTAGACCCATGCCCCCTCCCCCCGAGCGGCCCTCCCACCTGCCTCGCCGTGCCTGGTGGGGCGTGATCAAGCGCACCCTGAAGGAGATGGCCAACGACCGGATCCAGGACTGGGCCGCCGCGCTCACCTACTACGGCGTGCTGTCCATCTTCCCGGCCCTGATCGTCCTGGTGTCGTTACTGGGCCTGCTGGGCCGCGACGACGCCTCCGCGCTGGTGCGGAGCGTCGCCGTGCTGACCCCGGCCGAGGTGCGCGACCTGCTGGTCGGCGGCGTCGAGGGCGTGGCCAAGAGCGGCCGTACGGCCGGCGTCTTCGCCCTCGTCGGCCTGGGCGTGGCGCTCTGGTCGGCCTCCGGGTACATCGCCGCCTTCGTCCGGGCGTGCAACGCCATCTACGACATCGAGGAAGGCCGGCCGATCTGGAAGCTGACCCCGTTGCGGCTCGGCCTGACGCTCCTGGTCATGGTGCTGCTGGCGGCCGGGGCGATCGCGGTCACGCTGACCGGGCAGCTCGCCGACCTGGCGGGTCAGGCGCTGGGCCTTCGTGAGGCGTTCGTGGCGACCTGGGACATCGTGAAGTGGCCGGTCCTGGCGTTGATCGCGGCCGGGTTGATCATGGTGTTGTACTGGGCCGCGCCGAACGTCCGCCAGCCGTCCGTGCGCTGGATCACGCCGGGCGGCATCCTCGCGGTGCTGCTGTGGGTGCTGGTCTCGGCCGGGTTCGCGCTGTACGTGGCCAACTTCAGCTCCTACAACGCCACCTACGGCACACTGGCCACGGTCGCGGTCTTCCTGGTGTGGCTGTGGCTGTCCAACCTGGTGCTGCTGTTCGGCGCGGAGCTCGACGCCGAGCTGATGCGGGCCCGCAACATCGCGATGGGCCGGCCGGTGAACAGCGAGCCGTACGCGGTCCCGCGTGATCCGCCCAAGCCCGATACGCTGCCGGAGTGATCCGTCTTCTGCTCGCCGCGCTGCTGCTGGTGGCCGGGTGTGGCGCCGGTTCGGCCGTCAGCCACTACGGCCAGGTCACCGCGGGCGCCAAGGGCGCCACCACCAAGGTCGAGGTCGGCAAGGGGCAGCGGTTCGCGCTCGCCGTGCCGGACAACCCCGGGGTGGGCGACTCGTGGGAACTGGTGGAGCTGCCCGACGTCAAGGTGGCCGCCTACATCAGTCACGAGCGCGAGGCGGCCGGCGAGCGGCCGGGCGCGGGCGGCACGAGCTACTTCGTGTTCAACGCCAAGCGCCCGGGCACGGCGCGGATCCGGCTGTTCGACTGCTGGCGCTGCACCGACCGGAAGAACCCGACGCCCGAGTCGGGCGAGGCGATCTTCGACGTCACTGTTCGCTGACCGATCAATGTTCTAGTGTCGGTTCCGTGATGGACTTCGAACTGGACGAGGATCAGCAGCTCTTCCGCCGGACGCTGCGCGAGTTCGTGGACAAGGAGATCGTCCCGGTCGCCTCCGAGTGGGAGCGGTCCGGGCGCTACCCGGCCGAGATCGTCGAGCGCTTCAAGGAACTGGGCCTGTTCGGGATGACCGTCCCGGCCGAGTACGGCGGTCTCGACCTCGACCGGGTCTCCTTCGCCCTGGTCTTCGAGGAGATCGCCCGCGGCTGGATGGGCGTGGCGGGCGTCCTCGGCTCCCACTCGCTGGCCGCCTGGATGATCGCCACCCACGGTACGGCCGAGCAGAAGGAGCGCTACCTGCCCGACCTGGCCACCGGCGCCCGCCGCACCGGCATCGCGCTCACCGAGCCGGCCGCCGGCACCGACCTGCAGGGCATCCAGACGCGTGCCGTACCGGACGGGGACCACTACGTGGTCAACGGCACCAAGACGTGGATCACCAACGCCCGGCACGCCGACCCGATGCCGGTGCTGGTGAAGACCTCGGCCGAGACCCCGGCGCACAAGGGCATGTCGATCCTGCTCGTCGAGGCCGGCACCCCGGGCTACGTGGTCAGCCGCGACCTGCCCAAGCTCGGCTACAAGGGCACCGAGACCTGCGAGATCTCGCTCCAGGACGTGCGGGTGCCGCGCTCGCAGCTGCTCGGCGGCGTCGAGGGCCGCGGCATGCAGCAGGCACTGTCCGCGCTGGAACTGGGCCGGGTCAACATCGCCGCCCGGGCCGTCGGGGTCGCCCAGTGCGCCTTCGACGCCGCCCTGGCCTACGCCCGCGAGCGGCACGCCTTCGGCCGGCCCATCGGCGACTTCCAGGCGATCCAGCTCAAGCTGGCCGACATGGCGACCGAGATCCAGGCGGCCCGGCTGATGACCTACTGGGCGGCCCAGCGCAGCTCGAAGGGCGCGGTCAACGCCGAGGCGGCGATGGCCAAGTACTTCGCCTCGGAGGTGGCGCTCAAGACCACGATGGAGGCCATGCGGGTGCACGGCGGCTACGGCTACTCGCAGGAGTTCGTGGTCGAGCGGCTCTACCGGGACGCGCCGCTGATGGCGATCGGCGAGGGCACCAACGACGTCCAGCGGATGGTCATCGCGCGGGAGTTGCTGAAGGGAGCGGTTAAGGTCGGCTGGTGAGCTGTCTGTTCTGTGAGATCGTCGCGGGCGAGCGCCCGGCGTTCGTGGTGCGGTCGGACGAGGTCGCGGTGGCCTTCCTGGACGTGCGGCCGGTGTTCAAGGGCCACCTGCTGGTGGTGCCCCGGCCGCACGTCGAGACACTGACCGACCTCGACCCGGCGCGGGTCGGGCCGTTCTTCGAGCGGGTGCGGGAGCTGGCCGGCGCGGTCGAGCACGGACTGGAGGCGGCCGGCACCTTCGTCGCCATGAACAACCGGGTCAGCCAGAGCGTGCCGCACCTGCACGTCCACATCGTGCCGCGCAACCGCAAGGACGGCCTGCGCGGCTTCTTCTGGCCGCGCACCAAGTACGACTCCGACGCCGAGGCCGAGTCCTACGCCGAGCGCATCCGCCAGGGCGGCTGAGTGGAGCCCGTCGTCGTCGCCCTGCTGCTCGCCCTGCTCATCGGCGTCCCGGGGCTGGTGCTGTGGCGGGTGCTGCGCGGCCGGCGCGAGCTGGGGGCCGGGCCGGGCGAGCGCGCCACCTTCGAGACGCTGCACACCGCCTCGCTGGCCGCGCCGCCGCTGCGGGCCGGGCTCACCCACGAGGGCGCGCTCAAGGCCTCCCGCCACCTGCGCGAGCTGCTCGGCTCCCCGGCGGTCGCGCTCACCGACCGGGAGCGGCTGCTGGTCTGGGACGGCGAGGGCGAGCACCACGCCGCCGAGGCCTTCGCGCACGCCGAGCAGACCCTGAAGGACGGCCGCATCCAGGTGCTGGCGCTCGACTGCGACCTGCTGGAGTGCCCGGTCCGGCACGTGGTCGTGGTGCCGCTCAGCACCGACGACCGGGTGGTCGGCACGCTGGCCGCCTACGGCCCGCACGCCTCGGCCGGGCTGGTGCGCGCCGCCGAGGAGGTGGCCCGCTGGGTCGACTCCCAGCTGGAGCTGGCCGAGCTCGACCGCTCCCGCACGCTGCTGATGGAGGCCGAGGTCCGGGCGCTGCGCGCGCAGATCTCCCCGCACTTCATCTACAACTCGCTGACCACCATCGCCAGCTTCGTCCGCACCGACCCCGAGCGGGCGCGCGAGCTGCTGCTGGAGTTCGCCGACTTCACCCGCTACAGCTTCCGCCGGCACGGCGACTTCACCACCCTGGCCGAGGAGCTGCGCTCGATCGACCGCTACCTGATCCTGGAACGCGCCCGGTTCGGCGACCAGCTCCAGGTCACGCTGCGCATCGCCCCCGAGGTGCTGCCGGTCGCGGTGCCCTTCCTGTGCCTGCAGCCGCTGGTGGAGAACGCCGTCCGGCACGGCCTGGAGAGCAAGAACGGCGTCGGCCGGATCACGATCATCGCCGAGGACGCCGGCGCCGAGTGCGGCATCAGCGTCGAGGACGACGGCATCGGCATGGATCCCGAGCGCCTGCGCCGCATCCTGGCCGGCGAGCCCGGCGAGGGGGTCGGCCTGGCCAACGTGGACGAGCGGCTGCGGCAGGTCTACGGCGACGAGTACGGCCTGGTCGTGGAGACCAACCGGGGCGCCGGCACCAAGGTCAGCGTGCGCCTGCCGAAGTACCACCCGGGTGTCTCCGCGCGCTGAGCTGTGACTCGGCCGTGACGGCCTTGACGTTTCCCGGCGGTTTCATCACTGTCATGGCAATGGCGAGCGGTCTGCGTGTCCTGGCGGTCGACGACGAGCTTCCCGCGCTGGAAGACCTGTCGTACCTGCTGCGTGCCGATCCGCGCATCGAGGAAGTGGTCACCGCCCGCGACGGCGCCGCCGCGTTGCGGCTGCTCGACCGGGCCATCGCCGAGGGCCGGCCGATCGAGGCGGTCTTCCTCGACATCCGGATGCGCGGGCTCGACGGCGTCGTGCTCGGCCGGCTGCTGGCGCAGTTCGCCAACCCGCCGCGGGTGGTGTTCGTGACCGCCTACGAGGAGCACGCCGTCGACGCCTTCGAGATCAAGGCCGAGGACTACCTGCTCAAGCCGGTGCGGCCGGAGCGGCTGCGCGAGGCGATCCGGCGGGTGTGCGTCTCGGCCGAGGTGCCCGCCGACCCGGCCGACGCCGACACCATCCCGGTCGAGCTCGGCGGGGTGGTGCGCTTCGTCTCCAGCGCCGACGTGCTCTACGTCGAGGCCCAGGGCGACTACGCCCGGCTGCACACCGCCGCCGGCAGCCACCTGGTGCGCATCCCGCTGGCCACGCTGGAGGAGCGCTGGGCCGCCTCCGGCTTCGTCCGCGTGCACCGCAGCCACCTGGTGGCCGTCAAGCACATCGAGGAGCTGCACCTCGACTCCGGCCGCTGCACCATCCGGGTGGGCGACACCGAGCTGCCGGTCAGCCGCCGCCACACCCGCGAGCTGCGCGACCTGCTGGTCAGGAGGGCTCGCCGATGAACCGGCCCGAGCACCGCCGGGTGAGCGTCACCAGCCCGCGCACCGCCGCCGCCCGCCGCCGCCGCTTCCCGGCCACCCGCGAGATCGACGAGCAGACCCGCGTCGGCGAGCTCTACATGCGCTCGCTGCTGCGCACCCAGTTCCGCCTGGCCATGTTCGTCTGCACGCTGCTGGCCTGCGTCGTCGGCGGCCTGCCGCTGCTGTTCCTGCTGCTGCCCGAGCTGCGGGAGCTGCGCCTGCTGGGCATCCCGCTGCCGTGGCTGCTGCTGGCCGGCCTCATCTACCCCGCGCTGGTCGGCGGGGCGTGGCTCTACGTACGGCAGGCCGAACGCAACGAGCGGCACTTCGCCGACCTGGTCGAGCGCCGGTGAACCTGGCCGCGGTCGTCATCGTGGCGCTGGCCGCGGTGCTCATCGGCGCCTTCGGCCTGCGCCTGTCCAGGACGACCTCCGACTTCTACGTCGCCTCCCGCACGGTCACCCCGCTCTGGAACGCCTCGGCGATCGGCGGCGAGTACCTGTCCGGCGCCTCCTTCCTGGGCATCGCCGGCCTGATCCTGACCCACGGCGCGGACATGTTGTGGCTCCCGGTGGGCTGGACCGGCGGCTACCTCGTGCTGCTGGTACTGGTCTCGGCCCCGCTGCGCCGCTCGGGCGCCTACACGCTGCCCGACTTCGCCGAGTCGCGCCTGGAGTCGATGGCCGTCCGGCGCACTGCCAGCGTGCTGGTGGTGCTGATCGGCTGGCTCTACCTGATGCCGCAGTTCCAGAGCGCCGGGCTGGTGCTGCAGACCATCACCGGCGCGCCGGTCTGGGTGGGCGGGCTGGTCGTGGCTCTGGTGGTGGCGGTCAACGTGCTGTCCGGCGGGATGCGCTCGATCACCTTCGTGCAGGCCTTCCAGTACTGGCTCAAGCTGACCGCGCTGGCGGTGCCGGTGCTGTTCCTGCTGCTGGCCTGGCGGCAGGACGGGGCGCCCGAGCTGCACGACCCGGCCTGGACGCAGCCGCTGACCGGGGACGGGGAGTACGGGCTGTACTCGACCTACTCGCTGATCCTGGCCACCTTCCTGGGCACGATGGGGCTGCCGCACGTGCTGGTGCGCTTCTACACCAATCCGGACGGGCGGGCGGCCCGCCGTACCACGCTGGTGGTGCTGAGCCTGCTGGGCGCCTTCTACCTGATGCCGGGGATCTACGGCTGGCTCGGCCGGCTGTACGCGCCGGGGCTGGAGCCGCCGGACACGGTCGTGCTGACGCTGCCCTCGCTGATGGTCGGCGGCACGGCCGGGGACCTGCTGACCGCGCTGGTCACCGGCGGGGCGTTCGCCGCGTTCCTGTCCACCTCCTCGGGGCTGACCGTCTCGGTGGCCGGGGTGATCGCCCAGGACCTGCTCAAGGGCGGCGTGCGGGCCTTCCGGGTGGCCACGTTGCTCGCGGTCGCGGTGCCGCTCGGGCTGGCGCTGCAGGCGCGGGCGCTGTCCATCGCGGACGTGGTCGGCCTGGCCTTCGCGGTGGCCGCCTCCAGCTTCTGCCCGCTGCTCGTGCTGGGCATCTGGTGGCGGCGGCTGACCTCGGCCGGGGCGCTGGCCGGGCTGTTCGTGGGCGGCGGGCTGGCCTGCGCCGCCGTACTGGCGCAGATCACCGGGGGACCGTACGGCGGGCTGGTGGGCGCGCTGGTCAGCCAGCCGGCCGCCTGGACGGTGCCGATCGCCTTCCTGGTCATGGTGGTCGTCTCGCTGCTGACCCCCGGGCGCATCCCGAAGGGCGTGGCGCGGACCATGGTGCGGCTGCACACGCCGGAGAACCTGGCGCTCGACCGGGGCGACTGGCGGCCCCGGGATTGAGCGCTGCTCACACTCTGTGGCCGCCCGCTGGTCGCGCAAATCCGACCATTTATCGCAACCCATGACCAACTAATCGTCTTTTGGGTGCGGCTCGGCGAAGAACGCGACTCCGCCCCTCCACGGAGGGTAGTTTGCGCTCTTACCTTGTGCGTGATCTGCATCACATAAAGCGGGAGGATTCGTGAAAACCCCGGAACACGACACGTCGGTCTATGAACGGGTCCAGGGAAGCGAGGAGTTCCAGGAGCTGAAGCGCCGCTTCCGTAGCTGGACCTTCCCGATGACGGTGGCCTTCCTGGTCTGGTACCTGCTCTACGTGGTGCTCTCCGGCTGGGCGCGCGACTTCATGGCGATCGACCTGCTCGGCGAGATCAACGTGGGCATCGTGCTCGGCCTGCTCCAGTTCGTCTCGACCTTCCTCATCGCCTGGGCCTACTCCCGGCACGCCGAGAAGAAGCTGGACCCGGTTGCCGACAAGATCCGCCACGAGGTCGAGGAGAAGGTCAAGTGAGCTCCCACACCCTGGCGGCGGTGCTGTTCCTGGCCTTCGTCGCCCTGACGCTGGTCATCACCTTCTGGGCCAGCCGCAACACCAAGACCGCCGCCGACTACTACGCCGGCGGGCGCTCCTTCAGCGGCTTCCAGAACGGCCTGGCCATCGGCGGCGACTACATGTCGGCCGCCTCCTTCCTGGGCATCGCCGGCATGATCGCGCTGTCCGGCTACGACGGCTTCCTGTACTCCATCGGCTTCCTGGTCGCCTGGCTGGTCGCGCTGCTGCTCGTCGCCGAGCTGATGCGCAACTCCGGCAAGTTCACCATGGCCGACGTGCTGGCCTTCCGGATGAGCCCCCGGCCGGTCCGCACCGCCGCGGGCGTGTCCACCATCACGGTCAGCATCTTCTACCTGGTCGCCCAGATGGTCGGCGCGGGCGCCCTGGTCGGCCTGCTGCTGGGCATCACCGACGCCACCCAGAAGATCTGGGTCATCATCGGCGTCGGCGTGCTGATGATCGTCTACGTGGTCTTCGGCGGCATGAAGGGCACCACCTGGGTCCAGATCGTCAAGGCCGTGCTGCTCATGGGCGGCGCCGGCCTGATCACCGTGCTGGTGCTGGCCAAGTACAACTTCAACCTGTCCACCCTGATCACCGAGGCCTCGGCGGCCACCGGCAAGGGCGACGCCTTCTCCGTGCCCGGCCTGAAGTACGGCACCGACGCCCAGGGCATCATGGGCAAGATCGACCTGATCAGCCTCGGCCTGGCCCTCGTCCTCGGCACGGCCGGCCTGCCGCACATCCTGATCCGCTTCTACACCGTGCCCACGGCCAAGGACGCCCGCAAGTCGGTGCTGTGGGGCATCGGCATCATCGGCGTCTTCTACCTGTTCACCCTGGTCCTGGGCTTCGGCGCGGCGGCCCTGGTGAAGATCCCGGCCTCCGACACCGGCGGCAACACCGCCGCCCCGTCACTGGCCGAGGCGATCGGCGGCGACTTCTTCGGCGAGGTCGGCGGCACCATCCTGCTCGCGCTGATCGGCGCGGTCGCCTTCGCCACCATCCTGGCGGTGGTCGCGGGGCTCACCCTCGCCTCCTCCTCCAGCTTCGCCCACGACCTGTACGCGCACGTCTTCAAGCGCGGCAACACCACCGAGCGCGAAGAGGTCATGGTCGCCCGGGTGTCGGCCTTCGTGATCGGCGCCGTCGCCATCGCCCTCGGCATCCTGGCGCAGGGCCAGAACGTCGCCTTCCTGGTGGCGCTCGCCTTCGCGGTGGCCGCCTCCGGCAACCTGCCCGCGATCCTGTACAGCCTGTTCTGGAAGCGGTTCAACACCGCGGGCGCGGTCTCGGCCATCTACGGCGGCCTGATCTCCTGCCTGATCATGGTGATCTTCTCGCCGGTCGTCTCCGGCTCCAAGACCGCCCTGTTCCCCGGCGCCGACTGGCACCTGTGGAACCTGTCCAACCCGGGCATCATCTCGATCCCGCTCGGCTTCTTCTTCGGCTGGCTCGGCACCCGGCTCAGCAAGGAGTACAACGCCGCCAAGTGGGCCGAGATGGAGGTGCGCTCGCTCACCGGCGTCGGCATGGAGAAGGCCACACCGCACTGATCAGCGGCTGCTGCGGCCCGGCCGGTTGTCCGGCCGGGCCGTACCCGTGCCGGGGCTCAGCGGGAGGCGCGGTCGAGCAGGTCGAGCTCGTCGTCGGCCAGCTCCAGCGTCGCGGCGGCCAGCAGCGGGCGGAGCTGCTCGACCGTACGGGCGCTGGCGATCGGCGCCACCACGGTGGGCTGGGCGGCCACCCAGGCCACCGCCACGCTCGCCGGCTCGACGCCGCGGCCGGCCGCGACCTTGGTCAGCGCCTCCAGCACCCGAGGCCCGCGCTCGGTCGAGAGGTACTCGGCAGCCTTCCCGGCCCGCGGGCTGTCCACCGCGACCCCGGGCGCGTACTTGCCGGTCAGGAACCCCCGGGCCAGCCCGAAGTACGGCACGCTGGCCAGCCCGGCGTCGGCCACCACGTCACGCAGCGCGCCCTCGTAGCCGCGCTCCACCAGGTTGTACTCCTGCTGCAACGCCACGTACGGCGTCAGCCCCTCGGTCCGTGCCGTCTCCAGCGCCTCGGCCAGCCGCTCCGCGCTGTAGTTGGAGGCCCCCAGGTGCCGGACCTTGCCCTCGCGCACCAGCTCGTCGAAGGCGCCCAGCGTCTCGGCGAGCGGGGTGTCCCGGTCGTCGCGGTGCGCCCAGTACAGGTCGAGGTAGTCGGTGCGCAGCCGGCGCAGCGACGCCTCCACCGCGGTCCTGATCGTGGCCGGGGCCAGGCCCTCGAGCCCGCCGAGCATGCCGACCTTGGTGGCCAGCACGATCGACTCGCGGTTGCCGCGCGAGGCCAGCCACTCGCCGATGATCAGCTCGGACGTGGACTCGCCGGTCGCCCAGGAGGGGTAGACGTCGGCGGTGTCGAGGAAGTTGCCCCCGGCGGCCACGTAGGCGTCGAGGATCTCGAAGGCCGTGTCCCGGTCGGCGGTCCAGCCGAAGACGTTGGTGCCGAGCGAGACGGGGAAGACCGACAGACCGGTGGCGGCGATGAGGTTCATGGCAGCACCCTATGCACCCGCATGGACCTCATCGCCGGGGGGTGGTCAGTGCTGGGAGGCCCCGAGGTCCAGATCGCGGGGCGTGAGGAACCAGATCACCACCGCGGCGACCAGGATGATGGCCCCGCCGTACAGGCTGGTCTGGGTGAGGGAGTCGGTGAAGGCCCGCTTGGCCTGCTCGGCCAGGGCGGCCGAGCCGCTCTCGCGGGCCACCGCCAGCGCTCCGCCGAGCGACTCGCGCACCACGGCCGGGCTGCCCGGGGGCAGTTCGCCGCGGTAGAGGGTGGCGGCGAGGCTGCCCAGGACGGCGACGCCCAGGGTGCCGCCCACCTCGTAGCTGGTCTCCTCGATGGCGGCGGCGCTGCCCGACTTGGCGGCGGGCGTGCCGGACATGATGACCGCCGAGGCGATGGCCAGCGAGCCCATGCCGGCGCCGATGAGCAGCAGCGAGCCGGCCACGGTCAGGTAGGTCAGCGGCGCGGCCCACAGCAGCGCGAAGCCGCCCGCGGCGATCACCAGGCCGCCGGAGAGCACCGTGCGCGCCCCGATGCGCGCGGCGATGGCCGGGGCCAGCGGCGACAGGATGCCCGCGCCGACCGCCATCGGCAGCAGCCGGACGCCGGTCTCCAGCGGCGAGTAGCCCTGGACGAGCTGCATCCACTGCGCCATCAGCAACATCATCGCGGCCATCGCCACCGAGGTGGTCAGCGCGGCGATGACGCCGGAGGAGAAGGCGCCGTTGCGGAAGAGCCGGATCTCCAGCAGCGGGTCGGACCGGTGCAGGCAGCGCCGGACGAACCAGGCCAGCGTCACCACCGCCAGCACGAGCGAGCCCACGGTCAGCGGGTCGACCCCGTCCTTGGCCAGGTGCTTGATCGCGTAGACCAGGGCGACCATGCCCACGATCGACAGCAGCGTGCCGAGGGCGTCCCAGCGGCCGGGGTCCGGGTTGCGCGACTCCGGCAGCAGGATCAGCCCGGCCAGCACCGCGATCGCCATCACGGGCACGTTGACCAGGAAGGCGGCGTGCCAGGTGAAGGCCTCCAGCAGCACGCCGCCGACGATCGGCCCGAGCGCGCCGCCGAGCGCGGCCATGGCCGCCCAGATGCCGAGCGCCGTGGCACGTTCCCGCGCGTCGGTGAACAGGTTACGGATCATCGACAGGGTGGACGGCATGATCATCGCACCGCCGACGCCGAGCAGGGCCCGCACCGCGATCACCTCGGCCGGGCTGTCGGCCCACAGCACCGCGACCGAGGCCAGCCCGAACACCGCGAAGCCGGTGATGAGCATGCGCTTGCGCCCCCACCGGTCGCCCAGCGCGCTCACCGTGACCAGCAGGCCGGCCACGACCAGCGAGTAGATGTCGACCATCCAGAGCAGCTCGATCGCGCCCGGCTTGAGATCGGCCGAGATGTCGGGCAGCGCGACGTTGAGGATGGTCATGTCCATCACGACCAGCAGCAGGCTGGCCGAGAGCACCGCCAGGGCCGCCCAGCGCCGCGCGTGCGGCGGAGCGGTGGTCTCAGTTTTCATGGATCCCCCGGAGAAAGGTTTCGAGCAGGAGGCGGGGCACGTCCCGCCGGGCGACGTCGCCGCGCCGCAGGCTTTCGCGCACGGTGACCAGCAGGCCGAAGAAGACGTTGCTGATCCAGCGCGCGGACATGTCCGGGCGCAGCACGCCGGCCCGCTGGCAGGCCTCGATGAGCAGCACTTCGCGCTCCTCGAGCTCGTGGGCCCGGCGCACCAGGCCCTCGTCGACCTCCATCAGGTGCTCGGTGAGCGCGAAGCCGTGCTCCTCGGCGACCTCGATGTGCTGGGTGATCAGCCGGTGGAGTGCCCGCTCCAGCGTGGCCCGGTCGGTGGCGCCGAGCGCCTCTTCCAGGCCGGCCTCGGCCTGGGCGCGTTCCCAGGCGGCATGCGCCCGCCAGCCGAGCGCGATGATCAGGTCTTCACGGGTGGCGAAGTGCCGGTGCAGGGTGGCGCGGCTGATGCCCGCGGCCTGCGCGATCTGGCCCATGGAGGCGGCCGGCGACCCGTTGAGATGGCGGATCGCCGCAGTGATGATCTGTTCCTTGCTGACGGCCATCTGATGCGACACATCCGTATAATTTGCGACAGTACTGTCTCAGTATATACGGCGGCCTTCCGCGCGGTTATCGTCGGGGGATGGCAATCGGGGACGCCCGCACGCGCATCCTCGACGCGGCCGAGGAGCTCTTCGCGGGCAGCGGGTACGAGGCGACGCCGACCTCGGTGATCGCCGAACAGGCGCGGGTGCCGAAGGGCCTGGTCTTCCACTACTTCCCGAAGAAGATCGACGTCCTGGTGGCCCTGGTCGACGAGCGCACGCTGGTGGAGGAGGGCCGCGACGTGGACGCGGTGCCCGGCGATCCGGCCGGCACGCTGTCCAGGCTGGCCCACCGGCTGCCGCTGCGCGCCTCACCGGCGATGCGGCGCATCCTGTTCCGCGAGGCCGACACGCACGTGTCGGCCAAGGAGCGCATCGGCCGGCTCAACGGCGAGCTGATCCGGCGGGCCCGTTTCGCGCTGGAGCTGGCGCTGCCCACCGCCCGGGGCGGTGCGGCCCGGCTGGAGGCGGCCGCGGCCACCTTCGCCGCGGTGCTGCTCTACCAGGAGACGCTGACCCAGCTAACCGGGCACCCCATCGACCTCGACGCGGTGGCGGAACTCATCGCCGGCGGCCTCCTCTAGCGTCACGAGTTCCTTCATCGCGCTGTGCAGGTGACCCAGCAGCCCCTCCGGCTCGGGCACCCGGGTCGGGCAGGAGACCAGCCCGAAGTCGAGCATGCCGTCGTAGGAGAAGCAGGTGATGTTGACCCCGCCGCCCAGGTCGGTCAGCACCGAGATCGGGAAGTACGACAGCACCCGCGCCCCGCACAGGTAGAGCGGGAACTGCGGCCCCGGCACGTTGCTGATCAGGATGTTGATCGGCGGGCAGGCCGAGGCGGCCAGCCGGGAGAGCGGCGCGGTGGCCACCCGGCCCAGCGCCGTCGGCAGCAGCCCGCACAGCTCGGCCAGCCAGTTGCCCTGCGCCATCGCCAGCCGCCGCTTGGCCGTGCCCGTGGCCTCCCGCACCGCGGCCAGCCGCTCGCGCGGCTCGGCCACGTCGGTGGCCAGCGGTACGGCCAGCATCGCGAGCTGGTTGCCCGCCCGGTCGAGCCCCCCGGCGGTACGGCAGGCGACCGGCACGGCGGCCACCAGCGGCTGCTCCGGCAGCGCCTCGCGCTCCTCCAGCCACGAGCGCAGCGCCCCCGCGCACACCGCCATGACCACGTCGTTGACCGTCACCCCGAAGCCCTTGGCGACCTGCTTGACCTCCTTGAGCGGGATCGAGCCGAAGGCCAGCCGCCGCCCCGCGGTGATCGGCCCGTTGAACGGGGTGCGGGGCGCGGCCAGCGGCGGCAGCTCGGGCCGCGGCCGGTCGTCGCCGAGCAGCCGCCGGGCGGCTCCGGCCAGTCGGGCGGCGCCCGGCAGGGCCGACAGCAGGGGGATGGCGTCCAGCTCGCTCGCGGCCACCGCCAGCGAGCGCGCGGTGTTCGCCGGCTGGGCCAGCGCCCCGGTCAGCGCGGCGGTGATCAGCTCGACCGGGTGCGGGCCCTCGGCCCGCCGTCCGGGTGCGGGACGGTCGACGGTGCGCGGCTCGGGGCCGAGGTCGAGGAGGGCGGCGAGGGTCTCGGCGCCGGAGACGCCGTCGATGGCGGCGTGGTGCACCTTGGTGTAGAGCGCCACCCGCCCGCCGGACAGGCCCTTGACCAGGTGCATCTCCCACAGCGGGCGGTCGCGGTCGAGGTGGCGCTCGTGCAGCCGGGCCAGCAGCTCGGCCAGGCGCAGCTCGTCGCCCGGCGCGGGCAGCGTGTGCTCGGCCAGGTGGTGGGACAGGTCGAAGTCGGGATCGGGGGCCCAGTGGGGCCGGTCGAGACCGTACGGCAGGCCGGTCAACCGCTGACTCAGCGCGGGGGACAGGTGCAGGCGCTCGGTGAGGAGCGCCGCCAGGGAGTCCACGGTGACCGCGCCGCCCTCCAGGATCGCGACCCCGGCCACGTGCGCGGCGGTGGTCGGCGACTCGAAGTGGAGAAACTGGGCGTCGAGCGCGGTCAGCTGAGGCATCGCCTCTTCCTCTCGTCGGTGTCGTTCCATCGTGCCCGCGAAGCGTTTCCGCGGCGTTTCCCGCGAGAGTCTTTCAGACGCGTGCGAGTGCTTTACCGGAAGCCGCAGGTCAGCGAAGTGGTGATAAATGCCTATCTGTGAGTCACCCAAACCGGGTGTTGAACAACGGCGTCGAAGTGATATCCGGACGGCTGCCATTCGGCGGCCAGTGGCTGCCCGGCGCCGCTCTCGTCGCGCGCGCGGGCCAGCAGGACGTGCCGGCCGGGGTGCTCGGGACGCCAGGTCACGTGCCACGGCAGCCAGGCTCCGGCCAGGTGGCGGCCCCGGTGCTCGGCCGGCCGCCAGCTCGCGCCGCCGTCCAGGCTGACCTCCACGGCGACGATGCGGCCCGTGCCCGACCACGACCGGCCGCTCAGCAGATGCGGGCGGCCGGCGGCGAATGTCGCGTCCGGGTCCACGGCGAAGGCGCTTTTCACCGGCATGGTGGTGACGTCGCGATAGAAAAGCGTGTTCCACGGAGTGAACAGCGGCCGGGGGGATACTTCGAGCTCGCCGAGCCATTTGATGGACGCGATTCCCGCCCATCCCGGGACGATCAGCCGCGCCGGGAACCCGTGGTCGGGCGGCAGCGGCCGGCCGTTCATCTCGTAGGCGATCAGCACGTCGTCGAGCGCCTTGGCCAGCGGCAGCGGGCGGCGGACGTGGCCGTGCTCCTCGAAGGGCTCGTCCAGGCCGGTGGCCAGCACCTCGCGCGCGTCGGGACGCAGTCCGGCCCGTTCGAGGACGTGCCTCAGCGGCACGCCCCGCCAGCGGGCGACCCCGATCGCGCCCAGGCCCCACTGGGTGCCGGGGGCGGGGCGGCCCTGCTGCGTGCCGTAGAAGCGGCGGCCGTTGCCCGCGCACTCCACGGCGGCGTCGATCGTGCGCGCGGGCATGGCCAGGAGCTGGCCGTAGGTCAGGTCGAGCGCGCCGGCCAGGCCGTCGCCGTGCACGCGCAGCCGCCAGGTGGAGGGCTCGATGAGCGGGGTGGCGGTGTGGTTGCGGACGAAGAAGCGGTCGACGGGCGTGTGGTAACCCTGTCCCGCCATCGCCGCCCAGCGCATCTCCGCGCCCGTCTCCCGCTCGGTGAAGAGCTCCGGGGGGAGTGGCTTGACGATCTTGGGGATGGTCGACGTCGGAGGCCTCATGCTTCTCCTAATTCCCTACCAGCAAACCATCTAATCAAAGCGTGATAGCGACGATAGGGAAAACCTATTTGTCCGGAAATTACGTTGTTTGTCGCCCTTTTGACATGAACGGATCATGGGGCGGCTATGCCGTACCTCTGGAATCTTCCCGTGAAACTCCTGCTCAAGCCCGCTCTCCTGGCGGCAGTCCTGCTCGCGCCCCTGGCCGCCCCCGCCGCCGCGGCCTCCCCGCACGCGGTCACCTTCAACGTGGTCAGCGACATCCAGGGCGACACGGCCGACTTCGGCCGCGCGCTCGACCAGATGCGCGAGATCAACCCCGGCTCCAGCGCGCTGATCGTCAACGGCGACATCACCTCGCGCGGCTACGACTTCGAGTACGACCAGGTCAAGAAGGTGCTGGCCGAGCACCCGCACCCGGCCGACACCTTCTTCACCATCGGCAACCACGAGTTCTACGTGCCAAAGTACTGCGACCCCACCAAGCTGTGCCAGGCCACCTGGCCGAACGGGACCACCGAGGCCCAGCTCTTCCAGAACTTCTACGACTTCACCGGGCTGGACAAGGTCTACTACGAGCGCGTCGTGAACGGCGTGCCCATGCTCATGCTCGGCACCGAGAAGTACATGAAGTACCACGACGCCACCAAGTGGGACGAGGTCTGGATGAGCGAGGAGCAGCTCACCTGGCTCGACCAGCGCCTGGCGTTCTGGGCCCGCCGCGGCAAGCCGGTCTTCGTCTTCTCCCACCACGTCCTGCCGGACACCGTCTCGGGCACCCGCAACAAGCTGTACTCCGCCGACTACCTCCAGGCCGACCGGCTGCTGGCCACGCTCGGCAAGCACAAGGACGCGTTCCTGTTCACCTCGCACACGCACTGGGACCTGAACCTGTCGGACTGGGCCGTGCGCAAGGTCGTGCCGGCCACCGGCAACCTCGAAGGCTTCACCGTGGTGAACACCGGAGCCATGGAGACCCAGTGGACCGACAACGGCACCGGCGGCGAGCGCGCGCTGAGCCGCGACGAGAACGCCGGGCTGCAGGTCGAGGTCACGAACAAGGAGGTCGTGATCAAGGCACGCGACTTCTACCGCGGGACCTGGCTCAAGGAGCTGCGGGTGCCGCTGCACGGCCGGTGCCGCGGCGCCTGCCACTGATCTCCGCGTAGCGTGATCAGTCCCGGCGCAGGAAGGCCAGCAGCCGCTCCAGGGGCCAGGTGTTGATCACGTCGTCCGCGGTCAGCCAGGCGCGCTGGGCGATGCCGATGCCGTAGCGCTGGTGGGCCAGGTGCGGGACGGCGTGCGAGTCGCTGTCGATGGAGAACTTCACGCCGTGGTGGCGCGCCAGCCGTACCAGCTCGGCGGGCAGGTCGGAGCGGTCGGGATAGGAGTCGATCTCCATGGCCGTGCCGGTGCGGGCGGCGGCGCGGAAGACGGCGTCCCAGTCGCAGTCGACGGCCGGGCGCTTGCCGATCTTGCGGGTGGTCGGATGGCCGATGACGTGCACGTCCGGGTTCTCGCAGGCGGCGATGAAGCGCCTGGTCATCTCCTCGCGCGACTGGCCGAAGTGCGAGTGCACCGAGGCCACGCAGACGTCGAAGCCCTGCAGCACCTCGGCCGGCCAGTCCACCGAGCCGTCCGGCGCGATGTTGAGCTCGGTGCCGTGCAGCAGCCGCATGTCCGGGTAGCTCGCCTGGAGCGCGCGCAGCCGGCCGCGCTGCTCCAGGGCCTTGTCCAGCGTCATGCGCTGCATGGTGAGGTCGGGGGCGTGGTCGGTGACCGCGTAGTAGGCGTAGCCGCGCGCGTGCCCGGCGGCGACCATGTCCTCCAGCGAGGCCACGCCGTCGGTGAGGTCGGTGTGGGTGTGCAGGTCGCCCTTGAGGTCGGCCAGCTCCACCAGCACCGGCAGCTCGCCGCGCTGCGCCGCCCGCACCTCGCCGCCGTCCTCCCGCAGGGGCGGCGGCACGTACTGCAGGCCGAGCGCGGCGTAGATGTCCTCCTCCTCGGCGGCGGCCAGCACGCGCTCGCCCTCGAAGAGCCCGTACTCCGAGAGCTTCCAGCCCTTCTTGACGGCGATCTCCCGGATCGCCACGTTGTGCTCCTTGGAGCCGGTGAAGTACTGCATCGCCGCGCCCCACGACTCGCCCGGCACCACCCGCAGGTCCACCTGGAGGCCCGAGGTGGTGCGGATCGAGGTCTTCTTCTCGCCCGCCGCGATCACCTCCGCGACGTACGGCCGGCTCCGGAAGTCCGCCATGATCTCGGGACCGGCCACGGCGAGGATGTCGATGTCGCCGATGGTGTCCTTCATCCGGCGCAACGAGCCTGCGTAGGCGATGCGCTCGGCGCTCAGCGAAGCCATCACCTGCTCGGCCAGGTTCATGGCCACGCCGATGTGCACCCGGCGGCCGGACTGCTCCAGTTGCTCGATGCCGTGCAGCAGGTTGGCCAGCGTCTTCGGGCCCAGGCCCTTGACCCCGTCGAGCCGCCCGCCGGTGATCGCCTCGGCCAGGGCGGCGGGGGAGTCGATGCCGAAGTCCTCGAACAGCATGATCGCCGTCTTCGGCCCGAGCGAGGGCACCCGCGTCAGGTTCCGCACGCCCGCCGGGACGCGCTCGCGCAGCGCGTCGAGCTGGCGGAAGCTGCCGCGCTCCAGGAACTCCTCCATCTTCAGCGCGATCGCCTCGCCGACGCCCGGCACCGTCCGCACGTTCACCGTGGCGATGTCCTCGGGGAAGCCCGCGATGGCCTTGGCCGCCTTCTGGTAGCTCCGCACCCGGAAGGCGTCGCCCCCGGTCAGCGCGAACAGCTCGGCGTACTCCTGCAGTGCCGCCGACGCCTCGTCATTTGCCCTAGCCATGGACACAGCTTAGGGCGCGTGCAACGCTCGATCATGCGTCGCATCCTCACGGCTCTCTTAGCCACCTTCCTCCTCATCCCCGCGGGAACGGCCGTAGCGGACCCCGGCAAGCCCAAGCGCGAGCACGGCAACGGCCCCGAGCGGAACGAGGAGGCCTCGCTCGTCCAGGAGCAGGTCTCGGCCTTCTCCGCCGACCGGGCCGCCCCCGCGCCGCTCCGGCGCGACCGCGGCTACCCGCGCAAGACGACCCTCCCGATCCCTCCGGAGAACCCCGGTGACGCGGCGATCAAGCTCGGCCTGACGCCCTACCACGCGGTCGCCGGCAAGCTCAACGCCATCCAGGCCCTCGGCGACCGGGTCAGCGCCGAGATCGTCGGCCGCAGCGCCGGCGGGCGCGACCTCTACCTCGTCACCGTGACCGCGCCGGAGAGCGCCGCCGAGGACTGGAAGCAGGAGCTCGGCCGCCGCCTCATCGAGGAGGGCCACAAGCCGCCGCGCGGCTACAAGGCCCCGGTCTACGTCAACTCCAGCATCCACGGCAACGAGTTCGAAGGCGTCGACGCCGCCCTGCGGGTGATCGAGGAGCTGGCCACCAGCACCGCGCCCGACGTGGTGCAGATGCTCAAGACCACCCGCCTGCACTTCAACGTCGTGGCCAACCCCGACGGGCGCATCGTCAACACCCGCGCCAACGGCAACGGCTTCGACCTCAACCGCGACATGATCACCGTCTCGCAGCCCGAGGCCCGGGTCATGCGGCAGATCATGATCGACACCCAGCCGGTGGCCATGATCGACCTGCACGGCTACGTCAACGGCACGCTGGTCGAGCCGACCACCCCGCCGCACGGGGCCAACTACGAGTACGACCTGTTCATCACCAACACCTGGGCCAACGGTCTCAACCTGGAGAGCTCCATCAACGGCCTCGGCTACAAGCCCGAGCCCGACGGCGTGCTGCCGGTCGAGATCCCCTTCCGCGACTACGTCGACGGCTGGGACGACTGGCCGCCCATCTTCACCCCGCAGTACGCCCCCTTCCACGGCGCGGTGATCGCCCAGACCATCGAGGTGCCGCTCCAGGTCAACAACGCCGCCTACACCTCGCTCCCGGTCGAGGAACTGCGCCGGCGCTCGCGCATCAACACCGACATCCACGCCGCCGCCATCCGCGGCACCTACCAGCACGTGGGCAAGAACGGCGCCAAGCTGGTCGCCGACCAGGTCGAGTGGTTCCGCCGCGGCGCGGCCGGCGAGCCGTCCAAGGTCGTGCCGCTGGGCATCGTGCCCGGCTTCGGGCCCGAGGACGTCTACAACACCACCTACCCCCGCGCCTACGTCATCCCCGCCTCCGGCCCGGCCGCGGCGCGGCTGGTCGACTTCCTGGTCGCCAACGACGTCCGCGTCGGCAAGGCGCTGCTGCCCTTCCGCTCCGGCGGCAGCACGCACCCGGCCGGCACCTACGTCGTCGACATGCGCCAGCCCAAGCGCGGCCTGGCCAACGTCATCCTGGAGCGCGGCGCCGACATCAGCCCGCGCGTGGAGGCCATGTACGACATCTCCGGCTGGAGCCACTCGCTGCTGTGGGGCGCTCCCGTGACGCCGGTCACCGAGCGGCTGCGCGTCGTCGCCGCCCCGGTCGCCGCCGCCTCGCCCACCGGTCACGTGCCCTCCGGCGGCGGTGCCCTGGCGCTCAAGGTCGCCGACGGCAAGGACGTCCAGGCCGTCAACGACCTGATCGGCCGGGGTGTCGCGGTCACCTGGGCGGGCGACGGCTCCGCCGTCGTGCCCGCCTCGGCCCGTGCCGCCGCCCGCGAGGTGGCCGACCGCTACGGCGTGCGCTTCACCCGAGCCGGTACGGCAGGCGAGGGCCCGGTCCTGACGCCGGTCCGCATCACCGCCGCCGCCTCGGCCGACGAGCTGTTCACCCTGCGTGAGCTGGGCTTCCGGGTCACCCCGGTGAACACCGCGCTGCTGAACGCGGGCTACGACTGGAGCACCACCGACGTCCTGTACGTCTCCAGCGGCCTGTCCTACGCCGCGCTCAACCCGGCCGCCCGCGCCGCGCTCGACGCCTACCTGGCCTCCGGCGGCGTCGTCACGCGCGGCAACACCGGAGCCGCCTTCAACGCCGCGGCCGGCCTGCTGGCGGCCACGCACGTCGCGGGCAACCCCGACGGCAACGGCGTGGTGCGGATGGCCTCGGGCGAGCACTCGTTCGTCTACTCGCCCCGCTGGTTCACCGACCTCGGGCCCGGCGTGAAGGCCGAGCAGTCCTACGCCACCGACGGCCCCCTGGTCTCCGGCCACTGGCGGGCCACCTCCGCCGGCGCCGGTGGCCCCGAGGCCGCCCGCGGCCAGGCCGCCGTCATCAGCGGCCGGGACGAGCGCGGCGCGGCCGTGGTCGTCTTCGGGACCGAGCCGTTGTTCCGCAACCACCCCAAGGGCCTGTTCGCCCAGGTGGCGGGGGCCCTGTACTGGACCTCGGTCACCTCGGGCCAGACCGTCACCCGCTAGGAGGCTCCCCGTCCCTCGGCCCGGTCGCGCCCGCCGCGACCGGGCCGAGGCGCGTCCACCAGCGCGTCGACGAGCCGGGCGACCAGGGCGCGGGTCTCCTCGAAGGAGGCCTCGCGCAGGGCCGGGGTGTCGAGCAGGGAGCGCATGACGCCCATGCCGAGCAGGAGCGCCCCGGCCAGTTCGGCCCGCAGGGCGGGGTTGTCGCCGCCCATCCGGGCGGCGAACTCGGGCAGGTAGCCCTCGCAGACCTGCGTGCGCACCTGCTCCCGGATGGCCGGCTGCCCGGCCGAGCGCAACATCACCAGCAGCGGGTGGTCGCCGTCGAACTGCTCCCAGCCGGCGAAGACGACCTCGTGCAGCAGCGTGCCGACGACGTCGGAGAGCGGCCGGTCAGGGTCGGCGGCGAGGCCTTCCGGGATCTCCATCCGCACGGCCTCGTCGTGGAGTTGCTCCTTGGAGCCGAAGTAGCGGAAGACCAGCGCGGGGTCGACGCCGACGTCGGCCGCGATGTCGCGGACGCCGGTGCCGTCGAAGCCGTGCCGGGCGAAGCGCAGGCGGGCGGCGTCGAGGAGTTTGGCGCGGGTGGCGGCCTTGTCGCGGCGTCGGTGGTGGTCCATGAAGTCATCATAAGTCATCGAACGTTGACTTATCCAGGCATGCGGCCTAGTCTCCATGTCACCGACCGATGACTTAGAAGGGCTGGGGCATGCGGACCTATGTGATCACTGGCGGCACGGACGGCCTGGGCAAGGGCTTGGGCCTGCACTTCCTGCGGCGCGGCGACCGGGTGATCGCCGTGGCCAGCGGCGCGGCGAAGGGCCAGGCCTTCCTCGCCGAGGCGCGGCGGGCCGGCGCGGCCGACCGGGCGGTGTTCCTCCAGGCCGACCTGAGCACCGTCGCCGGGATGCGGCAGGTGGTCGAGCGGGTGAGCGCGGCCACCGAGGCCGTGGACGGGCTGGTCTTCGGCGCCCAGCGCTTCCGCACCGCCCGCGAGGAGACGGCGGACGGGCTGGAGTTCACCTTCGCGCTCGCCTACCTGAGCCGGTTCGTGCTCGGCCACGGGCTGCTCGGTCACCTCGAACGCGCCGAGGCGCCCGTCGTGCTCAACCTCGCGGGGCCCGGCGGGCTGCCGGGCCGGATCAACTGGGACGACCTCCAGTGGCGCGACGGCTACTCCGGGATGCGCGCGTCGATGCAGGCCTCCCGCTGCAACGACCTGCTCGGCGTCGCCTTCCCGGCCCGGCACCCGGACGCCCGGACACGGTACGTCCTCTACAACCCCGGCTTCGTCGACACCGGCCTCACCGACCCCCTGCCGCAGCCCAAGCGCGCCGCGCTCAAGGTGCTCGCCCGGCTCTTCGCCAAGCCGGTCGGCAAGGCGATCGGGCCGATGCTCGCCCTGATGGACGCCCCGCCGCGGCCCGCCCTCACCGCCTACCTGCGCGGCAAGCCGCTGGAGCCGGCCGGCGAGGACTTCGACCCGGCCGCCGCGGCCCGGCTCGACCACCTGACCACCGGCCTGCTCGACCGCATCCCCGCCCCCCGCTAGCGCGCGCTCAGAACAGGCGGGACAGCAGCGCGCCCTGGCCTCCGGCCAGCACGTGACCCTGCTCCAGCGGAATCCAGAAACACTCCAGCCGGATCGCCGCGCCCCCGCCGCGCTCCTCGCTGGCCCAGCGCTCGGGCGTCTCCTGGTGCAGCGCCAGGTGGAACACGTGCAGCCGCTGGATCTCCCACCGGTACGGCGTGACGTCGTAGTCGGTGACGCCGAGCTTGCGCACGATCGACAGCTCGGTCGGCCCGGTCTCCTCCCGGGCCTCGCGCAGGGCGCCCTCCTCTGGCGTCTCGCCGGCCTCGATCCCGCCGGCGGGCACCTGCACCCCGGCCTCCTCCAGCGGGACGTCCACGTGCCGGAAGACGAGCAACCGGCCGTCGCGGACGATGTAGCAGAGGGCCTTCTCCCTGATGGGCTTGGCGCGGTCGGTCACGGGCTGCCTTTCGCCGGAGGGCCGGCCTGGGCCGGCGGCGGGGAGAAGGCTCCGGCGGCCGCGGCCAGCGCGGCGGTTCTGGCCGCCTGCTCGGGCAGGTCCGCCTCGACCGGCATCCGGAGCAGGACGAGCTGGTGGTAGACCGGCGCGGTGGCCGCGATCAGCAGCCGCCGGGCGTCGGCCCCGGCCGGGACCTCGCCGCGCTCGACCGCCCGCGTCACGATGACCTCGCACCGGGTGTAGCGATCGTCCCACAGCCGCCGTTGCGCCCGCTCGGCCTGCTCCGACCGGAACGAGGCGGCGATCAGCGCGGAGACCACGGGCGGCTCCATGGTCAGCGCCTCCTGGATCTCCCGGTTCAGCGCCGCGAGGTCGCCGGTCAGCGAGCCGGTGTCGGCCGGCTGCCAGCCGTCCTCGCCGGCCGCGTCCAGGAAGTCGGCGAGCAGGCCGCCGACGTCGCCCCACCGCCGGTACACCGTCGCCCGGTGCACGCCGGCCCGGGCGGCGACGGCGTCCATGGTCAGCCCGTCGTAGCCGTGCTCGCCGAGCTCGGCCAGGACGGCGTCGAGCACCTGGGCGCGGGTGCGGGCCGTACGCCCTCCGGGTCTGCGGCGGGCGGGCGGGGCGCTCTGCTCGTGGGGAGTGGTCACGGGGGCATCCGGTTTGCTCGGCGGGCGGCGGGCGTGGCAGGATCTTAATGTAGCACTTGTCGCATTAGCGGGTCGCCCGGCGGTCCCGCACAGGAGGGAACCATCCGTATGTCACGTGTCCCCGCGGATCCGACCGTGCTCCACCCCATGCCCGGCCAGCCGCGGGTGGTGCTGCTCAAGCCCCTGGTCACCTCGCCGCTGATCGAGGTCGGCGAGTTCTCCTACTACGACGACCCGGACGAGCCGACCGCCTTCGAGACCCGCAACGTGCTCTACCACTACGGCCCGGAGAAGCTGGTCATCGGCAAGTTCTGCGCGCTGGGGGAGGGGGTGCGGTTCATCATGAACGGCGCCAACCACCGCATGGACGGCCCCTCGACCTTCCCGTTCCCGATCATGGGCGGGTCGTGGTCGGAGCACTTCGACCTCATCGCCGGGCTGCCGGGGCGGGGGGACACCGTTGTCGGCCACGACGTCTGGTTCGGCTACCGGTCGATGGTGATGCCCGGCGTGCGCATCGGCCACGGGGCGATCATCGCCTCCGGCGCGGTCGTCGTGGACGACGTGCCCGACTACGGCATCGTCGGCGGCAACCCGGCCAAGCTCATCCGCCGCCGCTACAGCGACGCCGACGTCGACCGGCTCCTCGCCATCGCCTGGTGGGACTGGCCGCTCGACCGCATCACCGCCAATCTGCGCACGATCATGTCCGGCAGCGTGGACGCCCTGGAGCAGGCGTCCTGACGCTCAGCTCTTGCGGGCCAGCACCTGGACCGCCCGCGCCGGGTGCCCGTTCATCGTGGTGACCTCGATCCGGCGCTCGTCCACCACCTCGACCTCCGCCAGCAGCGCGCGCAGGTGGCCGAGGTCGTGGTGCCGGCAGACCGCCCCTTCACCGGTCACGAACGCCCCGTACGGCAGGCCGCCCCGCGCCGCCTGGGCGGCGTAGCGGTCCCGGTTGCGCCGGTCGTCCTGCAGCAGCAGGTCGCTCACGTACAGCAGCCCGCCCGGCGCCAGCACCCGGACCAGCTCCGCCACCATGGCCCGCTGCGCCTCGTCCTCGGGCACGCACGTCAGCACCGCGAACAACAGGACCACGTCCACGCTCCCCGCCGCATGCGGAAGGACGGGCGGCGACTCCAGCACGCTGAGCCGCAGCCCGTCCTTCCGCCCCCGAGCGACCAACGCCGGCGAGATGTCCACCCCGGAGACGTCCCGGAACCCGTGCTCGCCCAACTCGGCCACCACGCGCCCGTACCCGCACCCGTAGTCCAGGACCCGCGCCCCCCGATCCACCCCGGCTAGCCACTGGTGCTGCACCGGGTGGGTGAACGTCTTCCCCGCCCCCACCCCGTTCCAGTACGCCTTCTGGCTCACGGCACCTCACCTGACGGACCGCCCCCGACGGGCTGTGGACGGTGGAGATCAGGAGCGGACCGGGCGTGGGGTGTACGGCTCGGCGAGGAAGGCGAGTTCCTTGTCCGTGAGCCGGACCGAGGCGGCGGCCACCGCGTCGTCGACGTGCCGGTCCTTGGTGGCGCCGATGATGGGCGCGGTGACGGCCGGCTGGTGGAGGAGCCAGGCGAGGGCGATCTGGGCGGCGGGCAGGGAGCGCTCACGGGAGACCTGGGCGAGCCGGTCGAGGATGGCCGCGTCGTTCTCGGCGTCGTAGAGGTACTCGATGCGCTGCGCGTCCCTGCTGGTGGCGCGGGCCGTACCGGAGGCGGAGGAGGAGCCCGCACGGGCCAGGACGCCGCGGGCGAGCGGCGACCACGGGATGGCCCCCACGCCCTGGTCCAGGCAGAGCGGCAACATCTCGCGCTCCTCCTCGCGGTAGAGCAGGTTGTAGTGGTTCTGCATGGAGACGAAGCGCGTCCAGCCGTTGGCCGAGGCGGTGTACTGGGCCTTGGAGAACTGCCAGGCGGCCATGGAGGAGGCGCCGATGTAGCGGGCCTTGCCGGAGCGGACCACGTCGTGGAGCGCCTCCATGGTCTCCTCGATCGGCGTCTCCTCGTCGAAGCGGTGGATCTGGTAGAGGTCGACGTAGTCGGTGCCGAGCCGGTCGAGGGAGGCGTCGATGGCGGACATGATGTGCTTGCGCGACAGGCCGCCGTCGTTGGCCGCCTTGCCCATGGGGAAGTAGACCTTGGTCGCCAGGACGTACTCCTCCCGCCGGGGGAAGAGCTTGCGCAGCAGGCTGCCGGTGACGCGCTCGGACTGCCCGGCGCTGTAGACGTCGGCGGTGTCGAAGAAGGTGATCCCCGACTCCACGGCGCGACGCACGATCGGCTCGGCCTGCTCCTCGGTGAGCGACCACTCGAGCCTGGCCGGATCGCCGTAGCTCATCATGCCCAGGCAGATGGGGGAGACCTTCAGGCCGCTGTTTCCAAGTCGGATGGAGTCCATGCGCCGATGGTAGAGGGCGCCCTTCGAGAGGTTCGCGTTAGATGGGGCGGTTTGGAGGAAGAGGGAGGCGCGCGGGCCCCAGCCCCGCAGCACACGGCTCAATCCCTGCACCGCACCACTTCCAGCCAAGAGACGGTACGGCAGGCGAACCAGGCGTGCCCGGCCAGTGCCGGACACGTGGTCCGCCGCGGCGTGCCGTACCCCTGGCGAGGGAAGAGAAGCGCCAGGGCACAAGGGAACAGTGGAGTGCACGCGAAGGGAACCGATGGACGGAACCTCCGCGCCGCGTTCGGTGGGGATCGCAGCGTTGTCGCCGATCTGGTTATGCGGGCTCACCTGGGGAGCCGGGGCCTTCTGGCTCGTCGGCAGGACCTTGGTGGAGCTCGCCGGAAGCTGGGGCGAGGTGGCCGCGGGGGCGGCGGGGCTGGCGGGGGTGCTGGTCCTGCACGCCCTGATCGTGGCCAGGGTGGTCAAGCACCGCAGGGTGCCGTGGTGGACGGTGGGGGCGCAGGCGGTGCTCACGTGGGCGCCGCTGTGGGTGTGGGGCGAGGGGTGGGCGCCGGTGGGGTGCCTGCTGGCGGGCGGGCTGTTCGTGCTGGCGGACCGCACGCGGGCGTGGTGGCCGCTGGCGGCGGCGCTGGGCTGCGGCCCGGTGCTGGCGCTGGCGCCCGGGCCGCTGTCGCCGTGGGTGGCGGGGGTGCCGGTGGCGGGGCTGGCGGAGTACGCGCTGATCATCCTGGCGATGCGCACGCACTGCCTGGGCGCGGTGCGGGGGCAGCAGGTGGGGGAGGCGGTCCAGCAGGAGCGCCGCCGGCTGACCCGGGACCTGCACGATCTGGTGGGGCACCGGCTGACCGTGCTGGTGCTCAAGATCGAGCTGCTGCAGCGGCTGGTCGCCTCGGCGGGGGACGCGAAGGTGGCGGCGGCGGTGGCGGAGGCGCTGGAGCTGGTGCGCGGGGTGACCGGGGACGTCCGGTCGGTCGCGCACGGGCTGCGGCTGCCGTCCCTGGAGGCGGAGCTGAACTCGGCGCGTTCGGTGCTGGAGTCGGCGGGGGTGAGCTGCCGGGTGCGGATGAGCTGCGAGGAGGTGCCGCGCCCGGTCTCGGAGGTGCTCACGCACGTGCTGCGGGAGGGGGTGACGAACATCCTGCGGCACACCTCGGCGAAGGAATGCGCCATCTGGCTGTCGGAGCGTGAAGGAACGTTCCACCTGTCGATGGTCAACGACGGCGCCCGCTCGGCCGGCCCGGCCGGGCACGGGCTGCTCAACCTGCGCGAGAAGGTGACCGAGGCGGGCGGCCGGTTCGAGGCCACGAGGCTGCCACATGCGGTTTTCTGGATATCCACCCACATCACACACCAGCATGTGTAAAACACACAATTGGCCGGTGAATAACTAGCCGTCACCTGATGTGCCATGGCGTAGACCCGACACCTCCCCATTCGACATTCTCGTAACAAGTCGAGATTGGGAGGTGGCAAGCATGGCGCAATACGAACTTTATTGTCTGGCTGACCAGCACTTCTACGACGTGCTCGACAGCGAGGCCACGCCCGAGGCGCAATTCGCCGCCGCCAGAAAACCCCTTCCCGACGGCTGGGCGCATTACGCGAGCGACACCTGGCTCTATTACGCCCCCACCGGCCAGGACCCGCTGCCCGCCCAGGGCTGGAAGATCCACGTGTCCGCCCGCCTGGACGACGCCGAGCGGGCGGTGGAGACGGTGCGTGACTACTGCGTGGCCCGGGGCATCGCCTTCAAGTTCCTGCGCGGTCCGGCCGTGCTGGTGATGCTCAACTCCAAGGCCGCCTCCCGCGCCTCCAGCGGCAAGCTGCTCACGCTCTACCCGCGCGACGAGGCCGAGCTGGAGCTGACGCTCAAGGACCTCGACGAGGCGCTGCGCGGCGTCGAGGGCCCGTACATCCTCAGCGACCTGCGCTACGGCGAGGGCCCGCTGTTCGTCCGCTACGGCGGCTTCGCCGAGCGGCACGTGCTGTCCGGCAGCGGCGACCGCGTCCTGGCCGTGCTCGACGGCGAGGGCAAGGCGGTCCCCGACGTGCGGAACGCGGTCTTCACCGTCCCTGAGTGGGTGAGCCTGCCCGCCTTCCTGCGCCCCCACCTGGAGGCCCGCGACGCGGTGCGGGTGGACGGCCTGCCGTACCGGATCGAGTCGGTGCTGCACTTCTCCAACGGCGGCGGCGTCTACCTGGCCGAGGACACCCGCAGCGGCGAGCGCGTGGTGCTGAAGGAGGCCCGCCCGCACGCCGGCCTGGACGCGGCCGGCCGCGACGCGGTGGCCCGGCTGACCCACGAGCGGATGATCCTGGAGCGCCTGGCCGGCCTGGAGGCGGTGCCCCGGCTGCTGGACCACTTCACCCTGGGCGAGCACCACTTCCTCGTCGAGGAGTTCGTGGACGGCGTCACCCTCCAGCGCCGGCTGGTCCGCCGCTTCCCGCTGACCTGGGCCACCTGCGGCCCGGACGAGCTGGCCGAGTACACCGGCTGGGCGCTGGAGACGCTGGAGCGGGTCGAGGCGGCGGTGGCGCAACTGCACTCGCGCGGCGTCGTCTTCGGCGACCTGCACCCGGACAACATCCTGCTCACCGAGGACGGCAGGACCGTCCTGATCGACTTCGAGGTGGCGACCCTCGCCGACGAGCGCGGCCGCTCCGCGCTGGCGCATCCGGCCTTCGCGCCGCCCGCCGACCGGCACGGCACCGAGGTGGACGCCTACGCGCTGGCGGCGCTGCGGCTGGGCCTGTTCGCCCCGCAGTGCACGATCATGCTGCCGCTCGACCGCGGCAAGGCCCGCCACCTCGGCGAGGTGGTCACCGGCGCCTTCCCGCTCACGCGCGGCGCCCTGGCCCCGGCGGTCGAGACGCTGGCCGGCGACGCGGTCTGGAAGGCGCCGCCGATGCCCGGCGAGGCCGCCTGGCCCGACCTGCGCGCGGCGCTGGGCAAGGCCATCGCGGCCAGCGCCACCCCGCACCGGGACGACCGGCTCTTCCCCGGCGACATCGCCCAGTTCGAGCCGGGCCGGGCCCTCAGCCTGGCGCACGGCGCGGCGGGCGTGCTCTACGCGCTGCACGCCGCCGGGCTCGCGCCGCTGCACACCGAGTGGCTCGTCGAACGCGCCACCCGGCCCCCGGCGGCCGGCTCCGGGCTCGGGCTCTACGACGGGCTGCACGGCATCGCCTACGTCCTCGACCTGCTCGGCCACCGCGAACAGGCGCTCGACGTGCTCGGCGTCGCGCTGCGCGAGAACTGGCACGAGCTGGAGTCCGCGCTCTTCTCCGGCCTGTCCGGCATCGGGCTCACCCTCTTCCACCTGGGCTTCGACGATCTCGCGAGCCAGGCGGTGCAGCTGTGCGCGGACCGGCTCGGCGGGGTGACCGACGTGCCCGAGCTCAGCGGCGGGACCCACCCGCGCGCCGGGCTGATGCACGGCTCCAGCGGACCCGCCCTGCTCTTCCTGCACGCCTACGAGCGCACCGGCGACGCCGCCCTGCTCGACCTCGCCGGCACCGCGCTCCGCCAGGACCTGCGCCGCTGCAAGCACGCCGAGGACGGCTCGCTCCAGGTCAACCAGGGCTGGCGGCTGCTGCCCTACCTGGACGAGGGCTCGGCCGGCATCGCGCTCGTGCTCGCCCGCTACCTGGCCCACCGGCCCGACGAGGAACTCGCCGTCGCGCTGGCCGAGCTCGGGCTGGTCGCGCGCTCCGGCTACTTCGTCCAGCCCGGCCTGTTCACCGGCCGCGCCGGCATCGTCGCCGCCTTCGGCGCCCAGCCCGCCGGGCTGCGCTGGCACGCCCTGCCGTACGGCGGCGGGCTGGCCTTCCCCGGCGACCAACTGCTGCGCCTGTCCATGGATCTGGCAACCGGTACGGCGGGCGTCCTGCTCGCCCTGGCCGCCCACCAGCCGGAACGGCGGGCCTGCCTGCCGTTCCTCGAGCCGCCTGCCCGGCGGCCTGCCCGTCACGAAACCCGGAAGGAGGTGTAGACGGATGTCCCTTCTCGACCTTCAGGGTCTGGAGGCTCCCGCGAGCTCGGACGTCGCCAGCGGCGGCAGCACCCTCACGGCCCTCACGTGTCACTCTGGCAAGCCGAGCAACCTGAGCGTCGCTCTCTGCCACTGATCGGATGACCTGGCCCCGGGGTGCGCGCGCCCCGGGGCCGCATCCGTTCCGGAACCCCCCCGACCCGGCCTCTTGCCGGGTTCCGGAACCCCGTCCCGGCCTCTTCCCGGAAGGAACCCCATGGCCGACCGGCTGGTACGGCAGGCGGTCCGCGACGGCGGCCCGTGGCCCGCGCTCCTGGCCACCGGCACGATCCTGGCCACCGCCGCCCAGCTCGCCCTCCCCGCGCTCATCGGCTCGCTCGTCGACGCCTTCGCCGCCGGCCGTCCCCCGGCCGGCTCCGCACTCGTGGTCGGGGCGGCCGTGGCGCTCGCGGTGCTGGGCGAGAGCCTCGCCGTCTGGGCCCGGGGCATGAGCGGCGCACGAGCCTCCGCCCGGATCCGGCAGGCGCTCGTGCGGCACGTGCTCGGCGCCGGGCCCGCGCTGACCCGGCGGCTGCCCCCCGGCGAGATCGTCACCAGGGCCGGCCTGAACGCCGAGGAACTCGGCCGCGCGCCGGAGGCCGTGGTCTCGGCGCTCTCGCTGCTCGTGCCCACCGCCGGCGCGATCGTCGCGCTGGCCCTGATCCATCCGCTGCTCGCGCTGGCGCTGCTCGGCGGGGTCGGGCTGATCGTGCTCGTGCTGCGGGCCTTCGCCCGGGTCAGCGGGGTGCTGTCCGGCGCCTACCAGGAGGCCCAGGGGGAGATCGCCGCGCGGCTGGCCGACGCGCTGGCCGGGGCCCGCACCATCGCCGCCGCCCGATCCGGCGACAGGGAGACGCGGCGCATCCTCCAGCCCCTGCCGCGGCTGCGCGCGCACGGCCTGGCCCTGTGGCGCGCGGGCGCCTCCGCCGGGGTGCGAGCCGGGCTCATGGTGCCGCTCGTGGAGGTCGCCGTCCTGGTGGCGGCCGGGTTCCTGCTGGCCTCCGGCCGGCTGACCGTCGGCGAGGTCTACGCGGCGGCCCGCTACGCCGTCCTCGGCGCCGCGCTCAGCGGAGCCCTCGGCTTCGCCGGGCAGCTCGCCCGCGCCCGCGCCGCCGCCGCCCGCGTCGAGGCCCTGCTCGCCGTGCCCGCCGTGCCGTACGGCACCGCCTCGCTGCCCGCTCCGGCCCGGGGCACGCTCACCTTCCGCGGGGTGCGGGCGGCCGGGCTGGAGATCCCGGCGCTGACCCTGCCAGGCGGCTCCCTGACCGCGGTCGTCGGGCGCTCGGGCGCGGGCAAGTCCCTGGTCGCCGCGCTCGCCGGCCGCCTGGCCGACCCGGACGAGGGCCAGGTGCTCCTCGACGGCACGCCCCTGCCCGAGCTGTCACGCGCGGAGCTGCGCCGGGCGGTCGGCTACGCCTTCGAGCGCCCCGTGCTGGTCGGCGCGAGCGTGGCCGCCGCGATCGAGCTCGGCGGCGGCCGGGCCGAGCCCGCCGCGCGCGCCGCCCGGGCCGACGCCTTCGTCCGCAGGCTGCCCCACGGGTACGGCACGCCGCTCGCCCAGGCCCCGATGTCCGGCGGCGAACGGCAACGGCTGGGCCTGGCCCGGGCCTTCGCCCACGCCGAGCGGCTGCTGATCCTCGACGACGCCACCTCCAGCCTCGACTCGGCCACCGAGGCGCTGGTCAACGAGGCCCTCACCGGCGAGCTCGGCGGACGCACCCGGCTGGTGGTCACCCATCGCCCCGACGTCGCCGCCCGCGCCGACCTCGTCGTCTGGCTGGACGGCGGCCGGGTGCGGCGGCTCGGCCCGCACCGCGAGCTGTGGCACGACCCCGGCTACCGCGCCGCCTTCGACGAGGAGCCCCGATGACGCGCCCGCGCGAGGTGCTGTGGGCGGCGCTGCGGCGGCGGCCCGCCGTGCTGGCCAAGATCGCCGCCTGGTCGGTGCTGGAGGTGACGCCGGCCTTCCTGATCGGCCACGCCGTGGCCCGCGCGATCGAGGACGGCTTCGCGGCCGGCCGCCTGCTGACCGGCCTGGCCTGGCTGGCGCTGCTGGGCGGCGCGTGGCTGGTGGCGGCGGTCGCCGCCCGCCAGGTGATCCTGGGCGTCGCCGCCCTGGCCGAGCCGTTCCGCGACGACCTGCTGCACCACGTGGTGCGCGGCCTGCTGCACGAGGCCACCGCCTCCTTCCGCGCCCCGCCGCCCGGCGGCGCGGCGCTCACCCGCGCGACGCTCCAGGTCGAGCTGGCCAGGGACGCCTTCGCCGCCCTGGTGACCGTGCTGCGCGGCTTCGTGTTCACGCTGGTCAGCGCCGCGCTCGGGCTGCTGACGCTGGTCCCGGCGCTGGCCCTGCCGGTGCTGGTCCCCTTCGCGCTGGGCACCGCGCTGTTCCTGGCCTCGCTCCCAGCCCTGATCCGCGCTCAGCGCGCCCACCTGGAGGCCGACGAGGCCACCGGCGCCGAGTTGACCACGGTCGCCGGCGCGCTGCGCGACCTCACCGCCTGCGGCGCCGAGCAAAGCGCCGGTGACCGGCTCGGCGCGCTCGTCGAGGCCCAGGCCGCCACCGCCGCCAGGCTGGCCCGCCTCACCGCGTTGCGCACCACCGCGCTGACCGTGGGCGGCTGGCTGCCGGTGCTGCTCGTGCTGGCCTGGACCCCGGCTCTGCTGGCCCAGGGCGTGGCCATCGCCACCGTGGTGGGCGCGCTCGCCTACGTCACCCAGTCCCTCGCCCCGGCACTCGGCGGCCTGGTCGAAGGCGTCGGCGTCAGCGGGGTGCGCCTCCTGGCCGCGCTCGGCCGCATCCTCGCCGGCACCCCGGCCGCCATCCCGCCCCCGCCGGCGGCCCGGCCCGCCGACGTCACGCTCACCCTGCGCCAGGTCACCTTCGCCTACGGCCCGCAGGCCGAACCGGTGCTCGACCGCCTCGACCTGGAGGTCGCCGACGGCGAGCACCTGGCGATCACCGGGCCGAGCGGCGCGGGCAAGTCCACCCTGGCCGCGCTGCTGGCCGGCGCCCTGCGCCCCGACGCCGGGCAGGTGCTGATCGGCGGCCTCCCGGCCGACCGGGTCGACCCCGCCGCCCGCCTGCTGATCCCGCAGGAGGCCTACGTCTTCCGCGGCACCGTGCTGGAGAACCTCGCCTATCCCGGCGAGGCGTCCGAGCACGAGGCCGAGGCCGCGGTGGCCGAGCTGGGCCTGGCCGAGCTCGTCGCCCGCTGCGGCGGCTACCAGGGCCTGCTCGACCCGGCCGCGCTGTCGGCGGGGGAGCGGCAGCTCCTGGCCCTGACCCGGGCCCTGCTCAGCCCCGCCCGGCTGATCGTGCTGGACGAGGCCACCTGCCACCTGGACCCGGTGGCCGAGGCCCGCGCCGAGGAGGCGCTCGCCCGCCGGCCGGGGACGCTCGTCGTGATCGCCCACCGCGCCGCCTCCGCGCGCCGCGCCCGCCGGGTGCTGACGCTCGGCGACGGGGCCCCTCGTGATCGCCGTTTCGCCAGAGAGGAACTGATCCCATGAGCTACCCGCCCGCGGTACGCCTGCCGTACGTGGAGAGCCTGCACGGCCACGAGATCGCCGACCCCTACCGATGGCTGGAGGACGCCGGGGACCCGGCGACGAAGACGTGGCAGGCCGAGCAGGACACGCTCTGGCTCGAGCACGCCGGGCGGCTGCCCTGGCGCGAACGGCTGCGGGCGAGACTGGCCGAGCTGGGGCAGGCGGGCCAGGTGACGCCGCCGGTGTGGCGCGGCGAGCGGTGCTTCGAGCTCCGCCGCGACCCCGGCCAGGAACACCCCGTGGTGCGGTCGGGGGAGCGGGTGGTGCTCGACCCGATGCGGCTCGACCCGACCGGGCTGACCACGGTGGACGGCTGGGAGCCGAGCCCGGACGGCGAGCTGCTGGCCTACCAGGTCTCCAGGCGCGGCGAGGAACGCGCGGAGCTGCACGTCCTGGAGACCGGCACCGGCCGGGCGGTGGACGGGCCGATCCACGGCTGCCGGTACTCACCGGTGGCCTGGACGAGCCGGGGCGACGGCTTCTTCTACATCCGCTTCGGCCAGGGCGTCTACCGGCACCTGCTCGGCGAGCCGCCGGAGCGCGACGCGCTGGTCTTCACCGCGGGGGAGGGCGCCTCCTACGGGCTGGCGATGAGCGGGTGCGGGCGGTGGCTGACGGTGTCGGCGGCGCCGGGCGCCTCCGCGCCGAACGAGCTGTGGCTGGCCGACCTCACCGGCCGCGAGCTGCGCCGCGTGCAGCCGGCCGGGCAGGCGCACAGCGTCGCCGCCGTCGCCCCGGACGGCCTGCTGTACGTGCTGACCGACCGGGACGCGCCCAGGGGGCGGATCTGCGTGGCCGACCCCGCCCTGCCAGGCCGCTGGACCGAGCTCGTGCCCGAGGACCCCGAAGCGGTCACCACCTCCTTCACCGTCCTGGAGGGCGGCACCCTGCTGGTGGCCCGCGTGCGGCACGGGCTGTCCGAGCTCGACCTGCACGACCAGGTCAGCGGGCGGCGCACCGGCGGCATCCCGCTGCCCGGCAGCGGCACCGCCGGCTCGCTCACCACCCGGCCCGAGGGCGGCCACGAGGCCTGGTTCACCTACACCGACGCCGTCACCCCGCCGGCCGTCTGGCGCTACGACGCCCGCACCGGCGCGGCCACGCGGTGGCCGGCCGCGCCGGGCCCGAGCGCCCCGCCGGACGTGGAGAGCCGCCAGCTCACCTGCCGCTCCAAGGACGGCACGCCGGTGCGGGTCGTGGTGGTCGCGCGGCGCTCGTGGCCCGGCGGCCCGCGCCCGGCCATCCTGACCGGCTACGGCGGCTTCGGGCGCTCGCTGACCCCGGCCTACGCCGCCGACTCCCTGGCCTGGGTCGAGGCGGGCGGCGTGCTGGCGATCGCCGGGCTGCGCGGCGGCGGCGAGGAGGGCGAGGCCTGGCACCGCGCCGGCATGCGCGAGCACAAGCAGAACGTCTTCGACGACTTCGCCGCCGTGGCCCGGCTGCTGGTCGCCGAGGGCTGGACCACGCCTTCGCAGCTCGGCCTCTGGGGGGAGTCCAACGGCGGGCTGCTCGTCGGCGCGATGCTCACCCAGCACCCCGACCTGTTCGGGGCGGCCGTGTGCGCCGCGCCGCTGCTGGACATGGTCCGCTACGAGCACTCCGGCCTGGGCCGGGCCTGGCGCCAGGAGTACGGCTCGGCCGAGGTGCCGGAGGAGCTCGCCTGGCTGCTGGCCTACTCGCCCTACCACCACGTCGAGCCCGGGACCGCCTACCCGGCGACGTTGTTCACCACCGCGGCGGGCGACACCCGGGTCGACCCGATGCACGCGCGCAAGATGTGCGCCGCCCTGCAGTGGGCCTCCTCCGGCGGGCGGCCCGTGCTGCTGCGGCACGAGAGCGGCGTCGGGCACGGCGCCCGCGCGGTCAGCCGCTCGATCGCCTTCGCCGCCGACGCCCTCGCCTTCCTGGCCGCCTGGACCGGCCTGTCAGATCCACCCCGACTCGCGGGCGATGCGGATCGCGTCGATGCCGCTGCGGGCGCCCAGCTTGGTGCGGGTGCGCCCCAGGTAGTTACGGACGGTGCCCTCCGCCAGGAAGAGTGAGGCGGCGATCTCCGGGATGGACGAGCCTTCCGCGGCCGCGCCGAGCACGTCCAGCTCGCGCGCGGTCAGCGGCGTCTCCGGCGAGGTCATCGCCGCGATGGCCAGCGTCGAGTCGACCACCGTGCCGCCCCCGGCGATCTTGCGGATGGTGTCAGCCAGCTCGCTCGGCGGCGCGTCCTTGGCCAGGAAGCCGCGCACCTGGGCGTCGAGCGCGCGCTTCAGCGAGCCGGGCGTGCCGATGCCGGTCAGGATCAGCACCTTGCACCCCGGCAGCTCCTCGTGCAGTTCCTTGGCCGCCGACAGGCCGTCCATGCCCGGCATCGCCAGGTCGAGCACGGCGACGTCCGGCTTGCAGGCCCGCGCTGCGGCCAGGACCTCGTCACCGCGATCCACTTCCGCCACCACCTCGATGTCCGGTTCGGTGGCCAGCAGGGCGACGATCGCCCCGCGGATCAGATCCATGTCCTCGGCGAGCAATGTCCGGATCACTGGGTCCTCGCGGTCCTCGGGAAAACGGTGTCGCCCTCATCCTGACCAATGAGTCAGATTCTGAAAAGTCATCTCATCAAGCTGGTTGGTCCCCAATATGGTGAAAATGGGAATTCATGAACGCGAGCGGAATTCTGCTGGCATAGTCTCCGCGAAACGGGGCAAAACTCGGGGGCCCCCTGACCTGTGTGAGGTGCCGCCCATGGTCTCTGCCCGCCGAAAGCTCTACAAGCTGGTGTACGGCACGCGATACGACAAGGTGCCGTGGGGCCAGCGCGTCTACGTGCGGCCCGGCGAACGCCAGATCCGCGAGGCCCAGTGGCGCCTGCGGATCGCCCGCACGCCGGTGATCTCCCTCGACGAATACCGCGAGCGGGTGCCGCTCGGCGAGATCGAGGAATACCTGAGCTGCATGCTGTGCGGCGAATCCCGCCAGCAGAAACTCTTCGAGCCCACCGGCGGCAAGGGCTGGCGCTACCACGTCGTCCGCTGCCCCTCCTGCGGCTTCCTCTACCGCAACCCCAACGTCCGCCCCGAACGCCTGGGCGACCTGTACGCCAACAGCTACAGCAAGTTCCTGACCGGCGACTACGCCGAGAACCGGCAGCGCCGCTACCGGCTGGTCATGAAGAGCTTCGGGCCGGTCTTCGAGGAGGGACGCGGCCGGCGGCTGCTCGACTTCGGCTGCGGCGCCGGGCTGTTCCTGGAGCTCGCCCAGGAACGCGGCTTCGACGCCAGCGGCGTGGACCTGTCGCCCGACTCGGTCGAGCAGGCCAACGCGCGGCTGCAGGCCCTGCCCGTGCCCGAGGGCGGCACCCGCGCCCGGGCGCACTTCGGCGCGCCCGCCGACATCCCGGAGATCGCCGCCGGCGGCTTCGACGTGATCACCCTGTGGTCGGTGCTGGCCCACCTGCCGCGCCCGCTCGACGACTTCACCGGCTTCCGCGAGCTGCTCGCGCCGGGCGGCGTGCTGATGATCCTCACCGTCAACGCGCGCTCGCTGCTGCTGAAGGCCTACGGCTCCAAGTGGAGCGGCTTCACCAAGAACCACCTGATGTTCTACTCCAGCCAGACCCTGCCCACGCTGCTGCGCAAGACCGGCTTCAAGGGCGTGGCCTTCGCCTCGCACTACGGCGACACCGTCGAGGCGGGCACCACCCGGCTCGCCCCCGAGCTCCGCCGCCGCCTGGAGGCGAACGTCCGGCGCAGCGACGGCGGCAACATGATGCGCGCCCTGGCCTTCGCCGACGAGGAGGCGATCGCCCGCTGGCGCGACCACCTCAAGATCCACCGCCTCTAGGGGTTCGGCACGATCATCGTCACCCCCGGCACCGAACCCATCGAGGCCAGGGCCTTGCCCGCCTCCTCCAGCCCGATCGTCCGGGTGAGGAGGAGGTCCGGGTGGAGCGTGCCGCTCCGGATCAGCTCCAGCATCGGCGGATAGGCGTGCGCGGCCATGCCGTGACTGCCCAGCAGCTCCAGCTCCCAGCCGATCACCCGGCCCATCGGCAGCGGCGTCGGGCCGCCCGGCAGCAGGCCGACCTGCACGTGCCGGCCGCGCCTGCGCAGCCCCTCGATCGAGGCGGCGCAGGTCTGGGCGCTGCCCAGCGCGTCCAGCGACACGTGCGCGCCGCCCCTGGTCAGCTCCATGACCTGGGCGGCGGCGTCGCCGTAGGAGGCGTTGACGAAGTGCGTGGCGCCGGCCCGCTCGGCCAGGTGCAGCGCGTCGGCGCTGACGTCCACCGCCACCACGCGCGCCCCGGCCGCCGCCGCGATCATCACCGCGGACAGGCCGACGCCGCCGCAGCCGTGCACCGCCACCCACTCGCCCGGCCGTACCCGGCCCACCTGGGCGACGGCACGGAAGGCGGTGGCGAAGCGGCAGCCCAGCGCGGCGGCGGTCGCGTACGGCAGGTCCTCCGGGATGGCGACCAGGTTGACGTCGGCGTGGTCGATGGCCACGAAGTCGGCGAACGAGCCCCAGTGCGTGAAACCCGGCTGCGTCTGCCGCTCGCACACCTGCTGGTCGCCGGTGGCGCAGGCCGTACACGAGCCGCAGGCGCAGACGAACGGGACGGTCACCCGGGCTCCCGGGCGCCAGCCCCGCACGTCGGAGCCGACCGCCTCCACCACCCCGGCCAGCTCGTGGCCGGGGACGTGCGGCAGCACCGAGATGTCCGGGTCGTGGCCCTGCCAGCCGTGCCAGTCGCTGCGGCACAGGCCGGTGGCGGCCACCCGGATCACCACGCCGTGCGGCGCGGGGACGGGGTCGGCGACCTGGCACAGGTCGAGGTCGCCGCCGAAGCGGTCGAAAAGCACGGCTCGCACGCGTTGAGCTTAGGCTTTGACCTGCGGGTACGGTCAACCCCCAGGTCAGGGCAGGTCGACCGTGACGCCCTTCGAGCCGCGCTCGGCGTGTAGCGTCATGCTGACCGGGGTGACGTCGTCCGGCAGGTCGAACATCTGCCGCCCCGAGGCCGAGGCGCCCGGCGCGAGCGGCTCGTAGAGCCGGCTCGAGTCCGGCAGGTAGCGCAGGATGGACACGTCGGGCAGGTAGGTCTGGCCGTCGGAGCCGGTCACGCTCTGGATGGCGCCGGAGAAGACGGCCTCCTCCGAGCCGACGTTCTCGGCGGTGACCGGGATCACCGCGAAGTGGCCCTCCGCCTCCTTGGTCGTCGGGGCGGTGCCGACCGACTCCATCAGCTCGGGCTTGCCGACGGTGAAGCGCAGCGGCTCCTCGGTCGCGGCGACCGTCCCGGCGGCGCCCGCCCCGGCCCCGGTCTCGGTGCCGGTGGGCGAGGCGGCCGGCGAGCTCGCCGCGGTGTCGGTGGGCGAGGGTACGGCCTGGCCGGCGCCCTGGCCGTCGGTGGCCTGCCCGGCGGTGGGCGCGGGGCCCGCCTCCGGGGTGGTGTTGCGCGAGCCGCCCCACCACAGCAGGCCGATCACGGCCGCGGCGGCCACGGCCAGCCACCACCACTTGGCGTTGCCGCCCTTGCGGCCGGTCTCGGTCCGCCCGACGCGATGCGCCCCGTTGCCGGCCGCCGCCTCCGCCCGGCCGGTCGTGCGTTCCGTCCGGCCGGTCACGTCCTCCGTCCTGCCGGTCATGCCCTCGGCCCGGCCGGACGCGCTCTCTGTCCGGCCGGTCGTGCCTTCTGTCCGGCCCGTCGTGCTCTCTGCGCGGCTCGTCCGGCCGAGCAGCGGGTCGTCGGTGGCGGGGCGGTCCGGGTCGAACCGGTCCCGGCCCTCGGCGAACTCGCCGGTGCGTCCCGGCGTGCCCGGGACGGTGCCGCCTTCGGCGGTGGGCTCCCGGAAGCCGCCCGGCTCACCGGCCCGGCCGCCGGTCCCGGCGATCTCCTCCCGGGCGCGCTCGGCGGCCCTGGCCGCGGCGTCGTCGGGCTCGCCGGTGCGATCGTGCTCATTCATCGTGAATCCCCCTGAGTAGTGCACCTACTACAAAGAGTAATCGCCGCTGATATTTCGCCCTGAGCGAGGTGTCAGGTTCGCGCGTCCGGTCAGAAGGAGGGCATGGGAGAGGAACTGGACAAGGAGCGTTTCACCGAGCAGGAATTCGCCGTCTTCGGTGAGCGCCTGGTCGAGCAGCTCGCCGCCTTCCGCGAGCTGCTCGACCGGCCCGGCTTCGGTCAGGGCGACACCACCATCGGCGGTGAGCTGGAGCTGTTCCTCATCGACAAGATGGGCGATCCGCTGCCGCGCAACGAGGAACTCCTCGAGGCGATCGGCGACCCGCGGCTCACGCTGGAGCTGGGCCGCTTCAACCTGGAAGGCAATTTGACCCCCGTGCCGCTGGCCGGGTCGCCGTTCCGCGCGATGGGCGACGAGCTGCAGGAGATCACCGCGCTCGTCGACCGCGCGGCGGGTGAGCTCGACGTCGACGGTGACGACGGCGGCGGAGGCGGCGGGGCGATCCCGATCGGCATCCTGCCCACCCTCGGCACCGGCGACTTCACCCCGCACGCCATGAGCGACGAGGCCCGCTACCGCGCCCTCAGCCGCGGCGTGCGCCGCGTCCGGCTCGAACCGTTCGTGGTGCGCGTCGACGACCTCGAACTCGTCGTCGAGGACGTGCTGCTCGAAGCGGCCAACACCTCCTGGCAGATCCACCTCCGCACCCCGCCGGAGCGCTTCGCCCCGCTGTTCAACGCCGCCCAGCTCGCCATCGGCCCCGTGCTCGCCGCCGCCGGCAACTCGCCCCTCTTCCTCGGCCGGCGGCTCTGGGAGGAGACCCGCATCGTGCTCATGGAGGAGGCCGCCGACGACCGCGACGTCGGCCGCCTCTACCGCCGCGACGGGCGCGTCACCTTCGGCTCCGACTGGGTGCGCGAGGGCGCCTACGAGCTCTTCGAGCGCTGCGTCCAGGACTACGAGCCGGTCCTGCCCGCGCTCACCGACGCCCCCGACCCGCTGGAGACCGTACGGCAGGGCGGCATCCCCGACCTGGCCGAGCTCCGGCTGCAGATGGGCACCGTCTGGATGTGGAACCGGCCCGTCTACGACCCCGCCGACGGCGGCCACCTGCGGATCGAGATGCGCGCCCTGCCCGCCGGGCCGACCTGCGCGGACATGACGGCCAACGCCGCCTTCCTGCTGGGACTGACCCTGTCGGAGTCGCACCGCGACCTGACCGGCTACAAGTTCGGCGAGGTCTACCAGAACTTCTACCGCGCCGCCCGCCAGGGCCTGTCCGCCAAGCTGTCCTGGCCCGGGCACGAGGGCGAGCTCGACGCCTCCGAGCTCATCCTCAGCCTGCTGCCGCAGGCCAGGGCCGGGCTCCTCGAAGCCGGCGTCGTCCCCGACGAGGCCGACACCGCCCTGGAGATCATCGCCCAGCGGGTGCGGACCGGGCGGACCGGCGCGGTGTGGCAGCGGGAGTTCCCCGGCGACGCCCGGGCCCTGGTCACCGCCTACCGCAAGCTCGCGCTGAGCGGGGTGCCCGTGCACCTGTGGCGCTGACCTTCCGCGGCCCATCGGAAGAGGTGCCGGAGAAACGCAACTAATGTCCAGCCTCGCCCGTCAAACTGACCACAACGGACGGCAAAGCGAGGATGACATGACCGCCATGGGGATGACCGAGGCCGACCCGACCCCCTTCACCCTCCAGCGGAGCACCGGCACCTACGCCGAAGGCGCGGCCAAGCTCGCCGGCGAGATCGGCGCCACCGCCGTCGAAGGCGTGCTGGCCACCGGCAACCGTACGGGGGTGCGCCGCGGCGCGAGCGGGTTCATCGGCACGATGACCCCCAAGCCGGTCGACTGGTACGCCTTCGACGCCAAGGACGAGGACACCGCCGACTGGTACCCGCAGGGTCTCAGCGGCAGCGCCGACTCCGGCGGCGTCGGCGTCCCGGCCTTCGCGGTGACCTGGTACTACAAGCCGGAGACCAAGACCGGCGAGCGTGGCTGCCGGGTCACCTTCCTCAACCCGCGCACCCTCCGGTACCAGCACTGCCTGCTCGTCGAGGCCCGCCCCGACGGGAGTTACGGCCCCATCGACATCCACGCCGGCGGCTGCGGCTGGGTCGGCGACCGCCTCTACGTCGCCGACACCTTCCGCGGCCTGCGCGTCTTCGACCTCAACAACCTGCTCGACCTGCGGACCGCCCAGTCCGACCTCGGCGACGCCGACCGCGTCGGCCGGCACGAGGGCCGCTTCCACGCCTTCGGCTACCGCTACGTGATCCCGCAGAGCGACTCCTGGCGGCTGGTCAAGCGCGGCGCGGTCTTCTCCTTCGTCGGCGTCGACCACACCAGCGGCACGCTGGCCTCCGGCGAGTACAAGGAGGGCACGCCGCTCGGCCGCGTCGCCCGCTGGGACCTCGCCTCCGGCGGCGACCTGGCCTCCGGCGTCCCGCGCGACGCCTTCACCCTCGGCGCGGAGATGATCCAGGGCGCCGTGTCCGTGAAGGGCACCTGGTACCTCAGCCAGGCCTTCCGCAACCAGCGCAACGGCCGCCTCCTCGTCGCCGCCCCGGGCCGCCCGTCGATCTCCCGCCCCTGGTGCATCGGGCCGGAGGACCTCACCTTCCAGGACGGCAAGATCTGGAGCGTCAGCGAGTTCCGCAACCGCCGCGCCGTCTTCGCCGTCTCACCGTGACCGGCTGGTGCGCTTGGTCCAGAGACCGAGTTCGATGCCGTGCAGCCCGGGGCCGGGTGAGCTCGGTGTGCCCCAGAACGCCCCGTCCCGCCGCAGGCCAAGGCGGCTGCCGGCCTCCGTCACGAACCCGTGACCCGCGGGTCGGCTAGCCGGCCAGCCGGAAGTTCACACAGACGATCTCGGTGTGCTCGTCGATCTCGTAGCCCGCGGCGGTCCAGAAGGCGCGGTGCGCCTCGCCCCAGTGCTCGACCGAGCGGAACCCCTCGCCCTCGGACTCGGCGAACTCCCACGTCACCGCCGCGAACGGCACGACCTCGGCCGCCGTCACCTCGACCTCCGCCAACCGGCCGCCGTCGTCGTCGACCAGGACGAGCCGCTCACCCACGTGCTCGACCGCCTCGCCCTCCGCTCGGTAGTCGTGCTCCAGCACGCTCGACGTGCCGGTCTTCACCCCGGCCAGCACCAGGCCGTTCAGGTGCGTGCGCATCTCGCCCGGCGTGCCGAGGTCCAACGTCCTGAGCCCATCGATCCGTCCCCACATGTCCCGCACCCTACCGAGGCCTGAACCTGATCGACGTCCAGGGCCGGATGGGCCTGCCGTACCGGTGATGGAGGCTGGTCAGGAGGCCGTGACGCCGGCCAGGTAGGCGGCGAGCTCGGCCGGGTGCGACAGCATCGCCATGTGGCTGCCGGGCACTTCGTCCGGGGTGATGCCGAGGCGGTCGCGCACGTGGCGGCGGGCGAACTCCGGGGTGAAGAAGCGGTCGTCGCGGCAGAGGACGTACCGGGTGGGGACGTCCGGCCAGGCGGGCAGCGGCCAGGGCTCCGCGCAGGCCCGCTCCATGGCGGCCTTCTCGTTCAGGGCGGCGTCGTGGGCCAGCACCCGCTCGCCCAGCTCGCGGGGGACGTCGTGCAGGTAGAGCTCGTACTCGTCGTCGACGTCGGAGTCGGGCCGGCCGCTGCGCTCCCACCACTCGTCCGGCGCCTCGCCCGGGCTGGGGATCATCGCGGTCACCAGGACGAGCGCGGCGGCGTCGAGGCGGGCGCAGACCAGCGGGCCGACGAAGCCGCCCCAGGAGTGGGCCACCACCACGACCGGGCCGCGCTCGCCGACCGCCCGCACGACGGCGTCGGCGTACTCCCAGAGGCCTGCGTCCGGGTCGGACACCGGCAGGTTCACGGCGACGGTGTCGTGCCCGCGGCGGTGCAGCTCGGCCTCGACCAGGTGCCAGTCGTAGGCGCTGCCGCCGCCGCCGTGAATGAGCGCGAAAGTTGTCATGCGGGTATGGACTCCTGGGCTCGGAAGAAGTCATCGGTGCCGTGGGGCTACATCCCGATGTGCTCCAGCAGGACCCGGCGGAAACCCCGGTCGAAGTCGTCGTAGCGGGCGCGTAGCCGCTCGCCGGGCCAGTCGGCGGGCAGGAGCTCGGGCGGGAGCAGCGGGTCTTTCAGCAGGTGGCGCAACACCGCGGCGGAGACCAGGAACCCCTCGGCCAGCCCGGTAGCCCGTCCGAGGGCCCCCTCGAGTCGCCGGGCCTCGGCTGCCCAGCCGTCCAGGTCCCACAACCACGGTGTCGGATCCGTCGCGCGGGGCCGCCCGTCGATCAGGGTGCACTGCGCGGTGACGATGTCCGGCCACTCCCGCACCAGGTTCGCCGGCCGCATCCACGTGCCCTCCCGCAGCTCGCCGAGCCGCAGCCGGGACATCGTGTCCCGCAGCGCCGCCCGGTCGGCCTGAGCGCGGCGCTCCGCCGTGACGACGGCGATCTCCCACGTGCCGCCCCAGGCCCGGACGTGCGGATCGCGACTCTCGTCCTGGCGCGCCTGCCGTTCGAGCAGCCGCTCCGACAGCGTGTACCGCCCGTCGGCCTGCACCAGGTCCCCCGCCGCCACCATCCGCGACAGCGCCACCCGGACCGTGCCCTCCGCGATCCCGAACAGCTCCCCGATCCGCACCAGGTGCCGGGCGGCCAAGCTGGGCGGGTGGCAGCCGAGCAGGGCGCTGAGCACGGCCGACCGGGCACTGAGTCCACTATTACGCTCTTCCATCGCGTGTCGATTATATGTAACACTCGCGCTATGAGCCGGTACCTCATCGAGCCGTTCGACGCCAGCGACCGCTACGCCACCGAGCACTACCAGGGCGCCACCGGGCGCAACTGGTGGCGCGGCGACCCCGCGCTCCGCCTGCTCATGCGCCGCCACCTCGGCGAGGGGTACGGCTGGGCCGAGCCGTACCTCGACCAGCTCGGCGAGCTGACCGGCGGCCTGATCGCCCGCTGCGCGGAGGAGACCGACCGCAACCCGCCCAGGCTGGAGAAGTACGACAAGTGGGGACGGGACGTGAGCGAGGTGGTCATGCCGCCCTCGTTCGAGACCGCCCGCACGGCGCTGATGAGCAACAACTTCACCTCGCCCGCCTTCGCCGCCGAGGCCGTCGCGAACGGGGCGGATCCCCGCGCTCTCGGTGCGGCCTGGACGTACCTGCTCGACCAGGCCGACATCGGGATGGGCTGCGCGCTCGGCACCGGCGGTGACATGGTGGTCGGCCTGGCCGAGAAGTACGCGCCGGCCGACGTCCTCGAACGAGTCCGCACGATCTTCGCCAACGGCTTCTACTCCGGCGAAGCCGCTCAGATGTTCACCGAACGCACCGGCGGCTCCGACCTCGCCGCCCTGGAATCCGCCGCCGTCCCGGACGGCGACGCCTGGAGCCTGACCGGCTTCAAGTGGTTCGCCTCGAACGCCAACGGCTCGGCCTTCGTGGTGCTCGCCAAGCTCCCGACCGGTGACATCAAGCCCTTCCTCGTGCTCTGGGAGCGCCGCGACGGCACCCGCAACGCGGTGCGCATCCGCCGGCTCAAGGACAAGCTCGGCACCCGCTCCGTCGCCTCCGCCGAGGTCGAGTTCACCGGCGCCGAGGCCTTCCTGCTGGCAGGGGAGGGCTCCGGCTCCGGGCTCGGCACCATGATGCAGCTCACCAACGCCTCGCGGCTCGGCGTCGCCATGATGGGCGCCGGCGCCGCCCGCCGAGCTTTTGTCGAATCCCTCTGCTACGCCTCGGCCCGTGAGGCCTTCGGCCGCCGCCTCATCGACCAGCCGCTCATGCGCCGTAAGCTCGCCGAGCTCATCGTCGAGACCGAGGCCGTCCAGGCGCTCGTCTTCGACGGCCTCTGCGGCCCCCGTCTGCGCCTGGCCCCTGCCCTGATCAAGCTTCGCGCCGCCCGCCTGGGCGTCACCGCCGCCAGCGACGCCATCGAGATCCACGGCGGCAACGGCTACATCGAGCAGTGGCCCGTCGCCCGCCTCCTGCGCGACGCCCAGGTCAACCCGATCTGGGAGGGCGGGGACAACATCCTCTGCCTGGACGTACGGCGCGCCATGCTCCGCGAGGCCGCCCACGAGCCCTTCCTCGACCGCGTCGCCGCCGCCCTCGACCAGGCCCCCGCCGCCGAAGCCGCGACCACCGACCTCGTGCGCAACCGCCTCGACGACCTCCGCAAGGCCATCACCGCCTGGTCCGCGCTCGCCCCCGACGTCGCCGAGGCCCGGCTCTTCCCACTCGCCCAGTTCATGGCCGACGTCTACGGCGCCGCCCTGCTGCTGGAGCAGGCCGGCTGGGAGGAACGCGCCGGCCACGGCCCCCGCAAGGGGCTGGTGGCCCGCCTCTACGCCGACACCCACCTCGCCGACCACGGCCCCCTCCGCGGCATCGACCGCCCGGCGGAGGAGCTGGAGCACTTCGACGAGCTGCTCTCCGGAGCCTTCGCGGACTGAAGCCGGAGCATCGGCGATTCACGGGCGCACCTGCGGCGGAGGGCGCGAAGTCACGGGATGGTCGAAGGACCGCCGCTGTTCCCACCACGGCAGATCGGGGGAGGCGAGCGGGTCGGCCAGCGTCCTGGCCCGGAACCTCGCGTGGATCGGGCGGACCAGACCGTAGAGGTACGGCGAGGCCCACGCCGGAAGGCGGCGCAGGGCGAACTCCAGCCGACCGCGAGGACCTTCGCCGGAGCAGTCGGGGAGGGCAGATGGGCGGCGGGACGGTGGCTCGTGCAGCGGGTGTCGCAGGTCCGTACCCGCGACGGGGGCCTACGCGGCATGGGCCTTTCTCGTCGTCATGGCTGCGATCATGCCATAACCATTGGCCCGGGTTCAGGCCGCTGTGGCACGGTGGCGGGGTGAACGAGCAGCTCCCTCGCACGGTGGAAGAGGCGATCGCCGCCGAACGGGCGGGACGGCGCCTGCGCTACCTGTACTTCTGGGGCCACCGCCCCAGCCGCGACGGCACCGTCGCAGCGGGGTGCCTGTCGCAGTGGTGGCCGGTCGAGTTCCAGGAGGACGGGCACGTCTTCGCCTCGGCCGAGCACTACATGATGGCGCACAAGGCGTGGCTGTTCGGCGACCAGGAAGCCGCCTCCGAGATCCTCGCGGCGAGACACCCGGGCGAGGCGAAGGCCGTCGGGCGGACGGTGCGCGGCTTCGACGAGCAGACCTGGAATGCACACCGCTTCGACATCGTGGTCCGCGGCAGCCTCGCCAAGTTCGGCCAGCACCCGGACCTGCGGCGGTTCCTGCTGTCAAGCGGCAACCGGGTCCTGGTCGAAGCCAGCCCCGTGGACCGGATCTGGGGGATCGGCCTGACCGCCGACGACGAACGGGCCGCCTCTCCGGAGCGGTGGCGGGGGCTGAACCTGCTGGGCTTCGCGTTGATGACCGCCCGCGAACGACTGGCATCCTGAGCACCCCCAGCGGTCGGAATGCCGGTGCCTCGTTGGGGGCGGCGGGAGTCAGGGCGCCCTGGTTTGATCTCCGCCTACCGTTGGGAGCCGATATGCCGATCATGGAACTGGGAGCGCGCGATTCGGTGATCGACTTCGCGCAGGGGACGGCCGACGACCCCTGGCTGGAGCGGTTTCTGACGATCAACGGCGTCGCCGGGTACGCCCTGACCTACTCATGCGGCACGTGCGGTCTGGTTCTGCGGCGCCAGCCGGGCGCGCCCCCGCTCCCGATCGCCGCGGAAGGTGTACGGGACCGTCTCAACAGCGGGCTGTCCGGGCTCGACGCCGATGTGATCAGCGCGTTCGGCGGGCAACTGCCGCGAGGCGAGTACCTGGTCGTGCTGCTGCGGGTGGAGCCGGTCCTCACGCAGCCGGGGAGCCGCTCGGACTACTTCGCCGTGGAGCAGCCTCGCCTGTGGACTCAGGAGGACGTCGAAGAGCCCGACGCCACGGATCCGGCCAACATCCCGTACTACCGGCTCGGCGACCAGCCGGTCGGTGAGCGGCACCACCTGTTCCAGTTCGCCGTCCCGATGCGCCCTCTGGACTCGACGGACGAGGCCACCGTCTCCCGGTACGCGGAGGCCGACACCTTCGGTACCGCTGTCTCCCTCGGGGTCCTTGACGTCAGCGGCCCGTACTTCTCCGACCGGCAGCATTGGGGCCTGTTCCACTTCTTGCTCGACGGGCACCACAAACTGCTCGCCGCCGCCCGGGCCGGACGGCCGCTGCGGCTGCTCTCCTTCGTCTCCGTCGGCCGCTCTCTTGCGAGCCGGGACGACTTCGCGCAGTTCCGTCCGCTGGTGGAGCGGTGACCGTCAGCGCGGCGGGAAGTGGAAGGTCCAGCCGGGTTGCCAGGTGAAGGGGGCGTTCACCAGGTCCTCTAGAGGGATGCCGTTCAGCAGGTGTTGCAGGGCCCAGCGGTTGGCGGAGTGGGCGATCACCAGGAGGGGGCCGGGGCCGGTGGCGTGGTCGTCGAGGAAGGAGCGGGTGGGCCGCGAAGGCGAGCTCGGCGGTCTGTACGGCACGCCGCAGGTCGGAGGAGTAGACGGCGGTCAGGCCGTCGTGGCGGCGGCGGTCGCCGAGCTCGGCGGCGAGGCGGCGGCCCGAGGGGGAGAGGTCGCCGGGGAGCCAGCCGGTGGCCATGCCGGCTTCGTTGTCCGTGGTGATGGAGTGGGTCTCGTAGATGAGGGTGGGCATGCTGTGGATCTTCCCTGCCTGCTGCCGCCGTGCACAGAGGGCCGGTGGACCGGTATGAATGGACCCATGAAGGTACGAAGTGTCCTCCTGGCTGTCGCGCTCGGGCTCACCCTGCTGGCTCCTCCGGCGCAAGCCGCCACGACGGCGACCAAGGTGTTCGGGTTCCTGCACGCCGCGGGCGGTGGGGAGTTGTGGTTCGCCAAGGGCAAGATCTGGCCGCACCCCGAGTTCGAGGCCTGGCAGTGGAAGCGCACCGGCAAGTGGCGCAAGCACGAGGTGGCCCCCGGCGCCAAGCTGTACGTGAACATCCTGGCCGGGCAGTCGCAGTCCAAGAAGGTGTCCTACTCCTGGCTCAACACCAAGCTGCGGCCGAAGGCGACCAAGCAGATGGGCTTCCACGTCTGGTTCTCCGGCAAGAAGATCGTCCGGGTCCAGCAGGTCTACACGCCGTAGCGGCCTTGCGTCCGGCGGGGCGGGCGGGGATGCTCGCCCCATGAGCGTGCGGATGGAACGGGACGGATCGGTCAGCACGGTCGTGCTCTCCCGGCCGGAGGTCCGCAACGCCGTCGACCGCAAGACGGCCGACGCGCTGAGCGACGCCTTCGCCGAGTTCGAGCGGTCGGACGCGGCGGTCGCGGTGCTGTGGGGCGAGGGTGGCACCTTCTGCGCCGGGGCCGACCTCAAGGCGCTGGACAACCACGTCGGCGAGGAGGGCGACGGGCCGATGGGCCCGACCCGGATGCGGCTCACCAAGCCGGTGATCGCCGCGGTCGCCGGGCACGCGGTGGCGGGCGGGCTGGAGCTGGCGCTCTGGTGCGACCTGCGGGTGGCCGAGGAGGACGCGGTGTTCGGGGTCTTCTGCCGCCGCTGGGGCGTGCCTCTGATCGACGGGGGGACGGTACGGCTGCCGCGGTTGATCGGGTTGTCGCGGGCGATGGACCTGATCCTCACCGGGCGGCCGGTGGGGGCGGCGGAGGCGCTGGCCATGGGGCTGGCCAACCGGGTCGTGCCGACCGGCTCCTCTCGCGAGCATGCCGAGGAGCTGGCCCGGCAGCTCGCCCGGTTCCCGCAGACGTGCCTGCGCGGTGACAGGCTGTCGGCGCTGGAGCAGGAGGGGCTGCCGGAGGGGGAGGCGATCGTCAACGAGCTGCGGCACGGGATGACCGCGCTCGGGGACGCGGTGGGCGGCGCGGCCCGCTTCGCCGCCGGAGAGGGCCGCCACGGCGCCTTCTGAACCCGCGACCCGAAAGAACCGGAAGGACACCGCGCCCCCAAGAGCCCGTCAGCCCTGGGTCTGGGCGTTGAACTCGGTCAGCCGCTGCCCCTCCTGCCGCACCCCGGTCAGTTTTAGCACGTCCAGCCCCGAGTAGAGGTCGCTGGAGTAGATGTACCCGTTGTAGTAGTAAGCCGACCAGGACCCCCCACTCCCACCCATGGACACCGGCGCGTGCCCCCGCTGGAAGTACCCGATCTCCCGGGCATGAGCCGGGTCGGTGAAGTCGATGACGCTGACCCCGCCCTCGTACCACCCCTGGACCATGACGTCCCGTCCGGGCACCGGCACCAGAGACCCGTTGTGCGCGCTACACGTCCCCCGAGCCACCCGCGGAATCATGAAATATCCCTGCAAGGTGAGCTTGGTCCCTTTCAGGGTGTAGACCCCGTTGGCCCCCCAGGTCCCACCCCTCGCCGGAGGGCACACACTGGACCGCCCCCCGCCGAACTCGTCGGAGAACACCACCTTGCTCCCGTCCTGGCTGAACACCGCCGAGTGCCAGTAGCCGAAGTGCTTGGGGTCACGCACCCGGTCGAGCACCTTGGGCCGCAAGGGGTCGGACACGTCCAGCAGCAGCCCGTCCCCGATGCAGGAGGCCGCCGCCAGCCGCTTGGGCGCGTAGACGGTGACGTCGTGGCACCCGCCGACCAGGATGTGGTCGGTCCCCGCCGGGCTGCCGCCGTCCTCCAGGAGCTCCGGCTGCGCCGCCACCGTGGCCCGGGCGGGATCGGCGACCGGCACCTTGACCACGGTGATGCTGCCCTTGGCCGCATGGCACGCGCTCCCGGAGGTCCGCGACGGGGCCGAGGTGGCGAACAGGTAGACCGACGCCGGGTCGTCGCTCGGGATGAGCGTCGCGGTGTGCGAGCCGCACGGCGTGCGGACCGCGCCCACGTACCGGGGCGCCCGCTTGTCGGCGATGTCGAAGATGCGCAGCCCCTCCCAGTCGCCGGTGCCGGGCGCGTCGCAGCGTTCGCCGCCCATGCCCAGGTCCACCGAGAGGAACAGCAGGTTCCCGCTGACCGTCACGTCGTTCTGCGGCCCCGGGCAGTACACCTGGCTGACCACCTGGGGCTGCTCGGGCCGCGAGATGTCGTAGACGGTGAAGCCGAGGTAGTTCCCGGCGATGGCGTAGCCGCCGGTGAAGGCGAGGTCGGAGCCGACCGCCTCCTCGACGTCCATGGGCGGCCGGCGCGGCACGTTCGCCACCGGGACCAGGGCGGTGTCGTGCTCGGCCGAGTCGAGGTAGCCGGCCAGGTCGCCGGGCCGGATCGTGGTCCCGTCCCCGAGCGGGCTCTGGGTCCGGCTCGCCGCCGGGGCCTTGGCGGGCTGCCGGGACGGCTCCGCCGTACAGGCAGCGAGGAGCAGGGAGAGCGCGGCGGCCAGCGCCGGCAGGGCGCCTCGCACGTCAGCGGCCGTCCTTGACGACCGGCAGCCGGGCGGGGCGGTGGGCCATGGTGCCGGTGGTCCAGTCGAGCTCGTCCGCGGGTACGGCGAGCCGTAGCTCGGGCAAGCCGGTGACCAGGGCGGACAGCGCCTCCTGCAGTTCCATCCGCGCCAGGTTGGCGCCCAGGCAGTAGTGGATGCCGCGGCTGAAGCCGAGGTGCGGCGAGGGCATGGGCCGGTCCAGGCGGAAGGCGGCCGGGTCGGGGAAGACGGCGGGGTCGTGGTTGGCGCCGATGAAGGAGGCGATGACGCCCTGGCCCTTGGCGATCACCGCGCCGGAGGGCAGTTCGACGTCCTCCAGCGCGACCCGGATGGGCGTGGTGTCGCCGGGGAACTCCAGCCGCAGCAGCTCCTCAACCGCCGCGGGCACCAGCGACGGGTCGGCGGCCAGCCGGCCGTACCCCTCCGGCCTGGGGTCGAGCAGCCGCTGCGCGGACCGGGACAGCACCGAGCCGGTGGTCTCGTAGCCGCCCAGTAAGAGCCCCATGGTCTGCACGACCAGCTCCTCCTCGGTGAGCCGGTCCTCCTCGTCGCGGGCGTGCACGAGGACGGCGAGCATGCCGTCACCGGGGTCGGCGCGGTGTTCCTCGATGAGCCCGGCGACGTAGGCGTGGAAGCCGGCGCCGGCGGTGAGCTTCTCCTCAAGGGGCAGCCCGGAGGTGGAGAGCATCGCCTCCGCCCAGCTCGCCACCCGCTCGGTGTCGATCCCGGGCACGCCCATGACCTCGCAGATGACCTGCACGGGCAGCGGGAAGGCGAAGCCGGAGACGAAGTCGAACTCGCCGGGCAGCCCGGCCAGCAGCTCGTCGGCGACGGCGCGCACGCGGGGCCGCCACTGCTCGATCCGGCGCGGGGTGAAGGCGCCGGCCAGCAGCCGGCGCAGCCGGGTGTGCCGGGGCGGGTCGGTGCTGATCAGCAGGCCGGGGATGTCGCTGAAGCTGAAGCCCTCGTACAGCCGGGGCGCGCCCTCGTAGAACAGCTCGCGGGTGAAGCGCGCGTCACTGAGCACGGCGAGGGTGTCGTCGTGCCGCATGGTCAGCACGACCTCGTCGCCGCTGGGCAGGCGGACCCGGCCGGCGGGTTCGTGTGCCAGGCGGCGGGCGTAGGCGTCGGCGGGACGCCCGCGCGGGCAAGGCGGGAAGGGGAAGCTCTCAAGATCCGGCATAATCGCACGCTAGCCAGGCGAACCCCGCGTGGGAAGAACGTATGTTGGGCCTTATGCCGGACATCGAGGTCGCCGGGCGACAGGTGCAGATCACCAACCCGGACAAGGTCGTCTTCCCCGACAGCGGGCACACCAAGCTCGACCTGGTGCGCTACTACCTGGCCGTCGGCGAGGCGGCCCTGCGCGGCGTGGACGGCCGGCCGATGATCCTCAAGCGGTACGTGCACGGCATCGCCGAGGAGGCCTTCTTCCAGAAGCGCGCGCCGAAGAAGCGGCCCGACTGGATCGAGGTCGCCGAGCTGCGCTACCGCTCGGGACTGTCGGCCGAGGAGGTCGTGGTCACCGACCTGGCCCAGCTCGTCTGGGTGGTCAACCTCGGCTGCGTCGACCTCAACCCGCACCCGGTGCGCGCCGGCGACCTGGCCCACCCGGACGAGCTGCGCATCGACCTCGATCCGGTGCCCGGCGTGCCGTGGGCCGACATCCTGACCACCGCGCAGGTCGTGCGCGAGGTGCTGGGCGACCACGGGCTGGGCGCCTGGCCGAAGACCTCCGGCTCGCGCGGCTTCCACGTCTACACCCGGATCACCCCCGACTGGACCTTCGCCCAGGTGCGCAAGGCCGCCGAGGCGGTCGCCCGCGAGGTCGAGCGGCGCATCCCCGACGTCGCCACCGCCCGCTGGTGGAAGGAGGAGCGGCACGGCGTCTTCGTGGACTTCAACCAGAACGCCTACGACCGCACCGTCGTCAGCGCCTACTCCGTGCGCGCCGTGCCCGACGCCCGGGTCTCGACCCCGCTGACCTGGGACGAGGTGCCCGGCTGCCGGCCCGAGGAGTTCACCCTCGACACCGTGCCCAAGCGCCTGGCCGAGCGCGGCGACCCCTGGGAGGACCTCGGCCTGGAGCCCGGCTCGCTGGCCGGGCTGCTGGAGCTGGCCGAGTCGCTCGGGCCCGCGCCGAAGCCGCCCAAGGGTGAGGGCCGCCGCGTGCAGCAGATGCCGGTGATCGAGATCGCCAAGGCGCAGCACAAGGAGGAGGCGCTGGCCGGGCTCGACCGCTGGAAGGCCCGCCATCCGGAGGTCGCCGCCCTGCTCGAGCCCGCCGACGTGCTCGTGGACGGCATGCGCGGGCGCAGCAGCGTGTGGTACCGGATCCGGGTGAACCTCCAGCATGTGCCGGAAAACCTCCGCCCGCCGCAGGAAGCTCTCGAATCGGACTACAACCCCTGGGCGTGATCGCCTAGGCTCCTCGCATGGAGCTGGAGATCGACACGACCAAGCCCAGCGTGGCGCGGATCTACGACTACTGGCTCGGCGGGAAGGACAACTTCGAGGTCGACCGCCTCGCCGCCGAGCAGTTGCTCAAGCTGGTCCCCGACGCGGTGGAGATGTGCAGGGAGAACCGCGACTTCCTGCGCCGCACCGTCACGCTGCTGGCCGGTGCGGGCATCCGCCAGTTCCTCGACATCGGCAGCGGCCTGCCGACCCAGGACAACGTGCACGAGGTGGCCCTGCGCGCCGCCCCCGACGCGGTCACCGTCTACGTGGACAACGACCCGATCGTGCTCGTCCACGGCCGGGCGCTGCTGGCCGCCGGGGGTAACGCGCACGTGATCGGCGCCGACCTGCGCGAGCCCGGCGACATCTTCGCGCAGGCCGCCGAGCACCTCGACCTCGACCGGCCGGTCGCGGTCCTGCTGCTGTCCATCGCGCACTTCGTCACCGACGACGCCGAGCTCGCCCGGGTCATGGACGAGATCCGCGCGCGGCTGGCCCCGGGCAGCTACATCGTGATGTCGCACGCCTCGGCGGGGGAGACCACCTCCGACGCCACGGTCGCCGCGGCCCAGGAGGTGTACGCGCGTTCCGCGCCCGGCGGCATCACCCCTCGCACCCGGCCCCAGCTCGCCGCCCTCTTCGACGGGCTGGAGCTGCTGGAGCCGGAGCTGGTGCCGGTCCGGTCCTGGCGGACGGGGCTGCGGCCCGACTACTCCAAGCCCAACGTCATCGGCATCGTCGCCCGCGTGCCCTGACCGCGCTCACACCCGGGTGGGCGGCTCGTAGCCGTCGTCCTCGCCGTAGACCCGCCCGCTCTGCTGCCCGCGGGTCTCGATGACCGGCCCGCCGTACTCGCCGGCCAGATCCGGCTCCTCCTCGGGTACGGCAGGCGTCAGGTACCGCGCCCACGTGGTGCGCCCCCGGGCCGGCCCGTTGAGCAGCCCCCGGCGTTGCGCGGCGGCCACCCGCCCGGGCCACGGCATCCTCGGCAGCAGCAACCGCCGCCCCCGGGCCGCCCGCCACTGCCGGGCCAGCACGTCGGTGCCCAGCACCTCGGGCCCGCCGTACTCCTCGATGCCCTTGCGCGGTCCCTCGTCCAGCAGCTCGGCCAGCCGCCCGGCCACCTCGCGGGCGTCCACCGGCTGCCAGGCCACGCCGGGATCCACCGGCAGCACCGGCCCGGCCTTGCCGAGCAGCCCGTCGAGCCACTGGTGGAAGGGCGTGGCCCGCAGGACGGTCCAGCCGAGCCCGCTCTGCGCGATCAGCCGTTCGGCGCGCAGCTTGTGCCGGAAGTAGCCGACCGGCGCGTGCTGGACGCCGGTGATGGACACGTACAGCAGGTGCGCGACCCCGGCCGAGGCCTCGATCAGCCGCCGGGTGCCGGCCACGTCGACCGAGGCGGTGCGCCGGCCGCGGTGGGGGAGCGAGGCCAGGTGGACGACCGCCTCGACGCCGTCGGCCGCCTGCCGTACCCCCTGGCCGGTGGCCAGGTCGGCGACCAGCCAGCGCACGCCCGGCTCCTGACGCGGGCGGCGGCTGATCGCCCGCACCTCGTGGCCCGCGGCGGCCAGCCGCGGCACCGTCTCCCGTCCGAGGATCCCCGTCGCTCCGGTCACCAGCACGCGCATCGCCCGCTCCTTCCCGTCGCCGGGCCCCTTACCCCGGACTGGACGGGCCAGGCTCGTCCGATGTGACGCTCTCGCGCCACTTGTCGAACAGCAGCGGGATCTCGCGGTGCATGAACAGGTAGAAGTCCCGCAGGTCGGTCATGGTCTTCCCGGCGTGCGTCTCGGGCCCGCCGAGCGCGTCGATGCCCTCGCCCACCATGTCGGCGAGCGTCTTGTACAGGGAGACCTTGGTGAGCGCGGCCTCCCACCAGTTGTTGGTGAGCAGCCGGTAGTGGTCGCGCCGGGAGCCCGGGATGGGCTCGCGGGCGACCATGCCGAGCTGGATGAGGTAGCGCACCGCGCCGGAGATCGCCGCCGGGCTCACGCCGAGCCGTTCGCTCAGGTCGGCCGCGCTGAGCGTCTCCTCCTCGGCCACCGACAGCGAGATCAGCACCCGCGCCGCCATGGGCGGGAACCCCCAGTCGGTCAGCGTGCGGCTCAGTCGTTCGACGAACCGCCGAACGCTCTCCTCGTCCCTCATCCCGCTCCTCTCGTGCCGCCGGCGTCAAGAATCCGTAGTTTACCGTATTCACGACTTTCACAAGTTTGTGAAAGCTGTGTACAGTCTAAAGCATGAGCAACGTCATCTCCCTGTCCGGCGTGACCAAGCGGTTCGGCCGGACGACCGCGCTGGACGGGCTCGACCTGACCGTCCGTACCGGCGAGGTGCACGGCTTCCTCGGTCCCAACGGCGCCGGGAAGTCCACCACCATCCGGGTCCTGCTGGGCCTGCTGCGCGCCGACTCCGGCAGCGCGAGCCTGCTCGGCGGCGACCCGTGGAAGGACGCGGTCGCGCTCCACCGCCGCCTGGCCTACGTGCCCGGCGACGTCACGCTCTGGCCCGGCCTGTCCGGCGGCGAGGTCATCGACCTTCTCGGCCGGCTGCGCGGCGGGCTCGACCCGCGCCGCCGCGCCGACCTGGTCGAGCGCTTCGAGCTCGACCCGCGCAAGAAGGGCCGCGCCTACTCCAAGGGCAACCGGCAGAAGGTCGCCCTCATCGCCGCGCTGGCCTCCGACGTCGAGCTCTTCCTCCTGGACGAGCCCACCTCCGGGCTCGACCCGCTGATGGAGGCGGTCTTCACCGACTGCGTCGCCGAGCTGCGCGCCCAGGGCCGCACCGTCCTGCTCTCCAGCCACATCCTGGCCGAGGTGGAGAAGCTGTGCGACCGGGTGAGCATCATCCGCGAGGGCCGCATCGTCGAGTCCGGCACCATGGCCGAGCTGCGCCACCTGACCCGCACCACGATCAGCGCCGAGCTGGCCGGCTCCCCGAACGGCCTGCGCGACGTGCACGACCTGCGCGTCGAGGGCAACCGCGTCACCTTCCAGGTCGACACCGACCACCTCGACGAGGCGCTCCGGCAGCTCACCGCCTCGGGCGTGCGCGCCCTGACCAGCCAGCCGCCCACCCTGGAAGAGCTTTTCATGCGCCACTACCAGCGCGAGGCCGTGCGATGACCGGCACCGGCGCCCTGATCCGCCTCATCCTGCGGCGCGACCGGCTGATCATCCCGCTCTGGGTGCTGCTGCTGGCGATCATGCCGATCACCCAGACCTCCGCCCTCGGCGGCCTCTACGACACCGACGCCGAGCTGCAGGCCTTCGCCGCCTCCATGCGGAGCACCCCCGCCTTCACCGCCCTGTACGGCCCGCTCCTCGACTGGCACGCCCCCGCGCTGGGCGTGTGGCGAGCCGGCTTCGTCCCGGTCATCCTCGGCATGGCCTGCCTGCTCACCGTGATCCGGCACACCCGGGTCGAGGAGGAGAGCGGCCGGCGCGAGCTGATCGGCTCCACCGTGATCGGCCGCAACGCCGGTCTGACCGCCGCGCTGGTGGTGACCTCGATCGCCGCCGTGCTCACCGGCGTGATCGTCTTCGCCACGCTGGCCGGTTCCCACCCGGTCGCCGGCGCGCTGGCCGCCGGGCTCGGCTACATGCTGGTCGGCCTCGCCTTCGCCGTCGTCGGCGCGGTCGCCGCCCAGCTCACCGAGAGCGCCGGCGGCGCGCGGGCCATCGGCCTGGCCGCGCTCGGCGTGGCCTACCTCGCCCGGATGGCGGGGGACACCTCCGACGCCTCCTGGCTGTCGTGGCTGTCCCCGATCGCCTGGGGGCAGAAGCTGCGGCCGTTCGCCTCGGAGGACTGGTCGCCGCTGCTGGTCTTCGCCGTCTTCCTCGCGCTCGCCGGCTACGCCGCCTACGTGCTGTCCGCCCGCCGCGACGTCGGCGCCGGGCTGCTGCCCCCGAGCCTCGGACCGGCGAGCGCTCCCACCAGCCTGGCCAGCCCGTTCGCCCTGGCCTGGCGGCTGCACCGCGGGCCGCTGCTGGCCTGGAGCATCGCCTTCGCGATCTTCGGCATGGTCATCGGCAGCGCCGCCAAGGCGGCCACCGACGCGCTCGGCCAGAACGCGGAGATCAGGGAGATGCTCGCCCGCCTCGGCGGCAGCGCCGATCTCGGCGACCTGTTCATCGCCGCGCTGATCAGCATCTTCGGCCTGGCCGTCTCCGGCTACGCCATCCAGGCGGCGCTGCGCATGCGCACCGAGGAGACCCTCACCCGGGCCGAACCCCTGCTGGCCACCGGCGTCGGGCGGCTCGAATGGGCCGCCGGCCACCTCGCCTTCGCCCTCCTCGGACCGGCGGTCGTCCTCGCGGTCTCCGGCGCGGGCGTCGGCCTGGCCTACGGCGGAGCCACCGGCGACCTGGCCGGCCAGCTCCCGCGCACCGTCGGCGCCGCCCTCGCGCAGCTCCCCGCGGTCTGGACCCTCGCCGGGCTGGCCGTGGCGCTGTTCGGGCTGCTGCCGCGCGCGGTCTCGGCGGCCTGGGTGGCGCTGGCCGCCTTCCTCCTGCTCGGACAGGTCGGCGCGTTGCTCGACCTGCCCGAGGCGCTGCTGGAGGTGTCGCCGTTCAGCCACCTGCCCATGCTGCCCGGCGGCCCGGCCGACCTGACCCCGCTGGCTGCGATGACCGCGGTCGCCGCCGTCCTGACCGCCGCCGGCCTGTACGGCTGGCGCCGCCGCGACGTCGGCTAGAGCCCTACTTCTTGATCAGGGGCACGACCTGGTCGATCGCGTAGGGGATGCTCAGCACGGTGTTGAAGGAGAGCGCGGCCCCGATCGGCGGGTCCTGGTAGGTCAGGAACAGGTCGCGCCCCTCCTTAGCCACCTTCAGCTCCTTGTACACGCTGTCGGACTTGATCCGCTCCCAGGGCTCCTTGCCGGTGGTCAGCCAGACCAGCCGGTCGACCTCCAGGAGGTTGAGCCCCTCCGACCCGAACTCCGCCACGTTCGACTTGCCCGCCCGCTTGGTGATCTCCTCCGGCACGGTGAACCCGAGCTCGGCCAGGAAGGCGGACTTCGGGTCGCCCTTCTGGAAGGCCGAGTAGGTGCCGGCCTTGAAGCTGTCGGCGGCCACCGCGCTCAGCCCCGCCCACTGCGGGTTGGCCTCGCGGGCGGCGGCGAACTTCGCGCCGATCCCGGCGATCAGCTCCTTGGCCTTGGCCTCCTCGCCGAGCGCGCGACCGGCCAGCAGCGTGTACTCCTGCCACGGCGCGGCGTAGGGGTCGAAGCCCTTCGGCTGGGCCACCACCGGCGCGATCTTGGAGAGCTGGTCGTAGGTCTCCTTCTGGACGCCGGAGTACATGGCGAAGATCAGGTCGGGCTTGAGCGCGACCACCTTCTCCATCTTCACGCCGTCCTCACGCAGGCCCAGCACCTCGGGCTGGGCGCCGCCCCAGGCGTCCTTGGCCCACGGCCAGTCGGTGAAGGGGCTGCGCTGGAACCAGTCCACCACGCCCACCGGCTTGTAACCGAGGGCCAGCACGGGCTCGTGGTCGCTGAGGCCGATCGTGACGATGCGCTCGGGCCGCTTCTTGATCTCGGTCGTGCCGTACAGGTGCTCGACCTTCGCCGAGAAGGCGGGTGCCGGGCTGCCCGAGGCGGATCCGGCGGAGGGGGCGGGGGCCGGGCCGCCCCCGCAGGCGGCGGCCGACAGCAGCGCCGGCACGACCAGGGCGGCGGTGAGCGCCGTCTTCAAGCGAACCATCGATCCTCATCAATTAGGTGAGCCTTACCTAAAGGGAGCATATAGGTAAGGCAAGGCTGACCTAAAGCTAGGATCTCCCCGTGCGAACCAAACTGGCCGCCGCCCTGGTGGTCCTGGCCGGGCTGTGCCTGCTCTCACTGGCCGTGGGCAGCCGCGCCATCCCGCTCGGCGAGGTGGTCGCCGCCCTGACCGACCCGTCGAGCGTGGACCCGCAGACCGCGGCCATCGTCGGCGGCACCCGGCTGATCCGCACCCTCGTCGCGGTGCTGACCGGCGCCGCGCTCGGCCTGGCCGGCGCGGTCATGCAGGGACTCACCCGCAACCCGCTGGCCGACCCCGGCCTGCTCGGCGTCAGCGCCGGAGCCGCCTTCGGCACCGTGCTCGCCGCCGGGGTGCTCGGGCTGACCGGGCTGCTCACCTCGATCTGGTTCGCCTTCGCCGGGGCCGCCCTGGCGGCGGTCGCGGTCTACCTGCTCGGCGGGCGCGGCCGCAACGCCTCGCCGGTGAAGCTGGCCGTCGCCGGCATCGCGCTCACCTTCCTGCTCGACTCGCTGACCAACGGGATCGCGCTCAGCGACCCCGAGGCCCTCGACCGCTACCGCTACTGGTCGGCCGGCACCCTCACCGGGCACTCCTTCGCCACCGTGCTCCAGGTCGCCCCGTTCCTGCTGATCGGCTTCGGCCTCGCGCTGGGCACCGCCTCCGCCCTCAACAGCCTGGCCCTCGGCGAGGACGTGGCCGTGGCGATCGGCCGCCGCCCCGGCCGGGTACGGCTGCGCGCCGCGCTGGCGATCACCCTGCTGACCGGGGCGGCCGTGGCGGTCACCGGGCCGATCGTCTTCGTCGGCCTGGTCGTGCCGCACGTCGTCAGGACGGTCACCGGGCCCGACCACCGGTGGCTGCTGCCCGGCTCCATGATCCTGGCGCCGATCGTGCTGCTGGCCGCCGACATCCTGGGCCGCGTCGTGCTCCGCCCGCAGGAACTCGACGTCAGCCTGGTCGCGGCCTTCCTGGGCGCGCCGTTCTTCATCGCGCTGGTGCGGCGCCGGCGTCTGGCGGAGGTGTGAGATGAAGAGCTCCGCTCTCGTGCTCCGACCGGGCCGGCGGGGGCTGTCGGCTCGCCTGCCGTACCGGCTGGTGCTCACCTGTCTGGCGGCGATGGCCCTGGCCGCCGCGGCCTTCGCCCTGACCGTGGCGGCCGGCTCCGGCGACTACGCCGCCCCGATCAGCGCCCTGTGGGGCGTCGGCGAGCCCGCCGACCTGTTCGTGGTCCAGGAGGTACGGCTGCCGCGCGCGGTGGCCGGCCTGCTGGCGGGCGCCGCCTTCGGCCTGTCCGGCGCGATCTTCCAGACCGCCACCCGCAACCCGCTGGCCAGCCCCGACATGCTCGGCATCACCCAGGGCGCGGGCACCGCCGTCGCCGCCGGGGTGGTGTTCGGCGCGGGCCTCGCCACCCAGTTCCTCGGCCTGGCCGGAGCGCTCGTCGCCGGCCTGCTCATCTACCTGCTGGCGTGGGACCGCGGCACCACCGGCTACCGCGTCGTCCTGGTCGGCATCGGGGTGAGCTGGATGTGCGTCAGCGCCACCGCCTACCTGGTCAGCCGGGCCGAGCAGTACCAGGCCGCCCGGGTGCTCGGCTGGCTGGTCGGCTCGCTCAACGAGCGCACCTGGAGCCACGCCTGGCCGCCCGGCCTCGCGCTGGCCGTCCTGCTGCCGGTCGTGCTCCTGCTCGCCCGCACCCAGCGCGCCCTGCACCTGGGCGACGACATCGCCCTCGGTCTCGGCGTGCGGGTGCAGCGCGCCCGGCTCGGCCTGCTCCTGTGCGGCTCGGCCCTGGCCGCCTTCGCCACCGCCGCCGCCGGGCCGGTGCTCTTCGTGTCCCTGGCGGCGCCGCTCATCGCCCGCCGCCTGGCCGGCTCGGCCGCCCCGCCCCTCACCGCCTCGGCCGCCGTCGGGGCCGCCGTCGTGCTGGCCGGCGACCTGATCAGCCAGCGGCTCCTGGAGGACTCCGTGCTGCCCGTCGGCGTCGTCACCGGCGTGCTCGGCGCGCCCTTCCTGCTGTGGCGGCTGGGCAGTTCCAGAACGTCCGGCCGATGATGTCGAAAGCCCGGCCGCTCGCGCGTCGAGCAGAGTGAGAGGTTGTCCCCGGAGCTGAAGGAGTACACCGTGCGCTCCATCCTCCTGGCCCACGTCGACCGGGCGGGCAAGAACCGGCTGGAGCCCGCTGCTGCCCGACGAGCCGGAGGTGCTCGGCCAGGCCGCGGCGCTGCTGCTCACCGACGCCCGCCGGCCGGGCAGGACCCGTGACGGCGAGCTGGTCCCGCTGGCGGACCAGGACCGGACCCGGTGGCGGTGGGACGACATCGACCACGGCCTGCGCCTGGCGGCCGAGGCGGTGCGGCGGGGGAGCGGGCCGTGGGTGCTGCAGACGTCGATCGCCGCCCTCCAGGTGGCGCCCGTCCCCGACCGGGAGGCGATCGTCACGCTCTACGACCGGCTCGCCGTCCTCAGCCCGTCGCCCGCCGTGCTGGCCAACCGGGGCGGCGGCCGTCGCGCTGGCCAGAGGACCCGCGGCCGCCCGTAACGAGGTCGAGCGCCGCCACCTGCTCCGCCGGCTCGCAACCCTGCGCTGAGACCACCCCTGCGTCCGGGGCCGGTCACTGCCCGTTACGCTCGAAGGCATGGATCATGACCAGTTCGTCCGCGTGCGGGGCAGCCGGGTGCACAACCTGCGCGCGGTGGACGTGGACGTGCCCAGGGACGCGCTGGTGGCCTTCACCGGTGTCTCCGGCTCCGGCAAGTCGTCGCTGGCGTTCGGCACGCTGTACGCCGAGTCGCAGCACCGCTTCCTCGAATCGGTCGCGCCCTACGCCAGGCGGCTGCTCCAGCAGGCGGGCACCCCCGACGTGGACGAGATCACCGGACTCCCGCCGGCCGTGGCGCTGGAGCAACGCCGCTCGGTGCCCTCGTCCAGGTCGTCGGTGGGCACGGTCACGACGGTCTCCAACTCGCTGCGCATGCTGATGTCCCGCGCCGGCGACTACCCGCCCGGCGCCGAGCACCTCGACTCCGACGCCTTCTCGCCCAACACCGCCGCCGGGGCCTGCCCGCAGTGCCACGGGCAGGGGGTCGTCTACGAGGTGAGCGAGCAGTCCCTGGTCCCGGACCCGTCGCTGTCCATCCGCGAGGGCGCGGTGGCCTCCTGGCCGGGGGCCTGGCAGGGCAAGAACCTGCGCGACATCCTCGGCGTCCTGGGCTACGACCTCGACGTGCCGTGGCGCGACCTGCCCGCCGAGCAGCGCGAGTGGATCCTGTTCACCGACGAGCAGCCGGTCGTCACCGTCCACCCCGAGCGCGAGCCCGGCCGGATCCAGCGCCCCTACCAGGGCACCTACTCCAGCGCCAAGCGCCTGGTCCTGCACGCCTTCGCCGACTCCAGGAGCGAGGCCTCCCGCACCCGCGCCGCCCGCTTCCTCCACGCCGCCACCTGCCCGCTGTGCGGGGGCCGCCGCCTGCGGCCCGAGGCGCTGGCGGTCACCTTCAGCGGGTACGGCATAGCCGACCTGGCCGGCATGCCGCTGAGCGACCTGGCCGAGGTCCTGCGCGCGCACACCGCCGATCCCGGCCCGGCCGGCGTGCTCGCCAAGGACCTGGTGGCCCGCCTCGACATCCTCGTCGAGCTGGGCCTCGGCTACCTGGCGGTCAACCGCACCGCGCCCTCGCTGTCCGGCGGCGAGCTGCAACGCCTGCGCCTGGGCACCCAGCTCCGCTCCGGCCTGTTCGGCGTGGTGTACGTGCTCGACGAGCCGTCCGCCGGGCTGCACCCCGCCGACGCCGAGGCGCTGCGCTCGGTGCTGGAGCGGCTGAAGCTGGCCGGCAACAGCGTCTACCTGGTCGAGCACGACATGGCGGTGGTACGGCACGCCGACTGGATCGTCGACGTCGGCCCCGGCGCCGGGGTGCACGGCGGCCGGGTCCTCTACAGCGGCCCCGTCGGCGGCCTGGCCGGGGTGCCCGAGTCGGTGACGCGCCGCTACCTGTTCGACCGGCCGGAACCGGCGGCCAGGGAGCCTCGGCAGCCGCGCGGCTGGCTCAAGATCCGCGACGCCCGCCGCAACAACCTCCAGGGTCTCGACGTGGACCTGCCGCTCGGCGTGCTGACCGCGATCACCGGCGTCTCCGGCGCGGGCAAGACCACCCTCCTGGACGTGCTGGGCCGGACCGAGGGCGAGCAGCGCCGCGTGGTGCGGGTGGACCAGCAGCCGATCGGCCGCACCCCCCGCTCCAACCTGGCCACCTACACCGGCCTGTTCGACGTGGTGCGCAAGCTCTTCGCCGCCGTCCCGCAGGCCCGCGAGCGCGGCTACGACGCCGGCCGCTTCTCCTTCAACGTGGCCGGCGGCCGGTGCGAGACCTGCAAGGGCGAGGGCTACGTCTCGGTCGAGCTGCTCTTCCTGCCCTCCACGTACGCGCCCTGCCCCGACTGCCACGGCGCCCGCTACAACCCGCGGACCCTGGAGATCCGCTACGAGGGCAGGACCATCGCCGAGGTGCTCGACCTGACCGTGGACGACGCCTCCGCCTTCCTGGCCGGCGTGCCGGCGGCGGCCCGCTCGTTGCGGGCGCTGCGCGAGGTCGGCCTGGGCTACCTGCGGCTCGGCCAGCCCGCCACCGAACTGTCCGGCGGCGAGGCGCAGCGCGTCAAGCTCGCCTCCGAGCTGCAGCGCACCAGCCACGGCAGCACGCTCTACCTGCTCGACGAGCCCACCGGCGGCCTGCACCCCTACGACGTCGAGGTGCTCATGCGCCAGCTCGAAGCGCTGGTCGAGGCGGGCAACACCGTGGTCGTCGCCGAGCACGACCTGGACGTGGTGGCCGCCGCCGACCACGTCATCGACCTCGGGCCGGGCGGTGGCGGCGCGGGCGGCCGCCTGGTCGCGCAGGGCAGCCCGGCCGACATCGCCGCCGCCCCGGCCAGCCGCACCGGCCATTACCTGCGCGAGCGATGACTTCCGCCGCCCGGCGCGGTCTGCCACGGCGACAGAGCTTTCCTGGAAGGGACCGCCATGAACGACGACCAGCAGATCCGCGACCTGATCGAGCGGTGGATCGCCGCCGTGGACGCCGGTGAGCTGTCCGGCCTGCTCGCCCACCGCACGGACGACGTGGTGATGTTCGACGTGCCTCCGCCCGCCGAGGGCTTCCGCGGCCTGGAGGCCTACCGGGCGGCGTGGGAGCCGTTCACGGTCTGGCAGCGCGTCGGCGGTGGCCGCTTCGAGCTGGTCACCCTGGAGGTCACCGCGGGCACGGACGTGGCCTTCGCGCACGCGCTGCTGCGCTGCGGCACCACCGAGGAGCTCGCCGCGAACCCGGCCAACCTGCTGCGGATCACCTTCGGGCTGCGCCGGGAGGGCCGGGAGGAGGGGCAATGGCGGGTCGCGCACGAGCACCACTCCTTCCCCGACTTCACCGCCGTGGAGGGGTAGCCAGCACGGCGTCGCGCACCTGCCGCAGCCGAGGCAGCGCCCCGGCCACCTCGGCGGCCCTGTCCCGCATGGCCTCCGGGGCGGCGACGCCCAGGTCGCCGAGGAGGTCGCGCAGGGCTTCCGTGCCGTGGGGATCGAAGGTCACGCAGCGGGCGAGCGTCACCAGGATCCACCACACCGCCTCCCGGTGCAGTCCCTGTTCGATGAGCTCGCGGGTGCCGTCGATCGACACCGGCCGCGCCTCCGGGGTCAGGTCGCTCCCGTACGGCTTCGCCACGTCGTACGGCACGCGGTCGTAGACCGAGGCCAGCCGGTCGAGGTGCTCGCCCACCCGGGCCGCGTCCAGCCCGGCGCACCCCAGCCACCCCAGCACCTCCTCGTGGAAGGCCCCTTGGCCGTGGGCGAGCAGCACCTCCCGGGACGCCACGTACCGCTTGCGCACGGTCGGGTTGGCCCGCGCCGCGGTCAGCACCACCAGCGTGGGCAGGCTCACCGGAAACGCCCAGGCCAGCACCCGCTCCGCCGGCGGCACCCCCTCGTCCGGCCGGGCCACCGCCACCCTCCGTCGCTCTCCGGCCGGTCCCGCGACCCCTGCTTCCCCGGCCGGTCCCGCGATCCGGTCCTCCATGGCCGCGCACCTGGCCAGCACCCACTCCGGCGCCCCGAACCGGGCCGCCACCTCCGCCTGCACCCGGCCCAGCCGCCCCCCGGAGTCGGCCAGCAGCACCCCTCTGCTCAACGCCGGCGCGAGCGCGGGCGAGCCCAGGACCGCCTCCGCGGAGGCCATCGGCGCGAAACTGACATCGAGCAGCACCCCGTCATACCGGAACTTGCCGAGTTTGGGCCGCTCACCGTCCACCACGACGATCACGTCCACATCGGAGGCGGGCGGCAACTCGGCCGTCTCCGGCAGCCACGCCGCCGACCCGCTGACGTAGGCGCCCACCCATCCGTCAGCGCGATGGTCCGCCACCCACCGGGCCGCGACCGCCCGAGCCTCACCGACCTTCACACAGAAGAAGATCCCCGACCCGAGCCCAAAAGAAAAATCCCAGGCCCGGAAGGACCTGGGATCAAGAACTGGTGGACGATACTGGGATTGAACCAGTGACCTCTTCCGTGTCAGGGAAGCGCTCTCCCGCTGAGCTAATCGTCCAGCACGTCATTCGGAGATCAGAGATCTCGACCGACGCAGAGCGGAAGACGGGATTCGAACCCGCGACCCTCACCTTGGCAAGGTGATGCTCTACCCCTGAGCCACTTCCGCATGATGCTCGCACTACTGTAGCGGATCCTCGCGGTTCCGCGACCTGCACCGAGGTGGAGACGGGATTTGAACCCGTGTGGACGGCTTTGCAGGCCGCTGCCTCGCCTCTCGGCCACTCCACCAGGAGTTGGTACACACTCCGAGCGGAAGACGGGATTCGAACCCGCGACCCTCACCTTGGCAAGGTGATGCTCTACCCCTGAGCCACTTCCGCGTGCGGTCCGCTTTCACGGCCACGAGGAAACCTTATCGTCTCTCGGGAGTGCGTGTGCGCATCGAGCGGGCCTCGCGGCGAAACCCGTACCAAATGTCCGAAATCTAGCGGACGACGCGGACGTCTTTCGCCTTCACGAAGACCACGCGATGGCCGAGCTGGATCTGGTGGTAGCGGGTGCGCCCGCGCACCAGGACGTGCCGGGCGGGGTTGAAGGAGCCGGCGGCGAAGTAGCTGCCGGGCACGGTGAGGCCGAGCGAGTAGGCCTGGCCCGTGCGCAGCACGTACGGCAGCGCGATGTGCCGCTGGTAGCCGACCCCCGAGGGGAAGGCCGACCTCTCCGGGTAGGCCCTGCCGTACACCGGGACGCGGTCGCGGCGCGGGACGACCAGCGGCCCGCCGGTCCGGACGGCGGTGGGCTTGGCGGCCGGGTTGTAGAACCACGCCTTCCGGCCGAGGTACCAGATGGCCGTCCAGTCGCCGCGCGTCTCGGCCACCGCGAAGCGCTGCCCGGCCGAGGCCCGCGCGCTGTGGTCGTAGACGCTGTAGGTCGAGGTCGGCCCGCCCTTGCCGATGTCGTCGACGAGCGGGGCGTCGCCGCGCGGCTCGGTGCGCAGCCAGACGGTGGAGTAGCCGCGGGCCGGGCAGGGCTTCTTCTTGGCGCAGCCGGTGAAGGTCTGGGCGTGCCGGGGGTAGTCGGGCTTGATCAGCACCGAGCCGCCGCCGGAGGCGGCCTTGAGCGGGCTGCGCAGCAGGGCGAAGTAGCGCTCCCAGTCCCAGAACGGGCCGGGGTCCTCGTGCATGCCGGCCAGGGTCTTGGCGTTGGTGCCCGGCACGTTGTCGTGGCCGAGGATGTGCGCCCGGTCGAGCGGGATGTCGTAGCGGTCGGCCAGGTAGCGCACCAGGCGGGCCGAGGAGCGGTACATCGCCTCGGTGAACCAGGTGGGGCCCTTGGCCAGGTAGGCCTCGTGCTCGATGCCGATGGAGCGGCTGTTGACGTCCCAGTTGCCGGCGTGCCAGGCGATGTCGCGGGTGGCGACGTGCTGGGCGACGTGGCCGTCGCGCGAGCGGATGGAGTAGTGCCAGCTCACGTACTTCGGATCGCCGACCATCGACGGGATGCCCCGGTAGGAGCCCTCGGTGTCGTGGATGACGATGTAGTCGATGCGCCGCTCCCGGCCGCGGACCCGGTCGTGGTTGCCGTAGTTCTTCTTGCCGAAGCGGGCGTAGGCGGCGGGCATCCACTCGCAGGCCAGCGTCGAGGGGCACTCGGTGGGTGCGGCGGCGGCCTCGGTGCGCATCGGCAGCTCCGGCGGGGGCGGCGCCAGCTTCGGGTTGGGCGCCAGCCGTACCGGATGGCCGTCGTCGGTGACGCGCTCGGCGCCGGTGCGGAGCACCTCGAAGACCTCGTCGGCGAAGGCGCGCGAGCCGCCGTAGCGGGCCGCCGCCTCGTACCAGCCCCCGGCGGCGGCGCGGTAGGCGGCCAGGACGGCCGCGCCGCCCCGGATGTTGGCGACCGGGTCCTCACGCAGCCGCTCGGGCGGCAGCCCGGTGAGCCGGGCCGCCTCGGCCAGCGTCGCGCCGGCCACCCCGGCGGGCGCAGGGGCTAGCGGCCGGGCGTCGTCGCCGCGCCGGTCCTCCTGCTCGCCGGCCGGCACCGGCCCGAGCAGGTGCATCGGGCCGTAGCCGCCCGAGGCGCTGGGCAGCCCGGCGTTGGCGTCCCAGCGCGATTCCAGGTAGGAGACGGCCAGCAGCAGGCTCGGCGGCACCTCGTAGCGGGCCGCGGCCCGGACGAAGTCGTCCTGCCGTCCGGGGTCGTGAGTGGGGTGGAGGGGAGGGTGGGTGGGGTGGAGGAGAGAACTGACAAGCGCGACGACCAGGACCGACGACACTACTACCCCCGATACACAGACGCTTACAGGGAGTAATGATGCCCGTGATGGGCACGGTTAATGCGGGCTCCGTGGGTCAAATGAGACGAGTGGGTCCTAAGGGAACCTGCAAAGAATCGTGATTCCTGCCCGATTCCGGGCAGGATGTTGGCGTAAAGCGCGCCACGTGGGTACGGTCCTCGACGTGCATCCTTACGAGGACCTCATCGCGCACCTCACCCGGACCAGTCCCCTGGGGCCCGGCGAGGCCGCGCGGGTCGTCGCCGACGTGCTGGCGTACTTCTCCGAACCGGTCGAGGAGTTCGTGCGCCGCCGGCACCGCGAGCTGAAGGCGCGCGGCCTGACCAACGAGGAGATCTTCCCGAGGATCGCCGCCGAACTGCCGGCCCGCCGGGTCTCTGCCCCGGAGCTGTCGCTGCGCCAGCTACGCCGGATCGTCTACGGATAGAGGAGATTGCCGGACATGTGCGGAATCGTCGCGTATGTGGGGCCGAAGGACGCCGCCCCGATCCTGCTCGAAGGCCTCCAGCGCCTGGAGTACCGGGGGTACGACTCGGCGGGCGTCGTCGTCTCGAACCGCGGCCTGAAGGTCCGCAAGGTCAAGGGCCGCGTCGCCGACCTGGCCCAGGTGGTCCCCAACAGCTTCAAGGGCAAGCTGGGCATCGGCCACACCCGCTGGGCCACCCACGGCGTGCCGAGCGACGTCAACGCCCACCCGCACCTGTCCGGCGACGAGCGCATCGCGGTCGTGCACAACGGCATCATCGAGAACGCCAACGAGCTGCGCACCAAGCTCCAGGCCGACGGCGTCGTCTTCGTGTCCGAGACCGACACCGAGGTGCTCGCCCACCTCATCGCCGCCACCGTGGACGAGACCTCCACCCTGCAGGAGGCGGTCCGGATGGCGCTCAAGCGCGTCGTCGGCACCTACGGCATCGCGGTGATCGACGCCCAGCGCCCCGGCGAGATCGTGGTCGCCCGCAACGGCAGCCCCATCGTGCTCGGCATCGGCGAGAAGGAGATGTTCGCCGCCTCCGACGTCGCCGCCCTGGTCCGCTACACCCGCCAGGTGGTGCACCTGGAGGACGGCGAGCTGGCCGTGATCAAGGCCGACGGCTTCCACACCTTCGCCGGCGACACCTCCGCGGGCGACATGGTGGAGACCGCCAAGGAGCCGCTGACCGTCGACTGGGACGCCGGCCACTACGACACCGGCGGTTACGAGCACTACCTGCTCAAGGAGATCTCCGAGCAGCCCGAGACGGTCGCCCGCACCCTGTCCGGCCGCATCGACGAGCGCTTCCACGTCTCCCACCTGGGCGGGCTCAACATGGACCCGCGCGAGACCCGCTCCTTCCGCCGGGTGAAGATCATCGGCTGCGGCAGCGCCTACTACTCCGGCCAGATCGGCGCCCAGCTCATCGAGGAACTCGCCCGCATCCCGGCCGACGCCGAGCCCGCCTCGGAGTTCCGCTACCGCAACCCGGTCGTCGACCCCGACACCCTCTACATCGCGATCAGCCAGTCGGGCGAGACCTACGACACGCTGGCCGCCGTCCAGGAGCTCAAGCGCAAGGGCGGGCGCGTCATCGGCATCGTCAACGCGGTCGGCAGCGCCATCGCCCGGGAGGTCGACGGCGGCGTCTACCTGCACGCCGGGCCCGAGGTCTCGGTCGCCTCCACCAAGGCCTTCATCTCGACGGCCGCCGCCTTCGCGCTGATCGCGCTGCACTTCGGCCGGGTGCACGACCTGTCGCCCGCCGACGGCCGCCGCATCTGCGCCGGCCTGCGCAAGCTGCCCGAGCAGATCGAGGAGATCCTCAAGCAGGGCGAGCGCATCGCCGCCCTCGCCCAGAAGTACGCCGGCCACCCGTCGATCATGTTCGTCGGCCGGGTGCGCGGCTACCCGGTCGCCCGCGAGGGCGCGCAGAAGCTCAAGGAGATCTCCTACATCCACGCCGAGGCCTACCCGGCCAGCGAGCTCAAGCACGGCCCGCTCGCGCTGATCGGCCCCGAGCTGCCCACCGTCGCGATCGTCCCCGACGACGAGCTGCTGGACAAGAACCTCACCACCCTGGGCGAGATCCGCGCCCGGGGCGGCAAGGTGCTCATGGTCGGCCACCGCGAGCCCGACGCCGGCCTGGCCGACGACGTCATCGTGGTGCCCAAGAACGAGATCGAGCTCGACCCGATCCTGCTCACCATCCCGCTGCAGTTGCTGGCCTACCACGCGGCCGTCGCCCTGGAGCGGGACGTGGACAAGCCGCGCAACCTGGCCAAGAGCGTGACCGTCGAGTAAGGCGAGCCAAGGGGTACGGCGGAGCCGTACCCCTCAGGGCAGCGGGTTCCAGGCCAGCGTGCTGTCCAGGCGGAAGTGGTCGCTGAGCATCCCGGTCTCGCCGGGGGCGCGCTGCTGGAGCGTGACCGTGGTGGCCGGGGAGTGCCAGTACTCCCGCTGGTAGAGCACGTGGTCGAGCTTGACCCGCTGGTACCCGGCGTCGCAGGCCGTGCTCGCCGTCGGCGGGGTGGCGTAGGTGACGCTGGACACCCGGCAGAAGGTCGGCTCGTCGGCCGGCGCCCCCGCCTCGGCGAAGTGGAACTTCAGCGGCGTCGTGCCGGCCGGCTGGTAGTCGGCGAACCCGAAGTAGGGGCGCCAGGCCTGCACCTGCGCGGCCCGGTTCTTGATCGCGTCGTAGGAGGTGAAGGCGGGCTCGTCGGGCCGGTTGTTCATGTCGCCGGTCAGGATCAGCGGGGCGTAGCGCCCGTTGGCGTCGGCGACCATGAGGTTCTCCTCGACGCGGGCTCGGATGACGCTGGCCTGGCAGTGCCGGAGGTCCTCGCCGGCGAAGGCGGCCGACTTGGGCAGGCAGAACGAGACCCAGCCGCCGGCCATGGTGGGGGTGTCGACCACGCCGCCGACCGGGTCGAGGTGCGTGGTGCAGACCCGCGAGTGCTGCAGCCGCAGCGGCCCGGTCTCGACCGGCAGCCAGGTGCGCACGCAGTACAGCTTGTAGAGCGCGCCGTCGGCGCGGGTCCTGCTGGGCAGGTCCCAGGTGGTGCCGGTGTGGGCGTCGTGGCGGGTCAGGATGGCCGAGCCGATCGACAGGCGGCAGGTCCCGGCGGCGTAGCACGGCTCGTCGACGCCGTGGGGTCCCAGGCAGCGGGTGTAGCGAGTGCTGTCGGCCTCGGCGACGTAGCCCCAGCCCTTGACCTGCCAGCCGTTGCCGTCCAGCGGCTTGAGCGCGTCCCGCAGCTCGATGTACTGGTCGTAGCAGATCTCGTTGAGGGTGATCACGTCGGGGCGCTGGGCGCGGGCGGTGGCCGCGACGGCCCTGACCGGGGTGTCGCCCCCGGCCCACCACTCGCCGCCGGCGATGTTGAGGTGCATGATCTTCGGGGTGGCCGGCGTCGCCGCGGCGGCGGGCGCGGGAGCCAGGGCCAGGGCGAGCGGGAGCAGGCATAACGCCAGGAGGAGTCGGCGCACGGGGGGATCCTTCGCTGCGGGCAGACTTTCGAGGGTTTCCCTCGTAAGTATGCGCCCGCTGCCCAGATAGTCAACGGGTGCGATCCAGCCGCGAGCCCAGCGGGTCCGCCTCGGTGAGCAGGAGCTCGTTGATGTGGTCGATGGCGATGCAGGCCGCGCCCAGCACCACGCAGTTCTCGCCCAGCGCCGAGGACCGCACCTCCGGCATGCGCAGCACCAGCGGCGCGAGCGCCCGGCGCAGCGGCTCCAGCAGCACGTCACCCGAGCGGGAGAAGCCGCCGCCCAGCACGACGACCTCCGGATCGAGGGTGAGCACCAGCGCGGCCGTGCCCACCGCGAGGTCGGCCGCGAACCGCTCCACCGCGGCGGCCGCCTCCCGGTCGCCCTCCCGCGCGGCGGCGAACACCAGCCCGGCCACCTGCTCCTCCGGCGCCCCGGCGAAGCGCGGCACGCTCTCCAGGTGCCGGCCCATGTCCATCCAGCGGACCGCCGGCAGCAGGCCGACCTCGCCCGCCGCGCCGCCGAAGCCCTGCAGCAGCCGCCCCTCGATGATCGAGGCGGCGCCGGGCCTGCGGCCCACGTGCAGGTAGACCAGGTCGGCCACGTCCTGCGCCACCCCGAGCCGCTGCTCGGCCAGCGCGGCCGCCCGGCTGTCGTTGGCGACGCGCACCGGGGCGTCGAAGGAGGCGGCGAAATGGCTCACCAGGTCCACGCCCGCCCAGTCGGGGATCGAGTGCACCCGGGCCACCCGGCCGGAACGGTCCACCACGCCGACCGTGCCGGCCGCCACCGCCCAGATGTCGTCCTGGCCCAGGCCCGCCATGCTCAGGCAGGCCGCCACCGCCCGGTCGGCCGCCTCCAGCCGCTCGCCGCGCGGCAGGTCGGCGCTCACCGCCGTGCGCGCGCTGGCGACCATCGCGCCGTCGAGGTCGGTGATGGTGGCCAGCACCTTGTGCACGCCGATGTCGAGCCCCACCACGTGGCCGGCGTTCGACCTGAACCGGTAGCGGCGGGCCGGCCGGCCCATCGCCCCCTGCACCGGCGGCACCTCCTCGACCCAGCCGCGCTCCTCCAGCTCCGTGACCACTTCCACGGTGGAGGCGCGGGACAGCCCGGTCCGCCTGGACAACTCGGCCAGGGTCAGCGGGACGTCGCCGCGCAGGGCGCCCAGGCAGGCCAGGGAGTTGAGCCGGCGAAGCCGTTGCAGGTCGCCGCCGCCGACATCCATTCGTCCCCCTCGTGGCCGGGTCGTGGCTCTACTAATGATGGTATCCATTGTTAGTGATGGCTCGCTCGGGTGGCGAAGACACAAAGAGATCTTCGTTTCCGGGGGTGGCCGACGTTACAGGCCCCGGCGCGGCGGGAGCTGTCTAGGGTGGGGTCATGATCGCGCCCCGACCGGTCACCGGCCTGTTGCTCGCGCTCGGCTTACTCGCGGGGTGCGCCCCCGCCACCCCCGCGACCGCCCCACTCGCAGGCCCGCGCACAGGTCCGCGCACGGGCCCCCCGGGCACGGAAGCCGCCACCCCCGCGCCCGCCGCGAGCCGGACGGCCGAGCCCCCGCGGCGTCCGGTCCTGGACCGGGGGCACGACTACGACGGCGACGGGTACCCGGACCTGGCCATCGGCGCCCCCGGCAGGAAGGCGGAGTCCGGGGACGCGGGCACGCCGGGCGCGGTCGCGATCCTCTGGGGCACCGCCGCCGGCCTCGCCCTCCCCGGCGGGGACCGGGCGCCCACGGTGCTACGGAGTCCGGCGGGAGGCCGGGGCGACGGGTTCGGGTCCGCGCTGGCGGCGGGCGACTTCGACGGTGACGGCACCAGCGACCTGGCTGTGGGCACCCCGAAACACGGGCCGGGCCGGGGCGGGGTGACCCTCCTGTTCGGCGGCCCCAAGCCGTTCGCCAGGACCCGCGAGGTCCGCCTGCCCGCGCAGCGGCTGGCCGCCGGGGACTTCGACGGCGACGGCCGGGACGACCTGGCCATCGCCGGGCACGCCACCGTGCACGTGCTCATCGACGGCCGCCTCGACCTGGTCAAGAAGACCGCGAGCGCCGGCCCGATCGCCGCCGGGGACGTCACCGGCGACGGCCGGGCGGACCTGGCGGTGGTCTACTCCGACGACGACCCCGCCGACGAGGGCACGGGCGTGGTCTATCCGGGCACCGCGCAGGGCCTCGGCAAGCCGCCGCCCGGCCGCGGCTTCGACGGCTGGGGCGTGTCCGGGCTCGACATCGGCGACCTGGACGGCGACGGCCACGGCGACGTCGTCGCCGGCAACGGCTGGGCCGACGCGAGCGACCCGGGCGGCCAGATCACCGTCCTGCCCGGTTCACCCGAGGGCCTCGGCCGGCCGGTCCTGTGGTCCCAGGCCTCACCCGGCGTGCCGGGCGAGTCGGTCGACGGCGACGGTTTCGGGACGCTCCTGTCGGTCGGCGACGCCAACGGCGACGGCTACGCCGACGTGCTCGCAGGCGCCCCCGCCAAGGACCTCGAAGGCGCGGTGTTCCTGCTGTACGGCGGGCCGGACGGGGTGAGCGGCGCCGGCGCCCGGATGCTGCTCCCGCCCAGGTCCCCGGGCGGCGGCACGGTCCGGGCCTTCGGGTTCCCGCCCGCGCTGCGGCAGCTCGATCGGGACCCGGAGGCCGAGATCCTGGTGACCGCCTTCAGTTCCCACGAGGTGACCGTTCTGGACGGCGGCTCGGAGGTCACCTTCGGCGCGGAACAGGTGCCGATCCGGACCGGAGACGCCCGCTTCGGCGTGGTGATCGAGTAGTCCGCTATGCCTTCCATGTGTAACACGCTGTGATCTGTCAATAACTTCAGGTATTGGGGGATAGGTCGCTGGGGGTGGGGTGCGATGCGCCGTCGGCAGTTCTTCGCGCTCGGGCTGGGCATGGCCGCGAGCCTGGCGGGGTGCGCCACGGCCACGCAACCGGCCCACGGACCGGGCCGCCTGACGGTCGTCCCGGCGGGTGAGTCGCTGAGCCGGATCGCCCAGGCGTACGGCCGGGCGCTGAGCCGGCGCGGCCACGCGGTCACCGGCCTGGCCGGCTCGACCGCCGCCGACATCGGGGCGTCCGGGGCGACGGTCACGCGGATCACCGTCACCAGCCTGCCCCGGCTGGCCGCCGCCGAGATCAACGGCGCGCCCCCGATCCTGGAGGTCGCCACCCCGCTGGCCCGCCTGGCCGGGGAGCCGGTGGCCGTGGTGATCCCGGCCAACTCCCGCTTCGCCGACTTCGACGCCCTCGCCGCCCAGCTCGTGGCCGACCCGGCGCGCACCTATCTGGCCGGCGGGCCGCAGGGCGAGACCGGGCACGTGCTGTTCGGGCTGATCGCCCAGGGCCTCGGCGCCGACACCCGGCTGGTCGACTACGCCGGCTACACCGGTGAGAGCGAGGCGGCCGCCTCGCTGATGGCCGGGCACGCCTGCGCCGCCGCCGGCACGCTGGCCGCCTGGCGTCCCCGGATCGACCGGGGCCGGGTGAAGGTCATCGCGGTCTCCACCGACGAGCGGGTGCCGGGCATCGACGCCCCCACGCTCAAGGAGTGCGGGGTCCGGGTGGACTTCGCCGAATGGTGCGCCGCCTTCGGCCCGCGCAAGCTCGCCGGCCGTACCCGCGAGGCCATGGCCGCCGCCTGCGACGAGGCCGCCTACTCCGACGACTGGCTGGAGGCCTGCCGCAGCGGCGGGTGGACGCCGATGCCGCTCAGCGGCGACGACTTCACCGTGTGGCTCACCTCGGAGCTCGACCGCACCCGCAAGGTGTTGCGCGACCTCGGCCTGCTCGACACGCGCGGCACAACATACCGGGGCTAGTTGCGGCGACCGCCACTAGATGTAGGATCCTGGTCGTCGCTGGTTCGCCCCCGCCGGGGCGGAGCAAAAGGGAATCCGGTGCGAATCCGGAACTGCCCCGCAGCGGTGAGCGGGAACGACCGCCGTCATTGAGCACTGGGCTTGCCAGGCCCGGGAAGCGACGGCCAGTAGGCGATCTTTTCATGCCCGCGAGTCCGAAGACCTGCCGGTGACTTTGTCCTTTCTGGGCCTCGAGGGAGGGTCCGGGAGTCTCGCGCTGCCCGCGCGTGCTCTCGCCTGCCCTCCGTGGGGGAAGAGCTCGCGAGGAGAGAGCGTGACACAGATCGTCGAGAAAGACCGCAGGCTCGCCATCGAGGAGGCGGCGGCCCGCGTGATCGCGGACCCGGCCAACTCCCGGGTGGCCGCGCGCCTGCTGGCCGAGGAGATCGCCGAGGAGGCCGCCTCGCACGGGGTGCGCACCTTCTCCGACTCCATCGCCGCCACCCACGCCGAGGGGCTGATCCAGGACGGCCTGGCCGCCTTCGTCGCCGCCCACCGCGCCGAGCTGGACGCGCTGGTCGACGAGGACGGCGACGAGCGGTTCGAGTACTTCGGCCTGCGCACCGTCTACGACCGCTACCTGCTGCGCCACCCCAGCACCCGCGCGGTGCTGGAGCGCCCGCAGCACTTCTTCCTGCGGGTGGCCTGCGGCCTGGCCGAGAGCGTCGCCGAGGCGGCCGAGCTGTACGCGCTGATGACGACGCTGTCCTACCTGCCCTCCTCGCCCACGCTGTTCAACTCCGGCGCCCGCCGCCCGCAGCTCTCCTCGTGCTTCCTGCTCGACTCGCCGCGCGACGAGCTGGAGAGCATCTACGACCGCTACGGCCAGGTCGCGCGGCTGTCGAAGTACGCCGGGGGCATCGGCATCGCGTGGAGCCGGGTCCGCTCGCGCGGGTCGCTCATCCGCGGCACCAACGGCCACTCCAACGGCATCGTGCCGTGGCTGCGCACCCTCGACTCCAGCGTCGCCGCGGTCAACCAGGGCGGCCGCCGCAAGGGCGCGGCCTGCGTCTACCTGGAGACCTGGCACGCCGACATCGAGGAGTTCCTGGAACTGCGCGACAACACCGGCGAGGAGGCCCGCCGTACGCACAACCTCAACCTGGCCAACTGGGTGCCGGACGAGTTCATGCGCCGCGTCGAGGCCGACGCCGACTGGTCGCTGTTCGACCCCAAGACCGTGCCGCACCTCACCGACCTGTACGGCGAGGCCTTCGACGAGGCCTACCGCACCGCCGAGCGCGAGGGCCTGGCCACCCGCACCATCCCGGCCCGCACCCTGTACGGCCGGATGATGCGCACCCTCGCCCAGACCGGCAACGGCTGGATGACCTTCAAGGACGCCAGCAACCGCACCTCCAACCAGACCGCCCGGCCCGGCAACGTCATCCACCTGTCCAACCTCTGCACCGAGATCCTGGAGGTCACCAGCGACGGGGAGACCGCCGTCTGCAACCTCGGCTCGGTCAACCTGGCCGCCCACCTGAGCGGCGCCGAGGTCGACTTCACGAAGCTGCGCCGTACCGTCCGGACCGCCGTGCGCTTCCTCGACCGCACCATCGACCTGGGCTTCTACCCGACGCCCGAGGCGGAGGCGGCCAACAGGAAGTGGCGGCCGATCGGGCTCGGCGTGATGGGCCTGGCAGACGTCTTCTTCGCGCTGCGGCTGCCGTTCGACTCGCCCGAGGCGCTCGCGCTCTCCACAAGGATCGCCGAGGAGATCGCCTTCGCCGCCTACGACACCTCCGCCGACCTGGCCGTCGAGCGGGGCGTCCACCCCGCCTACGACCAGACCCGTGCGTACGACGGGGTGCTGCACCCCGACCACTTCGGCGTCCCCGTGCCCGGGGAACTGCGCGCGAAGATCGCCGCGAACGGGCTGCGCAACTCGCTGATGATCGCCATCGCGCCCACCGCGACGATCGCCTCGATCGCCGGCTGCTACGAGTGCATCGAGCCGCAGGTGTCCAACATCTTCAAGCGCGAGACGCTGTCGGGCGAGTTCCTGCAGGTCAACCGCTACCTCGTGGCCGACCTCCAGGCCCGGGGGCTCTGGACGCAGCAGCTCCGCGACGCGATCAAGCGGGCCGACGGCTCGATCCAGGACATCCCCGGCATCCCCGACGACCTCAAGGTGCTCTACCGCACCGCCTGGGAGCTGCCGCAGAAGGCGCTCATCGACCTGGCGGCGGCCCGCCTGCCGTACATCGACCAGAGCCAGTCCCTCAACCTCTTCCTCGCCACCCCGACCATCGGCAAGCTCTCCTCGATGTACGCCTACGCCTGGAAGCAGGGCCTCAAGACCACCTACTACCTGCGCTCGCGACCGGCCACCCGGATCGCGCAGACGACCGTGACCCCCACCGCCCAGGAAGCCGTGGCCTGCTCCCTGGAGAACCCCGAGTACTGCGAGGCGTGCCAGTGATGTTGCTCGACCCCGGCATGGACCTGACCCTGCGCCCGATGCGCTACCCCGACTTCTACGAGCGCTACCGGGCCGCCATCCGCAACACGTGGACCGTCGAGGAGGTGGACCTGCACACCGACCTGGCCGACCTGCCCAGGATGAGCGCCCAGGAGCGGCACCTGATCAACCGGCTGGTCGCCTTCTTCGCCACCGGCGACTCCATCGTCGCCAACAACCTCGTGCTCAACCTCTACCAGCACGTCAACGCCCCCGAAGCGCGGCTGTACCTCAGCCGGCAGCTCTTCGAGGAAGCCGTGCACGTGCAGTTCTACCTGACGCTCCTGGACACCTACCTGCCCGACCCCGACGAGCGGGTCAAGGCGTTCGCCGCGGTGGACAACATCCCCTCCATCCGCGACAAGGCCGAGTTCTGCTTCAAGTGGATCGACTCGCTCGGCGGCCTGGACCGGCTGGAGAGCGCCGCCGACCGGCGGGCGTTCCTGCTCAACCTGATCTGCTTCGCCGCCTGCATCGAGGGGCTGTTCTTCTACGGCGCCTTCGCCTACGTCTACTGGTTCCGCTCCCGCGGCCTGCTCCAGGGGCTGGCCACCGGGACCAACTGGGTCTTCCGCGACGAGTCCATGCACATGGAGTTCGCCTTCAGCGTGGTCGACACCGTGCGCGCCGAGGAGCCCGAACTCTTCGACGACAAGCTGGAGTCGCAGGTCGTGGAGATGCTGGAGGAGGCGGTCGCCGCCGAACTCGCCTTCGCCGGCGACCTGTGCGGCGAGGGCATGCCGGGCATGAGCGCCGGGCAGATGCGGCAGTACCTGGAGTACGTCGCCGACCAGCGGCTCGCCCGGCTCGGCTTCAAGCCGCGGTACGGCACGGCGAACCCGTTCGGGTTCATGGAGCTGCAGGACGTGCAGGAGCTGGCCAACTTCTTCGAACGCCGGGTCTCGGCCTACCAGGTCGCGGTCGAGGGGAACGTGACCTTCGACGAGGCTTTCTGAGAGATTAGGGGCATGAGCGCCTCGTCGAATTGGCTCGTCCTCATCGTCTCCGTCGTGGGGGCTGTGATCATCGTCGAACTGATCCGACGGGCGCTCATGAAGGCCACCCGCCGCTGGCCGGGGGCCGAACCGTTCCTGCGCCGCTGTGTGTGGCCGGGCTTCGCGGTGGCCGCGCTGGTGGCCTTCAACACGGTCTACTTTCCGGCCATGTTCGGCTACGGCCCGGAGGAGCGCGAGGTCGGCGACACCGTCGACCGCGTGCTCGGGCTGCTGACCATCGTGGCGGTCACGTGGCTGGTGATCCAGGCCGCCTACGCGGTGACCGACGTGGTGCTCGTGCGGCTCGAACAGATCAACGGCGACAGCGTCACCAGTGCCGCCGACCGGCGGGCGCGGCGGATTCGGACGCAGATCGCGCTGGTCCGCCGGGTCGCCGCGGCCGTGATCGTGGTGATCGCGCTCGGCGCGATCCTGTTCTCCTTCCCCCAGGTGCGCGCGCTCGGCACCGGTCTGCTCGCCTCGGCCGGCATCGCGGGCGCGATCGTCGGCATCGCCGCCCAGTCCACCATCGGCAACCTGCTGGCCGGCCTGCAGCTCGCCTTCAGCGACGCGTTGCGCCTGGACGACGTGGTGGTGGTGAACAACGAGTGGGGCCGCATCGAGGAGCTGACCCTGACCTACGTCGTGGTCCGATCGTGGGACGAGCGGCGGCTGGTGTTCCCGGTCTCCTACTTCACCCAGAACCCGTTCGAGAACTGGACCCGGCACGGCAGCCGCGTCATCGGCCACGTCTACCTGCGGGTGGACTGGTCGGTCCCGGTCAAGGAACTGCGCGAGGAACTGCACCGCTTCATCCAGGACCACCCGCTGTGGGATCAGACGGACTGGACGCTGCAGGTCACCGACATCCTGCCCAACGGCCTGGTCGAGCTGCGGGCGCTGATGAGCGCCGCGGACTCGGCCTCGGTCTGGGACCTCAAGGCCGACGCCCGCGAGCACCTCGTCGACTTCGTCCGCCGGAGCTACCCGGAGGCGCTGCCGCGCTTCCGGGTCGAGATGGACCCGCCCGCCCGCGCGGGAGGAGCCTGACCGTCAGGGGCCCGAGGCCGGCCTGAGCACCCGCGCAGCGCCGGCGATCAGCGCGGTCGCCAGCACCCAGCCGGACACGATCAGCCCCCAGGCCACCCACTGCGTCCAGCCGACCGGCTCCCACGCCCCGCGCACCTCGAAGACGCTGACCGGCACCAGCAGGTCGAGGGTGTAGACGAAGGCGTGGAAGGTGCGCTGCTCGTCCGGGTCCACCTTGACCGGCGGGACGCGCGCGAAGACCGCGGTGCCGAAGCCGAGCAGGACCACCGCCCAGAGCCCGGCCAGCCAGGAGCGGTAGCCGTACCCGACGACCAGGTCCAGCAGCCGCCCGACGCCCCGGCCCATCGGGCGCAGGGTCTCCCGGCGGCGGCGTTGCTTGGCCAGCAGCACCCGGCGCGCGTCCGGCTCGTGGCCGATGCGGCGGTACCAGCCGGCGAGCTGCTCGTAGGGTTGCGGCCGGTAGCCGGTGGGGTCGCGGGCCAGCCACGAGACGCGCTCGGCGACGCTCCACAGCCCGCGCACCGACTCGTAGGTCAGCCCGTTGAGCTGGACCCGGTCGGTGTAGGCGGCCGGGTGGTCGAGGAGCACGCCGATCCGCGAGTAGCGCAGGTTGACCTCGCCCTCGATCGCGGCCGGCAGCCAGATCAGCTCGTCGACGGTGCTGTGGCTCAGGTGCAGCGCCCGGTCCACCGGCTGGTCGTCGCGCTCGCGGGAGGTGTGGCGGTGCTCGCCGGGCCTGAGGTCGGCGCCGTCGAAGGAGAGCACCCCGGCCACCGTCGCGCTGCGCAGCCGTACCGTGCCCTCGGCGCGGAACCCGGCGCTCATCTCGATGGTCCCGGCGGTGATGAAGTCGGCGTGCACGGCGTAGACGCCGGTCGCCTCGACGGTCGCGCCCTGGAGGTAGAGGCCGCCCGGCAGGACCGCGCCGATCAGCCGCAGCCCGCCCCGGGCGCGCAGCGAGCGCAGGAACACCCCGCCGCCCACGCTCAGGCCGCCCGCCCACAGCGCCCACTCCTGCTGCACCCAGGCGAACGGGCTGGCCAGCGCGGGCACCGACGGGTCCAGGACGTCCTCGACGCCCGACTCCGACATCCGCTCGCGGCGCGGCGGGGCGTGGACCGTGCTGCGGTTCATCCGGAACTGCCCCTCGATGCGGGCGTTGTCCAGCCGCACGCCCTCGCGCACGGTCGAGGCGTCCAGTTCCAGCAGGCCGTCGATCTTCGCCCGCGAGCCGCGCAGCCGCAGCAGGTCGCAGCCGCGTAACCGGATGCTGCGCGTGCCGGCGTCGGTGAGGTCGAGCGCCTCCGGCAGGTGGCAGTTGAGCAGGTGCAGCGTGCTGGACACCGAACCTTCCGACAGGTCGAGCGTCCCGGTGATCCGCGCGCCGGCCAGCCGTACCGCCGGGACCTGGCCGGGCTGGCGCTCCACCGCGCCCAGCAGCAGAGCCCTCAGGATCTCGGCGCGGACCTCGCGTTCGCGCGGCCATTCGGCGCTTTTCGCCGGGTCGTCGAGTTCGGGGTCCCCGGTCCGCAGATCCACCCATTCCCCGGCCGGGAAAGCGTCCCAGATCCGCCGTTCCGCCGCCGTCAGCCGCCTCGGTCGTCGCACAGTTCGCACCTTAATCGGTGGCGTACGGCAAGCCGTACTTATTACCGTGTAACCGTGAAGAAGGCATATTCCCGATTAATCCAAATCGGCGAATAAGCGTTCTCCGGCTTTCCCCGAAAGGGGCGAGGGCTCGATCTGGGCGGCGGGAACGGCGAACCCCCGGCTGGACCACGGAGCTCACCGCCCGGGGCGCGGCCCACGCCAGCCGCGACCCCGGGCATGAACCGCTCAGCCCGTGAAGCGCCTGACGTACCGGCGCTGCCACGGCGTCTCGACCGCGTGCGGCGAGTAGTGCGCCCGCACGTACGCCACCGCCTCGGCCGCCGGCACCCCGTCGAGGACCGCCAGGCAGGCCAGCGCGGTGCCGGTCCTGCCCCGCCCGCCGGCGCAGGCCACCTCGACCCGTTCGGCCGCGGCCCGCTCCCAGGCCTGGCGGAAGGCCTCGACAGCCTCGGCCCGGTCGGCGGGCAGCCGGAAGTCCGGCCAGCGCAGCCAGCGATGCTCCCAGTCCACCGGCTCGGGCCTGCGCCCCAGCAGGTAGAGCCCGAAGTCCGGGGGCGGCCCGCCGGGCCGGGGCCGGCTCAGCCCCCGCCCGCGCACCAGCCGCCCGGACGGCAGCCGCAACACGCCCGCGTCGGCGGGGTCCCACGTCGTCACGGCGTCAGCGCCGGCGGAGCTCGGCGCTCTTGCGCATCGCCCGGTCGGCCAGGTTGTACAGCGCCGGCGTCTCCAGGATGAAGCGCCGGGCCCGCCGTACCGGAGCGGTGCGGGCCCAGTGCAGGGCCGCGCCGGCGGTGCGGCGGCGGACGATGCCCTCACCCACCGGGATGCCGTGGCTGCGCAACGAGGCCTTGTACTGCCAGCCGGTGCCGACGCTGAGGTCGAAGCTGGTGATGCCCAGCTCGGCGGCGCCCTCGGCCATGCGCAGGTGCTGGATCAGCCCGGGGGAGTAGCGCGAGTACTCGGGGTCGTAGGCGGGGAACCAGTCCACCAGCACCGAGCCCGAGCGCACGCCGAAGTGCCCGGCGATCGGCTTGCCGTCCACGTAGAGCATCGACAGCGGCGCCCCGAACAGCGGGGTGTCGATCGCGTACAGCCGCTCGACCAGCTCGACCACCCAGCGCCGCGAGAACCGGTCGGTCCGGCCCATCGCGAGGTACTGGCCGGTCTTCCACTCCCGCAGCAGCTTGAACTGGGCCTCGTCGCGGACGTTGAACTCGTGGCTGACCTCGCCCACCTCGCGCCCGAGCTTGCGCTCCTTGCGGAAGGTGTTGTTGACGAACTGCTTGCTGAGCCCGCTCAGGTAGGTCTGGAAGCCGCCGGTCAGATCGACGATCACGCTCTCCTGCGACAGCGTCTCGTACGGCTGGAACCAGGGCTGCTGGGGGACCAGCGTGCCGAACTCGAAGACGTCGAGCCCGGCCCCCCGCAGCAGCGCCTCGGCGGAGATCTCCAGGCCGGGCCGGTGGATCATGCCCTGGGCGAGGGAGACCCACATGCCGAGCGCCGAGGCGACGCCGCGGCTCTGCAGCTCGAAGGGGAGGAACCCGGCCGGTGAGCCGTCGTCCAGGACGGCGACCCGGGCCCGCGGGGTGACCTCGCCCATGGCGATGGTGAACTCGGGGCTGAAGAAGGGGTTGGCGAGGTGCGGCTGCGCAGCCTGCATCGCCCGCCACGCCGTGATCTCGGTGTCCCCCAGCTCGCGGGGGTGGATGACATAAATGTTCATGGTTGGACGTCCCAACCTATGTGGTGCGGGAGGGTGCTCTGTCAGCGGACTTCTCATTCACAGCAATCCTTCAGTATGTGGGGCAAGACCAGCGCGGCCACGACCACCTGGCTGCCCAGGAGCGCGAGACCGACGCCGGTGATGCCCCAGAGGGGGAAGGCCACCGTGACCGAGCCCAGCACCAGCAGAGCCAGGCCGATCTGGGTCACCGCCAGCCTCCGTGCCGCGCTGCGGGCGCGGAGAGTGGCGAGGTGGACCTCGATCAGCATGCCGGGGATCACGGCGAGCGCCATCAACCTGAGCAACGGCGTGCCGTACTCTGCCAGTTCCCCGCCGAAGACGCCGAGCAGGAGCGGGGCGGCCAGGACGGTGAGTCCGACGATCGGGCCCAGGACCAGGAAGGCGCGGCGGAGCGTGGCGCGCAGATTGCGGGCGAGCGAGCCGGCGTCCAGCGAGCTCTCCACGGTGAGCGAGAGCGCCAGGTTGTTGGCCAGCAGCGCGACCATGCAGCCGAGGCTGTGCGCGACGGTGAAGTAGCCGAAGTGCGCCACGTCCTCGACCCAGCCGGCCACCAGCACCGGCACGAGGAAGATGACCAGCAGCGCCGAGAGCGCGCCCGGGAAGTCGCCGGCCAGGAAGCGGCCGATCCGCCGGGCGGAGAGCGGGACGGCGGGCTGGGCGGCTGGGTCGGCGGCGCGGGGCGCCAGCACCCGGAAGATGTACCAGTTGACGGGGATCAGGGCGAGCGCGGTCGGGATGATCCAGGAGACGAAGATGCCGCCCAGCACGCCACCGGAGGGCAGCGCGACCGCGAGCACGCCGAGCAGGGCCATCTTGACCAGCCCGAAGGCCAGGCTCCCGGCCGGTACCCACACCGCCCGGCGCAGCCCGGTCAGCACCACGTCCTGGAGCGTGAAGACCGTCCAGACCAGCACGGCCAGCAGGAAGAGCAGCCCGGGCAGCAGCCCGGCGAGCGAGGCGTAGGCCGTACCCCACATCGGCAGGGTGAGCAGGAAGACGAGCGCGGCCAGCACGCCGATCGCGCCGGCCACCGCGTAGGCGCGGCCCACCAGCTCGCCGGTGCGCCGGCCGGCGACCGGGATGAACCGGGCCAGCATGCCGGCGAAGGCGAGACCGGTGAGCGAGGCGAACAGCCGCATCGCGCTGATCATCGCCTGGCCCTCGCCGAAGGCGTCGGGGGAGTACAGGCGGGTGGCCAGCATCCAGTAGCCGAGCCCGAGCACCGCGGTGATCGCGGTGTTGGCCATGAGCGCGTATCCCTGCAGGAACAGGGGGTTGCGCAGCTCGGTGCGGAGTCTGGACATGATCGCATCCTGGCACACCGGCCTTGCACCGGGCTTTCAGCTCGCCATGCCCGTGGCCTACATCACCCTTTTTCATGACCCCTGCGGATTCCCGGCCGCTGCCGGTGTGCCAGACTCCGTCGTCATGACTGATCTCGGCTGGGGCATCGCCGCGACCGGCGGCATCGCGCGCACGGTGGGAGCGGTGCTGGCCGCCGAGCCGGGGATGCGGGTGGCCGCGGTCGGCTCGCGCGACCTGGGCCGGGCCCGCGCGCTGGCCGACGACCTCGGCGCGCCGGGCGCCTACGCCTCCTACGCCGAGCTCTGCGCCGACCCGGCGGTCGACGCGGTCTACATCGCCACCCCGCACGCCCAGCACCTGACGGTCGCCGAGGCGGCCATCGCCGCGGGCAAGGCGGTGCTGTGCGAGAAGCCGCTGGCCGCCACCCTCGCCGACGCCGAGCGCATGGTCGCCCTGGCCCGCGAGGCCGGGGTCTTCCTCATGGAAGCCATGTGGATGCGCTTCAACCCGCTCATCCGGCGGCTGGCCGGCGACGAGCGGCTGGGCGAGATCCGCTCGGTGCAGGCCACCTTCGGCTTCCCGCTGCCCTTCGACCCCGCGCACCGGCTCTGGGACCCGGCGCTCGGCGGCGGGGCCGTGCTCGACCTGGGCGTCTACCCGCTGGCGCTGGCCTACCTGCTGCTCGGCGAGCCCGAGGAGATCCACGTCACCGGCACCCTGGCGCCCTCCGGCGTGGACGCCGAGGCCGGGATCCTGCTCAGCTACGCCGGGGGCGCGCGGGCGCTGCTGGACACCTCGCTGCGCAGCCCGATGGCCAACAGCGCCACCGTGGTAGGCACCGAGGGGCGGGCCGACATCCCGGCGCCGTTCTGGGCGCCCGGCCGGATCGTCGTCGGCGAGCAGGAGCACGTGCTCGACCCGGCCGAGGGCGGCTACCAGGCGCAGGCGCGCGAGGTCGCCCTGGCACTGGCCGAGGGACGCACGGAGAGCGCGATCATGCCGCTGGAGGCCACCCTGGGCGTCATGCGGCTGATGGAGACGGTCAGAGAGCGCCTGGGCGCCCTCTGAGCCACCCGGCCTAGCGCTCGACGATCTCGTTCTTGCCGATCACCACGATGCCGCCGCGGGTCACCGCGAAGCGGGAGCGGTCGTGCTCCAGGTCGAAGCCGATCCGCGCGCCGTCCGGGATGACCACGTTCTTGTCGATGATCGCCCGCCGCACGATCGCGCCCCGGCCGACCTTGACGTTGTCCATCAGCACGGAGTCCTCCACCAGCGAGTGCGAGTGCAGGACGGTGCGCGGCGACAGGATGGACCGCTCCGCCGTACCGCCGGAGATGATCACGCCGGGGGAGACCAGCGAGTCGATCGCGTGCCCGACCCGGTCGCCCTCGTTGTGCACGAACTTGGCCGGCGGCAGCGGGTCGTGGCCGGTGTAGATGGGCCAGCGGTCGTTGTAGAGGTTGAAGACCGGGTGCGCCGAGATGAGGTCCATGTGCGCCTCGTAGTAGGCGTCGAGCGTCCCGACGTCGCGCCAGTAGCCGCGGTCGCGCTCGGTGGAGCCGGGCACCAGGTTGTCGGCGAAGTCGTAGACCTCCGCGCCGCCTGACTTGACGAGCATCGGGATGATGTTGCCGCCCAGGTCGTGCTTGCTGGTGGGGTCGAGGGAATCCTCGCGCAGGGCCTCGATCATGGCCTGGGTCTTGAAGACGTAGTTGCCCATCGAGGCGAAGACCTCGTCGGGGGCGTCGGGCAGGCCGACGGCGTCCTTCGGCTTCTCGCGGAAGGCGACGATCTTGTTGCCCGCCGGGTCGGTCTCGATCACGCCGAACTGGTCGGCCAGCGACAGCGGCTGCCGGATCGCCGCGACGGTGACGTCAGCCCCGGAGTCGACGTGCTGGGCCACCATCTGCCGGGGGTCCATGCGGTAGATGTGGTCGGCGCCGAAGACGATGACGTGCTCCGGCTCCTCGTCGTAGATCAGGTTGAGGTTCTGGTAGAGCGCGTCGGCGCTGCCGGAGAACCAGCGCGGCCCCAGGCGCTGCTGCGCCGGGACGGGCGTCACGTAGTTGCCCAGCATCGCCGACAGCCGCCACGTCTGCGAGACGTGCCGGTCGAGGCTGTGGTTCTTGTACTGCGTCAGCACGACGATCTTCAGGTAGTGCCCGTTGGCCAGGTTGGACAGCACGAAGTCGATCAACCGGTACATGCCGCCGAAAGGCACCGCGGGTTTCGCCCGGTCCGCCGTCAGCGGCATGAGCCGCTTGCCTTCTCCACCTGCGAGCACGACTGCGAGGACCCTGGGCGACGTCATGGTCAGAAGCTACCCCGAAACGCCGTGCCTATCGAAGTGCGGCGGCTCGCCCGCCTGGCTAGGGTCTGTGTCATGCGTGTGGATCTGCTGAGCCGCGAGTACCCGCCCGAGGTGTACGGCGGAGCCGGGGTGCATCTCGAATACCTCTCCCGCGAGTTGCGCCGCCTGGCCGACGTCCGGGTGCACTGCTTCGGCGCCGACCGGGAGCAACCGGGCGTCTCGGCCTACCGGATCCCGGGCGGCCTGGAGACGGCCAACGCCGCGCTGCAGGTGCTCGGCGTCGACCTGGAGATGGCCGCGGCCTGCGAGGGCGCCGACGTGGTGCACAGCCACACCTGGTACGCCAACTTCGCCGGGCATATGGCCAAGCTCCTGTACGGCACGCCGCACGTGGTCACCACGCACAGCCTCGAACCGCTGCGCCCCTGGAAGGCCGAGCAGCTCGGCGGCGGCTACACCGTCTCCTCCTGGGCCGAGCGCACCGCCCTGGCCTCGGCCGACGCGGTGATCGCGGTGTCCGAGGGCATGCGCGCCGACGTGCTGGCCGCCTATCCGGAGATCTCCCCGGGCAAGGTCAGCGTCGTGCACAACGGCATCGACACCGTCGAGTACCGCCCCGACCCCGGCGTCGAGGTGCTGCGGAAGCACGGCATCGACCCACACCGGCCCTACGTCGTCTTCGTCGGCCGGATCACCCGGCAGAAGGGCCTGGCGCACCTGCTGCGCGCCGCCCGCGACCTCGACCCGGGCGCCCAGCTCGTGCTGTGCGCGGGCGCGCCGGACACCCCCGAGATCGCCGCCGAGATCCGCGGCCTGGTCGACGGGCTGCGCCGCGACGGGGTGGTGTGGATCTCCGAGATGCTGCCCAAGCCGGAGGTCATCCAGCTCCTCACGCACGCCACCGTCTTCGTCTGCCCGTCGGTCTACGAGCCCATGGGCATCGTCAACCTGGAGGCGATGGCCTGCGAGACGGCCGTGGTCGCCACCGCGACCGGGGGCATCCCGGAGGTGGTCGCCGACGGGAAGACCGGGCTGCTGGTGCCGATCGACCAGGGCGGGGACGGCGAGCCGTACGATCCGGAGCGGTTCGCGGCCGACCTGGCCGAGCGGATCAACGCGCTGCTCGGCGACCCGGGCCGGGCCGCTGCGCTCGGCGCGGCGGGGCGGGCGCGGGCGGTCGAGCACTTCTCCTGGGAGCGGATCGCGGAGCGGACTCTGGCGCTCTATGCCTCGATAGCCTGACAAATAGGTCTTGTCGGCTCCTCGGTACGGGATCACCCTGGCACCGAGGAGGCGTGCCATGCCGTACCGACTCGGAGTCAGCCGCCCGGATCTCGACGTCGCCGACCTGCCCACCCCGGAAGAGGTGTTCAAGGTCGGCAGGATCGGCCCGAAGGAGCTGGTCAAGTACGCCGTCGGGCCCAGCCTGATCGCGCTGGGCATCTCGATCGGCAGCGGTGAGTGGCTGATCGGGCCGCGCACCGTCGGGGAGTACGGCTTCGTCGGGGTCGGCTGGGTGATCGTCGTCTCGGCGGTGCTGCAGACCTTCTACAACGTGGAGTGCTCGCGCTACGTGCTGGCCACCGGCGAGACGCCGGTGGTCGGCTGGGGGCGGGTGCCGCCCGGCTGGAAGCTGTGGGTGCCGCTGTCGGTCTTCATCGTGCTGTTCGCCTTCATCGCGGGCGGCTGGGCGGCCTCGGCGGGGCAGGGCCTGTACGCGCTGGTGCACGGCGTGGTGCCGCCGCGCGGCGCGGAGGAGCCGCGCCTGTGGGCGATCGCGCTGCTCCTGCTGGTCTTCGCGATCACGGCCGCGGCCCGCCGGGTCAGCCGGGCGCTGGAGCTGGCCAACTGGGGCATGATCGGCGCGATCCTGGCCGGGCTGCTGCTCATCGACCTGTTCGTGGTGCCCTTCGAGCTGTGGTGGGAGGGCATCAGGGGCTTCTTCACCCCGGCCGCGCCGCCGCCGGGCATCACCGCGACGCAGCTCGGCGCGCTGGCCGGCTTCACCGCGCTGGCCTCGGGGCTCAACTGGTACGTGATGGGCCACTACCGCGACAAGGGGTACGGCATGGGCCACCGGGCCGGCTACCTCTCCGGCCTGCGCGGCGAGAAGCGGGAGATCCTGGCCAGCGGCGTGACCTTCGACGACTCCCCGGAGAACACCGCCCGCTGGCGGCGCTGGTACCGGCTGCTGCTGGTGGACATGTGGGGCGTCTTCTTCGTCGGCGCGATGCTCGGCATGCTGCTGCCGGCCATCCTGATGGCGCAGGCCGTGCGGCTGTCGGGGGACAAGCCCACCGACGCCGACGTCTCGACCTTCGTGGCCGCCGCGCTCGACGAGGAGTACGGCAGGGGCATGTTCTACCTGTCGCTGGTGCTGGGCGTGCTGATCCTGTTCTCCACCCAGCTCGGCATCTTCGAGGCGATGGTGCGGGTGACCACCGACGCCGCGCACGCCACCAGCCCCCGGCTGCGCCGGCTCATCGAGGGCGACCCGCGGCGCTTCTACTACCCCTTCATGCTGGTGCTGCTGGTCGCCATCTCGGTGATTATCCACTTCACGCTGCCGCAGAACCTGGTCAACTGGTCGGCGAACATGTCCAACCTGGGCGCGCTGATCTACCCGTTCCTGCTGATCTACCTCAACAGCCGGCTGCCGAAGGCGGCGCGGCCCCGGCCGTGGCACTACGTGATCCTCGTGCTCAACTTCCTGTTCTTCGGCTTCTTCTTCGTCAACTTCGTCGCCGACCTCGTGGGCGACCCGTTGGTCACGTTCTGATATCCGCAGGCATGAATCCGCCTGCCGGGGCAGGGAGTAAGCGCTTACAGAACCACCCCCCGGGAGGAACCCATGCCGAACACCCGTGCCGCCGCGGGCGTGCTGCTGCTCGCCCTGGCCGCCGCCTGCGGACGCGGCGCCGAGCAGACCCCCGAGCAGGCCAAGGACGTCGCCACCGACAAGGCGGCCGGCCGCGTGACGGTCTGGGCCATGGGGGAGGAGGGCAAGGCCCTGGGCGAGTTCGTCAAGGGGTTCGAGGCCGCCAACCCCGGCATCAAGGTCGAGGTCACCCCCATGGGGTGGGACGTCGCGCACGACAAGATCACCTCGGCCATCGCCGGGAACGCCACCCCGGACGTCAGCATGATCGGCTCCACCTGGTCCGGCGAACTGGCCAAGACCGGGGCGCTCGACCCCACGCCCGGCAACCTCTTCGACAAGGCCGCCTTCTTCCCCGGCGCCTGGCAGACCGTCGACGTGGGCGGCACCGCGTACGGCGTGCCGTGGTACGTCGAGACGCGCGTCCTCTACTACCGCAAGGACCAGGCCGAGAAGGCCGGCGTGAGCGCGCCGAAGACCTGGGCGGAGCTGACCGCCTTCGCCCGCGCGCTCAAGGAGAAGGGCGGCGCGGCCAAGGGCTTCAACCAGGCCTTCACCGAGGGCGCCGCCTGGCAGGAGGCGCTCCCGCTCATCTGGTCGGCCGGCGGCGAGATCGTCAAGGACGGCGCCTACACCTTCGACACCCCCGAGGCGGTCACCGGCCTCAAGCAGTACGCCTCGCTCTTCCAGCAGAAGCTCGCCCCCAACGACACCCCGCGCGGAGCCTTCCCGCAGAACTTCATCAAGGGCGAGGTCGGCGGCTTCTTCTCCGGCCCCTGGATGGTCGGCGTGCTGGAGAACGACGGCGGCGCCGGCTTCGGCGACAAGATCGAGCTCGCGCCCTACCCCAAGGGCCCGGTCAGCGCCACGAGCTTCGTCGGCGGCTCCGACCTGGCCGTCTTCAAGAAGGCACAGAACCGCGACGCCGCCTGGAAGCTGATCTCCTGGCTGACCGAGCCGAAGGTCCAGGCCGACTGGTACACCAAGGTCAAGGCCCTGCCCGCGGTGCAGGCCGCCTGGGAGGAGAGCGCCCTGGCCGGCGACGCCCGGCTGAAGGTCTTCGGCGAGCAGCTCAAGGACGCCAAGACCCCGCCGCCCTTCCCCACCTGGGAGCAGGTGGCCAAGGTCCTGGAGACCGAGCTGGAGAAGCTCGCCCTGGGCAAGTCCACGCCGGAACAGACCGCCAAGGCCATCCAGCAGCAGGCCGAGACGATCGGGACCGGCCTGTGAGACGCACCCTGGGCTGGGTGTTCGTCCTGCCCTTCGTGCTCATGTTCGCCGTGTTCTACCTGGGCCCGCTGCTGGCCGGCCTGGGCATGAGCTTCACCGACATGCGCAGCACCGACGTGGCCGACCCGTTGGCCGTCGACCCCGTAGGGCTGGACAACTACCTGCGCCTCGCCGACGACGAGGCGATGCGCAAGGCCGCAGTCAACACCGCGATCTTCGTCGTCGCGGCGCTGCCGCTGACCATCGGGCTCGGCCTGCTGGCGGCGGTGGCGCTCAACTCCGGCATCGGGCGGCTGCCGGCCGCCTTCTTCCGGCTCGGCTACTACCTGCCGCACGTGACCAGCATCATCGGCATTGCGGTGGCCTGGAAGTTCCTGCTCGAACCCGACGCCGGGCTGGTCAACACCCTGCTCGGCGGCGGGCCGCGCTGGCTGCAGGACACCTCGACCGCGCTGCCGTCCATCATCGTCATGACCGCCTGGCGCAGCTTCGGCTTCGACATGGTCGTCTTCCTCGCCGCGCTGCAGGGCATCCCGCGCGAGCTCTACGAAGCGGCCTCCGTCGACGGGGCCGGGCGCTGGCGGCGCTTCCGCGACATCACCGTGCCGCAACTGCGGCCGGTGATCCTCTTCTGCACCGTCTACAGCACCACCGGGTTCCTGCAGTTTTTGGAGGAGCCGCTGGTGATGACCGGGGGCGGGCCGCTCAACTCCACGCTGTCGGCCTCGCTGGCGATCTTCAAGCAGTTCGGGGTGGGCAACTACGGCTACGCCTCGGCCGCGGCCACGGTGCTGTTCACCGTGATCGTGGCGCTGGCCGTTCTCCAGCTTCGGATCGGGAGGCGACGATGACCCGCGCGCAACGGCTGATCACCTACCTCGGGCTGAGCCTCGGCCTGCTCCTGGTCGTCGGGCCCTTCCTGTGGGCCGGGCTCAGCTCGGTCAAGCCCGAGGCCGAGATCCGCCGCGACCCGCCGACCCTCTGGCCGGAGACCTTCACCCTGGACAACTACGCCGAACTGCTCGACCGCGTGCAGATCGGGCAGGCGTTCCTCAACAGCGTGCTGGTCGCGGCCGTGATCGTCGCGGGCAACCTGCTGTTCTGCTCCATGGTCGGGTACGGCTTCGCCAAGCTGCCCTTCCGCGGCAGGAACGTGCTGTTCGGGCTGGTGCTGGTGCAGATGGCCATCCCGGCGATCGTGCTGATGACGCCGCAGTTCGTGCTCATCGCCAAGCTGGGGCTGGTCAACACCTTCCTCGGCATCATCCTGCCGGGACTGATCACGCCGCTCGGCGTCTTCATGATGCGGCAGTTCATCGCCGAGATCCCCGACGAACTGCTGCACGCGGCCCGGGTGGACGGGGCCGGAGAATTCCGGATCTTCTTCACCATCGTCCTGCCGCTGTGCCGGCCCGCCATGGCCACCCTGGGGCTGATCACCTTCCTCGGGGCGTGGAACAACTTCCTGTGGCCGGCCATCGTCGCCCAGTCGGAGGACATCTACACCCTGCCGGTGGCCCTGAACATCCTCAACGGCCAGGAAGGCACCCACTACAACCTCCTCGTGGCGGGAGCCATGATCGTCGTGGCGCCGATCCTGGTGCTCTTCCTCTTCCTGCAGCGTTTCTTCGTCCAAGGCATCGCCACCTCCGGACTCAAGTAGGCCGCGGTTTGTCGGTGGCCGCCTCTACGATGTGCGCCATGCTCGACTCGCTCATCGTGCCGCTGCTGGTGACCACCGACCTGCCGCCCGAGGCGGACCTCGCCGACTTCGGCGCCGTGGTCACCGGCGCCGTCCGTGCGCTCTCGCGCGAGGGGCGGCCCTACGACGCCCTCCTGGCGGGCAAGGTCTTCTGGCTCGACCGCCCCGTCGTGCCCGGCCAGCGGCCCGCCTCCGAGGGCGAACTGCGCTTCGCCGCCCTGCTGGGGCACCTGGCGGTGTCCGGCGGCGACCACACCGCGCGTGAGGTCGTCGCCGACGTTCGCCGGGTCGTTGGCGTGGCGGTCTCCGACCGCTTCGGCGCCACCGGCGCCCCGGCCCCGGCCGTCCTCGCCATCCGCGACCGCGACGTCCGCGAGCGGACCCCCGACGACGCCCTCCCGGTCTCCACCCCCGACCCCACCGCCGACCTGGCCACCGCCACCCGCGCCTACCTCTAACCCCTCTCCACGCGACCTCGCCGACCCCCCACCCCACCGCCCAGGATCACGCCCCACCGCCGGACTCCCCGCCGCACACCTCCGCAGCGCCCCAGCCTCGGGGACGGTCCGGCACGAGTCGGGCCGAGCACAGCGGCCAGGCAACGGAGCGAACCGGGCATAACAAGGCGCGCCAGGCAACAAAGCCGGACGCGAGGCGCACCGGACAACGCACCCGAGCGCGGGGTGCGCCGGGAACGCAGCTGAGCGCGAGGTGGGTGGGGCAACGGAGCTGAGCGCGGCGTGGGCGGGGCAACGGAGCTGAGCGCGGGGTGTGCCGGGCACAGGGGCCGGGCACCGGAGCGGGGCAAGGGGAGGATCGGGTGGGGGCCGGGGGCAGGGGTAGGCGGCCGCAGACACCGGCCCCGTCCACCAATGCGGCGAGCAGCCCAGCCAGTGGGTGATGATCCTGTGCGGTGGTCAGCGGGGGTCGGTGGGTGGTGCTGTGGTTGGGCGTCGGCCTGGTATCGGCTGAGTCGAGCTGGCGTCGGCTGCTGAGCTGGCCCCGTTCACCGATGCGGCGAGTAGTGCAGGCGGTGGGTGGTGATCCTGGGCGGCGGGCAGGGGAGGTCGGTGACCGCCTCCGAAAAAGGTCACGCAGGGGAGTCACGCCATTCGCTGGCGATGGCCGAGTGGACGATCGAGTCCCGATACCCCTCGGGCGTCAAGACATGGTGGCGGACGCGCCCCTCCTCCACCATCCCGGCCATGAGCATCGCCAACTGCGCCGGCACGTTAAGGGGCGACCGCGCCCCCCAGATCCGATGCAGCCCAAGCCGCTTGAACCCGAAGAAGAGGGTCAGCCGGATGAGGTCCGTCCCCAGCCCCCGCCCCCAGAGGTCCGAGCGGAGGCCGAGGCCGATCTCCGCGCTGTGCGGGTGGTCGGCCTCGATGTGCAGCCGGGAGACGCCGATGACCTTGCCGTCGTGGACGTCGGTGACGGCGAGCAGGTAGAGGCGGCGCGGCTCGGTGAGGGCCGCGCCCAGCGCCTCGTCGACCATCCCGGCGACCTCGTCGCGGCTGCGGGGGTTGAAGGGCAGGTGCTCGGTCGCGGCCGGGTCACCGTAGACGGCGTGTAAGGCGTCCACATCGGCGGGCGTGACCTCTCTGAGGCCCAGCCGCGGCCCGGTGACCTGGACGCAACGCATGGGGAGAACCTAACGCGCCCAAGCCGATCTTTACAAGCCTGTCAAGTAGCCAGCTGACTACCGTAAGCTCGCGCGACAAGGTCGGCCAGGAGGCTGTGCGCGCCGAGCGGTTCGGCGTGCCCGGCGTCGACGCCGGCGGCGGCCTCGGCGATGACGGCGGCGGGCAGTTCGTGGCCGATGAGGCACGGGGCCAGGGCCAGCCGCTGGGCGCCGGCTTCGCGCAGGCGGGTGGCGGCGGCGTCCAGGCTGGGCTCGCCGTCGATGCAGGCGGCCACGACCGGCAGGGTGAGCCGGGAGGCCAGCAGTACGGCGGTGGGCTGGGCGGCCTGGACGGCGGCGGGCCCGCCGGCGACGCCGAGGATGACGGCGTCGACCGGGCTGGAGACGTTGATCAGCCGCACCCGGTCGGCCCGGGCCAGGCCGCGCTCGGCCAGCCGGATGTGCAGGGCCTCGGCCAGCAGCGGGTGCGGCCCGAGGGGCTCGGTGACGACGGCGTCGGCGCCGCCGGCGGCGACCTGCTTGCCGATCTCGGCGAGGGGGGCTGGGTCGGGCCAGGTGATCAGCGGCACGATGACCGAGGGGCGGTCGGCGGGCAGGGCGTCGGCCAGGTGGTCGACGGCGCTGAGGCGCACGTCGATCTGCGGGTTGTCCACCCGGACGACGGCGGCGATGTCGGCCGGCACGCCTTCGGTCTCACCGGCCACCGCCAGGACCAGCACGGGAGCGTCCGAGGGCAGGCTGGTGGGGACGGGCGCCCGGTGGCGGCCGCCGCCCGGTCTCGGAGCTCGCTGGCGAACGGGGAGGCTCATGGATGCGCATTTTATGGCTATTCGCCGGTAACGGTGGCCAAAACCGGTCCCACCTGCCCCGGGCGTGTGTGATCGACATCACATCGTGATCGGCCGCCTCGTTGACTTCCGTGCCTTCCCTCCGAATCGTGTACTAGAAATACGTTCTGCTGGAGGACGGATGGCACGACCGTTCTATGTCCGTGAGCTGACCGTCTACCCCGTCGGCGCCCGGCGCGTGCGCCTGCTGGCGGTGGCCGTGCTGGCCAGCCTGGTGGCCAACTTCGAGACCACGCTGGGCACCATCCTTCCGCTGCTGATGAGCGACCTGAAGATGAGCCTCAGCACCTACGGCCTGATCGCCGCCGCCTCGGTGCTGGTGGCCGGCATCTCGGCCGGCTTCGGCGGGATCCTGTCCGACCGCTGGGGCCGGGTGACCATCCTGGTGCCCACCCTCACCGTCACCGCCGCCTGCAACTTCCTGCTGGCCATGGTCGAGACGACCGGCCAGCTCTTCGCGGTGCGCTGCCTGATGCTCTTCATCGAGGGCGCGGGCATCACCATCACCGCCAGCCTGGTGCGCGACTTCTCCCCGCGGATGGGCCGCGCCCAGTCCTTCGGCTTCTGGACCTGGGGGCCGGTCGGCGCCGGCTTCCTGGCCTCGGGGCTGGCGGGGCTGACCCTGCCGATGTTCGGCTACGCCTGGCAGTCGCAGGCGATCATCATGGGCGTGGTCTCGCTGATCCTGTGCGCGATCATCATCTGGCAGATCGCCGAGCCGTGCGCGGCCCTGCGCGCCCAGGTGCTCACCGCCGAGAGCGCGGTCAGCGCCGAGGAGAAGGTCGACCCCGGCAAGGTCCGCGAGCTGCTGCGCCACCCGCACCTGTGGGCGCACGTCTTCGGCAACACCGGCTGGCAGGTCCTCTACTGGACCTTCGCCATCTTCGGGCCGACCATCCTGTTCGGCGCGTTCGGCCTGGACACCGCCACCGCCAACGGGGTGGTCGCGCTCGGGCTGGTGCTCAACGCCGTCGTGGTCATCGGCGTCGGGCGGCTGTCGGACCGTCAGCAGGTGCGCAAGCCGTACATCCTGGGCGGCACGGTGCTGACCATCGCGACCCTGGCCTACTTCATCTCGCTGGTCGGCGAGCGGCCGGGGGCGGCGCACATCGCCGTGGTCTACGCGCTGCTCTTCGTCTTCCTCGGGGTGGCGTACGTGCCGTGGATGGCCGCCTTCTCCGAGGACGCCGAGGACGTCGACTCCCGGCTGCAGGGCGCGGCGCTCGGGTTGTGGGGCATGGTGGTCCGGATCATGGTGGTGGTGCTCCTGGTGACCGCCACGGCGGTGGCCGAAGGCTCCGGCTGGGGCACCTGGCTGCTGATCGCGCTGGCCGGTCAGGTGCTCTTCCTGGCCTCGTTGCCGTTCTTCAGAGGCTCCTGGCGTACGGCCCGCATACCCGCCCCCGCACCGGCCCCCGTGGCACGGCACGACGACTGACCCGGCGCCGGCGGGCGGCGGTGGCAGCCGCCGCCCGCCCTCTCGCGGCGATCACCAGGGTGGTCAGACGGCGCTCGGCCGCTTGGAGCCGGCCGCCGCGGGCTCCTCGAAGTCGTCGGCCTTCGGGGCGATCGCCAGGCCGACGGCGGTGATCGCGAGCGCGGCCAGTACGTAGAGCGAGACCGCCAGCGTCGTGCCGTACGCCTTCAGCAGCGCGATGGCGATGATCGGCGCGAGCGCCCCGCCGAAGATCCCGGCCACCTGGTAGCCCATCGAGGCGCCGCTGTAGCGCAGCCGGGTGCTGAACAGCTCGGCGATGAAGGAGGCCTGCGGGCCGTACATCGCGGCGTGCGTGGCCAGGGCGACCACCGTGGCCAGGGCCATGAGCGGGAAGGAGCGGGTGGCCAGCAGCGGGAAGAAGGCGAACACCCAGGCCGCCGCGGCGACCACGCCGCCCAGGTAGACCAGCCGCCTGCCGTACCGGTCGGACAGGGCCCCGAACAGCGGGATCAGCGCGAGCTGGCAGGCCGAGCCGATGAAGACCGCGTTGAGGCCGGTCTGCCGGTCCATGCCGAGGGTCTCGGTGACGTAGACGAGGATGTAGGCGGTGAAGGTGTAGAAGGCCACGTCCACGCCGATGCGCGCGGTGAAGGCGGAGAACAGCGCCCGCGGGTGGCGGCGGATCACCTCGGCCAGCGGCATCTTGGCCTTGACGCCCTGCTGCTCGACCCGCTCGAACAGCGGCGACTCGGTGATCTTCAGCCGGATCCAGAGCCCGACCAGGACGACGACCGCCGACAGCAGGAACGGCACCCGCCAGCCCCACGACAGGAACGCCTCCTCCGACAGGGTGGCGCTCATCAGCGCGAGCAGGCCGGCCGCCATGAGATTGCCGGCCGGCACGCCGACCTGCGGCCAGCTCGCGTTGAAGCCGCGCCGCTCCTTCGTGCCGTGCTCCATCGACATGATCACCGCGCCGCCCCACTCGCCGCCGAGGCCGAGCCCCTGGACGAAGCGCAGGACGGCCAGCAGGATCGGCGCGGCGACGCCGATGCTGGCGTAGGTGGGCAGGACGCCGATCAGGACGGTCGCGATGCCCATCATGAGCAGCGTGACGACCAGCACGGTCTTGCGGCCGGCGCGGTCGCCGAAGTGGCCGAAGACGATGCCGCCGATGGGGCGGGCGGCGAAGGCGACGGCGTTGGTGGCGAAGGCGGCCAGGGTGCCCGCCACCGGGTCGAGGCTGGGGAAGAAGAGCTTGTTGAAGACCACGGCCGCCGCGGTGGAGTAGAGGAAGAAGTCGTACCACTCCAGGGACGTGCCGATCAGGCTGGCGGTGATCACGCGCCGCGTCTGGTGCATGTGATCGCTCCTTGGGATCGGGGGGCTGACCTCACCATAAAAATTGTTCAACAATTCGACAAGGGGTTTGTTCGCTGATTTCATGGTGACCGTGCGCAACGCGGTAGCCGGCCTCGAAGGTGTGCGATCCAGAATCGGCCGGGCCAGCGTGGCCGAGGAGGTCGCCGACGTGCTGCGCGAGCGCATCATCGAAGGCGTGCTCCCGCCCGGCACCCAGTTGCTCGAAGGCGAGATCTCCGAGGCGCTCCAGGTCTCCCGCAACACCCTGCGCGAGGCCTTCCGGCTGCTCGGCCACGAGCGGCTGCTCGAACACCGGCGCAACAAGGGGGTGTTTGTCCGGATCCTGTCCGCCGCCGACGTGGCCGACCTCTACCGCGTGCGCCGCGTCATCGAGGGCGCCGGAGTGCGGCGGACCCCCTCCCCGGCCGCCCTGGCCGCCATCCGCGAGGCGGTGACCGACGCGCTGCGCGCCGCCGAGCAGGACGACTGGACCGCGGTCGGCACCGCCAACAGCCGCTTCCACCAGGCGATCGTCACCCTCAACCAGAGCCCGCGGCTGGACGAGTCGATGCGGCACCTGCTGGCCGAGCTGCGCCTGGTCTTCCACGTGATGAAGAACCAGCGCTCGCTGCACGAGCCCTTCGTCGAGCGCAACCGCGAGCTGCTCGACCTGATCGAGGCCGGCCGGGCGGAGGAGGCGGGCCGCTACCTCGAGTCCTACCTCGACGACGCCGAGAAGCTCCTGCTCCAGGACTACGAGCCGGAGCGCTTCCGCGACTGAGCTTTCGTGACGGACCTGTGATCAACCGCCCGGTTCGGCGGGCGGTCCAACGGGGTGAACGGAAGGAGTTCACCACGATGAGGATCACCTCAGCGGCACTCGCGGCGGCGCTCGCGACCGCCGTCACGGCGGCCGGCGCCGCGCCCGCCGCCGCCCAGGGGCCACCGGTCGCCCGGCTGGCCTGGATCAAGTCCTGTCCCGACCGGGACGCCGTCGAGCAGGCCTGCGGACGCTGGCGGCTCGTCCTGTCCGACGGCCGCACGCTCACCGTCAAGGACTCGGCCACCAACCGGATCGGCGGCGACGGCGCCAAAGCGCTGTTCGAGTCGGCTCTCACACTGAGCGCCGACGGCCGGTGGCTGGCCTACGAGCGGGCCGGCGACCACCGCCTGGTGGTGCGCCGGGTCGGTGGAGCGGCCAAGGTCTTACCCGCGTCGCTGGTGCCGAAGCGGACCGGCACCGACCCGGTCGAACTGCGTCTGTCGCCGCGCGGGGAGCGGCTCGTGGTCGCCTTCCCGGACGCCGACCCGCCGGTCCCCGCCCGCATCGTGGACCTGCGCGGCGGCGGCATCACCAAGCTGCCGGTCGAGGACGAGGTCGAGGCGCTCAGCGGCGACGGCGACGAGGTGCTGGTCCGGCGCCACCTGCCGGACAACACCACCAAGCTGGTCGCGCGCCGGCTCGACGGCACCGGCCTGGAGCGGACGCCGCCGCAGGTCGTCATGGGCGCCACCGTCCTGGCGCTGGCGCGCGACGGGCGTACGGTCGCCGCCTTCGTGCCCGGCCACGAGGACAGGCGCAAGCCTCCCGGCCTGCGGCTGTACGACCTGGCGACCGGCGAGCTGTCGGCGGCCCGGCCGCTGCCGCTCAAGCCGGCCGACGGCCCCGACCGGGCCCGCTGGCTCGACGACGACCGGCTGGCGATCTACCAGGTCCACGCCTCCGACCGCGGCTCGACGGTGATACGGGTGCTCACCGTGGACGCGGCCACCGGCGCCACGCGCCCCTCCTGGCGGGTGCGCGTGCCCGAGGACAGCTACTCCTACACCATCGCGGGGGAATGACGGCCATGAAGATCCTCCTCACCGCCGCGCTGGCACTGGGCCTGCTGGCCGTGCCGGCCCAGGCCTCGCCCGCGCACGACGCGGTCCGCTACGCCTCGGTCAAGGGCTGCGGCGACGACGACGCCTACCACCCCTGCGGCTTCTGGCGGCTGACCACGCACGACGGGCGGACGCGCCTGCTCAAGGACGCCGCGGTCGTCGCCCGCGAGGCCGACGGCAAGTCCTCGGTGTACCAGGCCGCGCCGCTGGCGGTGAGCGGCGACGGCCTGAAGATCGCCTACCTCACCCGGCAGGGCCGGCTGGCGGTCCGCACGGTCGGCGGCGGCGTCCGGCTCCTGCCCGGGGACGCCCTGCCGCGGATCGCCCAGTACTCCATCACCCTGCACCTGTCCGGCGACGGCTCCCGGCTCGCGGCCGTCTTCGGCGACGAGAAGCCGCGGGCCACCCGCCTCTTCGACACCGCCACCGGCCGCCGGCTCGGCACCGTGCCCGGCGCCGAGACCTTCGTCGACTTCAGCGGCGACGGCGACGAGGTGCTGACCTCCTACGACGGCGACGAGGGCACCTACGACCTGCGCGTCTACACCGACACCGGCCAGCGGCTGGCCGACGTCTCCCCGCCGCAGCTCGTCGCCGCCAACAGCCCCGAGGCCCTGGCCGCCGACGGGCGCACCACTGCCAGCCTCGTCACGGGCGACCGGCCCGAACTGGTCCTGTACGACACCAGGACCGACGTGGTCACCTCCCGCGTGCCGGTCAAGCTGCCCGCCGGGCACGACCTGCACGCCCTCGACTGGACCGGGGTGAACGAGGTCACCGTCCACCTCGTCCGCGCCAGGGACGACCGGCCGTCGATCATGTCGGTCCACCGGCTCGACGTGCTCACCGGCAAGCTCAAGCTCCGCGACCGCTACCGGCTCCGCACCGACAGCTACACCTTCGCCGCCTGCGGCGGCTAGCTTGGCCGGGTGGAGGTTCACTCGACCCGGGTCATGGCCGCCCGCGCCGCCGATCTGTCGTGGGCGTTGCTGCGCGAGCCGGAGCGCGTCCCGGAGATCCTGCGCAGGTACGGCGAGGCGGACCCGGTCTCCGTCGCCGACCTGGCGGCGCTCCGGCAGGTGGCCGAGCGGATCGTGGAGGTCTTCGCCGCGCCCGGCGTGCCCGAGGCGGCCCGGCTGCTCAACGGCCTGTTCGCCGAGCACGCCCGGCCGCCCCGGCTGACCGACCACGACGGGTCCGCCGCGTGGCACCTGCACGTGGACACGCCCTCGGCGGGGTGGGCGCAGTGGTTCGCCTCCGCCTCGGCGATGGCGCTGGCGGTGCTCCTGGCCGACCTGCAGCGGCTGCCGGGCGGGCTCTGCTCGGCCCGCTCGTGCGGCCGGCCGTACCTCGACCTCGGGGGCGGGAGCGCGCGGCGCTACTGCAGCAGCCGCTGCGCCACCCGCGAACGGGTCGCCGCCCACCGGGCCGCGCGCGGCGGCTAGCCGGGCGTCAGGGGCGGGGGGACAGCAGGGCGTAGGCGAGGGCCGCCAGGAGCATGATCCCGGCCCCGGCCAGCAGGGCGGCCTCGACCGACCGGTCCACCAGCGGCCCGGCCGCGGCCGAGCCCAGCGCGAACGAGGTGATCTTCAAGCTGGCTCCGGTGGTGAAGATCTGGCTGCGCAGGTGCGCCGGGGCCTCGCGGTGCCGTACCGCGAACAGGGCGGTCAGTTGCGGGCCCTCGCCCACCCCGGCCAGCACCGCGGCCAGGATCGCCACCGGCATCGACTGCGCCACCGCGGCCAGCCCCAGCGCGGCGGCGATCACCAGCGTGGACAGCAGGAGCACCCGGTCGGGGTCGAAGGTCCGCCTGGCGAGCACCCCGTTGGCGGCCAGGCCCGCCACCGCGACCACCGCGAGCAGCAGCGCCCCGTGCCCGGTCTGGCCGGTCAGCCGCTGGCCCAGCAGCGGCGCGGCGACCACGAGCATGGCGACGCCGCCCATCGAGATCATCGAGACCACCGTGGCGCGCCTCAGCGAGCCGGGCCGGGCGATGGCCACGAAACCGGCGGCCAGCTCCCGCAGCACGCCCTTCGAGGCGGGCGCCGCCTCGTGGGCGTCCGGCGGGCGGCGTTTCGGGAGGGACCAGGCGCCGCCTACGGCCGCCAGCACGAGCGCGAGGGCGCTCAGGGCGGCCACCTGCGGCCCGGCCACCGAGGCCAGCGCGCCCACGACGGCCGGACCGGCGAGCCCGGCCACGTTGTAGGTCATCGCGTCCAGCGCGTTGGCCCTGGGCAGCCGGGCGGGCTCGGCGACCAGCGGAAGTTGCGCCGTCCACCCGCCGGCCAGTGCGGGACCGAGCAGCCCGGCCAGCACCGCCACCCCGACCAGGACGCCGTGCGGCAGCCGTCCCACGCCCGCGACGATGATCGCGAGCCCGGCGGCGTACCCGCCCATGCTCGCCGCGAGCACCAGACCGGGCCGCCGCACCCGGTCGAGGAAGACCCCGAGGAGCGGCCCGCCCACCGCCGCCGAGACGGTCAGCCCGGCCAGCAGCGACGCCCCGGCCGAGGCCGATCCGGTCACCGCCAGCCCGAGCAGCAATAACGCGGGTCCGGCCATCTCGTTCCCGGTCCGGGCGGCGACGGCTCCGGCCATGTAACGTCCTAGCACGCCCGAGACGTTACCGGATTGACCGCCACCGCCGTTTCGAACGTATACTCGATTGCATGTTCCAGGCTTCGCTGCTCGACCTCGACACGCCGACCGCGCCGGGGGAGCTCGGCCCGGCCGTGCGCAGGATCACCCTCGACCACGGCGCCTGGATCGACCTGCGCCCGGCCTGGATGTCGGGCGCCGACGCGCTCTACGAGCGGCTGGCCGCCGACGTGCCCTGGCAGGCCGAGCGCCGCCGCATGTACGACCGCGTGGTCGACGTCCCGCGCCTGCTGAAGTTCTACCGCGAGGGCGAGGCGCTGCCCGACCCCGCGCTCGACGAGGCCCGCCAGGCGCTCAACGCGCACTACGAGCACGAGCTCGGCGAGCCGTTCGTCACCGCCGGCCTGTGCTTCTACCGCGACGGCCGCGACAGCGTCGCCTGGCACGGCGACACCATCGGCCGGGGCGGCACCGAGGACACCATGGTCGCCATCGTCTCCGTCGGCGCCCCGCGCGCCCTGCACCTGCGTCCCCGCGGCGGCGGGGCCTCGCTGCGCTACGACCTCGGGCACGGCGACCTCATCGTCATGGGCGGCAGTTGCCAGCGCACCTGGGAACACGCCATCCCCAAGTCCTCGGCCGCGGTCGGCCCCCGGATCAGCATCCAGTTCCGTCCCCGCGGCGTCCGCTGACCGGCCGGACCACCTGGCCCCGTTTTCAGGTGGTCCGGCCGGAAGCCGGGGATCAGATCATCCGGCCGCTGGCGGTGTTGCGGGCCGCCTGGTAGGCCTCGACCGCCGCGGCGCCGAAGTAGGCCGCCACCGCGGTGTCGGGGATACCGTCACCGTCGAGGTCGGCGACGCCGGAGGTGACGCCGTCGAGGTGGCCGAGGCGGCTGCCGGGCGAGTACCGCGCCAGCCACGAGGAGCCGGGGAAACCGGCGTCCGGCGTGCCGATGCCGACCATCCGCTCCTCGGGCCGGCCCGGCCTGCTCACGGTGAACGTCGAGCCGTCCGCCCGCCCGCCGGAGTGGTCGAAGACGTCCCGCCGCTCGCCGAGCGGCTGGTTCCAGGCGAAGCCCTGGGCACCGGCGTTGTCGCCCAGCCGTCCGCCGCTGACCAGCACGTCGCCCGGCGCGAGGCTGACCCGGTCGAACACGGTGACGAAGGCGAAGTCCAGGGCCGGTGTCCTGGAACTCTCGTAGGCGGCCGGCACGCTCGCCTGCTTGCCGACGTACACGCCGAGCGGCGCCGTGTCGTCGGCCTGGTCCGGGACGAAGACCCACTTGCCGAGCGAGCCCATCGGGGCCTCGACGTCGAGCAGGCAGTGCCCGGCGGTGGCCACGAGGTTGCGGTAGTTGGCCTGCAGCGAGGTGCCGGCGCACCAGTGCGGCCGCAGGTCGCTGCCGAGGAAGTACACCTTCCCCGTGGTGGTCGGGGTCTTGCCCTTGGGCGGGTCGAGCGCCTCCGTGGCGGGGACGGTCCCGGGCTTGCCGTCCGGGACGATCTCGGCCGCCGCGCGTTCCGCGCCGACCGCGCTCCGGACGGTGTACGGCGTGGCCGCCGCCAGGTTGGCCCCGCCGTCGCCGAGCCAGAACCTCGCGACCGCCTGCGCTTCGGCCGGCATGGGGGCCAGCGGCTCGATCCACACGCCCGTGGCCTGGGCCGGTGTGGCGGTGAGGGCCGAAGCCGCCAGGCTCAAGCCGGTTCCCAGCGCGATCACTGCACGCCTCATAGGCGATCTCTCTTCCCTTGGACGAACCCCGGGGGGCGGGTAGCAAGATCGTAGTAAGGCGAGGTGTCAGACCGCTAGAGGAATTAGAGCACTAGTTCGATTAGTTCGCCGCTTGACCTGGAGTGCACTCCAGGATCCACACTCCCAGCCATGAAATATCGCAGCATCGGCACCACCCCGGAGACCCGTCGCGACGTCAGCGTCCTGGCGCTCGGGGCGATGCTCTTCGGCAGCTTCACCGACGAGCAGACCTCCTTCGCCATCCTCGACCGCTACGTCGAGGCGGGCGGCACCTTCATCGACACCTCCGACAACTACGCCTTCTGGCACGACGGCGGGCAGGGCGGGCAGAGCGAGGAACTGCTGGGCCGCTGGCGGCGCAGCCGGGGGATCGGCGACGAGGTGGTCATCGCGACCAAGCTCGGCGCCCGCCCGCTCGCGCCGGGGACGAGCTACACCGACAACGCCGAAGGCCTGTCCGCGGCGATGATCAGGGAGTCGGCCGAGCGCAGCCGCGAGCGGCTGGGCGTGGAGCGCATCGACCTGCTGTACGCGCACATCGAGGACCGCGCGGTCGACCTCGAGGAGACGGTGGCCGGGTTCGGCGCGCTGGTCGAGGAGGGCACGGTGGGGCTGCTCGGGGTGAGCAACCACGCCATCTGGCGGGTCGAGCGGGCCCGGGCGCTGGCCAAGGCGGCGGGGGTGGCGGGCTACGAGGTGCTGCAGTACCAGCACAGCCTGCTGCGGCCGCGGTTCGACGTGCCTGAGACGATCTTCGAGGACGGCAGCCTCGGGCACGCGGGCGCCGAACTGCTGAGCTACCTGCGCGCCGAGCCGGAGCTGACCCTGGTCGCGTACTCGCCGCTGCTCGGCGGGGTCTACGCCCGCGAGGACAAGGCTCTGCCGTACGACTACGAGCACCCGGGTACGGCGGCGCGGCTGGCGGTGCTGCGGGAGGTCGCCAAGGAGACCGGCGCGACGCCGGGGCAGGTCGTGCTGGCCTGGCAGATCGGCGGGCCGTTCCCGATCATTCCGCTGGCCGGGGCCTCCTCGGTGGCGCAACTGGAGGAGAACCTCGCGGCGGTGGACCTGGAGCTGACCGCCGACCAGCGGGCCCGCCTCGACGCGACCCGCTGACCGGGAGCCCCTCAGGGGCGGAGCGGCTCGAACAGCAGGCGGAGGACGGCTGGACGGGCGCTCAGCCGGTGCCGCGGCAGGACGCCCGGCCCGCACGAGGCCGACCCCAGACCGTGCTGGGCCAGATCGAGGTTGACGTGCACCCGGTCGTCCGGCACCAGGTCGGTGCGGTGCCTCGCCCGGTCGAGCGCCTCGGTGCTCCACCGCCGCACGGTGAGCGCGAACCGGTCGACACCCCGCACCCGCAGGCCGGTGCCGCCGGGGGTGCGCAGTTCGGCCCAGCGGACGTCGGCCCGGCTGCCGTTCTCCTGGGGCAGGACGTACGGGGTTTGGAGCTCCTCGACGGTGGCGCGGAACCTGCCCACGCGGGCGGCGCGGCAGGAGTCGGCGTACGCCTCGCCGGGGCCGCGGCCGAACCACTCGACGGTGGAGACGTCCCCGGGCAGGGTGAGCCGGAGGCCCAGGCGGGGGAGGGGGAAGGTCTCCCAGTCGCCGGTGGGCGTGATCTCGACGGTCAGGTGGAGGCCGTGCTCGGCGGCTGTCCAGTGGTAGGCGGCGAGCATGGCGCGGTCGTGGGCGGCCGCGGCCGTCCGGGTTCGTACGGTGAGGCCGGTGTCGGTGCGGGTCTGCTCCAGGACGCGTTCGTGCAGGCGGTCGAGCCCGGCGGCTCGCCAGTTCCAGGCGTCGGGGGACAGGCGGTCGTTGTCCGTGGGCGCCCGCCACAGCTCCAGCCGCGGCCCGTCGAGGTCGAGCTCTCCAAGCCGCGCCAACCGTCCCGTGGCCGGCTCGAACACCGCCCCACCGGGCCACTCCCGAGGTCCGGCACCGGGCGGGGCGGCCGGGTCGGGGCCCGGGTCGAGCTGGGCCTGGCCCCAGGGCTCGTCCCGGGCGAGCTCGGCCCGCACGGTCACCCAGCTTTCTCGTGAAATATCGGGAAAGTCCGGCAGGGGGACCTCGGCCGTCGCCCCGGCGGCCACCACCCCCGGCAGGTCGAGCACCCCCGAGGCGACCTCCACCCCCTCCTCCTCGACCCTCCACCGAAAGACCAGGTGCGACAGGTCGGCGAAGTCGTACCGGTTCGAGATCACCGCCACCCCGTCCCGCACCTCGATCCGCACCGGCTCGACGACCTTCTTGAACTCCACCAACCCCGGCGAAGGCCTGCGATCGGGAAACACCAGTCCGTCGGTGACGAAGTTCCCGTCATGCAGCTCCTCCCCGAAGTCCCCGCCGTAGGCGAAGCCGTACACCGGATGAGCCAGCCCATGATCGATCCACTCCCAGACGAACCCGCCGGCCAGCCGCGGATACCGCTCGAAGAGCTCCTGGTACTCGCCGAGCCCGCCGGGCCCGTTCCCCATCGCGTGCGCGTACTCGCACAACACGAACGGCAACCCCCGCCGCCGCGCGTCGGCCGCCGGGTCGTCGAGCGGCGCCTCCTCCCGCCGCCCGATCAGCTCGACCTCCGCCACCGAGGCGTACATCCGGCTGTAGATATCGACATATCCGGATTCGAGGTCGTGCTCGTAGTGGATCGGCCGCGACGGATCCCGCTCCCGCGCCCACTCCGCCATCGCCCGCAGGTTGTCCCCGGTCCCCGACTCGTTGCCGAGCGACCACATGATCACCGACGGCCGGTTCTTATCCCGCTCGACCATCCGCGCCATCCGGTCGAGATACGCCTCCCGCCAGCGCGGATCCGCGCTCGGATTGTCCCGCCAGCCCACGACCGCGAACCCGTGCGTCTCCAGGTCGCACTCGTCGATCACCCACATCCCGTACTCGTCGCACAGCTCCAGGAAGCGCGGGTGCGGCGGGTAGTGGCTGGTCCGCACCGCGTTGACGTTGTGCTGCTTCATCAGCTCGAGGTCGGCCCGCATGGTCGCCTCGTCGAGCGTGCGGCCGGTGCGCGGGTGGAACTCGTGCCGGTTGACGCCCCGCAGCAGCACCGGCCGCCCGTTCACCATCAGCACCCCGCCCTCGACCGAGACCCGCCGGAACCCGATGCGCAGCCGTACCGTCTCGCCGCCGCCCGCCAGCGTCGCGTCGTAGAGCCGCGGCCGCTCCGCCGACCACGGCTCGACCGCCGCCGTGCGTTCCTCCCCGGCCGGTACGGCATGCAGCCCCAGCTCCGGCACGGACACCACGGCCCCCGGCGTCGCGCACTCCACCCGCAACGCCCCCAGCCCGGTCGCCGGGTCGAAGCCGGCCTGCACGAAGAAGTCGTCCAGCACCGGCCGGGCCAGCAGCGTCACCTCGCGGAAGATGCCCGACAGCCACCACATGTCCTGGTCCTCCAGGTAGCTGCCCGGCGACCACTGGTGCACCCGGACCGCCAGCATGTTGCGGCCCTCGCGCGGGGCGACCTCGAACTCGACCGGCAACCGGCTGCCCGTCGAGAAGCCGAGCTCCACGCCGTTCAGCCAGGCGGTGAAGCACGAGTCGACCCCCTCGAAGCGCAGCACCGCCGCCCGCCCCGCCCAGCCGGCCGGCAGGTCGAACTCGCGCCGGTAGTCGCCGGTCGGGTTCGCGTCCGGGACGTGCGGCGGCTCGATGGGGAAGGGGTAGTTCACGTTGGTGTAGGCGGGCTTGCCGTACCCGTGGAGCTGCCACATCGACGGCACCGGCAGCTCGTCCCAGCCGGAGAAGTCGGCGGTCAGGGGCTCGCCCTCGGCGGTCGGCGACAGCCGGAAGCGCCACGGCCCGCCGAGGTCGAGGCGCGGGGCGTCGGAGCTGAAGGCCGCGCGCGGGTTGCGGCGGCCCGTGCCGGGGAGGAAGGCGGACAGGTGATCGCGCATGGGATCCGATCCTTCGGCCAGGGGTCTTCGCCGCAGCGTAACCCAGGACGATCTTCGCACAACCTGCTCAACCCTCGGTGAGAGGCCGGGCGCGCCGCAAACGGCTGGTAAGCGACCGCCGCGTCGCGTTGCCAGCGCGCCCGCGCCGGAGCACCGTGGAGGGGCGCCGTGGAGGGGCGCCACGCAACCGAAGGAGCCGCGCCATGCCCGTGTCCAGCCGGGAGATCCTGCTCGTCGCCCGTCCCGTGGGCGAGCCGACGCCCGCCGACTTCTCGCTGGTCGAGACCAAGCTGCCCGATCCCGGCCACGGTCAGATCCTGGTGCGCAACGACTGGATGTCGGTCGATCCGTACATGCGCGGCCGGATGGACGACGTGCCCTCCTACGTGCCGCCGTTCCAGCTCGGCCAGCCGATGGAGGGCGGCGCGGTCGGCACCGTCGTGCGCTCGGAGGCGGCCAACGTGCCGGTCGGCGCGACCGTCCTGCACGGGTACGGCTGGCGCAGCCACGCCCTGCTCGACGCCGGGGCCGCCCGCGTCCTCGACACCAGCCTCGCGCCGCCGCAGGCCTACCTGGGCGTGCTCGGCATGACCGGACTGACGGCCTATGCCGGGCTCACCCAGGTCGCCCCGGTGCATGACGGTGACGTGGTGTTCGTCTCCGGCGCCGCGGGCGCTGTCGGCTCGCTGGCCGGCCAGATCGCCCGCCGCCTGGGCGCCTCGCGCGTCGTCGGCTCGGCTGGCGGGCCGGAGAAGGCCAAGAAGCTGCTGAACGAGTTCGGCTACGACGCGGCGATCGACTACCGCGCGGGCGACCTGCCCGGGCAACTGCGCGCCGCCGCGCCGGAGGGCATCGACGTCTACTTCGACAACGTCGGCGGCGACCACCTCCAGGCCGCGCTCTCGGCCCTGCGGGTGCACGGCCGGGTCGCGTTGTGCGGGGCGATCTCCGTCTACAACGCCACCGAGCCGGTGCCCGGGCCGAACAACCTCGGCCTGGCCGTCGGCAAGCGGCTCACGCTGCGCGGCTTCCTGGTCGGCGACTTCCGCCACCTGGCCGGCGAATACGCCCAGCGGGCCGCCGGCTGGAACCTGCACGCCGAGGAGACCGTGGTCCACGGCCTCGACCACGCGGTGGACGCCTTCCTCGGCATGTTGCGCGGGGCCAACACCGGCAAGATGCTCGTCCGCCTGGGCGGGTGAGCGGCCGGGCCTAGTCCACGAGCCAGCGCCCGTCGCGCATCAGCACGCGGCCGGCCAGCTCGTTGACCTCCCGCCAGGCCTGGATCGTCTCGGGCCGGACGCGGAAGTAGGTGTAGGGGCTGCTCAGCTCGCGGGGGTCGAACCCGGTCTTGACCGCGAACGCGTCCCCCTCCTCGGCGGAGATCTCGGTGGCCGGGAAGGCCTCGGCCACGCCCTCGACCAGGATCACGTCCCGCGTCAGGCCGAGGCCGATCCGGACCTTCCCGCCCGCCAGCAGGTTGCGCGAGGTCGGCGCGGCGGCCGCCGTCGAGATCAGCAGCTCGCGGCCGTCCCACAGGAACGACAGCGGCACCAGGTACGGCTCGCCGCCCTCCGCTCCGGCCGTCGCGATCCACGCGTCCACGTCGTGCTCCAGCCGGTGCAGCGTGTCGGCCTTGCGCCGGGCGGCGCTGCGGGCGGGGGGAAGGCTCATGCGGGGCTCCTCGGCGGGACGGATGGACGCGTTACGCGGCGATGCTACTCAGCCCCGCGCGGTGGCCGTGACCTGGTCCCCCGCGCCGCGGCGCTCGGCCAGGACCCGGCTGAGGTGCAGCAGGCTGAAGGCGAACATCAGCACGCCCAGCGGCACGTGCACGACGGTGACGTGCGCGAGACCCAGCGCCACCTGCGCCAGCGTGAAGGCCAGGAACACGGCGGCGAACCGGATCGGCTTCGGCGAGCCGCCGCCCGGCCGCCAAGCCAGGACCGCGGTGACCAGGTGCACCACGGCGATCACGAAGACGGTGTAGGACGCGCCGCTGTGCCAGTAGTGCCCGTAGGACGTGGACAACATCAGCCCGGCGGTGACCGGCGCCGCGAACAGCGCGACGGTCTGCAGGATGATCACAATGCGCAAGAACACGGGGGCTCCTCATGCGGTCGGGTGCTTCATCCCCTTTGACGACGCAGCGCCCGGAATCGTGATGTCACGCGGCTCCCTCTAGAGTGTCGGGGCAACCGCACCGAGGGGGAGAGCACGATGGAACTGGGCACCGAGCGGCTGATCCTGCGCCGCTGGCGGGAGAGCGACCTCGACGCGCTGGCCGCGATCGACGCCGACCCCGAGGTGATGCGGTTCATCGGCGACGGCTCGGTCCGCACCCGCGAGCAGACCGCGGAGACCATCGCGCGCATGGAGCAGGGCTGGGACGAACGCGGCTTCGGCCTGTTCGCCGTCGAGCACCGCGACAGCGGGGAACTGGCCGGGTGGACCGGCCTGTCCGTCCCGCTCTTCCTGCCGGAGATCCTGCCCGCGGTCGAGATCGGCTGGCGCTTCGGGCGCGCGTTCTGGGGTCAGGGCCTGGCCACCGAGGCCGCGCGTGCGGCGTTGCGCTTCGGCTTCACCGAGGCGGGGCTGGACCGCGTGGTCAGCATCTGCCACGTCGACAACCACGCCTCGGCCCGCATCATGACCAAGCTCGGGATGCGCGAGGACCGCGTCACCGTCGTCCCGGCCTACGACATCCGGGCCCGCGTCTTCGCGGTCACCCGGCCCGACTACCTGGCCGGTACGGCGCAGCCGATCCAGAGCGACACAGCCGGCCGGTGAACGGTGGTCATGCTCGCCCGCCCGGCCGGTGAGCCGCGGTCGGGCCGTTCGCCGGGCCGGTGCACCGCGGTCAGGCCGGCTCGCTCGTCCACGACCGCAACTTCTCCGGGTTGCGCACCGCCCAGAGCCGCGTGATGCGGTCGCCGGCCAGCTCGAAGGCCATGACCGCCACGGTCACCCCTTCCCGCCGCAGCACCAGCCCGGGCCGCCCGTTGACCACGCGCTCCAGCAGCTCCAGCCCCGGCGCCAGCTCGGTGAGCCCGACCGCGTAGCGGGCGATCCGCTCGCCGCCCTCGATCGGCTTGAGCACCGCGCTGACCACGCCGCCGCCGTCGGCGACCGCCAGGGCGCGGGGATCGAGCAGCCCGACCAGCGCCCCGATGTCCTTGGCCTCCCACGCCTGCTTGAACTCCCGCACGACCTCGGCCTGCCGGGCCACCGGCACCCCCGGCGCGTGCTCCTGCCGTACCCGGCGCCGCGCCGAGGAGGCCAGCCGGCGGCAGGCCTGCTCGCTCCGCCCGACGATCTCCCCGATCTCGGCGAAGGAGTAGCGGAACACGTCGTGCAGGACGAACGCCACCCGCTCTGCCGGGGTCATCGCCTCCAGCACGACGAGGAAGGCCATGGTGAGCGACTCGTCCAGCGTCACCGAGTCGGCCGGGTCCACCGCCGCGCCGCCCAGCCGCCCGCTCACCCACTCCGTGCCGTCCGGCAGCGGCTCGGGCACCCACTCGCCGACATACCGCTCCCGCCGTACTCGGGCCGAGCCCAGCACGTCGAGACAGATCCGCCCCGCCACCTTCGTCAGCCACGCGGCCGGCACCTGGATGGCCGCCTGCTCCTGCGGGGTCATGGCGTACCAGCGGGCGTAGGTCTCCTGCACCACGTCCTCGGCGTCGGCCAGCGACCCCAGCAGCCGGTAGGCCAGGTTCGTCAGATGCCGCCGCTCACCCGCGATCGCAGCCGGCTCAGGCGCCGTCGGTGCACCGGACGTCTCGGGTGGCCGCCCGCCGGTGGATCCGCTGGTCATGATCTCGGCAACTCCCTCTGTCGGCCGCGGCTGTCCCATGGGACGAGCCATCCTGCCGAACTGTGACAACGCCCCCGAACGCGGGGGTGCCACGCGCACAGCGAAAAGCCCCAGCCTCGGGGGTCCAATCCCGATGCTGGGGCTTGCCGTGGACGATACTGGGATTGAACCAGTGACCTCTTCCGTGTCAGGGAAGCGCTCTCCCGCTGAGCTAATCGTCCCAACGTCACCGGAGACCAGAGGTCTCACCTGACGCAGAGCGGAAGACGGGATTCGAACCCGCGACCCTCACCTTGGCAAGGTGATGCTCTACCCCTGAGCCACTTCCGCGCGTTGCCGCAGTGAATACTTTACCCGACTCCGGAGGGTCCTCGTGTCCGCTCCTCGTGCCGGGGTCAGGTCCGGGGCTGGCGGGTCAGGGCGCGTTCGGTGGCCGGGAGGGACAGGAAGATCTCCAGGATCCGGGTGAGCCGGTGCACCTCGATCCGGTGGAAGGCCGGTCCCTCGGTGCGGGCCAGCAGGAGGGTGAGGGCCAGCGGCGGCAGCGGGGCGGTGACCGCGTGCAGGCCGCCGTCCAGGGTGGCGGCCACCGGCCGGGGCGGGACCTCGGCGGGGATGGGCACCTCGCGCGGGGCCCGCCAGCTCGAGTAGACGGCGCGGTCGGTGACGACGGCCGCCCAGTCGGCGCTGAACAGCACGGGCAGCGAGTCGATCAGGGTGGTCAGGCCGCGCTCGCCCGCCGTGGTGATGTACTTCAGGATCTCCAGCTCGGGATAGGTGCCCGGCGCCTCTCGGGTGGGCCAGACGCCGTCGACGCTCACCCCGTCGACGCTCTCCAGCGACTTGGCCAGCGACTCGCGGGAGGTGCCGTCCGGGCAGAAGACGGTGAGGTCGTCGATCGCGCGCCCGGCGCCGCGCTCCAGGACGGTGAGCTGCGTGATGTCTGCTCCGGCGCCGCCCAGGGCGCGGGCCACGTGCCCGAGCGAGCCTGGCCGGTCGGGGAGGGTGAGCCGCAGTCGTAGAAGCATCACGACCAAGAGTAGCCGCGAATAACGCTCACGACCGGAGCTGCGCTACAACTGTGGGAGTGAAGATTGGGCCGATTGAGGTGTGGCCGCCGGTGGTGCTGGCGCCGATGGCGGGCATCACGAACGCGGCGTTCCGGGTGATCTGCCGCGAGCAGGGCGCCGGGCTCTACGTGTGCGAGATGATCACCACCCGCGCGCTGGTGGAGCGGAACCCGAAGACGATGCGGATGATCCGGTTCCGGCCGGAGGAGTCGCCGCGCAGCATCCAGCTCTACGGCGTCGACCCGGACACGGTCGGCCGCGCGGTGCGCATGATCGTCGAGGAGGACCTCGCCGACCACGTCGACCTCAACTTCGGCTGCCCGGTGCCCAAGGTGACGCGGCGCGGGGGCGGGTCCGCCCTGCCGTACAAGAGGAATTTGCTGCGCCGGATCCTGCGCAGCGCGGTGGCGAACGCCGGGCCGCTGCCGGTGACGATCAAGATGCGCACCGGCATCGACGAGGACCACCTGACCTACCTCGACGCCGGCCGGATCGCGCAGGAGGAGGGCGTGGCCGCGGTCGCGCTCCACGCCCGTACGGCGAGGCAGCACTACGGCGGCACCGCCGACTGGAGCCGCATCGCCCGGCTGAAGGAAGTGGTCACCGAGATCCCGGTGCTCGGCAACGGGGACATCTGGTGCGCCGACGACGCCCTGCGCATGGTGGCCGAGACCGGCTGCGACGGCGTGGTGGTGGGACGCGGCTGCCTCGGCCGGCCGTGGCTCTTCCGCGACCTGGAGAACGCCTTCAACGGCAGCGCCGAGCGGGCCCGGCCGACGCTCGGCGAGGTGGCCGAGGTGATGGTCCGGCACGCCGAGGCGCTGGTGTGGTCGCTGGGCGGCGAGCGCGCGGCGGTCGTGGACTTCCGCAAGCACGTGGGCTGGTACCTGAAGGGCTTCACCGTCGGGGGCGACCTGCGCCGGGAGCTGACCGCGGCGGAGTCGATCGAGCGGATGCGCGAGATCCTCGCCCGGGTCGACGGCGACCAGCCGTGGCCGCCGAACACCGACACCCCGCGCGGCAAGTCGGGGGAGCGGTCGAAGGTGCTGCTGCCCGAGGGCTGGCTGGACGACCAGGACGACGCCGTGGTGAGCGAGGAGTCGGACGTCTCGGGCGGCTGACCCCGCTCCCGCCCTTGCCGCCGCCCGCCGGCCGGGCGACAGTGCGACAGTGACCACAGAACCCCACCCGAGCGGCCCTGCACTCGACGGGCCGCTGGCGGACTTCCTGTTCGACCTGACCGGCTACCTGGTCCTGCGCCGCGCGGTGGAGCCCGGGCTGCTGGCCCGGCTGAACGCCGAGTTCGACGCCTTCCCCCGCCACCTGGCCCGCGGCGAGTGGCACCGCGGCGCGCAACGCCGCGACTACACCCCCGAGACCGGCTTCGAGCTCCACCAGGCGGTCGCCGCGGGCGAGCCGTTCGAGGAGCTGATCGACCACCCGAGCTGGCTCCCGCTGGTCACCAGGTTCGCCGGCGAGCAGGGCAGCTACGTCGAAGGCGTCTTCATCGACGAGTCGATCGCCTCCGCCCGAGGCCCAGGCGGCCGCCACCCGCTGCACTCCGGCGGCCACCGGGCGGCGCTGCGCAACCAGTACGGCTACGCGCACGGCGCCTTCCGCTGCGGCATGGTCAACATCATCCTGGCCCTGACCGACGTCGGCCCGGGCGACGGCCCGACGATGCTGGTCCCGGGCTCGCACAAGGCGAACCTGCCGCACCCGCTGGCGCACCTGCCCATGGAGGAGCTGCCCGGCGCGGAGCCGATGCACCTGCGGGCGGGTGACGCGCTGCTGTTCGTGGACGCGCTCCTGCACGGCGGCGCCACCCGGACCAACCCCGGCGAACGCCGCGTCGTCATCTACCGTTACGGCCCGGTGTGGGGCTCCAGCCGGTACGGCTACGCCTACGACGAGAAATGGCTGGCCGGGCTGACCGGCACCCGGCGGGCGATCCTGCGCCCGCTCGCGCCGATCCGCCCGGGCGACTAGAGCGACGATCAGAGCGAGGTGGGCCCGCCGCTGCGCCAGTACACGTTGTCCTCCCGCGACAGCAGCTCGGCGTCGATGAGGTAGCGCCGCAGCGCCGCGTAGTCGTCGTGGAAGGCCCGCAACGCCACGTTGACCTCCTTCTCCGGATACCGCACCCCGGGCTCGAAGACCTGGGAGATGTACCGGAGCACCACCATGCGCTTCTCGTGCTTCATCGGCATCTCGCGCAGCCGCCCGTCCACCAGGAAGGTCCGCAGCACGCGCTCCTCGCCGGTGAGCTTGACCGGCTCCGGCGCCACGCTCTTGAGCAGTTCCTTGAACCGCTCCGGCCGCGCCCGCCAGCTCCCGCCGGCGTCGCGCTCGGCGAGGCCGCCCCGTTCCAGCCGGGCGAGCGCGTCGGGGGAGGCGGCGTCCTGGCCGAGCACGAGCGCCGCCAGGGCGCGCAGCGTGTCCTCCTGGTAGAGCAGGCCGAGCACGCGGCGGATTTCTTCGTCGTTCACCCGCCCATTTTGGCAGGATGTGCCGAATGAAGCTCATCCTATTTTTAGCCGTCGCCACCGGCCTGGCCGCGCCGATCCCCAAGGGGTTCCTGCTGTACGAGAAGGCCGCGGCCCAGAAGGACGCCAACCCGGAGACGAGCTGGCAGGTGAGCGCCGCCAAGACCGCTCGCTTCACGGTGAACCCGTGCAACAAGCAGGCCCTCGGGCAGGCCGGCCGTACCGCGGCCAAGACGATCACCTACACCGCGGTCCCCGACTACGCCAAGTCGGAGCAGGTGATCCTGTACGCCTCCACGCAGGCCGCGCAGGAGAGCATGACCGCGTTGCGGACCGCCCTGACCACCTGCGCGGTGCGCAAGGACCACGGCTCGGCCTCCTACCGCTTCAAGGGCGTCCCGGCCGCGCTGGGTGACGAGGCTCTCCTGGTGCTCGGGCAGTTCTACCAGGGCCGCAAGCCGGCGATCGGCGGCGAGCGGGCGGTCGTGGCCCGCCGCGCCAACGCGATCGTGATCTACTCCCAGAGCGGCGAGTGGGGCCGTCCGGCCGGCACCGACTACGCCCGGCAGCAGAAGGACGCCAAGGCCATGCTCGCCAAGATCTGCGCCGTCGCGGCCTGCGACTGAGCGAATGTCCGGATCTTGCGACACTCCCATGACGTGACCGGGACGATGCCCGGCCGAGACTGAGATGTGGACGTGTGCCGGGGCGTCCATTGCCAGTCCGCTCCGGCACACGCGCCCTCCGGACCTCAGAGCCGGTTGAGCCCCTGCACGTGCAGCACGGCCCGGCCCTCCTCGTCGGAGGCGGCCAGATCGACCTCGGCGTCGAAGCCCCAGTCGCCGTGACCCTCCGGGTCGAGCACGACCTGGCGCACCTTCCACAGCCCGCTCTCCTCGGCGATGCGCAGCAGCCCCGGCCCGCGCGCGTCGGGACCGGTGCCGATCTCGTCGTGCTCGTCGTAGTAGGCGTCGAGCATCGCGGCCCAGTCGAGGTCGGGGTAGAGCTCCTCCAGCTCCTCCTGCCGGTCGTAGGCGGCCAGCTCCACCAGCCGGAACATCGCGTTGCGCACCAGGACGCGGAAGGCGCGCGGGTTGCCGGTGACCGGGCGGACCTTCGCCTCCAGCTCCTCCTGCCGCTCCAGCGCCTCGGCCGGGTTGGCCAGCTTCTCCCACTCGTCGATCAGCGAGGAGTCGACCTGCCGCACCAGCTCGCCCAGCCACTCGATGAGGTCGACCAGGTCGTCGGTCTTCAGGTGCTCGGGGATGGTGCGCGACAGCGTGCGGTAGGCGTCGGCCAGGTAACGCAGGACCGTGCCCTCCGAGCGCGGCAGCTCGTAGAAGGAGATGTACTCGGAGAAGGTCATCGCCCGCTCGTACATGTCGCGGATGACCGACTTGGGGCTGACGGTGTAGTCGGCCACCCACGGGTGCCCGCGCCGGTAGGTCTCGTAGGCGCCGAGCAGCAGCGTCTCCAGCGGCATCGGGTACATGACCTCCGCCAGCAGCTCCATGCGCTCGTCGTACTCGATGCCGTCGGCCTTCATCTGCGCCACGGCCTCGCCGCGCGCCTTCTTGAGCTGCGCCGACAGGATCTGCCGCGGGTCGTCCAGGATCGACTCGACGATGGAGACCATGTCGAGCGCGTAGGTGGGCGACTCGCGGTCGAGCAGCTCCATCGCCGCCAGCGCGAAGGTGGACAGCGCCTGGTTGAGCGCGAAGTCCTCCTGCAGGTCGATGGTGAGCCGCGCCCGCCGGCCCTGCTCGTCCGGCTCGGCGAGCTGCTCGACGATGCCGCCGGCCAGCAGCGAGCGGTAGATGGCGATGGCCTGGCTGATGTGCCGGCGCTGCCACTTGCGCTCTTCGTGGTTGTCGGTCAGCAGGTGCTTCATCGCCTGGAAGCAGTCGCCCGGCCGGTTGATCACCGCCAGCAGCATCGCGTTGCTGACCTTGAAGCGCGAGCCGAGCGGCTCTGGCTCGGCCTCCTGGAGCTTGGCGAAGGTCTCCTCGCTCCAGCCGACGAAGCCCTCCGGTGCCTTCTTGCGCGCGTAGCCGCGCCGCCGCTTGGGGTCGTCGCCGATCTTGGCGAGCGCGCGGTGGTTCTCGATGTCGTGCTCGGGCGCCTGGCAGGCGACGTAGCCGATGGTGTCGAACCCGGCCCGGCCGGCCCGGCCGGCGATCTGGTGGAACTCGCGCGCGCGCAGCCGGCGCACCTTGGTGCCGTCGTACTTCGACAGCGCGGTGAACAGCACCGTGCGGATCGGCACGTTGACGCCGACGCCGAGGGTGTCGGTGCCGCAGATGACCTTCAGCAGCCCGGCCTGCGCCAGCCGCTCGACCAGCCGGCGGTACTTCGGCAGCATGCCCGCGTGGTGCACGCCGATGCCGTGCCGTACCAGCCGGGACAGGGCCTGGCCGAACTTGGTGGTGAAGCGGAAGCGGCCGATCAGCGCGGCGATGGCCTCCTTCTCGGCCTTGCTGCACATGTTGATGGACATCAGCGACTGCGCCCGCTCCATCGCCGCGGCCTGGGTGAAGTGCACCACGTAGACCGGCGCCTGGCCGGTGGAGAGCATCTCCTCCAGCGACTCGTGCAGCGGCGTCATCCGGTAGGAGTAGACCAGCGGGACCGGCCGCTCGGCGTGCTTGACCACCGAGGTCGCGCGCCCGGTGCGCCGGGTCAGGTCGCGCTCGAACATCGCCACGTCGCCGAGCGTCGCCGACATCAGGACGAACTGCGCCTGCGGCAGCTCCAGGATCGGCACCTGCCATGCCCAGCCGCGGTCGGGCTCGGTGTAGAAGTGGAACTCGTCCATCACCACCTGCTGCACGTCGGCGCGGGCGCCGTCGCGCAGGGCCAGGTTGGCCAGGATCTCGGCGGTGCAGCAGATGATCGGGGCGCCGGCGTTGACGCTGGCGTCGCCGGTCATCATGCCGACGTTCTCGGTGCCGAAGATCGCGCACAGGTCGAAGAACTTCTCCGACACCAGGGCCTTGATCGGCGCGGTGTAGAAGGTGCGCTGGTCGCGGGTCAGGGCGGTGAAGTGCGCTCCCGCGGCCACCAGCGACTTGCCCGAGCCGGTGGGCGTGGCCAGGATCAGGTTGTTGCCGGAGACGACCTCGATCAGCGCCTCCTCCTGCGCTGGATAGAGCGTGAGGCCGCGCTCGGCGTTCCAGGCCGAGAAGGCCTCGAAGATGTCGTCGGGCCCGGCGTCGATGTCCTCGGGGAGGCGGTCGATGAGGAGGTTGTCCACCCGTCCATAATCTCATCGACTTGACCGGCCCCAGTAAGGCGACTGTTCGCATGCGCCTGATTACATACTGCTATGAGACTGATCGTGCTCGGGGTGCTCGCGCTGATGCTGGCCGGTTGCGTGGCCCCGTTCCGGCCGGCCAGGCCCGCGGCCGGCGGGGCGTCCGTGCCCCCGCCCAGCCCGAGCACCAGCCCGAGCACCAGCCCGAGCACCAGCCCCAGTGCCGGGTCGCCCTACCGCTTCACCGCCGGTTACGTCCGGCCCGGTAACCGCGACCTGGGGCCGGCGGCGGCGCTGATGAGCGGCCGCAACCTGGTGCAGGAGTGGGCGGCGGCGGCCAACGCCGGATTCGCGCCGCCGGTGGACGTGCCGATCGTGGCCAAGCAGTGCGACATGGTCAACGCCTTCTACGACCCGGAGGAGCGCTCGCTGACCATGTGCTACGAGATGGCCGCCTACCTCGGCAAGCTGTTCGCCCAGCCGGAGAAGGGCGAGGAGCCGCCCCCGGCCGAGGAGGTCGACGAGCGGGTCGTGGGCGCGCTCAACGGCATCTTCTTCCACGAGCTCGGGCACGGCCTGATCGACCTGTACGACCTGCCGACCACCGGCAAGGAGGAGGACGCGGTCGACCAGCTCTCGGCGCTCGTGCTCATCGGGGAGGCGGAGGAGAGCAAGGACTACACCGGCATCCTGGCCACCATCGGCGCCTGGGGGCGGATGGCCGAGAGCGAGGAGGGCGCGCTCGGCAAGGAGGACTACGCCGACGAGCACTCGCTCAGCGGGCAGCGGTACTACACGATGATGTGCTACCTCTACGGCTCCGACCACAACGCCTTCCTGCCGCTGGTGGCGGAGGGGGAGCTGCCGGTGGCGCGGGCTCAGCGGTGCGAGCAGGAGTACGCCAAGATGGCCGACTCGTGGGGGCGGCTGCTGGCGCCGCACATGCGCACCGACCCGCCCACCCCCACCGCCTCCCCGACCTCGTCCACGACCGGTCCGCCGACCGGGCTCCCCACCTCGACCCCGCCCGAGGACCCGGCGACGGTGCCCGCGCCGGAGCTCACGCCGACGAGCTGACCGGCAGCCGCTCGGCCGCGGGCGGCTCGGCCGGGCCCGCCGGCGGCTCGACCGCGGCGGACGGACGGCGGCCGGCGCGGGTGAGGAGCAGGCCGCCGACCAGCGCGGCCGTCCCGGCCACCGGCGCGATCCCGGGCGCGAACCCCGCCGCCGTCAGCGTGAGCAGCCCGCCACCGACCAGCACCGCCGCGCCGAGCGCCGCCGCCCATCCCAGCTCCCGAGCCGGTACGGCAGGCGGTTCCTCGAAGCGTGCGAACCCCCGCAGCAGCCACGCCATGACCACCGAGAGCAGCCCCAGCCACAGCGGCCACCCGGCCAGCCACCCGCCGCTGAACGGCTGCGGCGTCTCCACCCCGAACAGCACCACGACGACCCCGGTCACCGCGAACAGCGCGGGCATGTGCCAGAGGTACACCGTCATGATCCGCGGTCCGGCCCAGCCCATCAGCCGCTCGGTGGGCAGCCGCACGATCAGCGGCCGCAGCAGCACCGCCAGGCCGATCTGCCCGGCCGAGACGGCCAGCATGGCCAGCGTGGGCGGCGCCATGTTGGACATCTCGGCGCCCGGCAGCCCGATCATGCTGCCCGGGTAGGGTCCGAAGCCGACCAGCAGCGCGGCGGCGCCGTACCCGGCCAGCGCGAGCAGCCCGGTGCGGCGCAGCCGGCCGTCGACGTAGAAGAAGCCGAGCTGGTGCACGGCCAGCCAGACGAACACGATGTTGGCGTAGCCCAGCATCTCGGCACCGGTGCCGAAGCGCAGCACGTCGGTGGCGACCGCGCCCAGCCCCAGCACGGCCGGGACGCGCCAGCCGTACCGCGCGTGCAGTCTGAGCAGGTACGGCGTGGCCGTCACCGCGATCAGGTAGACGGCCAGGAACCACAGGAGCTGGCCGGTCAGCCGCGAGCCGGTCTCGAGCGGCTGCTCGGGCACGCCGAGCGCGCCGAGCACGTGCGGGAGCGGGATCCAGACCGCCGCCAGCGGCAGCAGCGGCCAGGCCAGCCGGCGCAGCCGCGAGCCGAGCCAGGCGGGGGAGTTGCCGCGGGCGCGGCGGAAGCTGATGGCGTTGGCCGCGCCGCCGGCGAAGAAGACCAGGGGCATCACCTGGCTGATCCAGGTGACCACCCAGACGCCGGGGGTGGCCAGCGCGTTGCCGGTGCTCAGCCGGGCGCCGTCGAAGCCCAGCACGGGGATGCTCCAGTGCTGGAGCACGACCAGGGCCATGCCGAAGACCCGCAGCAGGTCGATGAAAGGGTCCCGGGGGGTCTGTGGCCGGGCACGGCCGAGCAGGGCGGTTTGCGTCATGTGTCTAGCCTTGTGACTGAGCGACTCCGGCACACTGCCGCAGACCACCGTCTTCGGGTGGACATCCCCGCAGGGTGGAGGGTAGGGCAGGCCCTACCACGGCAGGCGGGTCCGCCGGGTCGATCCCGTCCCTCGCGGCCCGTAGCGTTGAGGCCATGCGTTCCAGGATCCGGCGCGTCGCCCTCGACACGCGCTACCAGATTGTCGGCTTCCCCACCGCCGTGCTCGGCTTCGCGTTGCTGCTCGTCGGCTTCGCCGCCGGCGTGGGCACGCTCGTGGTGTGGGTCGGCGTGCCCCTGCTGGCCGGCACGCTGATGCTGGCGCGCGGGCTGGCCGACGGCGAGCGCGCCTGGATGGCCGACGTGCTGCAGCGCCCGCTGGTGCGGCCCCGCTACCGCGCCGCGCCGGCCGACGCCGGCCGGGTGCGCCGCCTGGTGAACCCGATGACCAGCGGCCAGTCCTGGCTCGACCTGCTGCACGGCGTCCTGCTGCTGCCGTTCGCGATCATCTCCTTCGTGCTCACCCTGGTCGCGTGGGCGATTCCGGTCACGGCGCTCACCTATCCGATCCACGGCCTGGTCACCAGCCGCATCCCCGGCAACGCGGGGCTGGCCGAGGTGCTCCGGGTGGGGACGGGCTACGGGCCCAACCTGGTCATCAACCTCGGCATCGGCGTGCTCGGCCTGGTGATGCTGCCCTACCTCGTGCGCGGCGGCGCCCTGCTGCGCGCCGGGTACGGCCGGCTCCTGCTCACCCGGGTGGCCGAGCTCCAGGAGCGCATCGACGACCTGGCCGAGGGCCGCGCCGCCGCCGTATCGGCCGAGGCCGCGGCGCTGCGCAAGCTGGAGCGCGACATCCACGACGGGCCGCAGCAGCGCCTGGTCTCGCTGGCCATGGAGCTGTCGCGGGCGCAGCGCCAGCTCGCCAAGGACCCCGAGGCGGCCCAGGTCACCATCAAGGAGGCGATCAGCGCCACCCGCGAGACCCTCGACGAACTGCGGGCCCTGTCGCGCGGCATCGCCCCGCCCATCCTGTCCGACCGGGGCCTGGCCCCCGCGCTGGCCGCGCTCGCCGGCCGCTGCACCGTCCCGGTGGAGCTGGACATCCAGGTCGTCGGCCGCTTCCAGGCCGCCGTCGAGAACGCGATCTACTTCGTCGTCGCCGAGTCACTCACCAACATCGCCAAGCACAGCCGCGCCCAGCTCGCCACGATCACGCTGATGAAGACCGGTTCCTCGTTGCTGCTCACCATCGGCGATGATGGGGTCGGCGGCGCACACGTCGCCAAGGGACACGGCCTGCAGGGCCTCGCCGACCGGCTGCGCGCGGTCGACGGCGAGCTCGCGGTGGAATCGCCGGACGGCGGGCCGACGATGATCGTGGCGGAGGTTCCGTGCGGGTAGTGGTGGCCGACGACGCCGTTCTCATCCGGGAAGGCCTGGTCAGGCTTCTGGAGGAGTTCGGCAACGAGGTCGTGGCGACGGTCGGTGACGGCGACAGCCTGGTGGAGGCGGTCGTGGAGCACCGGCCGGACGTCTCGGTGGTGGACGTGCGGATGCCGCCGTCCTTCACCGACGAGGGCCTGCGGGCCGCGGTGGAGGTGCGCAGCCGCGTGCCGGGGGCGCCGGTGCTGATCCTGTCGCAGTACGTGGAGGTGTCCTACGCCGACGACCTGCTGGCCGATGCCCGCGGGGCGGTCGGCTACCTGCTGAAGGACCGCGTCATCGACGTGGAGGAGTTCCTGGAGGGGTTGCGCCGGGTGGCCTCGGGCGGCACGGTGTTCGACCCGCAGGTGGTCTCCCAGCTCATGGTCCGGCGCAGGAAGAACGATCCGCTGGCCTCGCTGACCCCGCGCGAGCGCGAGGTGCTGGGGCTGATGGCGGAGGGCAAGTCCAATCCGGCGATCGGCCGGGCGCTGGTGATCAGCGACGGCGCCGTGGAGAAGCACATCCGCAGCATCTTCGCCAAGCTCGACCTGCACGCCGAGGACTCCGACCAGCACCGCAGGGTGCTCGCCGTCCTCGCCTACCTCAGGAGCTGAGCGCTCCCGAGCGCCAGGGGGCGGCCAAGGGGGCGGGGGAGCGTCGCTCCCCCGCACGAACAGCCCGGGACCCTACCCCGGACCCCTGCCCTTCCCCCCGGAAAAACGGATCTAGCCGAGCGCCTCGACCAGCTTCTTGCGCTGCTGGGCGCCGAGGCCGCCGAGACGGCGCTTCTCGTCCACGCCCGCCTCTTCCATCAGGGCGGTCGCCTTGGCGGGACCGATGCCCTTGACCGCGCGAAGCGCCTGGGAGACCTTGATCTTCTTGGCGATGTCATCGTCACGCTCAAGGAGCTGGGCGAAGGTCAGCTCGCCCGACTTGACCTTGCCCAGCAGGGCCGTCCGCTCGGCGCGGGCCTGCGCGGCCTTCTCCAGAGCCGCCTTGCGCTGCTCGGGGGTCAGTGTGGGAAGTGCCATCGTGTATCTCTCCTCGGGGAGTTTCGTTCCGGGACTCTGTTACCCGTATTGCAACGGCTAATCATGGCGGATACCAGCGGGTCGTGTTACCAAAAGCGGTGCTCAGCGGGTTCGCCATACCAGAGCCGCCGCCTCGGCGCACGCGACGTCCTGCGCGACGCTCCCGCCGCTGACCCCGACGCCGCCCGCCACCCGTCCGTCCTCCTCCCGGCCGGCCCACAGCGGGACCCCGCCGCCGAAGCAGATGAAACGCTCGCCGGCCAGCCCGAACAGCTCACCTCCCGGCTTGGTCAACTCCGCCAAAACCGCTGTTGACGTGCGGTTCGCCACCGAGGTGTAGGCCTTGCCCGGCGCCAGCACCGGCCCGGCGATCTCGGCCCCGTCCATCCGCTGGAAGGCCACCAGGTGGCCGCCCGAATCGACCACGGCCACGCTGACCAGCGCGCCCTCCCGGGCGGCCTGCTTGACGGCCGCCTCGCACATGCGCAGGGCCAGTTCGAGGTCCACATGTCCTCCAGATCGGTCGGCAACGCCGCAATCCGTACCCTGCCGCCCGATCGGCGGCAAGAGCCGTCCTGACCTGGACTTTCACCCCTTTGTGCGGCTATACGGGGGCGGAGGCGGACGTGGTGTACATCACACCGTGCATCCGGGCGTGTCGCCACCTTTCCACCCCATTCGGGGTCAGAAAGGCATCGAACACCGATTCCATCGCGCCGAGAAGCGGCCCGCGCCAGCCGAGCGCGGAGGCGACCACCGGCGGGGGCGCGGGGCGTCGCATCTCCATCAGCGCCGCCACGTAGGCCTCCCGCAGCGCCTCGCCGAGCAGGTCCTCGCCGAAGCCGGAGAGGGTGACCAGGGCCGGGTCGTGCGCGTTCACCAGCGCCCCGGCGCCCTTGCCCAGGGCGCGGGCGACGGCGTGCAGCGCCTCGGCCGCCGCCCGGTCGCCGGAGCGGGCGCGTGCCAGCATCCGTCCCGCCTCCGCGCGCCCCTTCCCGCCCCCGTACGGCAGGCCGAGCCGGCGCAGCAGCGCGTTGGAGCCGACCTGCACCCCCCAGCACCCGCTCGTCCCGCACAGGCAGGGCTCGTCGTCGCCGGCCATCGGCATGTGCCCGAACTCGCCGGCGGTGCCGGAGGCGCCGGTCAGTGGCCGCCCACCGACCAGCAGCGAGCCGCCCAGGTCGAAGGCGATGTGCAGGTGCAGGCCCACCTCGACGCCGCGCATCTGGCCGCGCCTGGCCTCGGCGAGGGCGGCCAGGCGGGCGTCGTTGCCGAGGTGCAGGGGGACCGCGCCGAGCGAGAGCAGCTCGCCCACGGGGACGTCGCGCCAGCGCAGGTGCGCGATGTCCACCAGGGGGTCCTCGCCGGGTGCGGCCTGCCGTACCGGGCCGGCGACGGCGACGCCCACGCCGACGGTGCGCGGGCCGACCAGCGCGCGCAGGGCGGCGCCGATCGGCAGGAAGGCGCCTTCGGGGGTGCCGTCGTGCGGCCGGACCTCCAGGGTGGTCGCCCGCCCGCCGAGCTCGCAGACCGCGATCTCCCACTCGTCCTCGCGCAGGTCCACCGCCAGCGCCTGCGGCCCGCGCGGGTGCGGTCCCGGCACGAGGGTGGGCCGGCCTCGGGCGTGCTCGGCGGCCGGGGTCTCGGCCAGCAGCTCGCTCTCGATCAGCTCGCCGACCAGCACGGACGCGGTCCCGCGCGCCAGGTCGAGCTCGCGGGTGAGCTGGGCGCGGGTCCGGCTGCCCCCGCAGTCGTGCACGGCGCGAAGCACCCGGATCCGGTTAAGAGCTCGCAGATCGCCACTTACGGTGGGCATCATCCTCTGATTATGCTCTAGTCGTGAACAAAAGGCGCGCCCGCTGGGGCATGTTCGGCTACTTCTTCTTCCTCGGCGTCACCATCGGCCTGTGGGCCGCCGGGCTGCCCTCGTTGAACGACCGGCTGGATCTCGGCCCCGCGCGGCTGGGCACCGTCCTGCTGCTGGTCTCGGTGGGCGCGCTGGTCTCCATGCTGGCCGCCGGCCACCTGGTGGACCGCTGGTCGAGCCGGACGATGAGCCGGGTCGCCGGCCCGCTGTGCTCGCTGGCCCTGCTCGGCCCGGCGCTGGCGCCCGACTATCTCACCCTGGCCGTCGCCGCCGTGGTGTTCGGCCTCGGCATCGGCGTCGTCGAGGTGGCCATCAACACCCACTCCGTCGAGGTCGAGCGCCTGTACGGCAGGCCGATCATCTCCGCCTTCCATGGCACCTGGAGCCTGGGCGGCGCGGTCGGCGGCGGCATCACCTCCCTCGCGCTCACCGCGCGGCTCGACCCGCAGGCGCTGCTGGTCGGCGGGGCGCTGGTGACGCCGCTGCTCTACCTGGCGATGGGCGGCACCCTGCTGCCCCCGCCGGCGCGCGAGGCGAAGGGCGAGGAGGCCAAGGGCAGCGGCATCCGCTGGGGCCTGGTGCTGGTGCTGGGCGTGGCGGCCTTCGCCGGGCACCTGGCCGAGGGCGCGGCGATGGACTGGGCGGCCCTGCACACCCGCACGGTGCTCGGCGGCGACCCGGCGATCGCCCCGATGGCCTTCACCATCTTCTCGACCGCGATGACCGTCGTGCGCTTCCTGGGCGACCCGATCCGGGCCCGGCTGGGCAGCGTGGCCACGATCGGCCTGGCCGGGGTGGTGGCCACCGCCGGGTACGTCCTGGTGCTGCTGTCGCCGGTCTTCGGCGGCACGCCGCTGGCCTGGACCGGCTGGGGACTGGCCGGCGTGGGCCTGGCGACGGTGGTGCCGGTCATCTTCAGCGCCGTGGGCGCCTCGGGGGCGGCGGTGGGCAAGGCGTTGTCGCTGGTGACCGCCTTCGGCTACACCGGCCTGCTGCTCGGCCCGGCGGTGCTCGGGTTCGTGGCCGAGGAGACCTCGCTGCGGGTCTCGCTGTTCATCCCCGCCGCCTTCGCCGCGATCATCGCGATCACCGGGGTGCCGGCGGTGCGGGAGCTCACCCGCCGCTCGCGCGAGAGGGTGCCGGTGTAGCCCGGGAGCCGGGCCGCCCCCGGGCGGGACACTGTCGGCGGAGTACTACCCTGAGTCACGTGGCGTTATGTGACTGTGACTTGACCGCTAGGTTACCGCCCGGTTTCATGAGAGCCACACGGTAAACGTTTACAGCGTGGCTCGCCAGGCGAAAGGGGCAGGGGTGGCCGACGGACCCACGATCAACACGATCGCCGAACGCGCGGGTGTCTCGATCGCTTCGGTGTCACGAGTGCTGAACGGGCTGCCCACCCGTCCCGACACCGAGCGCAAGGTCATGAAGGCCGCCGACGAGCTGGGCTACGTGCGCAACGCCGTCGCCCGCTCGCTCAAGTCGCGCCGCACCCACCAGATCGCCTTCGCCATGGCCGACATCGGCAACCCGGTCTACCTGGCGATGGTCCGGCAGATCCAGCCCGTGCTCAAGGCGGCCGGCTACCGGCTGGTGCTGCACTCGACCGACGCGGTGGTGGCCGACGAGATCGACGTGCTGCACAGCCTCGGCGAACGGTACGTGGACGGGCTGATCATGTGCCCGATCCGGGTGACCGACGACCACCTCAAGATGATCGCCGCCGCACGGGCGCCGGTGGTGATCATCGGCCTGGTCCCGGACGGCACCCAGGTGGACAACGTGCGCGCCGACTCGCGCGCCGGCGTCCGGCTGGCCGTCCACCACCTGCACTCGCTCGGCCGCCGCCGGATCGGCTTCCTCAACGGCCCGCTCGACACCGTCCCCGGCGCGGCCCGCGAGGCCGCCTACCGCGAGGCGCTCGACGAGCTCGGCCTGCCGTACGAGGAGAGCCTGGTCCAGATCGGCGACTTCTACCGCGAGGCGGGCGCGGGCGCGGCCCGCGAGCTGCTCGCCCGCTCGCCCGGCGTCGACGCGCTGATGTGCGCCAACGACCTGATCGCCCTCGGCGCGCTGGACGTGCTGCGGGCCTCCGGCCGGCGGGTCCCCGAGGACGTGGCGGTGGTCGGCATGGACGACACCGACCTGGCCGCCGCCTCCTGGCCCACGCTGACCAGCGTCTCGCTCGGCTCGGCCGAACGCGGCCGGGCCGCCGCCGAACTGCTGCTGGCCCGCCTCGAAGAAGGCGACCGCACGCCCAGCGTGGTCACCGTCGAACCCAGACTCGTCATCCGCGAATCCACCGGGGGGCCGGCATGACCGCCACCGCAACCCGACCGCCGAAGCAGGACACCCCGGCCCGCCGGGCCGCGCGCGGCAAGCAGGCCCGCGACACGCTGGTCCTGATGCTCCCGGCCCTGGTGCCGGTGCTGCTGTTCAGCGTCGGGCCCCTGCTCTACGGCATGGCCCTGGCCTTCACCGACGCCAAGGCCGGGCGCAACGTCACCTACAGCTTCATCGGCTTCGACAACTTCACCCGGCTGTTCGAGGACTCCGACTTCTGGCAGTCCATGCTCGTCGGCCTGATCTGGGCCGTCTCGGTCACCGTGCTCACCTTCCTGCTCGGCCTCGGCCTGGCGCTGCTGCTCAACGAGAAGCTGCGCTTCCGCGGGGTGGGCCGGGTGCTGGCCGTGGTGCCCTGGGCGATGCCGCCGGTCGTCATCGGCCTGATGTGGCGCCTGGTCTACCACGCCGACGCCGGCATCCTGAACGGCATCCTCGGCACCGAGATCGACTGGCTGGCCGACTTCACCTTCGTGCTGCCGGCGATCATCCTCATGGGCGTCTGGAGCGGCATGCCCCAGACCACCGTGGTGCTCCTGGCCGGCCTGCAGAACGTGCCGGCCGAGCTGTACGAAGCGGGCAAGATCGACGGCGCGGGCACCTGGCAGCGCTTCAGGAACATCACGCTGCCGCAGCTCAAGCCGGTGATCGTGGCGATCACCTCGCTCGACTTCGTGTGGAACTTCAACCAGTTCACCCTGGTCTACGTGCTGACCCAGGGCGGGCCGGGCGGCCGCACCCGGCTGCCCATGCTCTTCGCCTACGAGGAGGCCTTCCGCTACGGGCGCTTCGGCTCGGCGGCGGCCTTCGGCCTGACCATCATGGTCGTGGTGCTGGCCCTCCTCGGCGTCTACCTGTGGCGGCAGATGAGGGAGGCGAGCTCGTGAAGCGGTTCTCGCAGTACGTGGCGCTGGCCGCGTACATGGTCTTCCTGGCCTTCCCGCTGGCGTGGCTGCTGTCCACGGCGCTCAAGACGCCGCGCGAGATGGCCTCCACCGACCCGGCGTGGATCCCGGACGACCCCACCCTGGCCAACTTCACCGCCGCCTTCACCGAGCAGGACCTGGTCGGCGCCGCCGTACGGTCGCTGATCGTGGCGCTGGCCAGCGCGCTGCTGACGGTGGTGCTGGCGCTGCCGGCCGCCTACGCGATGGCGCGCATCCGCGGGGCGCTCAGCCGGGTGGCCACCGGATGGGTGCTGGTCAGCCAGGTCTTCCCGTTCATCCTGATCATCATCCCGCTCTTCATGGTGCTGCGGAACCTGGAGCTGACCAACACGCTCGCCGGTGTGGTGGTCGTGCACGTCACCTTCACGCTGCCGTTCGCGCTGTGGATGCTGCAGGGCTACGTGCGTGCCGTACCACGCGAGCTGGAGGAGGCCGCGGCGGTGGACGGCGCGGGACGGCTGCGCTCGATCGTGAGCGTGGTCGCGCCGCTGCTGGCCCCCGGCGTGGTGGCCACCCTGCTCTTCTCGTTCATCTCCTCCTGGAACGAGTTCCTCTTCGCGCTCGTGGTCCTGAAGGACCCCGACGTGATGACGCTCCCTCTGATGCTGGCGCGGTTCACCGGCCCGGAGGGGGTGGCCAGGCTCGGCCCGCTCGCCGCCGCCTCACTCATGGCGACGATCCCCAGTCTGATTTTCTTCGCAATCATCCAGCGACGGCTGAAGTCCGGCCTCATGGCCGGAGCCGTCAAGGGCTAGAAGGAGTCGCGATATGCGCATCAAATCTGCCGTGGCGGCAGCGGCGTTGCTCGCCCTCGCCGCCGCGTGCGGCAGTGGCGGTTCCCCCCAGGGCGGCACCTCGAGCGAAGCGCCCAAGGCCGCCGAGCCGGTGAAGCTCGACTTCCTGTCCCTCGCGTGGCAGAAGGAGTCCGTCGAGGCCAACAAGGCCATCGTCGAGGAGTGGAACAAGGCCAATCCCGGCATCCAGGTCACCTACGTCCAGGGCTCCTGGGACAACGTCAACGACCAGCTCGTGACCCAGTTCGAGGGTGGCGACCCGCCAGACGTCATCCACAACGACTCCCCGGCGCTGTCCAACTTCGCCTCGCGCGGCTACCTCCTCGACCTCAAGGACAAGCTGCCCGCCGAGCTGAAGAGCGACATCCCGCAGGCCGCCTGGGACACCGTCACCTTCGGCAAGGAGAGCGGCGTCTACGGCGTGCCCTTCCTGCAGGAGTCGCAGGTCATCATCGCCAACAAGAAGCTGCTCGACGCCGCCAAGGTGCGCATCCCGACCACGGACAACCCCTGGACCTGGGACGAGTTCGCCGAGGTGAGCAAGAAGCTGACCAAGGACGGCGCCTTCGGCGTCGCCTGGCCGATGAAGTCGCCGGTCAACAAGACGCTGAACCTGGCGCTCAACTTCGGCGGCACCTTCTTCCAGACCGACGCCGACGGCAAGACCACCGTCAAGGTCGGCCCGGAGGAGAAGGAGGTCCTGCAGCGGATCTACAACCAGATCCACGTGGACAAGTCGGCCGACCCCAAGACCCTCGGCATGGGCACCGCCGACCCGCTCCCCGGCTTCTACAAGGGCGAGTACGCGATGCTCCCGGTCGGCGTCTACCTGCGCCAGCAGGTCGTCGAGCAGGCGCCCGAGGGCTTCGAGTGGATCACCCTGCCGCCGCTGAAGGGCACCAGCACCAACCAGGGCGCGGTCTCGCAGACCCTGTCGGTGGCCGCCGACAGCAAGCACCCGGACGAGGCGCTGAAGTTCATGGAGTTCTTCCTGAACGGCCCCAACCAGGCCAAGCTGGCCAAGGGTGACTGGCTCCTGCCGACCTCGGTCAAGGCCGCCTCCGACCCGTCCATCACCGGCAAGGAGAACGGCTGGGACGTGGCGACCGCCTCGGTCAAGTCGCTCGTCGTCGCCCCGTTCCTCAAGGTCAACGGGTACGACGAGTGGAAGAGCAAGGTGGCCACGCCGGCCCTGCAGGAGTACTACGCCGGCAAGATCTCCCTCGACGAGGCCGCCAAGAAGCTCGTCGAGGAAGGGAACAAGGTCCTGGAGCGGTACTAGCCCATGACCATCGGGGACAGCGCCATTCCGGCGAGCGTGCTCCGGGACCGCGCCCGGGGGTGTCTGCTCGGCCTCGCGGCCGGCGACGCCCTCGGGGCGCCCGCGGAGAACCTCACGCCCGCCCAGATCACCGCCCGCTGGGGCCGGCTGACCGAGGTCACCGGCGGCGGGACCGACGACACCGAATACGCCATCTTCGCCGCCTCACTGCTGGTGCGGCACGGGCGGGGGCTCACCTCCGAGGACGTGGTGGCCGCCTACCGCGAGTCGGTCCTGCCGCTGATCAGCGGGCCGATGAAGGGGGCCGGCTTCTCCGAGCTGGGCGCCGTCGAGGCGCTCAGGCGCGGGCTCGAACCGCCCCTGACCGGGCTCTGGCACCAGCACGGCTGGTCCGACGGGCTGGCCATGCGGGCCGCGTCCTACGGGGTGTTCTGCCCGGGCGAGCCCCTGGAGGCGGCCCGGCTGGTGGAGCAGGACGGGCGGGTCAGCAACGCCGGCGAGGGCATCCTCGGCGGCCGTGCGGTCGCCGCCGGAGTGGCGGCCGCGATGGGCGGGGCCACCCCGGCGCAGGCGGCCGAGGCCGCTTTGTCGGCGGTGCCCGCCGACTCGTGGACCGGCCGCTCCCTCCGCCGCGCCGTCGACCTGGTCACCGCCGCACTGGCCGACCAGGCGCGAGCCGACTCCCGGGCTGGTGGGGCGGGAGCTGACTTCCAGGTGGGAACGGCGAGTGCTTTCTTCGAGGCCGGTACGGCAGGCGCGACCGCGCTGGGTGAGGCGCTGCACGAGGCGGTGGTCGTCCGGCACTACCCCTGGACCGACCTGGCCCCCGAGGCCGTCGCCCTGGCCTTCGCCGCCTACCTGGCCGGCGGCGGCGACGTCGAGACCTCGGTGGTCTTCGGCGTCAGCCTGGGCCGCGACGCCGACACCATCGGCGCCATCGCCGGCGCCCTGGCCGGCGCCGGGCAGGGCGAGTCGGGGGTGCCGGGCCGCTGGGCCGCTCAGATCGGGCCGGTGGCGGGCAAGTGCCTGCCGGTGGTCGCCGGTCGGCACGTGCTGGACGTCGCCGACGAGCTGGTGAAAGGACTGTAGAACCATCATGTCGGGGGAGAGAGCCGCCGGCGCGGTGCTCGGCCTGGCCGTCGGCGACGCCGCGGGCTGGCCCGCCGCGCGCCACCGGTCGCTGGCGCACGCGCCGTGGAGCAGGCGGCTGTATCGCGAGCTCGAGACGTTCGCCGAGGAGCACCGCGTCACGACGCTGCCGGTGCCCTTCGCGCTCAACCAGCCCACCGCGCCGCTGGCGCTGGGGCCGTCCGACGACGCCGAGTGGGTGGCCTGGACCCTGCTGACCCTCGACGCCGCCGCCAAAGACGCCGGCGCCGATCCGGCCGGGGGACGGGCGCGGGTGGCGGCCTTCCGCGCCCTGGCCGGGCGCGAGGAGGTGCGGGCGCGCATCTCGGTGGCGACCGCCCTCGACAACCTGGCGCGGGGCCTGGAGCCGCCGGCCAGCGGGCACGACAACCCGCACTTCTTCGACGACGCCGCCGCGGTGCGGGCCGTCGCCTTCGGCGTGCGCGGGCTGGACCCGGCCGCCGACGCGGCGGTGACCAACTCCGGCGACGGCGTGCTGGGCGCGCTGGCCATGGCCGCGGCGGTCCGCGAGGCGATCGCCTCCGGCGACGTGCGGCGGGCCGTGCGGGCGGCGCTGGACGTGCTGCCGGAGGACACCGCGATCGGGCTCAACGCCCGCCGCGCGCTCAAGGCCGCCAGGGCCGCCGGGGACGCCTTCGCCGCGCTCCCGGCGCTGGACGCCGAGCTGATCGACCACGTCTACAGCTACGGCGTGGCCGCCTCGGTCACCGTGCCGATCGCGCTGGCGCTGGCCGAGGTGTCCGGCGGCACGGTGGCCGCGATCCCGGCGGCGGCCTGCCTGGCCGCGACGGCCGACTCCGCGCCCGCGTTGACCGGCGCGCTCGTGGGAGCCTGCGGGGGAGCAAGCGTGATACCTGAGCAATGGGCGGCCGCGGCACGGAGACTGTCCGGCTGCTGCCTGCCCGACCTGGGTGGGAGAGATCTGTTGGACATCGTGGAGGGGATCGCATGACGCCGCTTGAGGACAAGGCCGCCGGATGCGTGGCGGGAGCGGCGGTCGGCGACGCGCTGGGCGGGGCGACCGAGGGGTGGACGCCCGAGCAGATCGTCACGCGCTACGGGGGGCTGGTCGAGGGGATCGTCCCGCCGTACAACGCCGACTGGCGCAACGCGCGGCCGATCGCGCCCTACCACAAGGGTGACGGGCACATCACCGACGACACCCTGATGACGCACGCGCTGATCCGCGTGTATGAGAAGGCCGGCGACCACCTCGACGCCTACTCCGCCGCCGATCACCTGGTGCCGGAGCTGATGGGCTCGAAGGTGTGGATCCCGGAGCTGGAGGCCGAGGCGCTGCCGTTGCAGCGGATCTTCCTGGCCGAGAAGTGGCTGGTCGCCCGGCTGCACTACGGGCACGTGGACCCGCGTGAGGCCGGCACGGGCAACATCGTCAACTGCGGCGCGGCCATGTACATGGCGCCGGTGGGCGTGGTGAACGCGGGCAACCCGGAGCGGGCCTACGCCGAGGCGATCGACCTGGCCGGCGCCCACCAGTCGAGCTACGGCCGCGAGGCGGCCGGCGTCATGGCCGCCGCGGTCGCCGAGGCCATGCGGCCGGGCGCGACCGCCGACTCCGTGGTCGCCGCCTGCCTGGCCCTGGCCAAGGACGGGACCAAGGCGGCCATCGACGCCGTCTGCTCCCGCGCCCGCGACCTCGGGCACTGGAAGGGTTCCTTCGAGGCGTTGCGCGAGGCGGTCCGGCCCTACGACACGGTCGCCGACACCTACCGCGACCAGGGGCTCGGCGCCCGGCGGCCGAGCCGGCTGCACAGCATCGAGGAACTGCCGCTGGCGCTGGCCTTCCTGGTGATCGCCAAGGGCGACTTCCGTGAGACGGTGCTGGGCGGGGTGAACTACGGGCGGGACGCCGACTCCATCGCCTCGATGGGCGGGGCCATCGCCGGTGCGCTCGGCGGGCTGGCCGGGGTGCCGTCCGACTGGCTCGCGCAGGTCGCCGAGGCCAGCCGTACCGACCTGGTGGAGCCCGGCCTGGCGATCGCCCGGGTCGCTCGCCAGGTGTACGCCCTGGACTTGCGGCGGCGGCGCGCGCACGAGGAGACCTTCGCCCACCTGGCGGGCGAGTGATCCGGCTCACCTGGGTCCAGCCCGAGGACCTGATCGGCCACGAGCTGCGCCAGGCCGCCGAGGACGGCCGTCACCCGGCCGACGGGGGCGACGGGCGGGTCGCGCGGATCGCGGAGCGGTGGCACGCGGCGGGCGGGCACGACGCCCCGCCGCGCGCCGGCGCCTCCACCGGCCAGGCCGCCCACCTGCGCGGCCTGGCCGAGGACCTGCTCGACGAGCTGGCCGCCATCCCCTCGCCGCTGGCCGAGCAGGAGCCGTCCGACCTGGCCGGGATCACCGCGCACTGGCCCGCGGAGCGGCCGGGGCGGGTGCCGGTGGACCGGGAGCGGATCCTGGCCGCCTGGCAGGGCCGCGCCGCCGGGTGCGTCCTTGGCAAGCCGGTCGAGAAGCTGCCGCGCGAGGCGATCCGCGAAATCGCCGAGGCGACCGGCAACTGGCCCCTCCGGAGCTGGTTCACCGCCGAGGGGCTGCCGGAGGAGATCGCCCGGCGCTGGCCGTGGAACCGGCGCAGCGCGGTGAACTCGCTGGCCGAGAACATCGACGGCATCCCCGAGGACGACGACCTGAACTACCCGCTGCTGGCGCTGTCGGTGCTGCGCCGGCACGGGCGCGAGTTCACCACCGAGCAGGTCGCCGGGCTCTGGCTCGACGAGCTGCCGGCCGGGCGGACCTTCACCGCCGAGCGGGTCGCCTACCGCAACCTGCTCGACGGCCTGGAGATCCCGCAGGTCGCGACCTACCGCAACCCGTTCCGCGAGTGGATCGGCGCGCTGATCCGCACCGACGTGTACGGCTGGACCAACCCGGGCGACCCGTGGACCGCGGCCGAGCACGCCTGGCGCGACGCCCGCCTCACTCACACCGCCAACGGCCTGTACGGGGCCATGTTCGCCGCGGCCATGTGCGCCCGGTCGCTGGCGGCCGGTTCCGCGCTGGAGGTCGTCGAGGCCGGCCTGGCCGTGATCCCGCCCGCCTCCCGGCTGGCGCGAGCCGTACGGCAGGCGGTCGAGGACGCCTCCTCGCTCGCCTCCTTCGAGGAGGTCGTGGACCGGCTCTACCAGCGCCACGGCCACCTGCACTGGGTGCACACGATCAACAACGCCGCCGTCGTGGCCGCCGCGCTCGTGCACGCCCGCGACTTCACCACCGCCATCGCCGGGGCGGTCGCCGCCGGCTGGGACACCGACTCCGCCGGCGCCACCGCCGGCTCCGTCGCCGGGGCGCTCTGGGGCGTGCCCGAGCAGTGGCGGATGCGGGACAGCCTGGCCAGCAGCCTGACCGGCTTCGACGGCATCAGCCTCACTGAGCTGGGAGGATGGACGCATGATCTCGGTCTTCGGTAGCGCCAACATGGACCTCGTCGCCTACGTCGACCAAGCGCCCAAGCTTGGCGAGACGGTGACCGGCCGGGCCTTCCACACCATCCCCGGCGGTAAGGGCGCCAACCAGGCGATCGCCGCGGCCCGCGCCGGCGCGGAGGTCGCCTTCCTCGGGGCCGTCGGCGACGACGGCTTCGGCATCGCCCTGCGCGCCGTGCTGGTCGAGGCCGGGATCGAGGTCAGCCTGCTGCGGCAGCTCCCCGGCGCGAGCGGCATCGCGCACATCGTCGTCGACGGCGGCGGCGCCAACTCGATCATCGTGGTGCCGGGGGCCAACGGCGAGGTCAAGAGCCTCACCCCGGCCGACGAGGCGATGATCGCCGCTTCGCAGGCGCTGCTGCTCCAGCTCGAACTGCCGATGGAGGCCGTCACCGAGGCGGCCCTGGCGGCCCGCGCGGCGGGCGTGCCGGTCATCCTCACCCCGGCCCCCTCGCAGCCGCTGCCCGACGCCCTGCTCGACGCGGTCACCCTGCTCGTCCCGAACGAGCACGAGGCCGCCGACCTCACCGGCTCCACCGACCCGGCTCAGGCCCTCGACCTGCTGCTCGACCGGGTCCCCGAGGTGGTCGTCACGCTCGGCTCCAAGGGCGCCCTGTACGGCTCCCGCACCGGCGACCGCCTGCGCGTGGCCGCCATCCCGGTGCAGGCCGTGGACACCACCGCCGCCGGCGACACCTTCGTCGGCGCCCTGGCCGTGGCCCGCGCCGAGGGGCTCGTCCCGGCCGAGGCCCTGCGCTTCGCCTCGGTCGCCGCCGCGCTGTCGGTCCAGAAGGCCGGGGCCAGCACCTCCATGCCGCACCGCGCCGAGATCGACGCCGCCCGCTAGTCCGCCCGCGGCTGCGAGGCGCGCACGACCAGGTCCAGGAGGCCGGGGAAGGCGGCCTCGAACTCCTCCCGGCGCAGGGTGTTCAGCCGGGAGGTGCCCCGGTAGTGCTGGCGGATGACGCCCGCCTCGCGCAGCACGTGGAAGTGGTGGGTGGCGGTGGACTTGCCGACCGGCAGGTCGATGGCCCCGCACGCGACGTCCGTCTCGGCGGCGTGCAGCGCGGTGACGATGAGCCGTCGCACCGGGTCGACCAGCGCCTCCAGCACCTGCTGCAAGGTGACGTCGGCGAGGTCGGGGTGCGGGGGGACCCGCTCGGCCTGCTGCGCTCGGGGCATCGGGGCGTCTCCTGTGGTTGGTCCGGCAGCCATCAAAGTACCATGACGATCGAAGTTTGACGGTGATCGTCCTTTCGTGCTTGAGTCGGCGGCACCGATGACGAGAAAGGTGCGGGCGATGAGCAGAGCGGTGCGCTTCCACGAGTACGGCGGGCCTGAGGTGCTGCGGCTGGAGGAGGTGGCGGTGGGCGAGCCCGGGCCGGGCGAGGTCCGGATCGCGGTGGAGGCGATCGGCGTCAACCGGGCCGAGGTGTTGTTCCGCAGCGGGCACTACATCGAGGCGGCCAGGAGCTTCCCGGCCGGGCTGGGCGCCGAGGCGGCCGGGGTGGTCGAGGCGGTGGGGCCCGGAGTGGGCGGGTTCGAGTCCGGCCGGCCGGTCAGCGTGGTGCCGGCCTTCTCGATGAACGACTACCCGCTCTACGCCGAGCGGGCGATCGTGCCCGCCGCGGCGGTGCTGCACCGGCCGGAGGGGCTCGACGCGGTCGAGGCGGCGGCGGTCTGGATGCCGTACGTGACGGCCTACGGCGCGCTGGTCGAGGTGGGCGGGATGCGCGCGGGCGACACGGTGGTGCTCACCGCGGCCTCCAGCAGCGTCGGCCTGGCGGCCATCCAGGTCGCCCGCCGGGTCGGGGCGCGGCCGATCGCCACCACCCGCACGCCGGCCAAGAAGCAGGCCCTGATCGAGGCGGGCGCCGAGGAGGTCGTCGTCACCGGCGAGGAGAGCGTGTCCGAGCGCGTGCTCGGCCTGACCGGCGGGCGCGGCGCGGAACTGGTCTTCGACGCCGTCGCCGGACCGGGCGTGCTCGACCTGGCCAGGGCGGTCGCCCCCGGCGGCACGCTGTTCCTCTACGGGGCGGTCAGCGGCGAGGTGACCCCGTATCCGGGCTTCGACCTGGGCATGCCCGCGCTCAACATCCGCACCTACACGATGCACGAGACGACGCGCGACCCGGCGAGGCTGCGCCGGGCCGAGGCGTTCGTCACCTCCGGGCTGGCCGCCGGGGCCTTCCGCCCGGTGGTGGACCGCACCTTCGAGCTGGAGCGGGTGGCCGACGCCCACCGGTACATGGAGGCGGGCGAGCAGATCGGCAAGATCGTGCTCACCGTCGGCCGCTGACCTCGGCGGGGGCGGCCGGTCAGAGCTGGTCGAGCCGGGACAGCTCCAGGGCGCGGGCGAGCACCTGCGGCAGCTCGTCCCCGGCCTCGGCCCATCCGGCCATGGCCACGTCCAGCGTGGCGAAGCCGACCCCCGAGATCAGCTCGGCGCGGAGCCGGTCGCCGGCGCAGCGGGGCAGCAGCTCGGCGGCCACGCCCTGCCGCCACTCGAACTGCCGGTCCAGGTAGCGGGCCCGGAGCGCGGGCGTGCCGAGGATGAGCCGGGTGAGCGCGAGCGCCTTCTCCGGGAACTCCAGGTAGTGCCGCGTCAGCTCCTCCAGCGCGTGCCGGACCGACGCGCCGGGCGGCTCGCCGTCCGGACGCGCGGCGACGATGGCGCGGGTGTGCTCGCCGACCGCGGTGAGCACCTCGACGATCACGTCCTCCTTGGAGCGGAAGTAGCGGAAGAAGGTCCGCCGCGACACCCCGGCCGCCTCGACGATCTGCTCGACGGTGGTCTCCTCGTAGCCGTTGCGCGCGATGAGCTGGGCGGCGGTGTGCGAGAGCTCGTCCTTGACGAGCTGGCGCTTGCGTTCGAGGAAACTCACCGGCCCAGGATAGCACCGCATGCACTCCTTGACACTGAGTGCCATCAGAGGCACTCTGGGACGCATGGACCGTTGGACGTACGCGAACCTGCCCGACCTCACCGGCAAGACGATGATCGTGACCGGCGCCAACAGCGGGCTCGGCTACGTGAGCACCCGCGAACTGGCCCGCAGGGGCGCCCGGGTGATCATGGCCGTGCGCGACGAGAACAAGGGCCGCCGGGCCAAAGCGGAGATCGAGACCGCGGTGCCGGGCGCCGCCCTGGAGGTGCGCCGGATCGACCTGGCCGACCTCGACACCGTGCACGCCTTCGCCGCCGGCGTGGACGAGCCCATCGACGTGCTGATGAACAACGCCGGGGTGATGATGCCGCCGCGCACCCTCACCAAGCAGGGCTTCGAGCTGCAGTTCGGCGCCAACCACCTGGCCCACTTCGCGCTCACCGGCCTGCTGCTCGACCGGCTGAGCTCCGACGGCCGGGTGGTGACGGTCAGCTCCGACCTGCACCGCCGCGGCCGCCTCGACTTCGCCGACCCCAACGGCGAGCGCTCCTACTCGCCGCTGCGGCACTACGCGCAGTCGAAGTTCGCCAACGTGCTGTTCGGGCTGGAGCTCGACCGGCGGCTGCGCGCCTCCGGCTCGGCCGTGCGCAGCCTGCTCGCCCACCCCGGCTACTCGGCCACCAACCTGCAGACCAGCGGGCCGCGCGGCCTGATCAACCTGGGCGGGCGGCTCGGCAACCTGCTGCTGGCCCAGACCGTGGACATGGGCGCGCTCAGCCAGGTCTACGCGGCGGTCGCCGAGGAGGCCGAGAGCGGGCAGTTCATCGGCCCGCACCGGGGGATGCGCGGCTGGCCCGCCGTGGTGCGGCCGGTGCGCTCGGCCACCGACCCGGAGACGGCCCGGCGGCTCTGGACGCTCTCGGAGGAGCTGACCGGCGTCACCGTGCCGGTCGGGCGGTGAGCGCTCAGGCCAGCGCTTCCGCGCACTCGTCGCGGAAGGTCATGACGCGCTCGCGGACCTTGGCCGGGTCTTCGAGTACGGCACGCGACACCGAGGGCAGGACCGCCTGCCGTACCGGCCAGAACAGCCGGGCGACGTCGGCGGCCGAGGCGCCCTGGGCGCCGAGCCCGGGCGCCAGGACCGGCCCGTTGAGCCGCTCCAGCGGGTAACCGGCCGAGGACAGCGTGGCCCCGACCACGACGCCGATCGAGCCGAGCGGCTCGCGCCCGGCGTTGGCCGCGCCGACCCCGTCGAAGACCTGCCCGGCGACCAGGTCCTGGAGCTCGGCGGCCTCGGGGTTGGAGGTGCGGGCGAGCACGAACAGCCCGGCGTCGGCGGCGTACGCGGCGGCGACGGCCCCGCGCAGCGACCCGAAGCCGAGGTAGGGGCTGACGGTGATCGCGTCGCAGGCCAGCGGGCTGTCGTGGTCGAGGTAGGCCTCGGTGTAGCCGGCCATGGTGCTGCCGATGTCGCCGCGCTTGACGTCGAGCACGACCAGCGTGCCGGCCTCGCGCAGCTCGGCGAGCAGCCGTTCCAGGACGGCGACGCCCCGGCTGCCCCAGCGCTCGAAGAAGGCCGACTGCGGCTTGACCACGGCGGCCAGGTCGGCGGCGGCCTCGGCGACGGTCAGGCAGAACCGTTCGAGCCCGGCCGGCGAGTCGCCCACGCCCCACGCGTCGAGCAGCGCCGGGTGGGGGTCGATGCCCACGCACAGCGGCCCGCGCTTGTCGATGGCCGCCCGCAGCCTGGTCCCGAATGGCTCACGCATCACATCAGGCTATCTCGCCGGCGACGGCCTGGACATCTACTTGGACGGTCGTGGCCGTCCGAACCAACAAGTCGAGCGCCCGCGCGATCTCCGGGATCGCCATGCTCGGCTGGTCGCCCGCGACGACCTGGGCGGGGGAGTAGGGGACGTGCACGAACCCGCCGCGCAGGTGCGGCAGCTCGGTCTCGATGAGGTGGGCCAGGCCGTAGGCGACCTGGTTGCAGACGAACGTCCCGGCCGAGTAGGAGACCGCGGCGGGCAGGCCAGCGGCGCGGACCGCGCCGACCATGGCCTTGACCGGCAGGTGCGCGAAGTAGGCGGCCGGGCCGCCCGGCACCACGGGCTCGTCGAGCGGCTGGGCGCCGGCGTTGTCGGGGATGCGCGCCTCGATCAGGTTGACCGCGACCTTCTCCACGGTGATCCCGGCCCGGCCGCCCGCCTGGCCGACGCAGAGCACCAGGTCCGGCCGGTGCTCGTCGATCGCGGCCCGCAGCGCGGCCAGCGAGGTGGCGAAGACGCAGGGCAGTTCGGCGACGGCGACGCCGGGGACGAGCCGGACCGCCTCGAAGGAGGGGTTGACGTCGGATCCGTCGAACGGCTCGAAACCGGTCAGAAGAGTGCGCACAACCAGGAAGGGTAGATCATCCGCATGTATGAGATCGCCCGGCGCACGCTGTGGCTGCACTCGGCGCCGCCACGCGAGGTCGTGGTGTCGATCGGCCTGCCGGTGGAGGAGCCCTCGGGGGAGTGGGCCTGTCCCTACCGCATCGACGGGCTGGACGGGTGGGAGCACGAGCGCAAGGTGGCCGGCTACGACGCGGTCGACGCCCTGGAGGCGGTGCTGTCGGTGGTCAAGGTCGCCTTGATCGACTCGCACGAGGCCCGCGAGGGCCTGCTCGACCTGGACGACCCCGACTAGCGGCTATCGCTCCAGCAGCCAGCGCCAGCGGGGCAGCTCGGAGGCCACGGTGACCGCCGCGAGCAGCGTGGTGGCCGAGGCCAGCAGCGGGATCCAGATCAGCCAGGCGCACACCACCGCCGCGGCGATCTGCAGCACGACCAGCCCGACGGTCACCCAGCCGGGCACCGGGACCAGGACGTGCGGGCGCGAGCCCGGCGTGGCGAAGACCGTGGGCAGGCCGATCAGCAGCAGCACCGAGAGCACCGCGAGCGGCACGGAGGTGGACCACAACGCCCACGGCGTCGCCACCCACGCGACCACCTCGGTGGCGAAGCGCAGCGCCGAGCCGCGATCGACGCCCATCGCCACGGTCTTGGCCTTGGCCGCGCTGTCCGTCAGGGGACCTGCTCTATCCGACATAGGCTGACATCCTATGATCGAACGGTGACTGCGCCGCGCCTTGTCGCCACCGATCTGGACGGAACCCTCCTCGACTCGGCCCGGCAGGTGAGCCCCCGCACCCGTGCCGCCCTGCAGCGGGCCGCCGCCGCGGGCGCCCAGATCGTCATCATCACCGCCCGCCCTCCGCGCAACATCCTGGCCATCGCCGAACAGGCCGGGGTCGGCGGCCTCGCCCTGTGCTCCAACGGCGCCCTGCGCTACGACCTGACCGCCAAGACCGTCACCGCCGCCTCCCCGCTGGAGCCCGCCACCGTGGGCAAACTCCGCGACCTGCTGCGCGAGGCCCTGCCCGACCCGCTGTTCGCCATCGAGACCGGGCACGGCGTGCTGATGGAGCCCGGCTACCCCGTGCTCGTGCCGGAGGACGCGCCCAACCGCCGGCATGTCGCCGACCTGTGGGCCGAGACCGAACCCGTGGCCAAGCTGCTGGTCCGGTGCGAGGGCCACACCTCCGACGAGCTGTTCACCGCCGCGACCGCCGCCGTGGGCGAGCTCGCCGAGATCACCTACTCCGGCATCAGCAGCGTGCTGGAGATCAGCGCGCCCGGCGTCACCAAGGCCACCGCGCTGGCCGCGCTCTGCGCCGAGCTCGGCATCGCCCCCGAGCAGGTGGTCGCCTTCGGCGACATGCCCAACGACCTGGCCGTGCTGGCCTTCGCCGGGCACGGGTACGCGATGGCCAACTCCCACCCCTCCGTGCTGGCCGCCATCCCCCGGCACACGCTCAGCAACGACGAGGACGGCGTCGCCGCCGTACTCGAAACGCTGTACTCCTGAGGGAGTACCCGCCACGACGACCACCGGCGGATGCCCCGGCCCCGCCCGCGCCGCGAGCATGGGCGGCATGAACAGAGGCTTCCACACCGCCTTCGCCTACCTGGCCACCCTCGGCTGCGTCGCCGTCATGGTGCAGGCGATCACCGCCGGGCAACTCGTCGACGGCGGCTCCACCGCCATGCACGGCATCGGCGCCGGGGCCGTCCACCTCGTGCAGCTCGGCCAGCTCGTCGCCGCCGTGCTGCTGTGGCGCCCGGGCCGCGGCCCGGCCTGGCCCGCCGTCGTCAGCCTGGTCATCCTGCTGGCCGGATTCGCCCAGTCGGCCACCGGCGGCAGCGGCGCGGTCGCCGTGCACGTGCCGCTCGGCGTCACGGTCTTCGGGCTCAGCGTCTGGGCGACCGTCTGGGCCTGGTCACGGCGTGCCGTACCGGGCCAGATGGTCGGCGAGCCGGACCGGCTCGGGCAGCCGGTAGCGGGGAGCGGCGCGTAGCACCTGCTCGCACGCGGCGGCCACGCCGATGCGGTGCCCGGGCGAGACGAAGACCGGGCGCACCCCGGGCTGGGTCCGCAGGACCCGGCCCACCTCCTCGCCCTCCAGCCGGATCGGCGACCAGGACCCGCGCGCGGGGGCCGGATCCTCGAACTCGCCGACGAACGGCGTCTTGCCCACCCCCAGCGCCGGCAGCCCGGTCAGCACGCCCAGGTGGCAGGCCAGCCCGAAGCGGCGCGGATGCGCGAGCCCGTGGCCGTCGCAGATGAGCAGCTCCGGCGGCGCGCTCAGCCGCTCCAGCGCCTCGATCAGCGCCGGGATCTCCCGGAAGGCGAACAGCCCCGGCACGTACGGGAAGGCGGCGCTCCCGCGCACCAGCGACTGCTCCACCACCTCCAGCGTGCGCGCGTCCAGCACCACCACGGCCGCCGACAGCTCGTCGTCACCGTGATAGTGCACGTCGAGCCCGGCGACCGTGGCGAACCGGTCGGGCCCGTCGAAACGGACCAGGGGACGGAGGCGGCGCTGGATCTCCTCCGCCTCCTCGGCGGTCTTCGGCCAAGGGTGCACCAATAGAGGGTAGACCCGTAATGTCGAGATCATGGCGGACGTGCGAATCATTGTCGGCGCTGACGTGGCGGCCGACGCGGCACTGCTGCGCGAGATCGCCGAGCGCGAGTTCGACGCGCTCGGGGTCACGGGCGTGTGGTCGGAAGAACTCGACGCGGGCAAGGGCGAGGCCCTCGTGCTCGTGCCCGGACCCGACCCCGGGACCAGGGCGGCGATGGCCGAACTGGACCCCTCGGCGGTCTGGGCCGACTTCGACCGGCGCGAGGACGCTCCCGGCATCTACGGCCGGGGCATCGAGGGCCTGCTCTGGGCCATCCGGCGCGCGGTGCACCTGCGGCGGCACGCGCCCCAGCGCATCCGGTACGGCGGGGCCCCCGAGCAGTGGGCCGAGCTGCACCTGCCCGAGGGCGGCGGCCCGCACCCGGTGGTGGCCCTGATCCACGGCGGCTACTGGCGCTCCCACTGGGGCGCCGACGTCATGGACGCGCTCTGCGCCGACCTGGCCCGGCGCGGCCTGGCCGCCTGGAACCTGGAGTACCGCGGCCCCGACCGGTACGGCTGGGCGGCGACCTGCGCCGACATCGCCGCGGGCCTCGCCGCCCTGGCCGAGGCGCCGGCCCCGCTCGACCTCGACCGGGTCGCCGTCGCCGGGCACTCGGCGGGCGGGCAGCTCGCCCTGTGCGCCGCGGCCGACGGCGCCCGGGTCGCGCTGGCCGTCTCGCTGGCCGGCGTGCTCGACCTGGCCGAGGGCGAGCGGCGCTGGCTCAGCTCCGGCGCCGTCCGCGCCGCGCTGGGCGCCCTGCCGTACGGCGAGGCCAGCCCCCTGCACCGGGTGCCGCTCGGCGTCCGCCAGCTCATCGTGCAGGGCTCCGGGGACGAGCTCGACCTGGTCGACTTCGGCCGCCGCTACGCCCGGGCCGCCAAGGAGGCCGGCGACGACGTCACCCACCTGGAGATGTCCGGCGACCACTTCGCGGTGATCGACCCGCGCACCCCGATCTGGCAGACCACGGCGGTGGCGATCGCCCGCGCCCTGAGGTGAGCGGACCACGCCCGACGAGCCCGAGGTGAGGTGGGCCGCACGCCGAACCCGTCCGGCCCCGGCCGCGTCGAACAAGGCATGACGACCCTCGCCCCGGGCGACCCGCAACGGCTGGACCGCTACTGGCTGGCCGGCCGCCTCGGCGCGGGTGGCCAGGGCGTGGTCTACGAGGCCTACGACGAGGCCGGCGACCGGGTGGCGATCAAGCTGCTGCACGGCGACGCCAGCCGCACCGCGAAGGAGGTGGAGGCCGCCCGCCGGGTGGCCTCCTTCTGCACGGCCCGCATCATCGAGGCCCGCCTGGACGGGCCGCGCCCGTACATCGTCAGCGAGTTCGTGGACGGCCCGAGCCTGCGCCAGGCGGTGCAGCGGGGCCGCCGCTTCGGCCCCGACGAGCTGCGCCGCCTGGCGACCGGGATCGCCACCGCGCTGGCCGCCATCCACCAGGCCGGCGTGGTGCACCGCGACCTCAAACCGGCCAACGTGCTGCTCGGCCCGGACGGCCCGCGGGTGATCGACTTCGGCATCGCCCGCACCGCCGAGATGTCGCTCACCACCGCGCACGTCATGGCCGGCACCCCGACCTACATGGCGCCCGAGGTCTTCGCCGGCGAGCGCGCCACCGCGGCCTCCGACGTCTTCGCCTGGGGCGCGGTGGTGCTCTTCGCCGCCACCGCCCGCGACCCGTTCGAGGCCGAGAGCCTGGGCGGGGTCATGTACCAGGTGCTCAGCCGCGAGCCGGACACCGGCATGCTGGCCGAGCCGCTGCGCGGGCTGGTGCACGCGGCTCTGGCCAAGGACCCCCGCAGCCGGCCGGACGCCGGCGAGCTGCTGTGGGCGCTGGTCGGCGGCGACGACCTGGCCGGCGGCAGCCGGGCCGCCGCCGGGCTGGCCGCGCCGCGGGTGTCGGAACGGGCGCTGGGCGAGCTGGCCGAGGAGGTCTACGCCGGGCTCGGCCGCCCGGAGCGCGACCTGGTGCCCGAGGTCTTCCTGCGCATGGTCGAGGCCGACGAGGAGGGCGCCGACGCGGTGCGCCGCGTGAGCCGGGAGGAGCTCACCGACGGCCGCCGCGAGGCCGACAGCGTGATCGGCGCCTTCGCCGGAGCCGGGCTGATCACCGAGGGCCAGGACTCGGTCGCCATCGCCCACCCCGCCCTGCTGCGCGCCTGGCCGCAACTGCGGCTGTGGCTGGAGGACGAGCGCGCGGGCCTGGTCGTGCACCGCGGCCTGAGCCGGGCGGCCCGCCAGTGGCACACCGGCGGGCGCCGCGACGGCGACCTCTACCAGGGCTCCGCGCTGGAGGACGCGCTCGGCTGGGCGGCCACCGGCCGCCGGCGCCTGAGCCTCAACCGGGTCGAGACCGAGTTCCTCGGCGCGGCCGCCCGGCTGGCCCGGCGGCGCACCACCCGCCGGCGCGTGGTCTCGGCCTCGCTCGCCCTGCTGCTGGTGGCGGCGCTGGGCGCGGCCGGGTTCGCCGAGTACCAGCGCCGCATCGTGGCCGAGCAACGTGACGAGGCGGTCGCCAAGGACGTCGCCCGGCGGGCCGACAGCCTGCGCGCCACCGACCCCGAACTGGCCATGCGGCTCAGCGTCGCCGCCTGGCGCCTGGCCCCGGTGACCGAGGCCCGCTCGGCGCTCTACCGGGCGCAGACGCAGCCGGAGGTGGCGGTCTTCACCGAACCCGACCTGGCCCACGGCGTGCGGGCGCTGTCGCCGGACGGCCGGGTGCTGGTCTCGGCGGCCGGCCGGCGGGTGCGCGTCTGGGACGTGCCCGGCCGCCGCGCGCTCGGCGACTTCCGCGCCGAGCACCCGGTCGAGCAGGCCGCCGTCGACGCCAAAGGACGGCTGGCGCTGCTGGCCAAGGGCCGCGTCACCCTGCACGACCCGACCGGACGGCAGAGCGGCGGCGCCTTCGACGGCGCGCTCTCGGTCGAGTCGGCCGGACCGCTCCTGGTGCTCAGCATCGGGCAGCCGGGCGCCGCGCCCACCGGCGCCGCCACCTGGGACGGCGAGCACCGCACCGACTGGCCGGGCGTCAGCAGCTGGGACCTGTCGCCCTCGCCGGACGGCTCCCGCCTGGCCGTCGAGCGCGGCCGGGCCGTGGAGATCTGGGACACCGCCCGCCGCGAGCTGCTGCGGCGCGTCGAGACCGGCCAGGACCTGCACGCCTCGGCGCTGTCGCCGCGCGGCGACCTGCTCGCGGTCTCCTTCCGCGGCGAGATCCGCTTCTACGACACCGCCACCGGAGCCCGGCGCGAGGCGCTCACCCTGCACCAGCCGCGCGGCAGCCTCCTGGCCTTCAGCGCCGACGGCCGCCACCTGCTGGTCACCCAGTCCGACTCGCTCGGCCACAGCTTCGAGGCCCTGGCGGTGTGGCGGCTGGGCGAGCTCGCCGGGCGGCCGTGGAAGCTGTCCTTCGGCTACGACTACCCGCACCACGTCCGGCTCGACGGCGCCCGCGCGCGCTACCTGACCACCTCCGGCCAGGTCACCACCATCGACCTGGCGCCGGTCCTCGACCCGCCCGGCGCCGGGAACGGGCCGCTCGACGTCGCCGAGCGCGACGGCCGGCTCGTCGTCACCGAACGGGGCCGGACCCTCGCCGAGTTCCGCGCCTCCACCCCGCAGGCGAGCTTCCGTTACGCGCTGGCCGGCTCGCTGCTGGCCTACGGCGAGGCGGAGGGCAACCGGATCCACCTGTGGGACGCCCGCACCCGCCGCGAGACCGGCGTCCTGGAGGGCCCGGCCGGGGTGGGCGCGTTGCGCTTCAGCCCCGACGGGCGGCTGCTGGCCGCCGACGCGAGCCTGTGGGACGTGCCCGGCCGCAAGCTGCTGCGGACCTTCCCCGGCCTCAGCGACATCGTCGCCCTCGGGCCCGGCGGGCGGGCGCTGGCCAACCGGCTCGACACCGCCTACAACGGCGGCGGCCAGGGCCTGTGGAGCGGCGTCGGCCTCGACACCTCGACCGGCGCGGTCACCGCGCTGCCGCTCGGCTACCTCGGCGGCGCCGCCTTCAGCCCCGACGGGCGCACCGTCGCCGTCGGCGACAACGACGGCCGCCTGCAGTTCCTGGACGCCACCACCTGGCGGCGCACCGGTCCGGTCCTGGGCGGCCATACCGACGACATCGGCCACCTGGTCTTCTCGCCCGACGGCGCCCTGCTCGCCACCACCGGCAACGACCCCGAGCTGCGGCTGTGGGACGTGGCCGGCCGGCGCCTGCTCGGCCTGCCGGTCCAGGGTGCCTCCGGCGCGGTGCGGTTCGCCGGCGGGTGGCTGTACGCCGGGGGCCGTCCGGTCCTGGCCGTCGGCGGCGACCTCGCCGCCCGCGCCGTCTGCGACCGCGCGGGCGGCGGCCTGGGGGAGCGGGAGTGGCGTGACCACCTCCCGGACGTCCCCTACCGCGAGACCTGCCCCGGCGGGGCCGGCCGCTAGAGGTCGATCGAGGTCGCTAGAGGTCGCTGTTGACCAGTGTCGCCAGCACCGAGCGGGCCTGGTGGTCGGCGCCGAGCCGGTTCGGGTGCAGCGGTACGGCCGGCCCCAGCGGATCGGTCGTCACCGGCAGCACGCCCTCCACCCACTTGACGCCCGGCCGCTGGCAGGCGTCGTGCCCGACGCTCCCGCTGTAGGTGTCGACCAGCGTCACCTTCTCCGCCTTCGCCACCCGGCGCAGCATGCGGTTGAGCTCGTCCAGCTTGTCGCCCAGCCAGTCGGCGTCCTGGTCGGTCATCTGCACGTACGGGTAGCAGCCGCCGGTCGCGGGCAGCCCGGCCAGGTAGTCGACGAGCAGGATGCGGGCGTGCGGCGCCCGGGCGCGGATGGCCCGGACGGTCGCGGCCACCTTGGGCCCGGTGCGCCGGATGTTGCGGGACATGGCGTCGCCCTCGGCGGTGACCCACTTGGCCTTGCACGGCGCCCCCAGCGGCGCGGGCAGCACCACCCCGGGCAGCAGCGTCAGCGTCGGCAGGATGTTGATGCAGCTCAGCGCGGCGGCGGCCAGCTTGGCGTCGTTGCCGCCGATGCCCAGCGTCACCAGGTCGGTCCGCGGCGTCAGCCGGTCGAACTGCGCCGCGTTCACCCCGTCGTACAGCCTCGGCACCAGGCGCACCGGCTGCGGCCTGGTCATCTCCTCGGTCGTGGCCCCGCTGCACGTCGCGTCACGGAAGGTGGTCGCGCCGAGCGCCCGCGCCACCTGCTTGGGATAGTTGTAGCTCGCCTGCAGGCAGCCGCTCGGCGCGTGTTCGGTCGAGACGTTGGTCAGGGTCACGTCCGCGCTCCAGGAGTCGCCGAGCGCGACGTACTCCCGGTAGCGGGGGCCGGGCGCGGCCAGCAGCCCGGCGATGAGGATCAGAGGAAGCAGCACACTCCGTATTGTGATCTATACACTGCGTTATTTCAGCTGGTCCACGCGGTGGTGTGCGGGAACATCTGGGTGAGCTCGCGGCTGCGCAGGTCGGCCAGCGCGGCGGCGACCACCGCGACCGCCAGCACCACCATGAGCGCGACCGCCACCGCCTGCCGCAACCGGCTGCGGTGCCGGCGGCGCTGTGCCTCGGCCACCCGGCGGCGCGTGGCGCGGCGCTCGCGCTCGTCGGCCAGCCAGGCGCGCAGGCGGGGCCAGGCGTGCGGGAGCGCGGGGGCCGTGACCTTGACCGTCTCGCCCTCGACCGCCAGCAGGCCGGCCTCGCGGTAGGCGTCGAGGAGCTGGCGGGGGAGCGCGGCGCGCGGGGCCCGCCGGGCGCTGAGGTCGCGGGGCGAGACCAGCCGCAGGAAGGCCCTGGGAGCCTGGCGCTGGACCGCCTCGGGCAGGGCGGCGAACAGCTCCTCGGCCCGCTCGCCCAGCGGCGGCTCGGGCGCGGTGGCCAGCGGGGCCGCCTCGCGCACGCCGCGGTGCAGGTCCCAGCTTCCCAGCAGGGCCAGCAGCAGCTCGCGGGCGGTCGGGCGCTGGGCGGGGGAGCGGGACAGGGAGGCGGCCACCAGGGTGTGCAGGGGTTCGGGGAACTCCAGCTCGCGCGGGATCTCCGGCACGGCGGCCGGGTCGGCGGGCATGGGGTCGCGGCCGGTGGCGGCGTAGATCATCAGCGCGCCCCAGGCGAAGACGTCGGCGGCGGCCTCGGGCGCGCGGCGGCCGGAGGAGGGGAACCACCGCTCGGCCATCGACCCGGCCAGCGTCCCGGCCGCCGGCCCCAGCGTCCACCCCGGCGCCGGCGGCACCGAGCCGTGCCCGCTCTCCCACGCGGACGGCTCGCCTCTACCGGTCTCCCGCCCGAACGGCTCGCCTCTACCGGTCTCCCGCGCGGAGGGGATCCCGCGGCCGGTCCCGGGCTCTCGTCCCGGGCCGTCGCGGCGGGTGCCTCGGGCCGGGCCGTCGTCGGCCAGGTCGAGGCGGGCGCGGGAGGCCCGGGTCTCGGGCGCGGGGTAGGCCGGGACGCCGCCCCCGGCGAAGCCGACCACCCGCGGCCCGGCGGGCCCGAGCACGACGCTGGACGGCTTGAGCGCCCCGTGCGCCAGCCCCGCCTCGTGGATGGCGACCAGCGCGGTGGCGGTGCCGATGGCCAGCCGCCGCAACCGGTCCCCGCCGAAGACCCCGGCCTCGGTCAGGTCCGGGCCGGGCACGAACTCACTCACGGTGAACGGCGGCGTGTGCTCCGGCCGCGCCTCGATCATGCGTGCCGTACAGAATCCGGCCACGGACGTGGCGTCGCCGCCGCCCAGGGTGATCGCCACCCGGCGTCCCTGCTCGTCGTAGCCGTCGAAGACCTCACCCCGGTCGCCCAGCCGTCCCGCCAGCCAGTACTGTCCCAGGCGCGCCGGATCTCCCGCGCGCAGCGCTGTCACCCTCACAAGTGCTTTGTCGCTCCGCGCGGGAGAAAGGTTGTTACTCTGCGTCGATTCCTCCGTGCAACTTGCGGTGCCGCTGGACAAAGGCCTCCAAACTGGCCGGCCGGGCCGCCGCCTGCGCCGTTCTCGCCGTCGCGGCGTCCGGGGCGGGCCGCGTCGCGGGCTTGCTCGGCGTGTACAGCCAGGTCTGGAAGAGCGCGTCGAGCTGGCGGCCGGAGATCTTCTCCGCGAGCGAGACGAACTCCGACGTCTCCCCGTTGCCGTGCCTCTTGGTCTGCGCCCAGGTCCGCAGGATGCTGAAGAAGGTCTGGTCCCCGACCTCGCTGCGCAGCGCCTGCAGCGTCATGCCGCCCCGCCAGTAGACCGAGGCGTAGAACAGGAAGGCGGGCGTCGGGTCGCCGGGCACGCGCGACCAGAAGCGCGGGTGGTCGGCCGGGATGTCGTCGTAGAGGGCGTTGGCCAGCTCGGCGGCGGTGCCGGTGCCCTCCTTCTCCGACCACAGCCACTCGGCGTAGGTGGCGAAGCCCTCGTTCAGCCAGATGTCCTGCCAGCGCTTGAGCGCCACGCTGTCGCCGAACCACTGGTGGGCGTTCTCGTGCACCACGACGCTGAAGTCGGGGCCGGTCTCGAAGAAGACCGAGTCGTAGACCGGCTGCGTCTGGGTCTCCAGCGCGAAGCCGACGTTCTCGTTGACGACCGAGCCGCCCATCGAGGAGAACGGGTAGCGGCCGAACAGGCTCGCCAGCCAGTCGACGATCTCCGGGGTGCGCTCGACGCTGTCCTTGGCGAACTGCTCGCGCGGGCCGAGCGTCGGGTCGTAGGCGGTGGTCACCGGCAGGCCGCCGGAGGACCTGCCGCGCCGTACCTCCAGGTCGCCGATGAACAGCGTGGCCAGGTAGCTGGCCATGGGCTTGTCCATCACCCAGTGCCAGGTGGTCTTGCCGCCGGAGGTGCGCTTTCCGGCCAGGATGCCGTTGCTGATCGCCTCGGTGCCCTCGGGCACGCTGACCGCGATGTCGTAGGTCGCCTTGTCGGCCGGGTGGTCGTTGCTGGGGAACCACCACCAGGCGATCTCCGGCTGGCCCAGCGCGAGCGCCCCGCCGGGCCGGGGGATCCACGGCCGGACCACGCCGGGCACCTCGATCGAGCCGGGCACGCCGGTGTAGCCGACCTCGACGGTGAAGGGCAGGTGCTTCGGCAGCGGCCGGGCGGGAGTGATCTCCAGCTCGTGCGTGCCGCTGCGGGCGAAGCTCGCGCTGCGGCCGTTCACCTTCACCTGCTGCACGTCGAGCAGGAAGTCGAGGTTGAAGCGGGTGAGCGACTGGGTGGCCGTGGCCACGACGGTGGCCTTGCCGGTGAGCCGGTCGGCGCCGGGCTGGTAGTCCAGGCGCAGGCTGTAGTGCTTGGCGTCGTAGCCGCCGTTGCCGTAGTCGGGGAAGTACGCGTCGCCGATGCCGGGGGCGCCCGGCGCCGCGGCGGTCGCGGCGGCGGGTGCTGGGACGAGGGTCAAGCCGAGAGCGGCGGCCAGGGCCGCCCGCCAGAACGAGCGCGTGTGCACGTGCCCTCCTCGTGGGTGTCCGTCGCCCGTGACGGTATGTCAAAGCGCCCGGTGAGGAAAGGCGGCGCGACGGCCGGGACCGGACGGGTCACTCCCGGTGGAACGGCCGGGTCGGCTGCTCCCGCTCCGCCCCCTCGGACCGCGCCCGTTCCCCTGCCTCCGGCCGGTACGGCGGAGCCGCCACCGGCGCCTTCCGCCAGCGCGCCGGGGCCGTCGAGGCCACCACCAGCAGCGCCCCCACCAGGACGATCATCCCCGACCGCGCCGTCGCCAGGTACCCGTTGCGCAGGTCGGTGGGCAAGGCCCGTTCCAGCTCCGCCACCGGCAGCCCGCCCACCAGCACCGAGAGCTGGTGCATCACCCCCACGACCAGCAACGCCAGCCCCGGCACCAGCGAGGCCAGCGGCGAGATCCGCGACCCGGCCAGGATCCCGGCGACGACCGCGGTGGCCAGCAGCGCGCTCAGCCCGATCCACGGGAGGTAGTGCAGCGACCACCCCCTGACCGCCCGGCCCGCCCCGTAGGTCAGCCCGGCGAAGAGCACCGGTGTCAGCAGCAGCCCCGCGATCGCTCCGATCCAATGGCGCATGGCCTCACGCTACTCCCCGGGCGGTCCGGCACGAGGCCCTCATTCCCGCGCCTCGGTGAGCCCGAACGCCGTCCAGCCGAGGTCGGGGAAGCCGGCGGAGTCGGCGGTGGCGGCCGAGGCGTGGTTGCCCGGATCGTGCAGGTAGGTGGGCACCGCGCCCTCGTCCAGCACCCGCCGGGCGGCCTGCGCCACCAGCGTCCGCGCCAGGCCCAAGCCCCTGGCCTGCGGCTCGGTCACCACGGCCAGCTCGTGGCCGTGTTCGTCGTGCCGCTTGACGCCCACGCCGGCCAGGTGCTCGCCGGTGTCCGGGTCGCGGGCTACCAGGACCTCGCCGCCGAACGGGCGCAGCCAGGCCGGTACCCCGTCGCCGTCGGCGGGTACCCAGACGCCGGTGTCGGGCAGTTCGGCGGGCTTGGCGCTCCAGCGGAAGAGCGCGGTGAACCAGCCGCGTCCCGGGAAGCCGACCAGTTCGGGGATCGCGGCGCCGGCTGGCCTGCCGTACTCCCGGGTGACCGCGGCGACGTGCGGCGGCGGGACGGAGAGGACCCCGTCGCCGCCGGGCCGGGCGACACCGAGGACGGGGTGCAGCCGCCCGTCCCAGCCGGGCGCCAGGCGGCGCGGCTCCCCGACGACGGTGATCCCGGCTGCGGGCGGCGGCCACTGCCCGAGCCAGCGGGCCAGGTGTTCCTCGAGACGACGTTCCGGTGTCATATGCATACCTTAGGGGGGTATCAACAGGAAGGCGAACCGGTCAACCGATCGATTGACCCGCGCCTCACCCCCTCGATCCCGCCCAACCCCCCGGACACCCGATGTGACCTGGGCCTTTTCCGCCGAGGGTGGAAGGAGTCCAAGCACAGGAAGGGAGCTGCGCCATGCGGCGAACGATGGTGACACTGGCTCTGGCCGCCGCGGTGGCGGCCGTCCCGGCCGTGGCCGCCCAGGCCGAGGGGCAGGTGAAGGGCGTCGACGCCTCCCGCTACGACGCCACCTTCGACTGGGGCACCCCGGGCGTGGAGTTCGGCTTCGCCAAGGCGAGCGAGGGGGAGCGGGGCACCGACCCGGCCTTCGCCCGGCACTGGCGGGAGATGCGGGGCAACGGCCTGGTCCGCGGGGCCTACCACTACGGCCACCCCGGGACCGACCCGGTCCGCGAGGCCGACCACTTCCTGACGGTGGTGCGGCAGCAGGGCCTGGTCCAGGGCGACCTGCTCGCCCTCGACCTGGAGGTGGCCGACGGCCGCTCGGTCGAGCAGGTGAACGCCTGGGCCAGGCGCTGGCTGGAGCGGGTCGAGCAGCAGACCGGCGTCAAGCCGTTCTTCTACAGCTCGTGGTCCTTCGCCGGCCAGTACGGCGAGGGCCTGGGCGAGTACCCGCTCTGGGTCGCGCACTACGGCAAGTCCAAGGGCGAGGTCGAGCCGCCCCGGCCGTGGAGGGAGTGGGTGGTGCACCAGTACGCCTCGACCGACCACGACTGGAACGTCAGCCGGGTGAGCCCGCAGGAGCTGCGGGCCCTGGGCGTCAAGGCGCCCGCCCCGGTCAGCCCGTAGCCCAGCGCAACGGCAGGTGGTCGAGCCCGAGCAACTGGTAGACGTGCTCGACCACCTCGCCGGACACCTGGTAGTCGGGGATCACCCGATGCCACTCCTCGAGGGCGATGCGCAGCTCGGCGCGGGCCAGGTGCGCGCCCAGGCATCGGTGCACGCCCGCGCCGAAGCCCAGGTGCCGGTTCTTGGCCCGGTCGAGCACCACCTCGGCGGCGTCCGGGAAGGCGCCGGGGTCGCGGTTGGCCATCGTCAGCGGCAGCAGCACCATCTCGCCCGCCCGCATCGGGCAGCCCTCGACCACGGCGTCCCGGGTGAGCTTGCGGCCGGGCAGCACGATCGAGTACGCCCGCACGAACTCCTCGACCGCTGCCGGGATGCGCGCCGGCTCGGCGACGAGCGCCGCCCGTTCGGCGGGATGCTCGCTGAGGTGCCAGAAGGCGAAGGACAGCTGCGCGGTCACCGTGTCGAGCCCGGCCAGGAACAGCAGCAGGCAGAGGGCGAGCAGGTCCTCCTCGGGCACGTCCCAGCCCGCCGCCACGCTCACCAGGTCGTCGCGCGGCTCGGCGCGGCGTTCGCGGATGAGCTCGGCGAAGCACGCGCTCACCTCGCCCATCGCCGCCATCCGCGCCTCGCGCCGGTCCGGCGCCGGCGGCGCGTGCAGGATGGCGTCCTCCCAGGCCAGGAAGGTCTCCAGCCGCTCGACCGGCAGACCCATCAGCTCCAGGAAGATCGTGGTCGGGAAGCGCCGGGCGAAGTCGGGCACGAAGTCGCACTCGCCGCGTCCGGCCAGTTCCCGCACCAGCGCCGCGCACGTGGCCCGGATGTGCGTCTCCATGGCGGCGATCCGGCCGGGCGCGAACAGCGGCCGCAGCCGGCGTCGCCACTCGGTGTGCTCGGGCGGGTCCAGCATCTCGGGGATCCACCGGTAGCGGGGCTCGGGGTCGAAGACGCTGACCGCGGCGTTGCTGAACAGCTCGTGGTCCTGCAACGCGGCCACGATCGCCTCGTAGCGGGTCAGCACCCAGAAGCCGCCGCCGACCTCGGAGCGGAAGGCGCGGTGCTCCTCGCGGATCAGGTCGAGGCGGGGGATGGCCAGCCCGGCCGGCTGCTGCCCGGCGATCGGGGTGAAGGCCGCCGGGTCGCTGGGGAAGGGTAACGACGGGCTCACGGCTTACGCCCCACGCCGCACAGGAACCAGCCCGGCAGCCGGCCGTCCAGGTCGAGCTCGTCGGGATCGGGCCGCCAGTCCTGCAGGTCGGCCAGGCCCGGTTCGAGCAGCTCGAACCCGTCGAACATGCGGCTGATCTGCTCGCGGTCGCGCAACGTCATGGTGGTGCTGGCCCGCCGGTAGACCGCCGCGCCCTGCCGGGCCGACTCGACCTGCTCGCGCGCGCTGATGTGCGAGATCACCAGGTGGCTTCCGGAGGGTACGGCTTCGCGGAGCTCGGCGATCTGGGCGTAGGGGTCGTCCTCCTCGGTGAGGCAGTGCAGCACCGCCACGAGCAGCAGCCCGATCGGCTCGGTGAAATCCAGGAAATTCCGTAACTCCTGATTTTTCAAAATTTCAACTGTGTTGCGAAGGTCGCCGGGCAGCGCCAGCGTATTCGGGGTGGTGGCGAGCAGGGCCCGCGCGTGCGACAGGACCGACGGGTCGTGGTCGAGGTAGGCCACCCGCGCCTCGGGCGCGATCTCGTGCACATTGCCCTGGGTGGGCAGACCGGCTCCGATGTCCACGAACTGGCGGATCCCGGCGCTGGTCAGGTGGCGTACGGCCCGCCGCAGGAAGGCCCGGTTGGCACGGGCGAGGGCGGGGGTCTGCGGCGCCACCTGGAGGACCTGCTCGGCCGCCTCCCGGTCGACCGCGAAGTGGTCCTTGCCCCCGAGGTAATAGTCATACATCCGCGCGACATTAGGCGTATCAGGGTCAAATCCCGACACGTCTCCCCCTTATCTCCACTAACACCGGATAGCGCGATAAAAGATGATTCGTGTCACTATCTCATGGTGAATGGCCGCCGGCGGCGGGATTTCAGGCGCGGGCCGAACTCTGCAGATCCAGCCGGCGCAGCACCTGGTCGGCCGCCTTCGGATCCACCCCGGGCTCGCGCCGGGCCCGCAGGATCTCCGCCCGCGCCGCCATGACCATCTGGTCCTCGACCTGCCGGTAGAGCTTGACCTGCCGCACCCGCTCCCGCAGCACCTGCTGGTAGTCGTCGGAGCCGGGCTCGTCGCCGAGCTGGACCAGCATCGAGCGGTGCCGCTCGCGCAACCGCTCGACCACCTCGTCCGGCAGTTCCTCACCCTCGGCCAGCTCGTTCAGCCGGCCCAGCGCCGCCCGCCCGGCGCGGATCGCCAGCGGCCTCGTCGCCGCCAGCTCGGCGTCCGCGTCCGCCTGCACGCCCAGCGCCCTGACCAGCGGCGGCAACGTCAAGCCGGGCAGCACCAGCGTCACCGCGATCACCGCGAAGGCGGCCAGCAGCAGCTCGCCCCGGGCGGGCGTGTCCAGCGGCAGGGCCAGCGCCAGCGCCAGCGTCGCCAGGCCGCGCATGCCGCAGTAGGCCAGGACGAGGTCCTCGCGCCAGTTGGCCGGCACCAGGTCGGGGTCGCCGGAGCGCCTGGCCATCGGCCCGGACACCGCCATCCACGCGAACCGCACCCCGACGATCACCACGCAGATCGCCGCCGCGTGCCAGGCCGCGACCTTGAGGTCCACGCCCGCCTCCAGCACCGCGCGCAGCTCCAGCCCGATCAGGCCGAAGGCCAGGCCGGTGATGAGCAGCTCCAGCGTGTCCCAGAAGGCGCCGCCGTACAGCCGGTCCTTGACGCCGGCGTCCTGGTCGGTGGAGCGGCCGAGGGTGAGGCCGGCGGCCAGCACGGCGAGCACGCCGGAGGCGCCGATCGCGTCGGCCGCCAGGTAGGTGGCGAACGGCACGACCAGGGTGAGCGCGTTGCGCGCGGTTTCCTCGGCGATGCGCGCCAGCAGCCAGCGGGCCAGCCACGCGGCGCCCAGGCCGAGCAGCACCGCCGCCCCGGCCTCGTAGCAGAAGTCGAGCACCGCGACCGGCACCGAGTAGGTGCCGCTGAGCATGGCCTGGACCGCCACGCCGTACACCACCAGGGCGGTGGCGTCGTTGCACAGCCCCTCGCTCTGCAGGGTGGTGACCAGGCGGCGGGGCAGGCGCAGCGGCTCGGCGACCGCCTCGGCGGCGACCGGGTCGGGCGGCGCGGTGAGCGCGCCGAAGGCGATGGCGGCCGCGGCGGTGACGCCGGGGATGACCAGCCAGGTGGTCCAGGCGACCGCCGCGACGGTGACCAGCACCAGCACCAGCGCCATCCAGACGACCGTGCGGCGGTGCGCCAGGATCATCCCCCACGAGCTGCGCTGCGCCGCGGCGAAGATCAGCGGCGGCAGGAAGATCGGCAGGATCAGCTCGGGATCGATGCGCACGTCGGGCACGCCGGGCATCAGCGCCAGCGCCACGCCCAGCAGGAGCACCAGCACCGGGTACGGCCGGCGGACGCGCTCGCCGACCGCGACGAGCAGGGCGGTGGCGAGCATGAGGCCGAGGACCACCGCGAGCTGCCCGAGCACCCGCCCATCCTCCCACCTGCGGCTTCTCCGCCCCTGGCAAGACACCATCGAAGTTTTCGATGCTCAGCCCGTGAAGCACTCACGAACGTTGGGAGGACGAACGGAATTCGCCAGCATTCGTCCACACCCCACCCCCTCTGACCTCCCCGAAGGAGAGCCGATGCGCAGACTCCTGGCCGCCGGCGCCCTCGCCGCCTGCACGGTCCTGGCGGGCGCGCCAGCCTCGGCGGCCCCGGCCGACACCACTCTCAGGGTGCTCATGGACGGCTCCGGCGTGGACACGCTCAACCCGTTCCTGGCCTACTACGACGGCGCGCTGGAGATCTTCGGCTCGATCTACCCCACGCTGAACTCCCTGGAGCCGGACGGCACCCCCGGCCCCTACCTGGCCACCGAGTGGAGCACCTCCGAGGACAAGCTGACCTGGACCTTCAAGCTCCGCCAGGGGCTCAAGTGGAGCGACGGGCAGCCGATCACCGCCGAGGACGCCGCCTGGACGCTCAACCTGATCATGAAGGACGAGGTCGCGGCCACCGCCAACGGCTCCCTGGTCAGCAACTTCGCCGAGGTCACCGCCCCCGACCCGGCCACCCTGGTGATCAAGACCAAGGAACCGCAGTCGAACGTGCTCTACGTGAGCATCCCCAAGCGCGGCATCCCGATCGTGCCCAAGCACGTCTGGGAGGGCAAGACGATCAAGACGGAGAAGAACGACGCCTTCCCCGTCGTCGGCTACGGCCCCTGGACCCTCACCGAGTACAAGCCCGAGCAGTACGCCCGCTACAGCGCCAACAAGGAGTTCGTGCTCGGCGGCCCCAAGTTCGACAAGATGATCCAGCAGGTCTTCAAGGCCAGCGACTCCGCCGTCGCCGCGCTGCGCAGCGGCCAGCTCGACTTCGTCGAAGGCGTCAACGCCACCCAGTTCAAGGCCCTGCAGGGCCAGCCCGGCCTGCTCACCGCGCAGACCGCGGGCAACGGCTGGTACGGCCTGGAGATCAACCACAACGCGCGCACCCGCACCGGCAAGAAGATCGGCACCGGCCACCCCGCGCTCGGCGACCCGGTCGTGCGCAAGGCGATCGCGCTGGCCACCGACAAGAAGACCCTCGTCGACAAGGTCCTGGACGGCCTCGGCACCGTCGGCCAGGGCTACCTGCCGCCGGCGTGGCCGCAGTGGAACTGGACGCCGCCCCAGGTCACCCCGTACGACCCGGCCGAGGCCAACCGCATCCTGGAGGAGGCGGGCTACAAGAAGGGCGCCGACGGCGTCCGCGTCGACCCCAAGAGCGGCAAGCCGCTGGCCTTCCGCTTCGGCATCCACTCCGACGACTCCGCCGACGCGGCGATCTCGACCTACCTGGCCGGCTGGCTCAAGGAGATCGGCATCAAGGCCACCATCCAGTCGCTCAGCTTCAGCGCGCTCAACAGCGACCTGGCCAAGGGCGACTGGGACCTTCTCATGGACGCCTGGTCCACCGGACCCGACCCGACCTACCTGCTCGGCATCCAGACCTGCGCCGTGCTGCCCAAGGACGACGGCAGCGCGGGCAACACCGACTCCTTCTTCTGCGACAAGGCCTACGACGAGCTGTTCGCCAAGCAGCGCACCGCCTTCGACCCCGCCGAGCGGGCCAAGATCGTGGGCGACATGCAGCAGATCCTCTACGACGCCAACGTCAACCAGATCTACTACTACGCCAACCGGCTGCTGGTCGCCCGGACCGACACCGTCACCGGCGTCATCGAGGGCAAGCCCGACGCCAACGGGCTCTACCCGGTGCAGTCGTCGTTCTGGAGCTACCTCAAGGCCGCGCCGCCCGCGGCCGCCCAGCCCGGCTCCGCCGCCGCCTCCGCCTCGGGCGGGAGCAGCGGGCTGTGGTGGGGGCTCGGCGCCGCCGTCCTCCTCCTGGCCGGCGGCGGCGTGATCGTCGCCCGCCGCCGTACGGCAGGCGACCGTGAGTGAACCCGGCCCGGCCGCCCCGGTGACCCTCGCCACCCCCGCCACCCCCGCCACCCCCGCCAATGGGGTGGCCGGGGGGTCGAAGCGCAGCGCCGGCCTGCCGGGCTACCTGGCCGGCCGGCTGGTGGCCGCCGCGGTGAGCTTCCTGGTCACCCTGGTCATCGGCTTCGTCATCTTCAACCTGATGCCCGCCGACCCGGTCCGGACCCTCACCCGGGGCCGCCCCACCAGCGAGGCCCAGCTCGAACAGCTCCGGCTGCAGCTCGGCCTGGACGACCCGGTCTGGATGCGCTTCCTGAGCTTCCTCAAGGACACCCTCACCGGCGAGCTCGGCTACTCCTGGCAGTTCCAGCAGCCGGTCGCCAGCCTGGTCGGCGAGCGCCTGGGCCCCACCCTGCTCCTCATGGGCACCGCCGCCGCGGTCTCCATCGTGCTGGGCCTGTGGCTGGGCGTGCACAGCGGCTGGCGGCACGGCGGCGCCCTCGACCGGGTGGCCTCGGCCGCCTCGCTCACCCTGTGGTCGGTCCCGACGTTCTGGCTCGGCATGATCCTGCTCGTGCTCTGCATCGGGATCTTCCCGGCCGGCGGCATGAGCGACCCGGCCCTGAACGCCACCGGCTTCGACTACGTGATCGACGTGGCCAACCACCTGGTGCTGCCCTGCCTCACCATGGTCCTGGTGGTCTTCGCCCAGTACGTGACCATCATGCGCTCGTCGATCATCGACGAGCTCGGCTCGCCGTACCTGCTGACCGCCCGCGCCAAGGGCCTGACCGACGCGGAGGTGCGGCGCCGCCACGCCGTCCCCAACGCGCTGCTCCCCAGCGTCACCGTGATCTTCATGCACCTCGGCACCCTGGTCAGCGGCGCGATCACCGTCGAGGCGGTCTACTCCTGGCCGGGCCTGGGCCACCTGACCTACGAGGCACTCAAGATCCCCGACCTGCCCCTGCTGCAGGGCACCTTCATCGTCTTCAGCGCGAGTGTGATCATCATGAACCTGCTGGCGGACCTGGTCTACCGGCTGCTCGACCCCCGGGTGCGGGCGGCATGAGGGCCCTGCTGAAGCGGCCCGCCGGGCTCGCCGGCCTGGCCGTGCTCGCCGTCCTCGGCCTGCTGGCCCTCGCCGCGCCGCTGTTCATCGGCCCCGACCAGCTCGACGTCACCCGGGTGGACGGCCCGCGCCTGTCGCCGCCCGTCGACGGCTACCCGCTGGGCACCGACCAGGCGGGCCGCTCGATCCTGCTGCTGACCATCTGGGGCGCGCGCGAGTCGCTGGCCATCGGCCTGATCGCCACCGTGCTCACCGTGCTGCTGGGCAGCGCGGTCGGCCTGCTGGCCGGGCACTACCCGGGCCGGGTCGGCAACGCGCTCATGCACGTCACCGACTGGTTCATCGCGCTGCCCAGCCTGCCGCTGGCGATCTCGCTGTCGGCGGTGCTCGGCCAGGGCGCGGCCTCCATCACCATCGCCATCGCGGTCACCTCGTGGACGGCGACCGCCCGCCTGGTGCGCGCCCAGACGCTCGCCGTCGAGGCCCGGCCGTTCGTCGAGCGGGCCAGGGCGCTGGGCGCGGGCAACGCGCAGATCATGCTGCGCCAGGTGCTGCCGAACGTGCTGCCGCTGATCCTGGTCTCCAGCACGCTCACCGTCGCCTCGGCGATCCTCAGCGAGGCCACCCTGACCTTCCTCGGCCTCGGCGACCCGACCAGCGTGACCTGGGGCGCGATGTTGCAGATGGCCTTCTCCGGCGGCGCGGTCACCGCGGGCGCCTGGTGGTACCTGCTGCCGCCCGGCATCGCCATCCTGCTGGTGGTGCTGGGCTTCACGCTCACCGGACGCGCCGTCGAGCACGTCCTCAACCCGCGGATGGTCTCATGAGCCCGCTGCTGGAGGTCAGAGACCTCACGGTCACCTACCGGCCGGACGTGCGCGCGGTGCGCGGGGTCGGCTTCACCCTCGACGCCGGCCAGACGCTCGGCGTGGCGGGGGAGTCCGGCTCGGGCAAGTCCACCATGGCGCTCGGCCTGCTGCGGCTGCTCGCGCCCGGCGCGCGGGTCACCGGCGAGGTGCGCTACCGCGGCGAGGACCTGCTGACCGCCCGCTGGTCGCGGCTGCGCGCGGTGCGCTGGGCCGGGGCCTCGGTGGTCTTCCAGGGCGCGATGAGCGCGCTCAACCCGGTCCGAGCCATCGGCGAGCAGATCGCCGAGCCGATCCTGCTGCACGAGCGGGTCTCGCGCCGCGAGGCCCGCAAGCGGGCCGCCGAGCTGCTGGACAAGGTCGGCGTCCCGGCGGCCCGCGCGGGGGACTTCCCGCACGAGTTCTCCGGCGGCCAGCGCCAGCGCGTGATGATCGCCATGGCGCTCGCCTGCCGCCCCGAGCTGATCATCGCCGACGAGCCGACCACCGCGCTCGACGCCGTGGTCCAGGCTCAGGTGCTGGAGCTGCTGTCGGAACTGGTGCGCGACGCCGGCATCGCGGTCATCATGATCAGCCACGACCTGTCGGTGCTGGCCGGGACCTGCGACCGGCTGGCGGTCATGTACGCCGGGCGGCTGGTCGAGATCGGGCCGTCCAAGCGCCTGGTCGGGCAGGCCGCGCACCCCTACACCGAGGCGTTGTGCCGGGCCTTCCCGGTCATCGGGGACCCCGCCTCGCGCTACGCCCCGGCGGGGCTGCCCGGCGATCCGCCCCGGCTGACCGAGCAGTTGCCCGGGTGCGCCTTCGCGCCGCGCTGCCCGCACGCGGGGGACGCCTGCCGTACCGAACCCGTCTCCCTCCGGCCCGCGGGGCCGGACCACCTGGCCGCCTGCCTGCGCGTGCCGGAAGGAGAGCCCGCATGAGCGCCGAGGTGGACACGCCCGCGACGGCGGCGCCCGAGGGGGCGGCGCCGGTCCTGGAGGCCCGCGCGCTGGAGGTCGCCTACCCGGCGCGGCGGCGCGGGCAGCAGGGATTCCAGGCGCTGCGCGGCGTGGACCTGCACGTCGCGCCCGGCGAGATCGTCGCGCTGATCGGCGAGTCGGGCTCGGGCAAGTCGACCCTGGCCCGCGCCCTGGTCGGCCTGGTCAAGCCCACGGCCGGGCAGGTCCTGGCCGAGGGCGCCCCGCTGGACTACCGAGCCCTGCGGGCCCACCGCCGCCGCGTCCAGCTCGTGCTCCAGGACCCGTACGGCGCGCTCAACCCGCGGCAGAACGTCTTCGACGCGGTCGCCGAAGGCCCCCGGCTGCACGGGATGAAGGACGACCTCCCGGGACGCGTCCACGAGGCCCTGGCCAAGGCCGGCCTCCGCCCGCCCGCCGAGTTCGTCCGCCGCTTCCCCCACGAGCTGTCCGGCGGCCAGCTCCAGCGCGTCGTCATCGCCGGCGCGCTCGCCCTCGAACCCGCCGTGCTGGTCGCCGACGAGCCCGTGGCCTCCCTCGACGCCTCCGTGCGCGGTGAGATCCTCAAGCTCATCCTCGACCTGCGCCACAGCCTCGGCCTGTCCGCCCTGGTCGTCAGCCACGACCTCGGCCTGGCCTGGAACATCGCCGACCGCGTCGCGGTCATGCGCGAGGGCCGGATCGTCGAGACCGGCCCCGTGGAGCAGGTCCTGCTCCAGCCCGCCCACGACTACACCCGCCTGCTCCTGCGGAGGAACCACTAGATGACCGTCTACCGCCGCCCCCGTGCCCTGCGTGAGGGCGACCGCGTCGCCGTGCTGGCCGCCAGCAGCCCGGTCAACCAGGTCCAGCTCGACCTCGGCCTGCGCGCGCTGGAGGAGATCGGCCTCAAGCCGGACACCTTCACCTCCGCCCGCGACACCGGCAGCGACTTCGACTACCTGGCCGGCGACGACGCCCTGCGCGCCACCGACCTCACCCGGGCGCTGTCCGACCCCGCCTACGCCGGGGTCTTCCTGGCCGGCGGCGGGTACGGCATGCAGCGCACCCTGGAGCGAGTCGACTGGACCCGCATCGACCCGCTCCAGCCCAAGGTGGTCGTCGGCTACTCCGACGTCACCGCGCTGCTGGAGGCGATCGCGGTGAAGCTCGGCTGGGTCTCCTTCTTCGGCCCGATGGTCGCCTGCAACGGCTTCTACCAGGGGCCGGGCCGCTACGACTTCGACTTCCTCACCAACCTGCTGTTCAAGCCGGAGACCGTCACCGGCCTGACCTTCCTCGACGGCCAGGCCGTCGTGCCCGGCGTCGCCGAAGGCATCACCCTGGGCGGCACCGCGACCCTGCTGGCCGCCTCGCTCGGCACCGACACCAGCCTGCCCGCGCGCGGCGCGATCCTGTTCCTGGAGGACGTCGACGAGGAGCTCTTCCGGCTCGACCGCATCATCACCCAGCTCCGCCGCTCGATCTACACCGACGGCGTCGCCGGCATCATCCTGGGCACCTTCACCGACTGCGGCGAGCCGCGCGAGGTCGAGCGCATGCTGGTCGACCGGCTCAGCGACCTCGGCGTGCCGGTCCTGGCCGGCGCGGACATCGGTCACGGCATCGCCCAGCAGACCTACCCGATCGGCGTGCGCGCCCGGCTCGACGCCGGCGCGGGCACCCTCACCTTCCTGGAGCCGGTGCTCGCATGACCTATGACCTGCTGCTGCGCGGGGGGCAGCTGGCGGACGGCACCGGCGCGCCCCTGCGCGCCGCCGACCTGGCCGCCTCCTCCGGCAGGCTCACCCTCCTCCCGCCCGGCGCGCCCGCCACCGCCCGCGCCGAGGTCGACGTCACCGGCTCGGTCGTCGCGCCGGGCTTCATCGACGTGCACACCCACTCCGACGGCACGGCCCTGCTCGGGCCGCTGACCGACCTGGCCCTGGCCGCGGTACGGCAGGGCGTCACCGTGGAGATCTGCGGCAACTGCGGCTCCAGCATGTTCCCCGCCGGGCCCGGACGCACCGACGACCGGGCCGCGATCTTCACCGGCTTCCCCGCCTTCGCCGAGGCCCACGAGCGGGCCGGACGGGCCAACCACCTGGCCGCGCTCGCCGGGCACGGCACCCTGCGCGCCGCGGTCATCGGCGAGGCCGACCGCCCCGCCACCCCCGCCGAACTGGCCGCGATGGCCGACCGGCTCGACGCCGACCTGCGCGCGGGGGCGGCGGGGCTGTCCACCGGGCTCATCTACACCCCCGGCACCTACGCCGGCACCGACGAGGTCGTCGCCCTGGCCGCGGTCGCCGCCCGGCACGGCAAGCCGTACGTCACCCACCTGCGCGACGAGATGGCCCGCGTGGAGGAGGCCCTGGAGGAGGCGGTCGAGATCGCCCGGCGCAGCGGCGCCGCGCTGCACGTCTCCCACCACAAGACCGCCGGCAAGCACGCCTGGGGACGCACCGAGCGGACCCTGGCCCGGCTCGACGAGCTGCGCGCCGCCGGGCTCGACGTGACCTGCGACGTCTACCCCTACACCGCCGGCAGCACCTCGCTGTCGGCCATGCTGCCGCCCTGGGCCAACGACGGCGGATCCGAGGCGCTCGCCGCCCGCCTGGCCGACCCCGCCCAGCGCGAGCTCATGCGCCGGGCCATCGCCGACGGCGTGCCCGGCTGGGAGAACACCGTCGGCAACGGCGGCTGGGACCGCATCTCCATCGCCTGCGCCGAGCACCGGCCCGCCGACGAGGGCCGCGTCATCGCCGACCTGGCCGCCGACCGCGGGCTCGACCCCCTCGACCTGGTCGCCGAGCTGCTGGCCGGGGGCGAGGTGACCATCATCAGCCACTCCATGGTCGAGGAGGACGTCCAGCGGGTGCTGGGCCGGCCGTACACGATGATCGGCTCCGACGGGGTGCCCAAGCCGGGGCGGCCGCATCCGCGCTGGGCCGGGACCTTTCCCCGCGTCCTCGGCCACTACGGCCGCGACCTCGGCCTGCTCGGGGTGGCGGAGGCGGTGCGCCGGATGACCGGGCTGGCCGCCGAACGCTTCGGGCTGCGCGACCGCGGGGTGCTGCGCGACGGGGCGCACGCCGACCTGGTCGTCTTCGACCCGGCCGCCGTCGCCGACCGCGCCACCTACGCCGAACCCCTCCTGCCGCCGGCCGGGATCGCCCTGGTGGCGGTCGCGGGTGAGATCGTCGTCCGTGACGGCGCGCCCACCGGGGCCCTGCCGGGAAAGGTGCTCCGCGTATGACCACCCCCCACCCCGACCTCTCCCCAGCCCCCCACCCGGGCGCCCACCTGGACCCTGGATCCGAGCCTGGCTCGTGGTTCGGTGGACTGGCCGCGGAACTCGGGGCGCTGGCCGCCGCCTGTCCCGGGACGCTCGCCGTCGCCGTGGACGGCGGCCCCGGCGTCAACGGCGACCTCGAACTCCCCCTGGCCAGCACCGGCAAGCTCCTGCTCCTCGCCGAGACCGCCATGGGACTCGACGCCGGCGCCCTGGCCCCCGACGAGCCCGTGGACCTGCTGGACGAGGACTACTGCCCCGGCTCCGGCCTGCTCACCGGCCTGTCCCAGCGCCGCTGGACCGTGGCCGACCTCGCCCTGCTCACCGCCGCAGTCAGCGACAACACCGCCACCAACGCGCTCCTGCGGCGCATCGGCCTGGCCCGGGTGAACGCCGGGGCCGCCGCGCTGGGGCTGGCCCGCACCCGGCTGCTCGACCGCATCCGCGAGCCGCGGCTGCCCGAGCACCCGCCCGCCTTCGCCCTGGGCACCGCGGCCGAACTGGCCCGTCTGGCCGCCCTCGCCGCCGGGGACGCGCCCTGGGCGCGGATCATGCTCGGCTGGATGGCGGCCAACACCGACCGCGGCCTGGCCGCCGCCCTCGTCCCGCACGACCCCGAGGCGCGGGCCGCGGTGCCGGGGGAGGTGTGGGTGGCCAACAAGACCGGCACCGACGTCGGCACCCGGGCCGACGTCGGCGTCTTCACCGGCCGCCGCCGGGTCGCCTACGCCGTGCTCGCCTCCGGCCCGCCCGGCTCCGAACCCGCCCTCGTCGACTCCGTACGGCAGGCCGGCCTCCTCATCTCCCACCTAGCCACATGACCCACTGACCGGGCCCGCCTGCCGTACCCCCCGAAGAACCCCAGCCCGAGCACCCGCCCGCCCCCTCCAGAGGACCCCAGCCCGGGCGGCCCGCCCCTACCCAAAGGACCCCAGCCCGGGCGCCCGGTCAACTGGTGGAGCGGGCGGGCCCGGGCAGGGCCCCCCGAAGCTGGGTGGCCGCATTCCGCAGGTAAGCCACAAACGTCCGAAGCGCCGGATTGGGGTTGGTAGGCCGCATAGCCACCCCGATCCGCCGGTGCAGCCGATCACCCACCACCCGGCACACCTCCACCCCGGTGGCCCCGTGCACCCCCAGGCTGGGCACGAGCGCCACGCCCAGCCCCGCCCGCACCAGCCCGATGGTCACCTCGTAGTGGTCGCTCCGGCACCGGATCCGCGGCGTGAACCCCTCCAGCGCCGCCGCCCGCTCCAGCACGGACAGCACGGGCGACCCCGTCCCGTAGGAGGTGATCCACGCTTCCCCGGCCAGCTCCGCCAGCCGTACCCGATCCCGCCGCCCCGCGGGGTGCCCCGCGGGCACGACCACGAGCTGCGGCTCGTCGAAGAGCGGCACCACCTCGACCCCCACGGGCGCCCGCCAGGGATCGAGCGGGTGCTCGAAGACCACCAGCAGGTCGATCTCCCCGCGCTCCAGCTCGGGCATGAGCTCGTGCGGCTGCCCCTCCTCCAGGTCGAGCTCCACCCCGGGATGGCGCGCTGCGAACCGCGCGAGAGCCAGCGGCAGCAACCGGTACCCGGCCGAGGCGAAGAACCCCACCCGCAGGTGCCCGGAGTCGGCCCTGGCCAGCTCCAGCAGGTCCTTCTCGGTCGCCTCCAGCAGGTCGAGCACCTCCTGGGCGCGCATGGCCAGCCGCCGCCCGGCGGCGGTCAGCCGCAGGCTCTGCGCGCCGCGCTCGACGAGCCCGACGCCGGCCTCCTCCTCCAGCTTGGCGAGCTGGTGCGACAGCGCGGACGGCGACAGCTTCAGGGTGCGGGCGGCGCCCGCGATGCTGCCGGCGCGGAAGACTTCCAGGAGGACTTTCAGCCGGGTGGTGCTCAACATGGCCCGACCATAGCCCCTGCTAGGGGCGCAGGTGGACGACGGCCTCGGCGGTGTAGGGCAGGAAGGTGAACGACTCCTGCAGGTACAGCGTGACCGTGTTGGAGGTGTGGCTGTCGTAGCCGATCGAGACGTCCTGCCCGAGGTGCAGGTCGAAGTCGCCGCCGCGGGTGGAGACGATGAGCGCGCCGGTCAGCGCGGGCGCCCAGATGATCTCGCCGGTGACCAGCCGCCGGAGGTGTTCCAGCACCGGGTAGCCGTGGTCGCTGGTCTCGGCCACCCCGGTGTAGGCCTCGGCGCTCAGCAGGACCGAGTAGGGCCCGTCGACGCCGGCCATCCGCAGCGCGCTCAGCCCCTGGGCGATGGCCTCGGGGTAACCGTCGACCGAGCCGGGCAGCGCGATCGGCTGGTTGCTGCTGGCCGCGATCAGCCCGGTGATGCCCGCCGCCGCGTAGCCGTCGAAGACCGCCCGGTCCTCGGCCATCGCCAGGCCCTTGGCCGCGTCCTTGACCGGCTGCCAGTCGCTGTCGCCCGAGCCGCGCTCCACGTCGTCGATGGCCTGCCGGCTCAGCTCGAACGGCCGGCGCAGCTCGACGAGCCCCGCCGCCTCGCGCCGCCAGGCCCGCACCCCTTCGGCGGGCGGGGCGAGCGTGCTGAGGTGGCCGGTGCTGACCGCGGCCAGTTCCGGACCGGCCGGGCCGCGCACGTCGACCACGCGCCGGCCGGCCAGGTGGCGCTTGAAGGTCCGCGCCGCCTCCTCCTCGATCTGCGCCCAGGCCTCGTCGGAGATCGGCGCGAGCTCGCGGTGCAGGTTGTTCATACGCTTGCTTCCCCCTTGAGCGAGCCGATCCCGAGCGAGCCGGCGGCGGCGGTGGCGACCGGGACCCGGTCGGCCAGCTCCTCCAGCAGGTCGGGCGCGGGCGCGAAGAATGACGAGCCGGTCAGGGCGGTGGAGAAGTCGAGGATGCGGTCGTAGTTGCCGGGCGGGTCCCCGATGAACATGTTGTCCAGCATCTTCTCCAGCACCTCGGGCGTGCGGGTGTAGCCGATGAAGTAGGTCCCGAACTCGCCCCGGCCGCTGTTGCCGAACGGCATGTTGTCCCGGACGATCTTCAGCTCCTCGCCGTCCTGCTCGATGACGGTGAGCGCGTTGTGCGCGTCGGAAGGCTTGACGTCGTCGGGCAGCTCGACGTTGGAGAGCTTGTAGCGGCCGATCACCCGCTCCTGCTCCTCGACGGAGACGGCGTTCCAGGCGTCGAGGTCGTGCAGGTACTTCTGCACCGTGACGTAGCTGCCGCCGGCGAACCCGGGATCCTCGTCGCCGACGAAGACCGACGCCTCGGCCAGCGCGCCCTGCGGGTTCTCCGTGCCGTCGACGAAGCCGAGCAGGTCGCGGGTGTCGAAGTAGCGGAAGCCCTGGACCTCCTCGACCCACGACAGCGAGCCGCGCAGGCCGGCCATGATGAGCTGGGCGAGCTCGAAGCACAGGTCGGTGCGTTCGGCGCGGATGTGGAAGAGCAGGTCGGCCGGGGTCGAGGGGGCGTAGTGCACGCCTCGCACCTCCCGCATCGGGTGCAGCAGCGCGGGCCGCGGCAGGCCGAAGGCGCGGTCCCACAGCTCGGAGCCGATGCCCATGACGCAGGTGAGGTAGCCCTCCAGGTCGCGGAAGCCCACGGTGCGCACCAGCGCGGGCAGGTCGCCGCAGAACGCGCGGACCGCCGCGTGCGCCTCGCGGTCGTGCCGTACGGTGGCCACCAGGAAGATCGCCGAGCGGGTGAGCGGGGTCAGGACCGCCTGAAGCGGCTGGAACGGCTGATACACATCCCGCCCGTTGCCGGGTCCCGGTATGGGAAAACCGTTCAGTGCGCCCGCAGGTCGTAAAGCGCCACGACCAGGGCGGCGGCCACGAACGCGGTGACCACCCACAGGCCGTGCTGGAAGGCCGGTCCCCAGCCGCTCCGCAGCGCGCCAAAGAAGACCGACCCGCAGGCCGCGATGCCGATCGCCGAGCCCAGCCGCTGCCCGGTCTGGAGCACCCCGCCCGCCGCGCCGCCCTGCAGCGGAGGCACCTCCGACAGGGTGAGCGCCTGGTTCGGCGAGATCACCAGCCCGCTGCCGATCCCGGCCAGCAGCAGCGGCACCGCGGTCGCCAGGCCCACCGAGGCGCCGGGCACCAGCGTGGTGGCCAGGATGGTCAGCCCCATGCCGGCCACGACCAGGAGCAGCCCGCCGACCACCAGGGGCCGCCCGAGCCGCGTCACCAGCCGCCCGCCCACCACCGACGCCCCGGCCGAGCCGAGCGCGAAGGGCGTGATCGCCAGGCCCGCCTCCAGCGCGCTGTAGCCGTGCCCGCTCTGCAGGTAGAGCGTGTAGATGAAGAAGATGCCGGTGAAGCCGGCGAAGTACAGCAGCGCCACCGCGCTGCCGAGGCTGTAGGAGCGCTTGGCGAACAACGACAGGTCCACCAGCGGCTCGCGCCGGTAGGACCGCTCCCACAGCACGAACAGCACCAGCACGACCAGCGCCGCCGGGATGAGCAGCCACTTGGCCGGCCCCGGCCACTGGTGCTGCTGGATGAAGGGCAGCAGCAGCCCGGCCACGCCGGTGCCGAGCAGCAGCACGCCCACCGGGTCCATGCTCTGCCGCGGCCCGATGACCGGCGCGGGCAGCCACCGGCGGGCCAGCGGCAGCAGCACCAGGCCGATCGGCAGGTTGACCAGGAAGACCCAGCGCCAGCCGAAGTCCGGGCCGAAGGCGGTGACCAGCGCGCCGCCGATCAGCGGCCCGGCGGCGGTCGAGATGCCGATCGTCGCGCCCAGCGCGCCGAAGGCCCGGGCCCGGTCGTAGCCCTGGAACATCTGCTGGATCAGGCCCGACACCTGCGGGTTCAGCACGCCGGCCGCCACGCCCTGCAGCAGCCGCGCGACGATCAGCACCGGCATGCTGCCGGCCAGCCCGCAGGCCGCGCTGGCCAGCGTGAACAGCGCCACGCCGGTCATGAACACCGCGCGGCGGCTACGGGCGTCGCCGAGCCGCCCCGCCGGAACCAGCAAGAGGCCGAAGGTCAGCGCGTACCCGGACAGGATCCACTGCAGCCCGTCCTCCGTGGCGTGCAGCCCCTCCTCGATGGAGGGGGTCGCCACGTTGACGATGCTCACGTCGAGCCCGGTCATGAAGGCCGCGACGAGACAGACGCCCAGGGCTTTCCGCCGAGTATCCGACATGCCTCGTCCTATGCCCCGCGACGGGTATGCCGACCTTCACGTCAGAGGCCGTATTCCTCCAGCAGGCGCAGCCAGATCTCGCTGACCGTCGGGTAGGCGGGTACGGCATGCCACAGCCGCTCCAGCGGCACCTCGGCGGTCACCGCGATCGTCGCCGCGTGCAGCAGCTCGGCGACGCCCGGGCCGGCGAAGGTCACCCCGAGCAGCACCTTGCGCCCCTCGTCCACGACCGCCTTGGCCCGTCCCTGGTACCCGTCGCCGAGCAGGTGGGCGCCGGACACCTGGCCCAGGTCGTACTCCACCACCCGCACGTCGAAGCCCTCGGCGCGGGCCGCCTCCTCGGTCCTGCCGACCGCGCACACCTGCGGGTCGGTGAAGACCACCTGCGGCGCGCCGTACTTGTCCGCCTCGTCCAGCACCGACGGCTCCTGGCCGCGCGCCCGGGCCACGATCGCGTCGCCGCAGATCCGGGCCTGGTACTTGCCCATGTGGGTGAGCAGGTTGCGGCCGTTGACGTCGCCGACGGCGTACAGCCAGTCGCTGCCCGGCACCCGCAGCGACTCGTCCACCTCGATCGGCCTGCCGTCGTGGCTGGCGGGCTTGCGCCCGGTGGCCACCAGCAGCTCGTCGGCCTCCAGCGTGCGGCCGTCCTTGAGCGTCACCCGCACGGTGCCGTCGGCGGCCCGGCTCACCTCGCTCGCCTCGGCGCCGAAGAGCAGCTCGATGCCCTTGCCGCGCATCGACTCGGCCAGGAGCTCACCGGCGAACGGCTCGTTGCGCTCCAGCAGCCGCCCGCCGCGCACGATCATCGTCGTGTGCCCGGCGCCCAGCGCGTGCAGGGCCTGGGCCATCTCGCACGCCACCACGCCGCCGCCGAGCACGATCAGCCGCGCGGGCACCTCCTTGACCGTGGTCGCCTCGCGGCTGCCCCACGGCTGGGCCTCGGCCAGCCCCTTGATCGGCGGCAGGACCGGGACGCTGCCGGTGGCCAGCACCACCGCCCGCCGGGCGCGCACGGTCGTCACCGAGCCGTCCGGCGCGGTCACCTCGACCTCGCGCTCGCCGCTGACCCGCCCGCTGCCGCGCACGAAGGTCGCCGGCTGCTTGGTGATCCACTCGACCTGGGAGCTGTCGTCGAGGTGGGCGATCACCTCGTCGCGCCGCGCCAGCACCTTCGCCACGTCGACCGGCCCGAGCTCCAGCCCCGGCAACCGGCCCACCTCGTCGGCCAGCTCCATCGGCCGCAGCAACGCCTTGCTCGGCATGCACGCGTAATAGGAGCATTCGCCCCCGGCCAGGTGCGACTCCACGACCACACAACTCAACCCGCCGGCGGCCACCCGCCCGGCCACGTTCTCTCCGGCCGGACCCGCACCGACGATGATCACATCCGCTTCTGTCATGTTCTGACGGTACGGCTTGCGCCATCGGGGGACGAGAGGGCGCGCCAGCCCAGCGGGCTCGACAAGATCATCATGCTCGACGGCTGACCGTAGGCCGACAGCCGGTCGATCAGCGCCTCGAAGGCGGCCATCGAGGTCGTCGCCACCCGGATCAGGCAGCAGGTGTCGCCGGTGACCCGGTGGATCTCCAGGATCTCCGCCCACCCCGGCACCGACTCGTCGCGCAACACGCAGCGCGCGCCGTAGCAGCTCATCCGGATCATCGCCGAGACCGGCCGCCCGGCCGCCACCGCGTCCACCCGCGCGTGGTAGCCCGCGATGATCCCCGCCTGCTCCAGCCGGCGTACCCGCTCGGCCACCGCGGGGGAGGACAGGTGCACCCGGCGCGACAGCTCGCTGTAGGACAACCGGGCGTCGGCCTGGAGCTCGGCGAGGATCTGCCAGTCCATCGCGTCCATGCGGTCACTCCCTGTCATGGTGAAAGCCTTTCCGCCAAGAGCCTTGTGAACGGCAAGCCGTACGGGCGATGTGCCATCGGTCCGGACTTCGGAAGCGGCTCGATGGCCACGACCATAGTGGGTGCCGAGCCGTACCAGGGAGAGCTGATGATCAGACCGGTGAACGCCGAGCAGCGCGCCGAGCGCGCCGCGGCCAACGAGGGACGGCCCACGCTGGAGTTCTCGCGGGGCACGCCGTACGACGACTACGTCGGGACCGAGGTCCTGCACGGGCTGCAGAACACGGTCACCGGGCTCCCCGAGGAGCGGGCCTTCCTGGTGACCACCCAGGTGATGGAGCTGTACTTCGGGCTGCTGTGCGCCGAATGGACCCTCGCGCAGGAGCAGCTCGACGCGGGTGACGCGGCCGCCGCCGTCACCACGCTGCGGCGCAGCTCACGGCACGTCGAGGCGCTGAACGCCGCCTGGGCGTCGCTGAGCTGGCTCACGCCACGGCAGTTCAACGCCTTCCGCGACGCGCTGGGGGAGGCGTCGGGGTTCCAGTCGGCCAAGTACCGGCAGGTGGAGTTCCTGCTGGGGGAGAAGAGCGAGGCCATGCTCCGGCCGCACCGGCGCAGCCCGGCCTACCCCGAGCTCCTGGCCGCCTTCGAGGGGCCCAGCCTGTACGACAGCGCCGCGGCCCTGCTGGAGCGCGAGGGCTTCACCGGGCCGCAGGCCTGGGTCGCCATCCACGCCGCCGACCGGCCCGACCTGCACGAGCTCGCCGAGGCACTGCTCGACCTGGCCACCGGCTTCGCCGACTGGCGCCACCGCCACGTCATGTCCGTCCGCCGCTCCATGGGCGCCAAGCCCGGTTCGGGGGGCTCCAACGGGCTGCGCTTCCTGGAGGAGAACCTCCGCCGCGAGATCTTCCCCGCCCTCTGGCAGGCCCGCACCCACCTCTGACCGGCCCGGAACCTCAGGGTCTCCTCCCTTCTTTTTCTCTCTTCCTCGATCCACCTGTACCCCCGCGCCCGGCACCGTCGGCCGCCCCCCGGCCACCGAAGTCGGCGAGCGTGCCAACTCACCCCCCACCCAAGTGAGACCCCACCCCAGAAGGGAAGGACCCAGCCATGCGAGATGGAGCCCCCCAGGAGGTGGCGATCGTCGGAGCCGGCCTGGTCGGCTGCCTGCTCGCCTGCTTCCTCGCCCGCCGCGGCCACCAGGTCACCCTCTACGAACGCCGCCCCGACCCCAGACAGGCCGGCGCCGAACGAGGCCGCTCGATCAACCTGGCCCTGTCGGAACGCGGCCTGGACGCCCTGCGCCGCCTGGGCCTGGACAAGCGGGTGCTGGCCGAGGCGATCCCGATGCCCGGCCGCATGATGCACGCCGTGGACGGCACCCTCACCTTCCAGCCCTACAGCGCCGACCGCCGCCGCGCGATCAACTCCATCAGCCGCGGCGACCTCAACCGCGTCCTCCTGGAGGCCGCCGACGCCCACCCCTCGGTGACCGTGCGCTTCGACCACAAGCTCACCGGCCTCGACCCCGACCAGGGCACCTTGACCTTCGACAACGGCCGGACCGAGCAGGCCACCCTGGTCATCGGCGCCGACGGCGCCTACAGCGCGGTCCGCGCCCTGGCCGAACTGCCCGCCACCCGCGACCAGCTCGACCACGGCTACAAGGAGCTGACCATCCCGGCCCCGCACCCGTTCGAGCCGGGCGCGCTGCACATCTGGCCGCGCGGCAGCTCCATGATGATCGCCCTGCCCAACCCGGACGGCTCGCTGACCTGCACCCTGTTCTGGCCGAAGACCGACTTCGCCGCGCTCGACACCCCCGAGCGCGTCTCCGCGCACTTCGCGCAGGTCTATCCCGACGCGCACGCCCTCATGCCCGACCTCGCCCAGGAGTACGCCGCCAACCCGGTCGGCAGCCTGCTCACCGTGCACACCGCCCCCTGGGTACGGCGCGGCGAGCGCATGACGGTCGCGCTGATCGGCGACGCCGCGCACGCCATCGTCCCCTTCTACGGGCAGGGCGCCAACTGCGGCTTCGAGGACTGCGTCGAGCTCGACCGCTGCCTGGAGGAGGCGGACGGCTTCGACGCCGCGCTGACCCTGTTCGAGCGCCGCCGCAAGCCGAACGCCGACACCATCGCCCGCCTGGCGCTGGACAACTTCGTGGAGATGCGGGACAAGGTCGCCTCCCGCGCCTTCCTGGCGCGCAAGAAGGCCGAACACCTGCTGGAGCGGCTGTTCCCCGGGAAGTACGTCTCGCGCTACGAGCTCATCTCGTTCACGACCGTGCCGTACGCGGAGGTCGAACGCCGCATCGCGCGGCAGAACAGATGGGTGGCGGCCGTCGCGAGCGCGATCGTGCTCGCCGTGGCGTGGTGGACGATACTGGGATTGAACCAGTGACCTCTTCCGTGTCAGGGAAGCGCTCTCCCGCTGAGCTAATCGTCCGGGATCATGGAGGTGGAGACGGGATTCGAACCCGTGTAGACGGCTTTGCAGGCCGTTGCCTCGCCTCTCGGCCACTCCACCGAGCAGGAAGTTCCGAGCGGAAGACGGGATTCGAACCCGCGACCCTCACCTTGGCAAGGTGATGCTCTACCCCTGAGCCACTTCCGCGTTGCCGCTTGTTCGCGGCGACGTAGAGAACTGTAGCGAAAACCGGCCGACTCCCCAAACCGGATGGGCCGATCCTTCGACCGGGCTCGAAACGTGCCTCGCCTACGCTCGAGAGATGGACGCCGACATCGCACCCGTCGCCGCGCTGATCGCCGAACCGGCCCGCGCGGCGATGCTCAACGCCCTGGTGGGCGGGCGGGCTCTGGCCGCGGGCGAACTCGCCCGCCTCGCCGGGGTCAGCGCGCCGACCGCCAGCTCCCACCTGGCCAAGCTGCTGGACGGCGGCCTGGTCGAGGTCGTACGGCAGGGCCGCCACCGGTACTACCGGCTGGCCGGGCACGAGATCGCCGAGGTGCTGGAGACGCTGTCGCGGATCAGCAACCGCCCCGCCGTACGGTCACTCAAGCAATCACGCGAGGCGCGGCGGCTGGAGGAGGCCCGCACCTGCTACGACCACCTGGCCGGGCGGGCCGGCGTCGGGCTGCTGGACGGCATGGTCGCCCAGGGCTACCTGCTCGGCGGCGAGCTGAGCGAGCGCGGCGAGCAGGTGCTGACCGAGCTCGACGTGGACGTGCCCGGCGCGCGCCGGGCCCGGCGGCACTTCGCGCCCGAGTGCATCGACTGGACCGAACGCCGCGCCCATCTCGGCGGCGCCCTGGGCGCGGCGCTGACCAGGGCGATGCTCGCCTCCGGCTGGATCGAACCCGGATCCTCGCCGCGTGCGGTGGTGGTCACCGAGCGGGGTAGGGAGGGCCTCGCGACATGGTTCGCTTGTAAGGAGCTAACATCGCCTTAGCCGGTTACCTGAGAGCGAAAGAGTGCGATATGCGCGACAACGAAGTCGTGAACGTCGGTCCCGAGCCGTTGAGCTTCGCCGACGTCATCCGCGTTGCCCGAGGCGGTGCGCCGGTCCGGCTCACCGAGGACGCCGTCGCCGCCATCGCGGCAGCCCGGCAGCGGGTCGAGGAGCTCGCCGAGAGCCCCGTGCCCGCCTACGGGATCTCCACCGGGTTCGGCGCGCTCGCCACCCGGCACATCGACCCCGCCCTGCGCGCCCAGCTCCAGCGCTCCCTCGTGCGCTCGCACGCCGCGGGCAGCGGCCCCGAGGTCGAGACCGAGGTCGTGCGCGCGCTCATGCTGCTGCGCCTGCACACCCTCGCCACCGGCCACACCGGCGTGCGGCCCACCACCGCCAAGGCCCTCGCCGGGCTGCTCAGCGCCGGGATCACCCCGATCGTGCACGAGTACGGCTCGCTCGGCTGCTCCGGCGACCTGGCCCCGCTCGCGCACGTCGCCCTGGCGCTCATGGGCGAAGGCTCCGTGCGCGACGCCTCCGGCCAGGTCACCAGCGCCGCCGAGGCGCTCAAGCAGGCCGGCATCGAGCCCGTCGAACTCGCCGCCAAGGAGGGCCTGGCTCTCATCAACGGCACCGACGGCATGCTCGGCATGCTCATCCTCGCCCTCGACGACCTCACCCGCCTGCTCAAGACGGCCGACCTCAGCGCCGCCATGAGCGTCGAGGCCCTGCTCGGCACCGACCGCGTCTTCGCCCCCGAGCTCCAGGCCCTGCGCCCGCAGCCCGGCCAGGCCCTCGCCGCCGCGAACATGGTCCGCCTGCTGGCCGGCTCCGGCATCATGGCCAGCCACCGCGACCCCGAGAACTGCACCCCCGTCCAGGACGCCTACTCCCTGCGCTGCGCCCCCCAGGTCGCCGGCGCCGCCCGCGACACCGTCGCGCACGCCGCCAACGTCGCCGCCTGGGAACTCGCCAGCGCCGTCGACAACCCCGCCGTCCTCGACGACGGGCGGGTCGAGTCCAACGGCAACTTCCACGGGGCGCCCCTGGCGTACGTGCTCGACTTCCTCGCCATCGTCGCCGCCGACGTGGCCTCCATGTCCGAGCGGCGGACCGACCGCTTCCTCGACGTCTCTCGCAACCACGGGCTGCCCGCCTTCCTCGCCGACGACCCCGGCGTGGACTCCGGCCACATGATCGCCCAGTACACCCAGGCGGCGATCGTCTCCGAGATGAAGCGCCTGGCCGTGCCGGCCAGCGTGGACTCCATCCCGTCCTCGGCCATGCAGGAGGACCACGTCTCCATGGGCTGGAGCGCCGCCCGCAAGCTCCGCCGGGCCGTGGACGGCCTCACCCGGGTGCTGGCCGTCGAGATCCTCACCGCCGCCCGTGGCCTTGACCTCCGCGCCCCGCTCACCCCGGCCCCGGCCACCGCCGCCGTCGTCGCCGCCCTCCGCGAGACCGTCCCGGGTCCGGGCACCGACCGGTACCTCGCACCGGAGATCGAGTCCGTCGTCCACCTCGTCGCCGACGGCACCGTCCTGACCGCCGCCGAATCCATCACCGGCCCCCTGGCCTGACCGGCGCCATGCCCTAACCGGCCGTGGAACTGGGCGACGACTACCCCAACCGGCGACTGCCCCAACCGGCGCTGGGCCTGGCCGACGACTGCCCCGACCGGCGCTGGGCCTGGGCGGCCCCGGTCGTGGCGGACGCCCTGCGGCAGTGCCCCCACAGCAGTGCCCCCGCACCAGTGCCCCCGCATCAGTGCACGGGTGGCAGTGCTGCGGGGGCGGGGCTTGCTGGGTGGCAAGGCCGACGTGGCGAGACCCGCGCGTGCCCCTCGCCCGGCGAGGTCCTCGTGCAGCTAGCCCTGCGCGGCGAGGTCCTCGTTCCGCGAGCCCCGCACGGCGAGGTCCTCGTTCGGGGCCGGCGTGCGGGGCTCGCGTGCTGGGTCGGCTGCAGCTGGATGAGGCTGGCCTCCTCACCCTCGTCGGCCCCTACCGGTTACCGGCCTCTACCGGTTACCGGCCTCTACCGGTTGCCAGCCGCTACTGGCCCCCTCTACCGGCCGTCCCCTCTACCGGCCTTCTACGGCGCTCCTATGGCGGCCCCGCGAGGCGAAGGACCCGCGCGAAGGAATCCTCGCCAAGGGTCCCCGCCCGCGAGCGCACTCCGGGCACCCCTAGGGCGCGCCCAACCCGGCGAGGCGCGCACCTCACCCGAGAGAGGATGCGGCTGGGCACCCGGCCAAGCGAGGACGTGAGGCTGGCAAGTGCCTGTGAGGTTGCCCGCGCACCCTTCCACCGACCACATCGGGGCAGCGATCGTGGACCAATGACCCCAAGGCTCCTCACCACCGCAGCCTGCGCCACCCTCCTGGCGTTGGCCGCAACACCAGCCCAGGCCCACCCCGGAAACACCACCCAAGCCGCAACCGGCCCAGCCGGAGCAGCCCAATCCGGGAACACCCACGCGAAGCCGGTCGAAGCCGGAGCGGTGGACCGTGAGAAGCCCGACAACACCAAGACCTTCCCCACCTCCTTCCCCCTCCCGGACGGCTTCCAGCCAGAGGGCATCGCCATCGGCCCCGGCCCGGTGGCGTACTTCGGCTCCCGCGCCACCGGCTCCCTCTACCGGGCAGACCTGCGCACCGGCCAGGGAACGGTCTTCAGCCAGGGCCCGGGCACCCCGTCCCTGGGGTTGAAGAGCGACCACCGCAACCGCCTGTTCGTCTCAGGCGGGAACGCCGGAAACGCCCGGGTCGTGGACACGGCCACCGGCGCGGTCCTCAAGAGCTACCAACTAGCAACCGGCCCCTCCTTCATCAACGACGTCGTCCTGAGCCGGGGAACCGTCTGGTTCACCGACTCGACCAACCCTGTGCTCTACAAGCTGACCCTGGGCCGCAAGGGCGCCCTCCCCGACTCCGCCCAGCCTGTCCCGCTCTCCGGAGCCATCCAGTACGGCACGGGCATCAACGCCAACGGCATCGAGGTCACCCCCGACCGGACCGGCCTGCTCATCGTCCAGTCCAACACCGGCAAGCTCTTCCGTGTGAACCCCTCGACCGGGGCGACCACCGAGGTGGACCTGGGCGGTGCGGCCCTGACCAACGGCGACGGGCTGTTGTTGCGTGGCAACACCCTCTACGTCGTGCAGAACCGTCTCAACACCATCGCCGTCATCGAACTCTCGCCCGACGGGAGCAAGGGGACGGTCGTCTCGCGCATCACCGACCCGCGCTTCGACGTCCCCACGACGGTTGCGGCGTTCCGTGGACGGTTGTACCTGCCGAACGCCCGCTTCACCACGCCCCCCACCCCGGAGACCGACTACACCGTAGTCGCCGTCAAGCGCCCCCGCCGCTGACCCCTCACCGCCCCTTCGAACCTGCTGAATCCGCGGAATCCGCGGAACCCGCAGAAATCGCAGAACCGGCCAGCCGAACCAGCCGAACCCACGCCCTCTCAGAGGACCCGATCCCGGCGTCGAACCTGAGCCCGCCGTCCGAACGTCAGCACGCCGTCGAACCCGAGCTTGCCGTCGCAACCCGGGCCCGCCATCGAGCCCAAGCCCGCCGATGCTTCCGAGCCCGCCGTAGACCCAGAGCCACACCCGTGGACCGAGCCACCCGAAACCATCCAGCACCCCAGGGGCGGATGAGCGGGAGGGGAAGTCGGCCATGGGGTGGCTGGCGAGCGGGGTTGCTGGGTGGTCCGGGTTGGGCGCCGCAGCGGGAGGCGGAGGCGCTGGCAGGTGGGAGCCAGCGGGGCGGACCCGTGGGCGCCGCCGGCCGAGGCCCCCGCCGGGCGGGAGCCCAGCCGGGCGGGAACCCAGCCGGGCGGGAACCCAGCCGGGCGGGAACCCAGCCGGGCGGGAGCCCAGCGCGGCGGGGGCCTGGCCGGGGGTGGCGGTCTCGCGGAGGCGGCGGCCAGTCAAGCGGCGCCCAGTCAAGCGGCGCCCAGTCAAGCGGCGCCCAGTCAAGCGGCGCCCAGGGAGGTCGGGGGTCACTGAAGCGGAGGCCCAGTGAGGTGAGGCCCAGTGAGGCGAGAGCCATTGGGAGGTTGGGCGGGTGAAGGTTAGGCGGGTTGGGTGGGGAGGGTGGCGATGACGTCGACCTCGAGCAGCAAGCCGGGCATGAAGAGGCGTGATACCTCGACCGTCGTGCTGGCCGGAGGGGGGCCGGTGATGTAGCGGCGGCGGACGGCGCCGTAGGCGGCGCGGTCGTCCATGTCGGTGAGGTAGGTGCGGATGAAGGCGACGTCCTCGAAGCCCGCCCCCTGGGAAGCGAGGATCTTGGCGATGTTGGAGAAGACCACCTCGGCCTGGACGCCCATGTCGCCCTCGCCCACGACCTTGCCGTTCTCGTCGAAGGCGGCCTGGCCGGAGATGTACAGGGTCTGGCCGGTACGGACGGCGTGGGAGTAGAAGCCGTTCGTGGCCGGGATGTCCGGCGGGTTCAGGGGCTCGAGATGAGGTGTGGTCGTCGGCTCGGCGTCGTCACCCGAAAGGAGAGGAGCCGCGCCCGAGCCAACAGGAGCCACGCCCAAGCCGTGAGGAACGTCCCCCGAGCCCTCAGGAGCGTCAGCCGGCGGTGAGGCGTGGGCGGCCAGGTAGGGGGCGATGGAGGTGACGTCGCGCGGGCCGTAGCCGGCCGACTCGGCCTCCTCCAGCCGCCGCAGCGCGGCGGCGGCCAGGGTGTCGGCGGGGCGGACGGCCAGGCGGAGGTCCTTGGCCGCAAGGGCCAGGGAGAAGCGCGTCTCGGCCGCGGGCTGCCGCAGCCGGTCGGCGATGCCGCCCAGGGGGGTGGCGGCCAGCACGTCGAGCAGCGCCTCGGGATCGGGCACCCCGGCCAGCGCCTCGGCCACCAGCACCTGGGCGGGCAGAAGCACGCTCATCACCGCGAGCTTCATGGCCGCCCCAGCCCCCAGGGGCCCCACCTCGCGCACGTCGCCGAAGACGGACAGGATGTCCCGCACCCCGGTGAGGTCGCCTCCGGCCAGCACGGTGAGGGTGCCGCCCGCCGCGGGCTGGACACTGCCGAGCACGGGGGCGTCGACCAGCCGCACGGAGTCGGGCAGCAACGCGCGCAGCTCGGCCACGGCCTCGGGGCCGATGGTGGACATCTCGATCACCGTGCAGCCCGGCCGGAGCCCGGGCCGGGCGGCGGTGAGCACCTCCAACACCGCCGCGGGGTCGCTCAGCATCGTGATGACGACGCCGGCCCCCTCCACCACCGGGAGCAGCTCGGCCCCACGCCGCCACGTCGTCACGTCATGTCCGGCGCCGGCCAGCCGCCGCGCCATGGGGACGCCCATGCGCCCCTGTCCAAGGAAAGCAATCACGGCACCATGTAAGTCCCTCGCGAGACATTCCACAACCGACTAGATTTCATGCCAGCCATGATTGACACGAATACCTTGAGGTTGTTCGACGAGATCGCGCGCAGCGGCTCGTTCACCGCCGCCGCCGAACTCCTGGGTTACACCCAGTCGGCGGTCTCGCGCCGGATCGCGGGGCTGGAGCGCGAGGCGCGCGGCCCGCTGTTCGAGCGCCTGGCCAGGGGCGTCCGGCTGACCCCGGCCGGCGAGGCCCTGCACCGGCACGCGACAGCCGTACTCGACCGCCTGGAACGCGCGGAGGAGGACCTGGCGGCCATCCACGCGGGCCTGGGCGGCACCGTCCGGGTCGGCGCGTTCGCGACGGCCAACATCGAGCTGGTCCCCAAGGCCATCCGGGCCTACGCGACCTCCCGGCCGCGGGTGCGGGTACGGCTGACCGAGGCGCTGAGCGGGCGGCTGTTCGAGCGGCTGGGCGCGGGGGCGCTGGACGTGGCCGTGGTCAGCGACTACCCCTCCGGCCTGGTGAGCGGCGACGCCGAGCTGGTCGAGCTGATCGAGGACCAACTGCTCGTCGCCCTGCCGGCCGATCACCCGCTGGCCGGGCGCGAGCGCCTCGATCTGGCCGAGCTCGCCGGCGAGTCCTGGATCGAGGCCGCGCCGCGCGGCCAGCCCACCCAGCTCCTCGCCGCCTGCGCCGCCGCCGGGTTCACCCCGCGCAGCGGTCCCCGGGTGGCCGAATGGTCGGGGAAGTTCGGGTTCGTCGCCGCCGGGCTGGGCCTCACGCTGGTGCCCAGGCTGGCTGCGCGTGCCGTACCGGCTGATGTGGTGACCAGGCCCTTGACGCGCGGGCCGGTGCGGCGGGTCTACGCCGCGCTGCCCGAGCGGCCCCTGCCGGCGGCTCTGGAGCTGGTCGCCGAGCTGGAGCGGGCGGCGGCGGGCCTGCGGGAGCAAGGCCCAGACGGCTCGGATTCCCTGGGACAATAGGCACGTGCACGACAGTCTCGCCCACGTGGGCGGCCTGCTCGCCACCGGCCTGCGCGACGTGACCACCGACCTGTCGGCGCTCGACTCCGCGGGCTGGTGGGCGGTGGTCGTCGACTACGAGGGCAAGGTCACCTGCGCCCGCTTCGAGGAGGTACGGCGGGCGCCGCTGCCGCCTGCCACGACGCCTTGGCACGGTCCAAGGCCGGAGGAGTGGCGCAGCTCCCTCGATCAGGCCGCCTACGAGGCCGGCGTCGAGCGGATCCGCGCCTTCATCGAGCAGGGCGAGGTCTACCAGGCCAACCTGTGCCGCGTGCTCAGCGCCCCGCTGCGCCGCGGCGCCGACCCGCTCGCCCTCGCGCACCGCCTGGCGGAGGGCAACCCCGCCGCCTACGCCGCGACGATCGTGCTCCCCGGGCTCGCCGTCGTGTCCGCCTCGCCCGAGCTGTACCTGTCGCGCGCGGGCGCGGTCGTGGAGTCCAGGCCGATCAAGGGCACCGGCGTCACCGCCGCCGACCTGCTCGACAAGGACTACGCGGAGAACGTGATGATCGTCGACCTGGTCCGCAACGACCTCGGCATCGTCGCCGAGGTCGGGTCGGTCGAGGTCCCCGAGCTGTGCGCGGTCGAGGACTACCCCGGCTCGGTGCACCTGGTCTCCACGGTCCGCGCCCGGCTGGCCCCGCAGTACGGCTGGCCGGAGCTGTTCGCGGCGACCTTCCCCCCGGGCTCGGTGACCGGGGCGCCCAAATCTTCGGCTCTGCGCATCATCAATGCGCTCGAACCCGAGCCGCGCGGGCCCTACTGTGGGGCAGTGGGCTGGGTCGACGCCGACCGGCAGGCGGCGGCGCTGGCCGTGGGCATCAGGACGTTCTGGACGTCCGGCGACGAGATCCGCTTCGGCACCGGAGCGGGCATCACCTGGGGCAGCGACCCCCGTCGCGAATGGCGCGAGACCGAGCTGAAAGCCTCGCGACTCATCGCACTCGCTTCTTCTTCAGGAGGTTCGGCATGACAACTCCCGTCTGGGTCAACGGGGCACTCCTCGACCCGGAACAGGCCAAGGTCTCGGTCTGGGACCACGGCCTGATGGTCGGCGACGGCGTCTTCGAGACGATCAAGATCGTCAACGGCCGCTCGTTCGCCCTCACCCGGCACCTCGACCGGCTCGCCCTGTCGGCCCAGCGCATGGACCTGCCCGCCCCCGACCTGGAGGCGATCGCCGACGGCGTCGGCCAGCTCCTCGACTCCGCCCCGGCCTGGACGCTCGGCCGCATCCGCATCACCTACACCAGCGGCCCCGGCCCGCTCGGCTCCGACCGCGGCAAGATCGGCGCCACCAGCGTGGTCATCGTCGACGAGCAGCCGCCCTTCCCGGCCACCGCCGACGTCACCGTCGTGCCCTGGCCGCGCAACGAGCGTGGCGCGCTGTCCGGCGTGAAGTCGACCTCCTACGGGGACAACGCCAAGGCCCTGGCCTACGCCAAGGCCCGTGGCGGCGGCGAGGCCATCTTCGGCAACCTCGCGGGCAACCTGTGCGAGGGCACCGGCTCGAACATCTTCCTCGTGCACGGTGGGCGGCTGGTCACCCCCACCCTCGAGTCGGGCTGCCTGGCCGGCGTGACGCGCGCGCTGGTCCTGGAGTGGTTCGGCGCCGAGGAGACCGACGTGCCGCTCCAGGCGCTCTACGAGGCCGAGGAGGCCTTCCTCACCTCGACCACGCGCGACGTGCAGCCGATCCGGATGGTCGACCAGACGCTGCTGCCGGTCGCCCCCGGACCGGTCACCAAGAAGGCCATGGAGGTCTTCGCCGAGCGCGCCGCGGGCGACCTCGACCCGTGACGAGCCTGCGCGGCCCCGGGAGTCCCGGGGCCGCGGCTCAACCGCGTGCTCAGTAGGTCTTCTGCGTCTGGACGTTGAAGTCGTCCATCTTGACCTGCTTGGCCGGGTCGGTCAGCGGGTCGTCGATCTGGATGACGTCCAGGCCCTCCAGGATGTCGCTGGAGTAGATGTAGCCGTTGTAGTAGTACGCCGACCAGGAGCCCGCGATCGGCGTCCCGGCGGTGCTCGGCCCGCGGTCGAAGAAGCCGATCTCGCGCGGCGCGGCCGAGTCGGTGAAGTCCCAGATCGAGACGCCGCCCTGGTACCACCCCTGGACCATGATGTCCTTGCCCTTGACCGGGATCAGCGAGCCGTTGTGCGCCACGCAGTTCTCCCGTGCCGTCTGCTCGCGCGGCATCTTGAAGTAGCCGCGCCGCTCCAGCTTGCCGTTCACCACGTCGTAGATCGCGTTGGCGCCCTTGGTGGCCGGCGTCCTGGAGTCGCAGGTGGCCATCCCGCCGCCGCCGAGCTCGTCGCCGAAGACGACCTTGGTGCCGTCGTTGTTGAAGGTCGCCGAGTGCCACAGGTCGAAGTTCTCGGTGTCGCGGATCTGCTGCAGCACCTTGGGCTTGGCCGGGTCGGCGATGTCCAGCAGCACCCCGTCGCCGAAGCAGGCGGCCGCGGCGAGGTCCTTCTCCGGGAAGGCGGTGACGTCGTGGCAGCCGGTGAAGCCGCCGCTCTCCTGGCCGTCGGGGAAGATGTCCTCGCTGCTGGAGACCTTGGCCGAGCGCGGGTCCTGCAGCGGGATCGCCACCACCTGGATCATCCGGTGCGGCGGCGGGCAGGTCTTCACCGACGGGGCCGGGCCGGGGGAGGAGACGTAGACGTACAGCGTCTGGCCGTCCTTGCCCGGGACCATCGTGTGGGTGTGCGAACCGCACTTGGTGGCGACCGAGGAGATGTACTTCGGCTGCTTCTTGTCCGTGATGTCGAACAGCCGCAGCCCCTCCCACGCGTCGCCGTGCTTGGAGGTGCAGGTCTCGTCGGTGCGGGTCTCGTCCACCGACAGGATCAGCAGGTTCCCGTAGACCGACACGTCGTTCTGCTGGCCGGGGCACGAGACCGTGCTGACCACCTTCGGCTTGGCCGGGTCGGCGATGTCGACCACGCTGAAGCCGTCGAAGTTGCCCACGTAGGCGTAGTCGCCCTGGAAGGCCAGGTCGGAGTTCCAGGCCAGCGGCCCGTTGAGCGGCGCGGGCCGCGGCAGGTTGGCCACCAGCTTCACGTTCGGGCTGGTGGTGATCTCCTTGGCCGCCGGGGCGCTCGTCCCCGCCGACTGCGACTGGGCCTGCGGCTCGGCCGTGGGCGGATCGGACTCGCCCGGAGCGCAGGCGCTCAGCACGAGCAGCGCCGCGCAGACCGCGGCGGACACCTTGGTGAAGATCACCTGAGCTCCCCTTCGACGTGAGTGCAGCACTATGGAAGCTATGGCAGGAAGGTTCCAGACCGGTTGGGTAATTGTCACAGTTCTGCTGACAGTTGGCTGCACCGGGTGTGCCGAAGAGCCCACCGGCGTCGTCGGCACCGGCCCGCCGGTGATCGTCCCGGGGGCTCCGGGGTCGCCCGGCCGTACCGCCACCCCTGGTGAACGGCTCGCCAGCAGCCGCGAGCCGGTCGCCGCGGACGTGCGCTTCGCCGAGGGGATGATCCCGCATCACCGGCAGGCCCTCGACATGGCGGGGCTGGCTGCCGGCCGTACCGGATCGAAACCGGTGCGGGCCCTGGCCGAGCGCATCGCGCTCACCCAGGAGCCCGAGATCCGCCTGCTCACCGAGTGGCTGGCCGCCCTCGGGCGCGCCCCCGGCGCGCACGGGCACACCTCCGGCCAGGCGTACGGCATGGCGTCCGAGGAGCAGCTCGCCGCGTTGCGGGCGGCGCGGGGGCGGGAGTTCGACCGGTTGTTCGTCGAGCTCATGATCAAGCATCACGAGGGGGCCATGAAGATGGCCGAGGAGGAACTGGCCGCGGGCAACGACCACCGGATGCTCATGATGGCCCGCGACGTCTACACCGACCAGGGCATCGAGGTCGCGCGCATGCGAGCCCTGACATGACGACGGCGAGCCTCCCCGATGGGAGCCTCGCCGTGGTGCGTCTCAGCCGGTCAGGACGGCCAGAGCATGTTGGTCAGCTCGGCGTCCAGGTCCATGAAGTCGGTCTCCCGCCCCGCCGGGACCAGCTCGTAGGTGCGGTGCAGGAACTCCGTCAGCGGCGCCAGCGGCACCTCGAAGAGCGCCTGGCCGAACGGGGAGGTCAAACTGATGTGCAGGGTGCGCTCGCCGTCGGCGCGTGCGGGCCACACCTGCACGTCGCCGTCCCCGACGCGGCGCACGATCCCCACCGTGAGCAGTTCCCTGGCGAAGATCCACTCGACCGGTTCGTCGTTCCCCACGTGGAAGGCCATGCGAATGGCGTACGGGTCGTCGGCTGTGTAGCTCAGCCCGGCGAGCAGGGGGACGGTCGTCCGGTCGGGGACCACAAGCCGAAGGCCAAGCTCGGCGGAGACGGTGGTGCTGTTCATCGTCAGCCAAACCTTTTCGTCGTACGGTCCCCCAACGGGGCTTTCACTGCTCTGACGGACTTCGCCCTGAGCTATGACGCGGAACGAAGAAACCTGTAGGAAAGATTCCGCTTCCAGGGCCTTCTGTAACGCACATCACAGCAGGACATTTAGCCATCTACCTGGCGAAACATCCGCAAGCGGGCCATGTTTGCAAGGGTTTTGCGTCTTGCAGAGCTGGCCCCGACGGACCCTTCCGCATCTTCCGGGCGAAAGATCACGTTAGGTGCCTACCGGGACAGCACGATGCTATGCGACTCGCTGCCATGCTGGAGGCCAAGCGCCACATTGACCACGAAACCGCGTCCGTTTCGCGGGTGCGGCCGGAGTGCGGTATGGTTTTCCACGTCGGACCCACGCGGGACCGGCAGATCCCGGGCGATTAGCTCAGCGGGAGAGCGCTTCGTTCACACCGAAGAGGTCACTGGTTCGATCCCAGTATCGCCCACCCTGGTCAGAGGCCGTTTCCCACGATGTGGGGGACGGCCTTTCTGATCGTTAGGGGAGAATCCGGGGAGACAAGATCATCCTCGGGTCTCACCCCGCGCGGCGGATCGGGGTGACCGTCGCGGACGCCGTACCGGCACGCCACGGCTCCATCCACCGGTCGAGCAGCGGCACGGGGGAGCGCGGGTGGATCTGGAAGCGCTCCTGCACGGCCGACTCCCACAACCCCTCCAGCAGGTCGAGCAGATCGGTGACCATGCCCTCGGTGATGTGCCCGTAGAGCGCGCTCATCGAGGCGTCCTCGTGCCCCATCCTCGCCTTCTTCAGCGAGGACCTGATCCCGGCGTCGTCCATCCAGGTCTGGTGTCCGTGGCGCATGCCGTGGGGCGTGAGCCCGGGCACCAGCGGCAGCCACGTAGCGATCTGCCGGCTGGCGTCGTCGTCGCGGTCGAAGGACCATTGCCCGCGCCGGCGCGGCATCACGAACTCCTCCGGGATCGGCTCCCACGCCCACGCCATCTCCGGCGGCCGTGCCGCGTACGGCCAGGCGGGACGCAGTGGCCGCCCCGGGAACGGCATGGCGTCGCCCTGGTCGCCGCCGCCCACCTGGACGACCACCGGGCGCGGCGGCCGCGCCCGCCTCCCGGTCCTGGCCGGGTAGAACCCGTCCGCGGCCGGGCGCATGACGTCGCTGAAGTCGCCCCGCCCGTAGTGCGAGCCCGACGACGTCAGGAACAGCGCCCGGCGACCCGGGCACCACTCCACCGACTCCTCGCCGTCGACGGCCGGCAGGGCCTTGTCCCGGCCCGAGCAGCCGCACGCCCTGGCCCGCTTGGCGAGCTCGGTCAGGAGCGTGTGCAGGAACGGCGGCAGGTGGATCTTCCGGATGCTGCCGTCCTTCGGGTAGCCCCAGTAGAACCCCCCGAGCTCGTACAGCTTCCACTTCACGTGCAGCATCTGGCCGGGCAGGAGTGACTCCGGCCGCACCCCGAGCACCTCAGACCAGCGCATCCCGGTCCAGGCCTTCGTGACGAGCATCGCGAACACGTCCATGTCGCCGGCCAGAAGCGCGGCCCGCTCGGCCACGAGCAGCGCCTGCAGGGGAGTCGTCCAGGGCTTCTCTTCCTTGAGCGCCCGGGCCACGCGGCGCGTCGCCTTCTTGCCGGTGCCTCGCGGCCGCAACGCGGGGTTGAGCGGGATGTGCACGGGCACCGCGGCGTTGAGGATGGTGATGAGCAGGGACCGGCAGTCGTACGCCGTCCGTTCGGCGTAGTCGGCCCGCACGATGTTGCGTTCCCACGGGGCCATCTCCTGGGCGGTGATGCTGGCCAGCGTGCGATGGCCCCAGACGGGTATGAGGTGCCGTTCGAGCAGGATCAGGTACTTCCTCATGGTCGACGGCTCCAGGGCCAGGCCCGCGTACCAGATCGCCGCCCACTCCTCGAAGGTGATCTTCGGGGCCTTGGGGTCCAGCCACTTGCCGCGCTTGATCAGGGCGACCTGGTACCGGCCGAACTCGTCGGCCTCCTCCTCGCTGGCGAAGCGCTCGCCGTCGTCGTTGCGGGTGTAGGGGACGTACTTCTTCTTGTCGGAGGGGCTCTGCACGCGGACGCGCCAGAGCCCCCGGTGCAGCTCGACGTAGTAGGACATCGATCACTCTCCGGTCCGGAGTCGCGGGGGGTCAGAGCCAGGGGAGGGGGCGGTCAGGCCCAATTCTTACCTTGGGCTGGTAGTAGAAGCGGGTGATACCGGATCCCAGGTCTTCGATGTCGAGCTGCAGGTCGACCCGCATCAGGAGCGGGGGCAGGGGGACCACGATGCCCGCGGGCGTGATGGTCGGCTCGATCTCGCCATCGAGGTACTCGTCGATCACGAAGTGCACGCGTCCCCAGGGCTCCCCCAGCACACCCAGCGGACGAGGTTTCAGAGAGCTGGCGATCGTCGTGCTGGTGACGGACAGTCTGCGAACGAGGCGGCTATCGATCTGGTCGCGATCGACGTGCGCTTCTACGACACCGTCGTCGCGCACGTACGCCGCGGCGGACAGGCCGGCGGGCAGCGCAGAGCGAGGCCGCGGGACGTATAGGACAGAGTGCATTGAGGGCCCCCCGGTTGGGCGGTGGTGCTGTGGTACGGATGTACACAGTCAGGCGTGCGAACGCAGACACACCTGTTGGAGCTTGAACCGGGAGTGTTACACCGGGAGCCGCCCTCGTCACAGGGGGACGTCCTGGCCGAAATGGGCAAATCGGCCCTTAATGGTGCAACAGATAGCGAATTTGCACCTTAGGGATAGTAATGGTTAATAACTTTCTAACCTGAGTCCCCCTTGCGCACTCGGTCGAGATGCGCTGCGAACTCTTCAGCTTGGCGCTTGATCAGTTCCCGGTCCTCGTCCGAGAGGGTCTCGGGGATGCTCACCAGCATGTGCCCACGATCGACTTCCACTGGCAGGACGGTTGTGGGTGGCCGGGTCATGCGGGCAAGGACCTCTGCGGCATCACGCCGGCCCACCTCTTCAAGGTCCGCCGGCTTGAGGCCCACGACCTCGGCCATGTGCGCCAGCGTGGCCGCGGTGGTGACTACCGGCACGCGCCCGCCTTTGGCCCGAATCCTGTAGCCGCGTTCAACATGCCCCCAGGTGTCCGGGCTGACGCCCGCCCTCACCGCCGCCTCGGCGACGCTCAGTCGTGGGCGCATTGACGTTCGGGCGAGCTTGATCAGCGCCCCCTCGCCACCTGCCTCCAGTTCGCTCGCCATCGCGGCTGGTCCTCTCATCCGGTGCAGCGGAGTTCAGAGAAATACAGAGTAACGCCGCTGGTCAGTGGCATGAAGAGGCCATGGGTGGACATGATATTCCATCGTTTTCTCTGTCCTCACTTGTCTTTCTCTGGCCAACTCTGCAATTCTCTGTCCATGACCCGACATCAGACCTCAAGATCGAAGCGGCTCACACAGGATCCCCGAGCCATCACCCGCCGGCGTATAGCCGCCGGGTTATCAATCACAGCCCTTGCGCACAGGGCCGGGATCAGCATCGGCTTCCTCTGTCATATCGAGAAGGGCGAGAAGTCGGCGTCTGCGGAGACGCTCGGCAAGCTCTCGGCCGCCCTCGACTGCGAGATCACCGACCTAATGGCCGAGGAGCTCGTGGGATGAGCGCGCTGCCCGACGTCCCGCCGTACCGGTGCTACAGCAGCGAGGTGGCGGCCGAGCGGATCAACGGCGCGTTGCCTCCTGGCTCCACGCGGCTGGCGACGAAGTCGCTGCTGGATGCGGCGGCTCGGTCGGGCGCCTGGCACACCCGCCTCGGCAGGAGCATCGCCTGGACCGACGAGCAGCTCGGCGAGCTCATCAAGTCATGGCAGGTCAACGGCGAGGCGGGCGCGGAGGCGAAGGCCTCGCCCGCCACCAAGACCACGACGTCTGACCCCGCCGCGGCGATGCCGTACGGCAACATCCGCAAGCTCAAGTCGCGGCCCGGTTCCCGCTACGCGAACGCCCATGCCTGACCTGGAGACCACCATGCCCGCCGAGTCCCCGACCGTGGTCCGGATCCACAGCATGTCGACGCCGGACCCCGAGCTCTCGGTGATCACCGTCGTCGTCGACCCGGTGGAGAACCGCGTTGTCGTGCATGTCCCGGAGCAGGAGCAGATGCTCCAGATCACTGTGGCCGAGGCATGGGCTGTGTGGGCCACCCTGTCCGACGCGCTCGGCGCGGACGAGCAGCCGCCCGAGTGGGTTGCGGCCTTGTCCTCCGTGACGTACGGCACGCGGTCGTCCGAGGCGGACGAGCCGCCGTTCTAGCCCTGCCTGTCCTCCGAAGGGGCGCGCACTCTACACGCCCCCACCGACAGAAAAAGGCGGCCTCCCGCTCTCACCCGGGGACCGCCAAATCGAGAAGGAATCTCATGATCAACACTATCTACGTCGACTGGGTCCCGCAGCAGCGGACCGACCTGGAGCCCTCGCCCGCGCCCAAGAGCCCGCCCTGCGCGATGGCCATCGAGGAGGCTTGGGGCCGCTGGAGCGAGGCCCACCGGGTGCCGGCCGGTCAGCCGTGATCGCCCCGGAGTACCTGGAGTGGCGCGACCTCGGCCACGCGGGCGGCTGCACGCGGACCGGCTGGGAGGCGTCGACCAAGGCCGTCGACTTCCCGGGCGGCCGTCGCGAGTTCGCGGTCCGGCTGGTGTGCCCCAAGCCGAAGGGCTGCGGCATGTTCCACGAGTGGTCCGCGATCATCCCCCCGGGCGACGACAGCGAGGACTCGCGCACGGGGATGTCCATCGAGAGCGGTCCCGTGGAGTACATCGGGTACGGCACGGCGCCGATCAAGGCCGGGAGCGTGTGGCTCCACGCGGGGCCGCCCCGGCAGCGCGGCCGCCTGGGTGAGGACAACAGCCCGGAGTACTTCGTGGTCAGCGTCACCGCTGCCCGTCCGCGCACGATGGCCGACGCGCTCGGCGTCGTCGGGCCGGCCATCTCGCGGGGGCGGCAGGTCAAGGGCCGGTGGTTCGCCGGCGGCATCGTCGACCACGAGCGGTACGGCCCCAGCGCGTCCCCCATCCGCGACGACCTGGCCAGCCGTACGGCCGCCGTGCGCTGGGTCCTCGTAAACGCACAGACCAGGCAGGACACATGATCATCAGGACCGATGACGAGAAGCGAAGGTTGCAGGTGCTCGCAACCGAAAACCTGTTGCCCCTCCAAAGGCGACCCGATCTGCCCCTCATGATCTGGGAGATCGGTCACGTCTGGAAGCCGGTCGACGGTCACGACCCGGTCCTTGCCGGGCACCCCGACGATGATGGGCGCATCCCGCAACGGGAGACGTGGGCGGTCCGCGCGTGGGCGGCCGCGATGGGCCTGCCCTCTCCCGCCTGGGAGCTCGCTCAGAACTCGCACCATGGCGAGGGAGTGTTCCTAACGCGGGGCACTTACGAAGGCTCCCAGGTGTACCTCTCCGCCACTCTCGATGCCGAGCCTCGGAAGCCCCGCGCGGCCAGCCCGACCGTCTACCGCCGGCCTGACCACCAGTTCACGGCCCTGGCCGGCGGGGTCGAGGACCTGGAAGCGATCGGCATGTCCCAGCTGCTGGCGTGCGACGTCATCCCGGCCCGGTTGGTCGGCATCGACGAGTGGGGCCTGGCCGGGCTCGGGTTCGAGCTCGGCGACCTGGTCGACGGGGACCCGCTGTTTCGGTACGCGTGCCTGCCCGAGGGCTGGACCCGGAAGCCGTCCGACGGCCCTCGCACCGGCTACCTGGTCGACGAGCGCGGGCAGCGCCGGGCGGTGCTCTGGTACAAGGCCGCCCCGTACGACCGCCGGGCCACATTGACCCTGCTGGCATTCCCCGAGAGAGAGGCACTGTGAGCGTCGCAGAGAAGACCACCCGGCAGACCATGGGCAAAGCCGTGCCCGGACAGCTCATCGTGGGGCCGGACCGCACGCAGGCAAGCGTCGTCTTCGGCAACCCCGCCAACCCCGACGTCGTCCTCTGGTTCGACCGTCGTGACGATCTGCTCGCGCTCGTCAACGCGGCCAACAAGCAGCTCGCCCGGATGGACCTGGACGCCGAGCGCCGGGCCCAGCTGGCCCGCCCTGCCGGTCGCCATCACGGCGGACCAACCCAGGCCCCGGCCCCTTCTCCGGTCCGGCCGTTCGTCCCCGAGGCACCCGAAGTGCCTGCCCCGCCGGCGACCCCTGGCCGGGGTCCGGTGGTGCCGGGCCCTCCTCTGGCGGCGGTGCCCACCGGCGCGGCCGCCGCCCCCGAATTCTGGCCACTTCACTGGCCGCCGTCGGCCGCTGGCTCGCCGCTCGCTGGCAGTCGTTCCGAGCCGAGTCCGGCGACTTCGTCCACGTGACGTCCTGGACCTGACCAACCCGCTCGTGCTGGCCCACTTCCCCGGGCCAGCACGGCCGCGGCGGGCCGTCCCCGCCGCGCCCGCACCCAGCGAGCGCGCCACTGTCACCCGGTGAGCGCCGGCCGCACCGGCGCCCACCCGCACCACCCGGAGAGTGATCATGACCATCACCCATCCCGCGCCCACTCACCCGGGCCCGACTGTCACCGCCACGATCATCCGCTCGCCGCTCGACATCGAGCACGCCGTGGAGCTCGTGCAGTTCTTCCACCACGGCATGCCGCAGGGGATCCTCCCGCTGCCCCGAGTGGCCGCGCTGGAGCTTACGGCCCGCCTGGACGAGCCGCCGACGAACGAGCCGTACCTGACGGCCGACGTCGTCGCCGACGTCCTGGCCGCGTTCGACCCCAAGTTCGAGCACACCGTCGACCAGTGGACGCGAGAGCTCATCACGCTGATCATGTGCGCGTCCACGGAGCAGCGCCGCCAGATCAGCGGCGCGTACGCCGCCCTGGTCGCCGCGGTCTCCATCGGCGACGGCGAGGACGGCACCGGGCGATTGCGACGCCTGCACGAGGAGCTGCTCGCGCAGACCTCGGCCCGGCCGTGACTCCTGCCCAAATCTCCGCCCTGGCCAAGCAGGTCGACGCCCGCCGGCGCGCGCTGAAGCTGCCCAAGTGGAGGGTCTGCGTGACCCTCGACGTCAGCCGTTACACCTATGACCGCGCGCGGGCCGGGCACGCGAGCCGGAACCTGATCATCGGCATGCTCCTGTGGCTCGACGGCCATCCGGCCCCAGCGGAGAGCGCTCCTACCTGTAGAGAGGCAAGCACCACCATGGCGGCGCCGAGCCCCAGCGGGCTCCCCCCACACGCCCAGCCCCCGCGGGCGGGCACATGACCCTGACCGGAACGTTCGTCCTGGCCTACACCCACGCCAGCGACACCCTGGAGGCTCTGGCCAACGCTGCCCTGGGCACGGCGGCGCTCGGCCTGCTGCTGCGCTACCTCACGCGGCCGCCCGCACCGGGCGCCTGCCGCGAGAGCGTCGCCGAGTCGTACGGCGTGAGCATCGGCCAGATGCGCGCCGGCCACGCCGAGCTGGCGGCCTCGGGCCACCTGCTGCAGGCCCGCCGCTCGGTCGGCCAGGGGCGGTGGCAGCACCTGATCGTCGTCACCGACACCCCCGAGCGGCTGCCCGCGACGCACGAGGCGTGGGTCCTCCTGGACGCCTCGCTGGCCGCTGAGCAGGCCCACATCTCACCGGAAACCGCACATGTGACGACCTGCGACAACGCGGAAGAACCGCAGGTCGTGACATCTGCCGAAAAACCGCACATAGAACCAGTTACCCCCTTCTCCTGTGACCTTGACCCGTCCGGGGTGTCGGTGGTGGCCACCGTCCAGGAGCTGACCCGTCTCGCCGCCCTCCCGCCGTTGGAGGCACCGACGAACGAGCTGGCGGACATCTGGCTCACCCCGGGCCAGGTGCTCAGCCTGCTGCGCAAGTTCCCGGCCCGGTACGGAGATCTGGCCCTCGGGTTCCTGGCGAAGCGCTCGCTGCCGTGGTACCTGGCACCGCGCGTCGTGGCGCTGCTGGTCGCCGGTTACGACACCGGGCAGCTCGGCCGGGCGCTCGTCGGGATCGAGGAGGGTGGTCACCCCGTCGCGCTGGCCCGCTGGCGGCTGGACCGGCTCCTCCTGGAGCCCGAGCCGGACCAGGTCGCCTGGCGGCCGCCGAGCACGTTCGTACCCGTGCAGACGACCCCGCCGGATCCGGTGGCGGCGAGCGCCCGAGGCGCTGCGCTGGCCCGGGCCGGGCTGCGCGCGAGGGGCCTGCCCGCATGACCAGGTGCCCGCACAACCGCGCCGACCCCCGGATGTGCCCGGAATGCCGGGACATCCGGCTCGGCCTGCGCGCGGCCCCGGTCACGGCAGTGGCCCGGGCCATCGCCCGGCAGGCGACCGCCGATCAGGGCCTGGTCGCCCCGCCGGACCTCGACGTCATGCTCGCCGCGTCCGCAGACCTGCTGCAGGTCCTGGCCCGGGCCGGGTTCGTCGTCGTCCGGCAGCGCGACGCGCAGCACCTGGTGCACGTGGCCGAGGGGCTCACCGAGCTGCGCGCCGCGGTGCTCGTGCGGGTCAGCGACGCCCTGGCCGAGGCGCCGCGCCTGCAGCTGGTCAGCCGAAATGCCGTTCCGCCGGACGGATCTATGCACGATCATGAAACTGAGGGTCAACCCCCGTTGACCGATCCGAGTCCGGGATGACGCTGGAGGCCACCGTGATCCCCACCCGCCACGACCTCGAACCCTGCCCCCACGGATGCGGCGAGCCGGTGCTGTGGACCATGACCGAGCACGGCCGCCGGATGCCAGTCGACGCCCAGCCGGACGAGCTCGGCAACCAGGCCGTCACCCGCGACGGCACCGGCCGGTGGAAGTCCCGCTCGCTCAACGGCCGCGACGCCCGCCCGCCGGACCCGTGGGAGCACACCTACCGGCCGCACGTCGCCACCTGCACCGAGCCGCCGCCCCGGCAGCTCGCCCTCCCCGGCCTGCCCGGCCGGCCTCGTACCCGCCGGCGGGCGCCCGCCCGCCGCTACCCCGGATGGACAACACGATGACCGACACGCACGCCGAGCTCGCCGAACTGCCCGCGGCCCCGCTCGATTTCGACGCCTACCACGTGTTCGCCGAGGACCTCGTGCCCGGCCAACTCCCGCGGCTCACCCTGACGTGCCCGCCTGGCCACTGCCCGGACGACCACACCCACTGCCCCGTCGGCGACTGCGTGTACGACCTGATCCCGGCCGCCAAGCGGGGCTCGCACATCGCGCTCGGCACCCTGCTGGACCTCGCGATCAAGCACGATGTCGAGCGTCGCGGCGGAGTCGAGGGCGTCGGATGCGGAGTGGCCGACGCGGCCGGGGTCAGGGAGCTGCGCGTCCAGGTGGCCGAGCGCCTGGCCCAACTGCGCGCTGTGTGGTGCAACCGGCTGCAGGTGGCCGTCTGCGACCGTGACGCCTCCGACGGCGCCACCGCGGCGGCCGCGAGCGTCCGCGTCGACGTGCTTCGCCAGTGCATCGCCGATCTCGACGCGGCGCTCTGCCGTGGCTAGGCCGAAGGGCGCCCCCGGGAAGGACCGGCCGCTGCCGCCCTCGCCCCCTCGGCCAGGCCGAGAGCCGCTGTGCGTCTTCGGCGTCAACCTCAGCAGCGGGTGGAGGTGGTTCGAGCGGACCGGCTGGGAGCGCGTCTGCGACCGGCACCCGGGGAGAGCCAGAGACTATGTGCCCGACACCGCGGTGACCCTACGGCAGGATTCGGGGGCGGGGTTGTGACGACCGACGCCGACGCCATCTTCATCCTCGGGAACCGGGACCCTGACGCGCCGCCGAGCTGCCTCATCAGCTGGTGCGGTCAGGACTGGGTTGCCGACGTCAAGCACGTCAGATCGACCGCGCTCGATCTCATGACGTGCGCGGCTTACGCCGACATGCTTCTCCACCTGACGCTGCAGCTCGGCATCGACCCCAGCACCGCCGGCGGCTTCGCCGGCTCCCTGATCTACACCCAGACCGGCCGCCAGTCCTTCGGCAGCGCGCACACGATATCTCTGCTGCCCGTCGGCTCCACCCGGCAGCGGATGAGCGCGGTTCGCATCACCCGTGGCCGCCTCTCCGGCCTCGTGACCGCCGCCGAGGCCCGCGAGATGAGCCTGGTCTGGCTCTCGGCCGCCGAGGCTGCCGAGTCGGACCAGGTCGTCGCCGAGGCGCTGCGCGCGGTCGGGCGCCTCGACGAAGACCGTGTGGAGCAGGTGTTCACGTACATGCGGGAGCTGCGCTCCAGCGGAGAGGCTGATCATGACTGATGTGTCCCCTCGGCCCAAGGTTCGCAGGCGCCGCGGCTCGATCACGGCGGGTGTGCTGCTGATACTCGACGCCTTCCGCGTCGCGATCGTCGTCAGCTTCCAGGCAGGGGTCTACTGCGCGGCCGCCGGCGTGCTGCTCGTCTTCCTGGCGGTCCGTGACCGCCAGCTGGACGAGCAGCAGGCCCTTAACGACGAGCTAACCCACGCGCTCGAAAAGAGCCGCCAGCAGGCTGGGACGTGAAATCACGTCGTCCGAGGCTTGGGCCCGCGGGGGAGCGCCCCGACGCCCCGCGCTCGCAACTCCTTGCGGATGGTCACCGCGGTGACCGAGGAGCGTGCCGCGAGCGTGTCCGGCGTGTCGAGGCCCTTGCGGACGCGGTCGGCGCACGCTGCGAAGAAGGCGGCCTTGGCCGCGTCAAGCTGCCGGATCAGGTCCTGGACGGTCTGGTCGTGCTGGGGGATGGGGTCGCTGCTCATGCCATCTAATCTAGCGCAACGCCCTTACGAAAAATAGTAGCGAAAGCAGCTTGCGAAACCTGAGCTCGTGGGTCATACTTAATTCATAAGGGAGTTACGAAACAGGGAGACGAAATGAACATCCAGCAGATCACCGCCAACCTCACCGCCGCCCGCGCCGCCAACGACAACGCCGAGATCCGCCGCTGGGAGACCGCCTACATCCAGCTGATGGACCAGACCGAGGCCCGCCTCAACCGCCTCGCCGCCCAGTAGAGCCACCGGCCCGGGGGAAACCCCGGGCCACCGCACCACCCAGGAGCACGCCCTGAGCCCCACCACCGAGGGACACACCCCGTCGACCAGCCCGGCCTTCGAGGTCGCCCTCCTCGTCGACGAGCTCATGCCACTCCTGGAAGCCCTGTACGACCTGCTCCCGGAGCCCGTGGCCACCCCGGCCACGGGCTCCACCCACGCCGTCGTCATCGACTCCCCAGCCCCCTGGCACCCCGAGGCCGGCCCCGTCCTCTACCTGATCTCCGAGGAGGCGCGCCGCCTGGAAGCCAGCATGCGCCGCGACGTGACCGGCCGGCTCGGCGAGCGCCGCGGCGGCAGCGACCGCAACACCGTCGCCGCCCTCCGCGCGATCGAGCAGCTCGCCCACGCCGTCCCCGAGGAGCGCGCCCGGGCCGCCTGCCGCATCATCGCCCGCTGGATCCGCTCGGCCCGCCAGGTCGCCGACATCGGCCTCGAGGAGCGCGCCGTACCGCTCCCACGACTGCCCGGCCAGCTGCCCCCGCCCTGCCCGTACTGCGGCACCTACAGCCTGCGTGTCCTCGTAGGAGATGGCCGCATATGGTGCATCAATAGGACATGCGAGGACCAAAACGGGCACCGCCCGCGCGGCCATCTCGACCAGGGCCGACAGGAGGGCGGAATCACATGGGCCGACGGCCGGACGACGTACCGCAGAGACTGGGCGTGACCGGCTGGACCGCCCGAGAAGCCGCCGAACACCTCGACCCGCCCCTGACCGAGGACGAGGTACGAGCCCTCATCACGATCTTTCAGGTGCCAGCGATCGGCCAGCGCACCGGCGGCCGCGGACGCCCAGCCGACGAATACGCCCAGGACGCGATCCTGCACGCCCACGCCATCGTCATCGCCGCACGTCACGGCCACCTCGCCAGCCCCTACGTCACCCCTGGTTGACGAGCACCGCATTTTCTGGCCTAATTCTGTGCCAGCAGACCTATGCCGAGATTCGTCCGGAATCCGGTTCAGGTGGATGCGCCCGGCCGCGGGGGTCGGGGCCTGGGCAGTCTTTCGGAGGCCGCGACGTTCACCGGCGTCGCGGCCTCTCTGCATCTAGCCGTAGTAGTGCTTCGTCGTGATCTTCCGCCGGACCACCAGCCGATAGATCCACAGCGGCAACCACACGAACACGCCCCACAGGCCGCACGTGAAGATCGTCACCATCAGGTGAAAGCCGTGGCTCTTGCCCGACAGGCCGCGCTGCTTCTGCACGCTCCTCGACGGCATCGCCGCCTGCGGATACGGCTGCTGCGGATACGGCTGCTGCTGGGGGTAAGGCTGATGAGGCTGCTGCCCATAGTGGGGCTGCTGAGGGTCAGGATGCACACCGATCTCCTGATGCCGAAGGATCCCCCGATCCGCCGTCACCGTAACGGTCCAAAAGCGCCCCACGAGGCCGATGTGACCAACCCGGTATCAGGGAGCCACCCCATGCCGAAACGCGCCCCACGCCGCTGCACAGCGGCCGGCTGCCCCAACCACGCCACCGACGGCCGATGCCCCCAGCACCGACACCCGCCCCGCCGCACCCAGGGCAAGCCCCGACCCTCCTCCTACCAGCAGGGCTACGACGCGGCATGGGCCGAGCTCTCCAAGAGGATCCGCCGCCAGCGCCCCATCTGCGAGACGCCCCGCTGCAGCGAGCCCTCCAAGCACGTCGACCACATCGACGGCGACAACACCAACAACGAGGAGTGGAACCTGCAGGCGCTCTGCCACCCCTGCCACTCCCGCAAGACCGCCAAGCACGACGGAGGATTCGGCAACCCCAGGACGCCACGCTGAGGAACGATGGACGGATGAGCTCACTGATCGACTTCATCGACGCACGCCTCAACGAGGACGCACGCATAGCCCGCGCTGTTCCCGTGGCCAAAGGATGCGCACCACCCGCACACTGGAGCCCCGGCGCCGACCCGCACGGCGCGGAACAGTGGGTGATGGGGACCTTCCAGGACATCGACGCGCACACCCCCGAGGCGGCCGAGCACATCGCTCGGCACGACCCGGCACGTGTCATGCGCGAGGTCGAGGCCAAGCGCCGAACCCTCGGCCTGCACCGGAACTGCGGAAGCGGCTCTGGCTACTGCGATGAAGGCGGCCATGGCTGGAGCGCGGAAGCCGAGGGATTCGCGGGCTGCAGCGATCTGGTCGACCTAGCCTCGCCATACAGCGATCACCCCGACTTCAGGACCATCTGGCGCCTGGTCAACTAGCCCACCCCCACCGAGCACGTCGTTGACGTGCTGCTCGGCACCCGCCGATCATCACGCTTCGTGACCGCCGCCCCCGGGGGAGGGGCGGGTCGGATCTCTGCCGGGAGGGAGCCCGAACGCGCGGGGGGGAACCCGAAGAGAGCGTGACAGGTTTCGGGACCCGTTTTTCCGGATGATCTTGAGGGGGTGGTGACGGTGGGTAAGCGAGGCCCGGCGCCCAAACCGACGAACCTTCGGCTGCTCCACGGCGACCGCGCCGACCGGATCAACGACGCCGAGCCGGTGCCCGCGGCCGCCGACATCAAGATCCCGTCGTGGCTGCCGGTGACCGCCCGCGCAGTGTGGCGTCAGTACGCGCCCGACCTGCAGTCCAAGGGCGTCCTGACCGCGTGGGATGTGGAGGCGTTCGCGATCTTCTGCGACGCGGCCGCCCGCCGGCGCAAGGCGGTGAAGGAACTGCGCGAGCACGGCGAGGTCAACCGCATCCCGATCATGGACGCGATGGGGAACGTCGCCGGCTATCGGCTGCAGAAGAGCCCGTGGACGCTCGTGCTGAACGAGGCCGACGCCCAGGTGCAGCGGTACGGCGCCCGCTTCGGCCTCACCCCCAGCGATAGATCCCAGCTGCGCATCGGAGGGGGCGGGCACCGTGACCCGACGGAGGACCTCCTCACCTGACCGGGACCTGACGGATCACGACCGGCGCTGGCGGCCGGCCGACCGCAAGGGCCCGCCGTGCGGGTACACGCTGCGCGGCAAGACCTGCACCAAGAAGGGCGCGCACTACTGCGAGCCCCGGGCCGACCGGTTCGTGCTCTTCTGCGCGCAGCTGCTCGTCTTCACCAAGGGCCCGCACCGGCGCAAGCCGTTCATCCTGCGGTTCTGGCAGGAGCACGAGATCGCCCGCCCGCTGTTCGGCGAGGTCGTCTGGTCGGCCGAGTGGGAGCGGTACGTCCGCCGCTACCGGCTCGCGCACATCGTCGTCGCCCGCAAGAACGGCAAGAGCGAGATCGCCGCGGCGATCCTGCTCTACCTCCTGGTCGGCGACGACGAGGAGTTCGCCGAGGTGTACTCGGCCGCCGCCGACAAGGTCCAGGCGCGCAAGGTGTTCGAGCCCGCCGTCCGCATGGCCCAGCTGTCGCCGGCGCTGAGCAAGCGCCTCAAGCACCTGAAGGACCAGCAGCGCCTGGTCGACGAGAAGTCCCACAGCCACTACGAGACCATCACCGGCGACGCGGACAAGGAGCTCGGCCACAACCCCCACGGGTTCAACCTGGACGAGGTCCTCTCCCAGCCGGACGGCGCGCTGTGGAACGCGATGGTCACCGCGGCCGGCGCCCGCGAGCAGGAGCTGATGTTCACCACCACGACCGAGACGAACGACTCCGCGTCGTTCGGCGCGGCGATGATCGACGACGCCGAGCGCATCCAGGAGGACCCGGCCCGGGCGCCGCACGTGTTCACCTTCGTGCGGAAGTTCCCGCACACCAAGAAGCAACTGGAGCGGCTACAGCGCATCTTCGCCGGGCACCCCGACGTGCCCGTGTCCCTCGACCCGTACGACGAGCGGAACTGGAAGTGGCCGAACCCGGCGCTGGACGACTTCAAGAGCCGCGAGGCGATGCGCCGGCAGGCCGTCGACGCCCGGGCCTCGACCCGGGCCGAGAACGGCTTCCTGCAGTTCCAGCTGAACGTCCGGGTCCAGCAGGTGACCCGGTACATCTCCCTGGACGAGTGGGACGCCTGCACGGGCGAAGTCGCTCCGTCCTCGGAGTGGATCCTGCCGAAGATCGACGGCCGCAAGTGCTGGGGCGGCCTCGACCTGTCCAGCAAGCTGGACCTCACCGCCTGGTGCCTGCACTTCGACAACGGGTGGACCTGGTGGCGGTTCTGGTGCCCGGAGTCGGTGGCGCCGATCCTGGACGACCACACCGGCGGCAAGTTCAGCGAGTGGGTGCGCGACGGCTGGATCACCCTGACCGACGGCGACACGATCGACTACGACGCGATCTACGACGCGATCGAGGAAGACCACAACCGCTTCCGCATCGTCGACGTCACCTACGACAAGTGGTCCGGTGAGCCGGTACGGCAGGAGATCGTCAAGCGCACCAACCTGACCATGTTCGAGTCGAACACCACCTACGAGCGGATGACCGACCCCATGAAGGAGCTCGCCCGTCTGCTGAAGAAGCACGACGGCGAGCTGCTGCACGGTGGCCACCCGGTCGCCCGGTGGATGGCCGACTCGCTGGAGGCCAAGAGCCCGGCCGACGACCCCGAGCGGCTGCGGCCGGTGAAGCCGAACCGGGACAAGGTCGGCAAGCGGATCGACGGCATGATCACGCTGCTGTACGGCATCGACGGCCGCCGCCGCGGTGCCGAGTCCGAATCCGTGTACGAGTCGCGCGGCCTGACCGTGCTGTGAGGAGGTGGGCCATGCTGAAGCGGCTACGCCAGGTCGTCGCGGGTGTCGACGCCCTGGACGCTCTCGGGGTGTGGGCGGTGCTGGCCATCTCCGTGGGCCTGGCCCTCGTGGCCGGCGTCGGCGTGGCCCTCATCGTGCACGGCGCGCTCGTGCTCGCCGGCGTGCTCTGGGCGGCCGCGGCCGCCGAGCGCGGCGCCGTGGCCGCGGCCGCCCAGCAGCCGGGCCGCTGACGTGGGCCTGATCCGCAGCGCGGTGCGCGCTGCCGTGATGCCCTCTTCGGGCCCGGCCACCCCGGAACGGTGGGTCGAGGAGTGGTTCTCCGGAGGGTCGGCGAGCTCGGCCGGCGTGTGGGTCAGCGAGGAGACCGCGCTGCACTACGCGCCGTACTTCGCCGGCGTGCGGGTGATCGCCGAGGACGTGGCCTCGCTGCCGCTCATCACCTACGAGCGGCTGGCCAGGGGCAAGCGGCGCGCGAGCGAGCACCCGCTGTACCCGCTGCTGCACGACCAGCCCAACCCCTACATGACGTCCGTCGGGCTGCGCGAGACGCTGCAGGGGCACGTGATCACGTGGGGCGACGGCTACGCCTACATCATCCGCAACAACGCCGGCGACGTCGTCGAACTGTGGCCGCTGCGTCCCGACCGCATGCACCCGGAGTTCACCCCGAGCGACCGGCCCGGCAAGGGCAAGCTGATGTACCGCTACGACGACCCGGTCAACGGCATCAAGGCGATGCTCCACCCGGACGAGGTCCTGCACATCAAGGGACTGGGCGGCGACGGCATCCGCGGCTACTCCGTGATCGGCATGGCTCGCCAGTCGCTCGGCCTGGGCGTCGCCGCCGAGGTGTTCGGCGCCCGCCTGTTCTCCAACGGCGCCCGCCCGGGCGGTGTGCTCAAGCACCCCGGCCGCCTATCCGAGGGCGCGTCCAAGCGGCTGAAGGACGACTGGGAGACCATGCACCGCGGCCTGGACCAGGCGCACCGCGTGGCCATCTTGGAGGAGGGCCTGGAGTGGCAGGCCCTCGGCATCCCGCCGGACGACGCCCAGTTCCTGGAGACCCGCAAGTTCCAGGTCACCGAGATGGCGCGCTGGCTACGGCTCCCGCCGCACAAGCTCGCCGACCTCGAGCGCGCGACGTTCTCCAACATCGAGCACCAGGCGATCGACTACGTGACGAGCGCGCTGCGGATCTGGCTGGTCCGCTGGGAGCAGGCGATCGGGCTGAGGCTCCTCACCGATACCGAGCGGCCGACGTACTTCGCCGAGCACCTGGTCGACGCGCTCCTGCGCGGCGACACCAAGAGCCGGTATGAGGCCTACGCGATCGCCCGGAACTGGGGATGGGCGTCGGCCGACGACATCCGGGAGCTGGAGAACCAGAACCCGCTGCCCGACGGCCGCGGGGAGGTGTATCTCGTGCCGCTCAACATGAAGCCCGCCCCCACCCCGGAGGAGGCGGCCACACCGCCGCCCGCGCCGGCACCGCCGGCACCGGAACCCGACGAGGACCCGGACGGCGACCCGGACGACGGCGACCCGGAGGAGGATCCGCGACGGCTGCGCGGGGCCCGCGGTATCGAGGCCCGCCGCGAGATCGCCGCGGTGTATGCCGCCCGCCTGCTCGACGTGGACCGCGAGCTCGCCGAGATGGAGCAGACCAAGGTCGGCGCGCTCGTCCAGGCCCTCGCGGACGGCGGATCGATGAGCACGTTCCTCGCCGAGCTGGAGGAGCTCTACGAAGGCGAGATCCGGCAGGCGACGATCGACGCCTGGCTGCCGATCTTCCTGGAGTTCGCCGCGGCGATCGCCGAGGACGCTGCCGCCGACGTCGGCGCCGAGGTCCCGGACCTGGACACGTGGGTGCACGCCTACGTCGCCTCGCACGTCGGCTACCGGATCGCCTCCGAGCTCGGCCAGCTGACCGGCCTGGCCGGCCTGGCCGACGCGGCGGCCGCGCTCGCCGAGCGGCTGCAGGCGTGGGTGGAGGGCCGGCCCGAGCGCATCGCGCGCTGGCAGGCAGCCCAGCTGCCCAACGCCGTGGCGCGCGAGGTATGGAAGGTCGCCGGCGTCACCTCGCTGAAGTGGCTCACGTTCGGCTCGGACGACTGCCCGTTCTGCAGCGCCCTCGATGGCGAGGTGGTCGGCATCGATGAGGCGTTCGCCGTCGCCGGCAGCTCGCTCGGCCTCGGCGAGCAGATGAAGATCAGCCGGACCGTGCAGCACCCGCCGCTGCACCCCGGCTGCGACTGCCAGATCCAGCCCGCATAGGAGATGCCGTGTCACTGTCACACGCCAAAATCCCTCTTCGGATCCGCGTCGGTGACAGCTCCGAGGAGCTGGTCGTCGCCGACGTCATGTTGCCCGTCCAGATGACCCTGGTCGACGGCATGCTCACGGCCCGCATGGATCCTGCCGCCTACCGCGACGCCATCGTCCAGGCCTTGCGTGACACCGCCGACCACATCGCAGAGTCTTCGGTCGAAATGGAGGGGATGTCATGAGCACGCGTCACCTTCGCGGGTACGGCTACGCCGAGATCGACGCCCGGGCCGCCGAGGGCGGGCCGATCCCGTTCACGGCCGCCACGGCGGGCATCAAGGCCGACGGCCTGAACCTGCAGATGGACCGCCTGGACCTGGCGCGGTACCTGGCCAACCCGGTCGTCATGTACGACCACACCTACTGGGGCCGCGACTCGCTGCCGATCGGCCGGGCGGTCGAGGTGACCGTCGACGGCGACCGGCTGCGCACCCCGCTGGACTTCGACCTGGAGGACGACTTCGCCGCCAAGGTCGACCGGAAGATCCGCAAGGGCTACCTCAACGCCGTCAGCATCGGGTTCGGCGCGTACGGCATCGATGAGCAGGGCGTCCCGGAACGCTGGGAGCTGTACGAGATCAGCGTCGTGCCGCTGCCGCTCGACCCCGACGCGATCGCCGACCCCGACCGGTCCATGGCCCTGGCCCGGGCGCTGATCGGCGGCAGCCGTACCGAGGCCGTCGACCAGCAGGCGGTACGGCAGGCGATCGAGTCCCTGCAGGGGCTCCTCCCGCCGGCGGCCGCGCCGCCGGCCGCCAAGTCGGCGGCCGCCGACCGAGCCCGCCGGCTACGGGCGCTGGAAGCGTCCCTCTAACACCACGTCGTCTCCGCCCCAGGACACCGGTCCTGCGCTGGCGGCTGCCCGAAAACACAGATCAGGAGGCAAGGGTGGACGTCAACGCCCTCAAGCAGGAGCGCGCCCGGCTAGCCAAGCAGGCGCGCGACATCATGAACGTCGCCGAGGCGGCGAGCCGGGGCATGACCGGCGAGGAGGAGACCGAGTTCGACCGGCTCATGGAGCAGGCCGACCGGGTGGAGCGGACCATCGAGCGGGAGGAGCAGCTGCGCGAGCAGGAGAAGCGCATCGCCGACCGCAACCCGCCGAAGAAGGACCCGGCCCCGGGCGTCGGCGACGACGTCGCACGGGCCGAGGCCGCCTGGCGGACGTTCCTGCGCGACGGCCGAGCCGGCCTGAACGCCGAGCAGGTCCGCGCCCTCAACATGGGGTCCGACCCCGAGGGCGGCTACCTGGTCGCCCCGCAGCACTGGGTCGAGCAGCTCATCAAGAACATCGACGACGCGGTCCCGCTGCGCGGCCTGGCCACCGTGATGACCCTCACCCAGGGCGAGAGCCTAGGCGTGCCGACCCTGGACACCGACCTGGCCGACGCCGACTGGACGTCCGAGCTCGGCACCGGCAACCAGGACGACTCGCTGCGGTTCGGCGCCCGCGAGCTCCGCCCGCACCCGCTGGCCAAGCGCGTCAAGATCTCCCGCACGCTGCTGCGCCGCGCGGCGATGAACCCCGAGACGATCGTCCGCGAGCGGATGGCGTACAAGTTCGGGGTCACCACCGAGAAGGCGTTCATGACCGGCGACGGCAACCAGAAGCCGCTCGGCCTGTTCACCGCCTCCAGCCAGGGCATCTCGACCGCGCGTGACCGCGACATCAAGATCAGCGGCTCGGGGTTCGACTCCACCAACGGCGCGTCCGCGGACGACCTGATCGACATCAAGTTCGCGCTCAAGGCCGCCTACCACCCGCGCGCACGCTGGCTGTTCCACCGGACCGTGTTGGCCGAGATCCGCAAGCTGAAGACCACCGACAACCAGTACATCTGGCAGGCGGGTCTCGCGGGCGACCGGCCCGACACCATCCTCGACATCCCCTACGTGCTGTCGGAGTGGGCGCCGGCCGCCATCGCCGACGAGGCGTACGTCGGCATGCTCGGCGACTTCTCCAACTACTGGATCGTCGACACCCTCGCGTTCGACGTTCAGCGCCTGGTCGAGCTCTACGCCGAGAGCAACCAGATCGGCTTCATCGGCCGCCAGGAGATCGACGCCATGCCGGTCCTGGAGGAGGCCTTCATCCGCATCCAGGCCGAGGCCAACTGATCGGCCACCCCACCATCCGAGCCACACAGGAAGGCTGATCATGTCCAGGCAGGACCTGAAGAGCAACATCTCCGTCGCCCGCACGCTGGCCCCCGCCAGCCAGGCCGACCCGGCCCTCCCGGTCAACGGGACCGGCGTCGACCTGTCGGGGTTCGACTCCGCCCTGGTCGTCATCAACGCCGGCGTCATCGCCGGCGCCAGCGCCAGTCTCACGTTCGAGGTGCAGGAGAGCGACGACAACAGCTCGTTCACCGCGGTCGCGAACAGCGACCTCGACGGCACCGAGCCCGTGATCGCCGCGGCGAACGATGACCAGGTGCACCTCATCGGATACCGCGGCACCAAGCGCTACATCCGGGTCGCGATCACCGCCAAGGCCGGCACCACGCCCACCATGCCGTGCGACGCCACCGTGCTGCGCTCGCGCGGCCGTCGCAAGCCGTACTAGCCGACCCCGGCCCGGCCCGGGTCACCCCACGCCCGGGCCGGGCCGGCCACCACGGAGGAGAGATCCATGGAAGTCGAGATGGTCACGCTGTACGCCGACCATGAGCGCAGCGTCCAGCCCGGGCAGCGGGCGAAGTTCACCCCGGAGAAGGCCGAGGCGCTCATCGCCGGCGGGTTCGCCAAGGAGGTCGTCTCCGGTGAGGAGCGGCACGCCCGCCGCTCGGAGGCCGACAAGACACGCAGGCGGACCACGGGCAAGACGCCCGCCAAGGCCCAGGCCGAGACACCCGAGAAGTCGGCGGACGGCCAGGGCGGCGGGCCCGAGACGCCGCCGAGCTGATGCCGTACGCGACGCCGGAGCAGCTGGCCGTCCTGATGGGCCGCGGTGACGTCCCGTTCACCGCGGCCGAGCAGGCCCGCGCCGAGCTCGTGCTCACCCTGGCCAGCGGCGTGATCGACGGCGAGACCGGCCAGCCGCTCGACCTGGCCACCACGACCGTGGAACTCGACGGCAACGGCACGCAGCTGCTTCTCCTGCCGCGCTGGCCGGTCACCGCGGTCACCGACGTGAGCGTGGTCGACGACATCGACCAGGCGCCAGCGGACCTGGTCGAGAACGTGGACTACCGCTGGTCGCGACACGGGCGGCTGCGGCGGCTGCGCTGCCGCTGGCCGTGCATCGAGCGCGCGATCACCGCCACGGTCACCGCCGGCTGGGACCCGATCCCCGACGAGGTCCGGGCGATCTGTCTGCGCCTGGCCCAGGCCGGGTGGGACAACGCGGCCGGGCTGGAATCCGAGCGGCTGGGCGACTGGTCCGTCAAGTACGCGGTGCCCGGCATGAACCCCACCACCAGCGAGCGTTCCGCACTCGGTCTCTACCGGGCACGTCCTTGAGAGCTACGGAGTAGATCCGCCAAGCCCGCGCGGCGTGCCCGGCGTGCCTGGCACGTTCGGCGGAGCTGCCATCGCCTTGGTGTAGGCCTTCGCCAGGTGCTCCATCTCGTAGACGATGCGCAGCAACTGCTCCGTGAAGCCCAGCGTCATCTCCGCCCGCTTCTTGTCTGGGGTCGGCAGCTCGTGGTTCGCCTCGTTTCCGTGCAGCCGGATCTTGTCCACCCATGTCTTCATGGGTGGCGTGATGTACCCCTGGGTCTCCAGAGCGCTCAGGTAGTGGGCGAAGGTCTTGCCGGCTGGCTCGCCCTTATCGACGGCCACGTACATGAGGATCTTGCGGCACATGATCTCCGACGCCGTGTAGCAGCCCGCACCGAGGCTGGAACGCGCTTCTCCCCAGGCGTCGTCGACGGACCGGGGGAGTCCCTGGAGGCTTGAGCCGGGGGAACTACCAGGGACGATCACAAGGGAGACGGAGAAGCCAGGGCTGTACACCCCTCTTGCGTGGGCCACCATGCCCATGTGGCAGACCGTGCAGCGGAGCCACCACACCCTAGGCATCTGGGTCTGACGAGCCGGCGCGGCCGCGATGACCGCAGCACCGACTCGGGTTCCACAGTGGCCGCACTCGACCTCCATGTGAGCGTCAGCTCTAGCCCTGGCGTCGAAGCCGTAGTGAGTGACATCCCCGTGGCCAGTGTCGGCATCCATGTAGTGCATCGAGACGTCCTTTGATCCCTTCGCGTCAGTCCGGTTGACGCGCAGCCTTGCATCCTTTCACGCCCGGCATTCTCTGGGCCCGTCTTCAGGAGAACCTGTGGCACGAACACTGATCGCCCCCACACCGTCCAGCGAGGACGGCATCAACCTGGAGGCCGTCGACGGCCCCGCCGAGCTGACCGACGGCAACAGCTTCGCCTGGACCGCCAACCGCCGCGTCTGGATCAAGAACGGCGACGACGCCGCGCTGACGGTCAACTTCGTCACCCCCGCGACCGTCGGCCGCGGCAACCGCGCCGTCGCCGACGGCGGCGGCGCCATCCCCGCCGGCGAGCACCGGCTGTTCGGCCCGTTCGGCCCGGAGTACCGGCAGGCCGACGGCACCGTGCACTTCAACTACTCCGGCACCACGCCGACCAACGTGACCGTGGCGGTGCTCGACTGATGGGCCGCTACGAACGCGTCGACGACGCCGGCAACGTGGTCGAGACGAGCTACGCACCGGACGGCACCTACGAGGACACCCGGCTCGGCCTCGCCGCGCTGGAGAACGCCAACGGCTGGCGCGTGGCCACCGAGCCCGCCCCTGACGACGACCCGGCGCCGAGCACGCCGCCGGCCGCCAGCGCCACGGCGGGCAAGCCGACCCGGAAGCGCGCGGGCTGACCATGCTCCCGGACCGGCTGATGCGCCACACGATCACCGTCCAGCCGTACATCGGGTCAGGGCCGGGCGGCCGCGTGTTCGGGGCGCCGGTCACCTACCGCGCGTACGTCCAGGACAAGCGGCAGCTCGTCCGCAACGCCGCCGGCCAGGAAGTCGTCAGCGAGGCCACCGCCTACGTGGGCGATCCCGCCGCGAACATCCCAGCCGACTCCAAGGTCACCGTCCCTGCCGGCCGCACCGCCCTGGTGATCACGGCCAACCGGCGCGAGGGCGCCCTGCACGCGCTGCGTGACCACCTGGAGATCACCCTCACCTGATCCGGAGGTGCCCGTGGTAGCTCGCATCCGCATGGACCTGAAGTGGAAGGGCGGGCTGGCCAAGGCCCGCTCGCGGGCCGCCACCATGCGCGGCCTGGAGCGCGCGGCCGAACACCTCTACGACGCCTCCCAGGAACTGGTGCCGACCGAGACGCTCGCGCTGAAGGAGTCGGGCACCGTCTCCTCCGACGCCTCACAGCTGCGCGCCGCCGTCTCCTACGACACCGAGTGGGCGGTCTGGCAGCACGAGGACCCCGACCTGGAGCACGAGGCAGGCGAGCGCTCGAAGTACCTGGAGCGGCCGTTCAACACCGAGCGGGACGAGCTGCGCAGACTCATCGCCGCCGAGCTCGGCCAGGAGCTGGGATGAACCTGCTGCAGGAGTTCGGCCGGCTCCTGGCCGAGCTCGGCCTGGGCGACTACCAGGACGGGCCGGGCGGCGACATCTACCTGCGTGCCAGCCCCCCGGAGCCGGACACGTGCCTGGTCGTCACCCGCTACCCGGGAGCCGAGGCGAGCTCGGCCCAGCCGTACGAGCGGGTGAACCTGCAGATCATGATCCGCGGGCCGGCCGACGAGGAGAACGCGACCGAGGACCGCGCCCAGGCGGTCTACGACACCCTGCACGGCCTCGACTACCGGCCCCTGGCGGGCGGCACCTTCCTGGAGCTCGCGATCGGGCTGCAGGGCGGGCCCATCCCGATGCCGGCCGACGCCAACCGGCGGCCGCGCTGGACGGTGAACGTCGGCCTCGACATCCAGCGATCCACCCCGAACAGACCCTGATTGGAGGCTGCCGTGACGCAGCGGCGTATCAACGCGCGAGACATGATCTTCCAGGTCGAGGACGCCACCCCGGACACCTGGCTGGCCGTGGAGCGACTTCAGAACTTCAACGTGAACCCCGGCGAGAACGAGGAGACCGCCGAGGTCACCGACTACGACAGCGACGGCGCCTACGAGCAGGAGATCATGCAGCGCGGCGCCAGCATCGAGTGCGAGGGCCTGGTCCTCATGGACGACCTCACCGGCGCGCTGCCGCCCGGCCGCGCCCGCATGGAGGCGATGTGCGGGGAGGACAAGGTCGGCTACGACAGCCTCGGCCGGGTCCGTTTCCGTCACCCGTTCAGCACGACGTGGCGGATCTGGACCTGCACGTTCTCGCTGGGCGAGCAGGGCGGCGAGACCAACGACAAGACCTCGTGGTCCTGCACCGTCACCAAGTCCGGCAAGACGACCACCGCGGCGGTGGTGTGATGACCGAGATCAAGCCCGACCTCGAGCACGACTACGACGAGCAGGAAGAGAGCCAGGAGTCCTGGGACGACTTCTGGGCCGACGTCTCCGGGGCGGCGAAACCGCGAACGGAGATCATCCGCGGCATCACCGTGCCCGTCCCCACCGGGCTCACGGTCCGGTTCGCGGAACGAGCCGAGAAGCTGCAGGCCTCCACGAAGACCGAGGACATCGCCGCCATCCTCAACGACTTCTACGGCGCTGACGTCGTGGAGACGTGGAAGGAAAACGGCATGGAGCTGGAGGAGTTCCAGGTGCTGCTGGCCTGGTCGGTCTCCCACGCGATGAAGAAGCCGATCACCTTCCGTCAGGCCCACGCCGAGGTTCGCGAGCTCACCGCGGCCGTAGAGGCTGCTGAGCAGGCCAGGGCGGGAAAAGCCGCCAGGCGGGCGGGCTCGGCCCGCTAAAGCGGCACTGGGGGCTGATCGTCGCGGACTTCCGCCGCGAGTACGGGGTCACCCGCACCGAGCTCGCCGACATGCCGTTCAGCGAGTTCACCACCCTGCTGTACGGGCTGTCGGCGTCCTCGCGGTACGCCAACGCCGTCGCGCGTGAGCCGATCGAGCTGCACGGCGAGGCCGCCGCTTCCTACATCGACACCCTTTGACGTGATCCCCGGGAGGTGACGCTCCCGTGGCTCTCACGATCGGTGAACTGGTCGCCTACATCACGGCCGATGACTCGGCCTTCCGCAAGACGCTCGACGGCACCCAGGCCGCGCTGGGCGGTGTGGCCAGGAAGACCGGCGCCATCTCTGGTGCCGCGCTCGTGTCCGGCGGCGCGCTCATGGGCCTGGGCGTCGCCGGCGTCGGTGTCGCGGCCGGCCTCGCCGGCGGCTTCATCAAGGTCACCGCGGCGATCGCCAAGATCGGCATCACCGCGGCGATGGAGGCCCAGGCGGTCAAGTCCGCGTTCGCGAGCCTGGGCGAGTCCGTGAAGTCGGACCTGGCCAAGTCCGCGACCGTTCTGCAGGGCCCGCTCATCGCGATGGCCGGCGAGGTCAAGAAGACCTTCTCCTCGACCATCGCGCCGGCGCTGCAGCAGATGTTCGGGCAGATCGCCCCGCTCATCGGCCAGTTCACCGCCGGCGCCCAGGCGATGCTCGGCCCGCTCCTGCCCGCCGTACAGGGCATCGTCGCGGCGACGGCGCCGATGCTGACCCAGCTGGCCGGGGTGATGGGCCAGTTGGGCGGGCAGCTGGCCGGGTTCCTGGAACCGATCAGCGCGGCGTTCGCAGCGAACTCCGGGTTCCTCGCGCAGCTGGCCACCGGGATCGGCGGGCTGCTCCAGGCGCTCGGCCCACTGCTCGCGGCGTTCGTGCAGTTCGCCGCCGTACTGGTCGGTCCGCTGTTCGCCGGGCTGCAGACCATCGCTACCGCGCTGTCGCAGTCGCTCGGCGCCGCGCTGACCGCGCTGGCGCCGGTGATCGGCCCGATCATCACGTCGTTCGCGCAGTTCATCGCCGCGCTGATGCCGCTGCTTCCGCCGATCCTGCAGCTGGCCGCCACGCTCGCCTCGGCGCTGCTGCCGGTGCTGGCCCAGGTTGCCGAGGTCCTCGTGGGTGCGCTGTCCCAGGCGCTGACCGCGATCACCCCGGCGATCGGGCAGATCGCCACCGGCTTCGGTCAGCTGATCACCGCGATCGCTCCGCTGCTGCCGCCGATCGCTCAGCTCGCCGCGCAGCTGATCAGCGCGCTGCTGCCGGCGATCGCTCCGCTGCTGCCGATCATCGGGCAGCTCGTGGCCGCGCTCGGCGGCGCGCTCGTCAAGGTCGTCACGATCCTGGCCGACGCGTTCACCCCGCTGCTCGGCCCGATCAGCGAGCTCGCCCAGGTACTCGGCGGGGTCCTGGTCCAGGCGGTCCAGGCCGTCGCCCCGCTGCTCGTCCAGATCGCCCAGGTGATCGCCGCGCTGGTCCCGGTGTTCATGCCGATCGTCCAACTCGTCACCCAGGTCGCCGCGCAGATCGGGCAGATCCTGGTTCAGGCGCTGGGCACGCTGGTCCAGGCGCTGATGCCGCTCATGCCGGTGCTGCAGCAGGTGGCCACCACCCTCGGCCAGGCGCTCGGCCAGGCCCTGCAGGCGATCGCCCCGCTGCTCGTCATGGTCGTGCAGGCGGCAGCGAGCCTGCTCCCGGTGTTCACGCCGATCATCGAGATCATCGCGAAGATCATCGGCGCGTTCTCGCCGCTGATCGAGGCGATCATGCCGGTGCTGGTCGAGCTGATCAACGCGCTGATGCCGATCGTCACCGAGCTGGCCGGCGTCTTCACCGAGCTGATCGCGGCGGTGCTGCCGATCCTCGACCCGCTGATGGAGATCGTGGACGCGATCATCCCGATCATCACCTGGCTGGCCAAGCTGGTCGGGCAGATCACCAGCGCGGTCATCCCGATCTTCACGAAGATCGTGGGCGTGATCACGGACGTGATCACCTGGTTCGTCAAGCTCGCCGGCGGGATCATCGAGGCGATCGCCGGCGCGATCAGCTGGCTGGTCTCCAACCTCGGCAAGCTGCCCGACAAGATCGCCGAGTGGTTCGGCAACGCCAAGGAATGGGCGATCCGTAAGTGGAATGAGCTGATCGACTGGATCAAGGGCGTGCCCGACAAGATCCTCACGGGGATCGGCAACCTGGGCAACCTCCTCATCCAGGCGGGCAAGGACCTCGTCAACGGCCTCATCAACGGCATCAAGAACATGGCCTCGGCCGTGGTCGACGCCGCCAAGGGCGTGGTCGACGGCGCGATCGAGGCCGCCAAGAACCTGCTCGGGATCAGCAGCCCGTCCAAGGTCTTCGCCGAGATCGGTAAGTGGACCGTGGCCGGCCTCGTGAAGGGCCTGCGCGACGCCCAGTCCTCGGCCGTCGACACGGTCAAGAAGATGGTCGACGACATCAAGAAGGCGTTCGAGTCCCGCCCCGATGTCGCCGACGGCCTGGTGGCGTTCGTCACCAAGGGGAACGACTCGCTGCTCGCCCTGGCCAAGCAGCGCGACGACATCGTCAAGAAGCTGGCCGAGGCCCGGGAGATGGCCAAGACGCTCGCTGGCGACGCACGCGAATGGGCCTCCATCACGGGCCTGACCGACGAGGAGCTGCAGTCCGGCGACTTCTCCAGCAGCCTCCAGTCCCGCGCCCAGCAGATCCAGAACTTCGCCCGCAACATCCAGGAGCTGGCCAGGAAGGGCCTGAACAAGACCACCCTCCAGCAGATCATCAACGCCGGTGTCGAGGGCGGCTCCTCACTGGCCGAAATGCTGGTCGGCGCCGACGGGTCCGAGATCAAAGCGATCAATAAGGCCCAGAAGCAGATCAACACCATGTCGCAGAAGCTCGGCGAGACCGGCGCCGGCGCGATGCTCGGCGTCGGCAAGAAGGCCGGCGAGGGCTACATCCGCGGCTTGGAGGAGAGCCTCGCCAAGCTCGACAAGGTCATGCAGAAGATCGTCGACGCACTCGTGAAGGCGATCAAGAAAGAGTTGAAGATCAAGTCGCCCAGCCAGGTGTTCGCGGCGATCGGCGCCCAGACCATGGCCGGTCTGGCCAACGGCATCACGTCCTCGGCCGGGACAGTACTCGGCGCGATGAGCTCCGTCGCCGGCTCTTTGGCCGGCCATGCCGAGGAGGGGCTGGCCGGGATGCTCGCCGGCTCGTTGCCGGGTGGCCGTGGCGGCCGCCAGGCGGTCGACCCGCAAAATGCCACCGCGGCGGCGCCAGGCGCCACCGCACCGGCCGGCACAACGGTCAACATCATCAACCCGGTCGTCCGCGACGTTGACGACATCATCACGATGCGGCGCGAGATGGGCTACGAGCTCGCGGTGCTGCAACGGTAGGAGGCGCCGCATGTCTGTGATCAAGCCCGCCAGCCAGGCCGACCTGAACGATCTGAGACGCCGTCTCGCCGAACGTGGCCTGGGCCGTCCATCCACCCGCGACCTGGTGCTCGGCTACCGCGACGCGACCGGCCGCCCGGTGAAGCTGACGGTGGATCAGCTCGGCCACCTGGTGCAGGAGCGGTGGACCGGCCAGGACGCCGAAATTTTCCTGCCCCATCTGCGCGTGCAGTGGCGGCCGATCGCAACGGAGGAACGGTGAACAACGGTTTCGAGCTGCAGACAGCGCAGCCGAGCGTGCGGGAGCTGCGCGAGCAGCTGGCCATGGCCGAAGCACTGGAGCCCATCGAGCTGGAGCTGCAGGCGGCCAAGCAGGCCTACCGGGACGCGCTGGAGGACGGCGATCCGCAGACGATCGCCGCCGCCAAGCAGCGCAAGCAGGACGCCGCCAACCACATCAACGAGACCAGGACGTGGCTGCGCAGGGAGCGGCGGATCGCCAAGCTGCTCACGCAGATCCCGGCCTTGGAGGAGCGGCTGGCCGGCCAGATCCTGGATGACGACGGGCGCGAGGACGCCGACCTGCGCGCGCAGCTCCAGGCACGCCTGGCCGGGATGCGCGAGGAGTTGCCCGTGCTGGAGGCGGAGGCGGCGCCGCTGCGCGAGCTGTTCGGGACACCGCAGCCGTCGCCCGTCGTGGTCGAGGACGGCAGCGCCGACGTGGACGCCCCCGCGGTGACGGCGACCGCGAAGGCCCGTACCGGGAAGGGGAACTGAGATGCCGTCCGGCCTGTACGTCAGCACCCTCCAGGATGTGCTCGACACGACCCAGCTCGCGCTGGACCTCGACCGCGAGGACCACAAGGTCGCCCTCTACACCAGCTCGAAGACGCAGGACTACAACGCCGACTCGGCCTACAGCTCAACCAACGAGATCACGGGCACGGGCTACGCGTCGGGTGGCAAGGCCATCACCGGCACCGCCCTCAGCCTCCCGGGCGCGGGCGTGCTCAGGTACAGCTCGGACGCGGTGTCGTGGCCAAGCTCGACGCTGACCGGCGTGGCGAAGATCGACATGTACGCGGCCGCGCTGGCCGGGCTCGCCCTGATCCTGGGTATCGATCTGGGCACCACCTACAACACCTCGGACGGAACGCTCCTGGTCTCGCCGCACGCCAACGGTCTGCTCACGGTGGACTGCACCCCGTAGGCCCAGCTCGACCCGCACGCCGATGCCGCCTCCGGGCGGCTTTTTCATGCCCGCACTCCCGACGACGAAAGGAGGCGGGCATGCCGATCGCGCCCCACGCGTCCACCCCCGCTGTGGCCACCGGCGATGGCAGTATCACCACGACCGCCTTCTCTCCCCCCGCCGGGAGTCTGCTCGTCGCCGTGCTGATGGCCGGAGCCTCCAGCCCGTCGATCAGCAACAGCGGCACCGCCAGGACGTGGACGCTGCGCAAGCAGCACGCCAGCACCGCCGGCGTCCGCATCTACACCGCGCCCAACCCGACCGCGCTGACGAACACCACGGTGACGGTGACGAGCGCCACCGGCGGCCTCAAGATCTACGTCATCACCGGGCAGCACCCGTCCAACCCGATCGGCGCCAACGGCTCCGGGTCGACCACGACGAACAACGCCAACGTGGCCGCCTACACCAGCACCGGCAACGGCTCGCGCGGCATCGTGGGCGCGCTGGATCTGGCCTCGCTGGGACAGCCCACCTCCACCGATGACGAGTCGGCCTGGACGATGTCGGGCGAGAGCAGCTTCTACGGCCTGGCGGCCATCAAGGCCGCCAACACCCCCACCGCAGGGACCGGCGTCACCTTCAACCTGGACGCGGCCGGCACATCGGCCGCCGACTGGGCGTGGGTGGCGCTGGAGATTCTCGCCGGCAGCGAGGACGCCAGCGCCAACCTGTCCGTCGTCGAAGTCGCCTCGGGGGTCTCGGCTCCGTCGGTCAGCGCCGGCGCCAGCGCCGAGGCCGCCACGGTCGCGGCCAGCACGACGGTCCCGGCGCCGGGGGTGTCGGCGGGCGCCTCGGCGACGCCCGCCACGGTGGCGGTCGCGGCCAGTGTCCCGGCCCCGTCGGTCACCACCGACAACGCCGTCATCGTCTCTCTGGCCACCGTCGCCGCCGCGGCGAGCACGCCGGCCCCTGCCGTGTCGGCGTCAGCGTCGGCCGCCCCCGCCACCGTCGCCGCGGCCGCCAGCGTGTGGCTGCCGGACGTGGACGCCGAGTTCAACGCCGACGTCACCCTCCCGCACGTGGCGGTGGCCGTCGCAGTGCCCGCGCCGCTCATCGTCGTCCCGGTGCTGCCCGGCGACCAGCTCGACGGCCTGCCCGGCCAGCTTGAATGGAACGGGTTCGTGCTCGGCCGGGGCACGCCGTACCGCATCACGGGCGGGCTGGACGGCTTCCGCGGCAAGGAAACCCCGGACTCCGGCCACGCCCCGAAGGCCAACGACCACGGCTCTTCGCCGGGCCGGCCGCTCGCCCGCGACCGGCAGGTGGTGCTCACCGGCCACATCCGGGCGCCGCGCGCCCAGGTGGAGGAGATCGTCCTCGCCCTGGAGAACGCGACCCCGTTGCTGGAGGACGCCACCCAGTGGCCCCTCGTCGTCAACGATCTGGGGACGCCGTACCTGATGCGGGCGCGGATCGGCCGGGTGCACATCCCGGTCGACCGGCTGCTCCGGCTCGGGTGGGGGAAGATCGCGGTCGAGTGGCTGCTGGCCGACCCGCGCCGCTACAACATCAACAGCACAGGCGTGACCGTCCCTATCGACACCATCGTCGACGTCACCAACGCGGGCAACGCCGCCACCAAGCCGCTGCTGCGCATCCCCGGCCCGGTCGAAACACCCAAGATCCACAACCTGACGTTGAACCGAGTCTTGGAGTTCAACCTCACCCTCGACGACGGCGAAGAGCTGGAGATCGACACCGATCTGGAGCGTGCCCGCGTCGGCTCCACAAACGTGATCAGCTCGCGCTCTTCCGGCTCGGTGTCGGTCCCGGACTGGATTCTGGCCCGCGGGCCGCAAGAGATCGAATACACCGCGGCCTCCGGCGGGACGCAGGCCGAAGTCCTCTACCGCGACGCCTGGAACTGAGCGAGAGGGGAGCGCCCATGTCGGCCAGCGTGCGCCAGACGTCGAACGGCACAGGAGTCGGCGGCACCATCACCGTGCCCCGCCCGCCGGGCACCCTCGACACCGACAGCCTGTGGGCGTTGCAGGTCGGCGGCGACCACTCCGAGATGACCGCAGCCGGATGGACGTCCGTGGTGGACGTCACCGACGAGATCACCGGCGCGCTCAAGGCCCGCCTGTGGCAGCGTATCGCAGGCAGTGCCGCCAGCTACGCGTTCGGCCACTCCGGTCTGGGCCGCGTCCTGATCGCCGCCGTACCGGGCGTCACCCCCGGCGTCGCCGCGCGCGTGGCCATCTACGCGGCGGGAATCGGCGAGGACGGGCACGCCACCACCCCGTCCGTCACCCCGGCCGCCTCCACTCACCTGGAGCTGCGCTGGATCGCCGCCTCCTACAACGAGGGCGGCTCCTACGAGACGACCGCGACGTGGCAGGCGCCGACCGGCTACCAGCTTCACACCAGCGGCTCCGGGTCGGCCAGCGCGCCGGGGTCGCCCGCCACCATCCTGGCCTCCAAGCTCATCACCTCCAGCTCGCCGTCCGGGCCGAAGGACTTCATCACCGACGCGGGCGCCATCACGGTCGGCATCACCCTGTCGCTGCCGTCGGGGGCGCTCGAACCCGAGACGCCGCCCATCCCGGCGGATGCGCCCGGCCGCGGCGACGCCCTCTACACCTACGAATTCCGCAGGCTGGACGGCAGCTTCCTCGGCACCCTCAAAGGCCTGCGGGTCGACTCCTTCGAGCGGAAGCTCAACCGGCGCGGCCAAATCAACGCCGGAACGTTCTCCGCCTCGTTCCCGATCAGCAACGAGGACGACGGAGACCTGGTCGCCCAGCTGATCGCCCGCGACGCCTCCGACCTCACCTTGGGGCCGGGGACGATCGTGTGTGACGTGTGGCGGGCCGGCGACCACTGGGGCCGGTACTGGATCATCGGCTCGAAGATCACCAAACAGCGGCGCTCCCACCCCGAGCTCACCTTGTCCGGGATGACGTTCGACGGCTACCCCGACCTCGTCGCCCTAGAGCACACGCTCGGACCGTACACCGGCATGGACCGCGCCGAGATCGCCCGCCAGGCCCTCACCCACATGGCCACCCAACCGGACGCCGACCTGGGCCTCATCCTCGCCTCCGGCAGCAGCGGCTCGACGCTGACGCGCACCTACGAGCCGTTCCAAGGTAGCTATGGCCGACCGCTCCAGGACGTCACCGAGGGCGTCGACGGTATCGAATGGACCCTGGACACCGTGCTCGGGACCGGCGGGGTGGAGCTGCACTGGCGGTGGGGGGCGCCGCTCGGCAACCCGGACGCCGGCCACGAGTTCAACGACAGCCCGAACGGCGGCAACCTGCTCGACTACTCGATCGAGCAGACCCCGCTCCAGCGCGGCACCCGCTGGCGGGCCCGCGGTGACTCCGTCAGCACGGACGCCTCCACCACTGCGACGCCGCTACTCAGCGACCCGTACTCATCGCCGCACCTGGCAACCGGTCGCTGGCTGCGCATGGACCGCACCGTCGACCGGCCGGGCGTCGTCGACAAGAACATCCTGGACGGTGTCGCCGAGCAGCTCGCCGCGACCGCGGGCGGCGCGCCCCAGATCCTGTCCATCACCGTGCTGCTCGGCGAGCAGCCCACCATCAAGCCCAACCTGGTCGGGGACGTGTGCCGCATCGTCATCACCGACGAGTGGTTCAAACGCATCAACGGCGGCGCCGGCCTCGACACCCGGCGGCGGATCCTCGGCATGCGCACCATCCCGGTCAGCCGCGACCACGGCAGAGACGAAGCCGAAATCTTCTTGGACCCGCAGGAGGTGATCTAGGCGTGGACGACTTCCCGGCAGATCAGACCCGAGCCATCCGCGCCGTGCAGGCGGCAGCGTCCACCGCGCAGAGCTCGGTGCAGCGCCGACAGCCGCTCAAGGAAGCGTCCCAGGGCTGGATCCTGCGCTCGTCGCCCGGCCCCAACCTGTCCGAGCTCGGCCCGGGCGACGTGTGGATCGGGGCCGAGAGCGGCCGCCTGGTCGCGATCGACTCCTCCGGGACGATGATCCCCCTGGTGGAGATCCCACCGTTCCCGCAAGCCGACTCCGTGGAAGTCGGCGTGGTGAGCATCCCGTCCGCGCCCGCCACCTACGACCAGAATCACAGCGCCACCCTCCGCCTGATGATCTTCACGCTCAACAACGCGCTGACCGCGCTGATCGCCGAGCTGAAGGAGTCCGGCCAGATGCGCAGCTTCTGACCCACCCCGCCACGGCGCTCTGGCCGACTCCCTGATCGTGGCCGCCCGTCCCTCCCTTGGAGGATGCGCGGGGCGGGCGGCTACCTCCCTCCCCATGCGAAGGTGCCGATGCAAGATCCGAACATCATCGGCCTCCTGCTCAACGCGGGACTCGCCGGACTGATCCTCGCCCTGTTCGTGAAGGGCTGGATCACCGCCAAGCCGCACATCGACCGGCTGGCCAAGGAGTCCGAGACCTGGCGAAAGCTCTACGAGACCGAGCGGGCTGCCCACGATCTGACCCGCCAGGCTCACGCCGAGGAGACCAAGGCGGCACTCGAAGCCGCCACCGAGGGGACCCAGGTCGCGAACGTCCTGCTGGCCGAGATCAGAGCCCGCCAGAGCGAGGTCCAGCGATGACGCAACCCGAAGACCGGCCGGACATAGAGCAGGCCGCCCGCCAGGCGGCCGAGTCTAAGCTCCGCGCGCAGCGCGAATACGCCTCGACCCAGGAGCGGGTCGCTCAGGCCCGCAGACGCCGTCGCAAGCTGCGGGCGATGCGTGAGGCGAACGGGTGGGCGGCGATCCTCGACGACGCGTTCGGAGGTGCCCGTGACTGATCCGAGGTTCCTGGTCGGCAGCGCCCTGCTGATCTTGTCGGCAGTGCTCGCGCTGGCGTGCGTGGTCGCCCAGGCGCTCCTGGCCCGGTGGTGGAAGACGGGCGCGGGTCGTCACGTCTTCGCCTTTCAGGGCGTACTCGCCGCCGTACTCGTGTTGTGGACGCTTCGGGTGTGGTTCCCGGACATCGAGTGGATCATCGCCGCCCGGATGATCGCCTTCGCATGCGTGCCCCTCGTCCTGAGCTGGCGGCTCGCCATCATCCTGCGGACCTGGAGAGCCCAGCGCCGCAAGCACACCGAGGAAGGCTGACCATGGCCGACATCGTCTCTCGCGCCGAGTGGGGAGCCGTAGCGCCCTCGCGCCGGCTCGACCGCCTCGCGCACACCCGTGGCGTGAAGGTCCACTACACCGGCAGCCACGTCGACGTCCGCATCATCGACGACCACGGCCGGTGCTTGAAGCTGATGCGGGACATCCAGCGCATGCACATGGCCGGCGGCCGCGGCGAGGTCTACTCCGACATCGGCTACACCGTCGGGGCCTGCTGCCACCGCCAGGTGCTCATCGGCCGGGGCCCGCACATCCTGCCCGCCGCGAACGGGGCCGGCCTCAACAGCCAGCACTACGCGATCTTGGCTCTGATCGGGAACAGCGGGTACGCCGTGCCCACGCCCGGCCTGCTGCACGGGATCCGGGACGCGATCGAGTTCCTGCGTGCGCACGGCGACGCCGGCAACGAGATCAAGGGTCATCGCGACGGCTACAAGACCGACTGTCCCGGCGACCGGCTGTACGCCTGGATCCGCCGCGGCGCACCCCGCCCGGGCGGCGACCGGCCGAGGCCGGCGCCGACGCGCTTCCCCGAACTGCAGCCGGGCGACAGCTCCCCGTACGTCGTCCGCATCCGTAAGGCGCTCGGCGCGGTCGACCAGACGTCGACCGCCTACACCGCGGAGGACCCGGACCTGATGGCCCTAGTCGCCGCGTTCAAGGCCCGTCACAAGCTCGGTACCGGTCTGGACTGGAACGCCAGGTGCTGGGCCAACCTCGACAAGGAGAACCCCTCGTGAAGAAGATCCTCGCCATGCTGGTCATCTTCAGCGTGCCGTTCGTGGGCGGAGGCATCGTCTACGCCTCGACCGGCTGGAAGGAACCGGCCAGCTCGTACGGTGCCTGCGTCTCCCACAAGACGGGGTACATGCGGGCCCTGGAGCGCAAGAACCTGCCGAAGTCCGTGGCCGGCGCGTGCAAGTCCACGGAGTCGAAGACCACCTGGTACTCCCGCTCGGGAGTCGACAAGCTCGTCCGCCCGCTGACGCACGGCTTCGAGCTGACCTTCGAGGGCCAGCTCGTCCAGTGCAAGCCCGGCAAGCCGGGCGCCTCGAAGCTGAACCGCTTCGACTGCGTCAAGGTCCCGACCCCGTCCCCCAGCCCCACCTCGTAGGAGGAGATCATGCACGGAGAGCCCGTCCGATACAGCCGTCCGCCGGTCGAGGCCAAGGTGAAGTGGGCGAGCGTCGGCGCCTACCTCGGCGCCGTCGCGGGCACCGCGGTGCTGCAGGCGATCGACGCCGACCACAGCCTCATCGCCATCCTGCCGGACTGGCTGGAGGCCCTCACCATCCCGCTCCTGCCGACCGGCCTCGCGTGGCTCGCCGGCTTCAGGGCCAAGCACACCGCCCGGCCCGACCTGCCGGTCGGCCAGCGGTAACCTGATGATCGTCTCGCCCCGCGCGATCCCGGTTGGGGACCAGGACCTGGGCGAGCCGTGGCGTCTGCAGCGTCACCTGTGGTGGGCAGCCCCCCGGGCGGGCCACCACCGCAGACCCGGCA